>NZ_BONY01000060.1 GCF_016862955.1 Rhizocola hellebori | reverse complement strand
TGTCGGGGAACGTGGGGTCCGGGTCGGTGGCGGAGATGTCGGATTGGGTGGAGTACCTGACCCGGGCGGACGACTCACCGATGGCGGCGCTGCGGCGGGCGAACGGGCGCGAGCAGCCGTGGCGGGTGCCGTTCTGGGGCCTGGGCAACGAGGCGTGGGGCTGCGGCGGCAACCTGCGCGCCGAACAGTTCGCGTCCCTGGCCCGGCAGTACGCCACCTATAGCCGCAACCACGGCGGCAACCTGCTGTACCGGATCGCGGCGGGCGCGAACGAGGCCGACCTGCACTGGACCGAGACGCTCATGCGCTCGTTCGACGACCTGGCGGCGGACCCGGCCGGGTCGGCGGGCCCGTTCCAGGCCCTGTCGCTGCACTACTACACGATGGCCGGGCCGTGGTCGGACAAGGGCGACGCCACCGGGTTCAGCACCGACCAGTGGTACGTGACCATGGCCCGCGCGCGGCGCATGGGGGAGCTGCTCACCCGGCACTCCACAGTCATGGACCGCTACGACCCGCACCGCAAGGTCGGCCTGGTCGTAGACGAGTGGGGCACGTGGTGGAACGTGGCGAAGGGCACCAACCCCGGGTTCCTGTACCAGCAGAACACGCTGCGCGACGCCCTGGTCGCCTCCGTGCACCTCGACGCGTTCCACCGTCACGCCGAGCGCGTGGTCATGGCGAACATCGCCCAGACCGTCAACGTGCTGCAGGCCATGATCCTCACCGACCCCGACACCGGGACGCTCGTGCTCACCCCGACGTACCACGTTTTCGCCATGAACACCGGCCACCACGACGCCGCCGCCCTCGCGGTGCACCTGCGCGACGTCGAGACTCGCGCCGTCGACGCGACCAAGCTGCCGCTGATCTCGGCGTCCGCGTCGGTCAAGGGCGACACCGCCCTGGTCTCGCTGTCCAACCTCGACGCCGAGACGGACCGCACCCTCGTCCTGGACCTGCGCGGCCGCGACGTCGTCGGGCACACCGCGCGGGTGCTGACCGCCAAGGCGCTCGACGCGCACAACACCCCCGAGCAGCTCGACGCCGTCGCCCCCACCGACCATGCCGGCGTGGGCCCCCACCCCAGGGGGCTCGAGGTCGACCTGCCCGCCCACTCCTACGTCACAGTGGCGCTCGAGCTGCGCTGATGGACCGACCGAACCTGGACATCCGCGACGGCGGGGCGGGGGCAGACTTCACCAACCCGGTCATCTTCGCGGACGTGCCCGACCCGGAGGTCGTCTTCGACGGCCGGTACTACTACATGGTCAGCACGACGATGTACTTCGCGCCGAGCGTCCCGATCATGCGCTCGAGCGACCTGGTGCACTGGTCCATCGCCGGGTATACCGCGGCGATCCTCGACGACGCGGACGCGCTGGCGCTGCGCAACGGCCAGGACGCGTACGGCCAGGGCAGCTGGGCAGCGAGCATCAGGTTCCATGACGGGATCTACTACGTGTCGGTCGGCAGCCTCACTACGCAGCAGACGTACGTCTACTCGACTCCCAACATCGAGCGCGGGCCGTGGAGCAGGTCGGCGCTCGACGGGTACGCCCACGATCAGTCGCTGCTGTTCGACGGCGACGACGTCTGGTTTGTCTACGGTGGCGGGTCGATCGACCTGCGCAGGCTGCGGCGGCACGACGACGGGACCCTTGCGTGGTACGGCCCGGCGACGCGGCTCGTCGAGGACGCCAACGTCGACCAGACCAGCGGTCTGAACGCCGAGGGCGCTCACGCGTACAAGATCGGGGAGTACTACTACGTCTTCATGATCCAGTGGCCGTCGGGTGGCGTCCGCCAGGAGGTGCTGTGGCGGTCGACGTCACTAGCGCCGCAGTCGGCGGGCGGCGCGTGGGAGGGCCGGGTCGTACTCAGCCAGGCCGTGACGGTCGGGGGCCGACCCGGAACCGGCGTGGCCCAGGGCGGAGTCGTCCAGACGTCCGACGGGCAGTGGTACGCCATGTTGTTCCAGGACGAGGGCCCGCTGGGTCGTTCGCCTCAGCTCCTAGGCGTGACCTGGGACGACGACGGGTGGCCGGTATTCGCTCTCAATCCGCAAGCGCCCGCAGCGGCCGCACGGACGGCCGGTGACGGGGCCGCCGTCGTCGCCTCGGACGACTTCGACAACCTTCTTGAGCGCGCGGGCCACTGGAACACGGCCAACGCCGACCTTCTGGCAGAGTCCGCCGAGAACGCATGGAATGGGTCCAACCTGGGACTCCAGTGGCAGTGGAACCACAACCCGGACAACCGGTTCTGGTCGCTCACCGAGCGGCCCGGACACCTGCGGCTGACCACGGGCAGCATCGCGTCGAGCATCCTCGATGCGCGCAACACGCTCACCCAACGCACGCTCGGACCCACGAGCTCCGGCGCCATCTCGCTGGACGTCTCGCACATGAAGGACGGGGACGTCGCAGGCATCTCCGCCTACCAGCGCAAGTACGGATACATCGCCGTGACGATGGAGAGCGGGACCAAGAGCCTGGTGATGCGCCGGGCAGGCGGCGACGGCGTCATCGCCTTCACCAGCGAACCGGTGCCGCTGCGGGCGGACGTCGTCTACCTGCGCGCGGACGTCGACTTCCGGGATGCCGTCGATACGGCGTCGTTCGCGTACTCGTACGACGGCAGCAACTGGACGTGGCTGGGCGACACCCTGCAGATGCAGTACGACCTCGCGCACTTCACCGGGTACCGGTTCGCCCTCTTCAACTACGCCACTGCCGAGGCCGGGGGATACGTCGACGCGGACTGGTTCCGTGTCAGCGACACCACCGGGCCCGCAAAGCCTACTCACCGACAGAGCGAAGGATCTCTCCATGACTGAGCAGGCGACGTCAGCCCTGCGGATCGACGGCCAGGCACCCGCCGAGGTGCGGCTGCATCACGTGTGGAACGAGTGCGTCGGTGCGGGCCGTGCCAACGAGGCGTTGCGGGCGGACTGGCAGGCGCACTTCCGCGAGGCGGTCGGGGTGCTGGGCGCGCGTTACGTGCGCTTCCACGGTCTCTTCCATGACGACATGTTCGTGTACCGGACGGACTACGGCGGCGGCTTCGGCCCGAACCAGCCGCTGCCTGAGCCGGTCTACACCTTCGCGTACATCGACAAGGTGTTCGACGCCATCCTCGACGCCGGCGCTCGTCCGTTCGTCGAGCTCGGGTTCATGCCCCGTGGGCTCGCCACACAGACCGAGACCCTCTTCTGGTGGAAGGCCCACTGCAGCCCACCGAAGGAGATGAGTCGCTGGGTCGAGCTGGTCGACACGACGGTGCGGCACTGGATCGACCGGTACGGGATCGACGAAGTGCGGCAGTGGCCCTTCGAGGTCTGGAACGAGCCGAACCTGGTGCCGAACTTCTGGACCGGAACGCGCACCCAGTACTTCGAGCTGTACGAGGCGACCGCACAGGCGATCAAGGCGATCGACCCGCAACTGCGGGTCGGTGGCCCGTCGACGAGCGTGTTCGTCCCGGATGCTCGCTACGGCGGCGAGTGGCACGACCGGTCGCTCGAGGTTGAGACCGCGGTGGCCGCCGACCCGGACGAGCTCGATTGGCAGCCGGTGTGGATCCGCGAGTTCATCGAGTACTGCGCGCAGCGGGGAGTGCCCATCGACTTCCTGTCGACGCACCTGTACCCGACCGACTACGCGGCGGACTCGCTGGGCAACCTCAACGCGATCACGCGTCACAAGGACGCCACCTATGACGACCTGCAGTTGATGCGCAAGATCATCCAGAACAGCCCCTACCCGGATGCCGAGCTGCACATCACGGAGTGGTCGACCTCACCGTCGAGCCGCGACGCGATCCACGACTCGCTCTTCGCGGCGTCGTACATCGTCCGGGCGTTCCTCAAGGGTGCGCCGCTGGCCGACTCGATCTCGTACTGGACCTTCACCGATGTGTTCGAGGAGGGCGGCGGGGGAATGGGCCCCTTCCACGGCGGCTTCGGCTTCGTCAACGAGAACGGCCTGCACAAGCCGACGTTCCACGCGATGGCCATGCTCCACCGCCTCGGTGACCGCCTCCTGGCCGAGCTGCCCCACGGCGCCATCACCCGCTCGTCCGCGACGGGTGACGTGTCGGCCATCTTCTACAACTACCCCGCCGAGATGGGCACGACGGGTCTCGCGTCCCGCAACAGCTACGCCGAGACGCGAGCCCTCGCCGAGATGGGCCCCGAGCGCCGCATCCGGCACCGGGTCGAGGGGCTGCGCCCGGGCACCGAGCTCACCGTGGAGATCCTCGACTGGGAGCACGGGAACGTCGCCGAGGCCTGGTACCAGATGGGCGCCCCGATCAACATCGCGCGGGAACAGACCGCCGAGCTGCGCCACGTCGCCGACGGCCTCCACCGCAGCACGCTGACCGTCGGCGACGACGGCGTTCTCGACATCGACCTCACGCTGCCCGCCTGGGCGGTCGCCTCGGTCGCGCCGACGCTCCCGGCATGAGAGGGCGTTTGCCTTTATAGATCATCGGCCTTGCTCGGCTTCACTCACGATCCCGTGCGACGAGCGAACCGGCCGGTTCATCGCAACACAGGGCGAACCCCAACGCTCAGCCCACAGGGAACAGGCTGAGCGCCGTCAGACCCCGCCATCCACACCCCACGTACATGTTGCGGATCACGACCGTCCGCCGTCAATCGGCAGGTCAACCGCTATGGCCAGCCGCCCCACAGGGGAGCAGTTTAGGGATGCGCCCTGCCGGGGGTGGTAGGTTCGGGGCATCATGGTGCCCTCACACCGCCCCCGGTCCACGTTCGCCCTCGTGCTCGCCAGCGTTGTCGCCCTAGTCGTCGCCATCGGCGCGCCGGCCGCGATCGCCGCCGAACCGACCCCTCCACCACCGAACGAGACCGGCACGCCCACCCTGGCCACCCTGCGGTCCAACCTCGAAACGGCCGGCCGCGAGTACATCGCCGCCGAGGAGAAGCTCAACCTCTCCAAGGCGCGCCAGGCGGAGCTGCAAACCCTGCTGCAGCAGACCGAAGCGGACGTGGTGCGACTAAAGCAAAATTTCGCCAAGTACGCGGGAGAGGCCTACAAAACCGGACGCGTCGGGGTGATCGGGGCGATGCTCAACGCCTCCAGCCAGGACAACTTTCTGCAGCGGGCCCAAGCGCTGGACCGGATGACCCAGCGCGACCAGGGCAGCCTGGATCGGCTGAGCGAAGCCAAGCACAAGGCGACCGCCACCAAGTCCAACATCGACCAGGAGGTCGCCGAGCAGGTGGCCCAGACCGCGGAGATGGCCAAACGCAAACTCGCCGCGGAAACGGCGCTGACCGCGGCCGGTGGCGGGCAGCGCACCAGCGTGAACACCAGCGGCGCGGCCACCGCCAAACCCGCGCCGCGCAACTCCGACGGCAGCTGGCCCAAGGAAAGCTGCTCGATCAGCGATCCCACCCCGGCCGACGGCTGCATCACGCCACGCACCAACCACGCTCTCAACGAGGGCAAGGCGGCCGGATTCAATTGGTACGTCTCATGTTTCCGCTCAGGCGGCGACGGCGAGCACCCCAAGGGCCGCGCCTGCGACTGGGCCGCCTTCTCCGGCGGGTTCGAGAACCGTTCGGCCGGCGGAAGCAACCGCGACTACGGCGACCGGCTCGCCGCGTTCTTCGTCAAGAACGCTTCCGCTTTGGCCGTCATGTACGTCGTCTGGTATTGCCGGATCTGGCACGTCGGCACCGGCTGGCGCACCTACAACTCGGCCGGCTCCAACTGCGGTGACGATCCCGCGGGTGACCACACCAACCACGTACACACATCAATCTATTGATCAGTTGGCGCGGATGTGCTCGATCAGCTCGATGAGCACCTGGCGTCCGGAGACCTTGTCGCGGGCGTCGCAGGCGATGACCGGTACCCCCACATCCAGATTCAACGCGGAGCGCACCGCCTCCACGGTGAAGGCCTGCTCGCCGTGGAACCTGTTGATGGCGACCAGAAACGGGGTGCCGCGCTGCTCGAAATAATCGATGGACGGGAAACAGTCGGCCAAGCGCCGGTCGTCGGCGAGCACCACCGCGCCCAGCGCGCCGATGGCCAGCTCGTCCCAGAGGAACCAGAACCTGTCCTGGCCCGGGGTGCCGAACAGATAGAGGGTCAGCTCTGTCCCGATGCAGATGCGCCCGAAGTCCATCGCGACGGTGGTGGTCGTCTTCACCTCCACCCCGGACAGATCGTCGGAGGCCACGCCGGCGGAGGTGAGCACCTCCTCGGTGTGCAGCGGCATGATTTCGCTGACCGCACCGACCATAGTGGTCTTGCCCACGCCGAAGCCGCCCGCGATCAGAATCTTCAACGCGGTGGGAGCCGAAGCGCCGTTGCCTCGCCCTGCGTCAGCTTGCTCTAAGACCATCAATTACCGCCTGGAGGATGCGATCGTCGGGCCGGCTTGCTGCGGGTGATTTCGCGCATCTTGCTATCGCGCCCATGGTCTCAAGGTCGTTGAGCAGGACCCTGACCACCCCCAACGGACGGGAAAGGTGCGATGCGATCTCCGCGACCGAAGCCGGTTGGTGGGCGCGTTTCAGGATCGCGTGGTGTTCGGGCTGCGCCACAGCATCGAGCTGGGACACCGCGCCGGTCATGGCGACGACATAGGTGAGCAGGTCAAAAGTCTCGGCACCCGGCCCGGCCCGCCCGCCGGTGAGCGCATAGGAGCGCACAAGCGGACCGGCATCCTGGTCGAGCCAGTCGTGGACGTTGCCGGGGCCGGGGGCATCCTCAGTGGACATCGGCGGGGACAGACGCGGGCCGTGGCGGCGTGGCCAGGTTGTGGCCGATTCGCTCGATGAGCAGCGCCATCTCGTAACCGACCATGCCGATGTCGGAGTCCGCCGCGCAGAGCACCGCCAGGCAGGCGCCTGGGCCTGCCTTGGTGACCAGGAGGAAAGCGGAATCCAGCTCCAGAATGGACTGGCGAGCCGAGCCGACGCCCAGATGCTTGCCGGCGCTTCGGGCCAGGCTGGCGAAGCCCGCGGCCAACGCGGCCAGGTGCTCCGCGTCGGCCTGGCTCAACCCGGCGGTCGCAGCCATCAGCAGGCCATCGACCGAAAGCAGCACAGCCCGGCGCACCGAGGGCACCCGCTCGGCGAAGTCGTCGAGCAACCAGTCCTGGCTCTGCTGTCTGGTCATTGACCTTCCTCCTCGTTCTGGTTGGCCGCGGCTTGCCGGCCCCGGCTTACCCCGGCCTGAAGTGCACTGAGCAGTGAACGGGTGTCCTCGGCCGGACGCGCGGGCGTGACCTCCGGCAATGGCGCCACCGGCGTCGGCGCCTCCCGCAACTGGGGCACCAGATTGGCCTGGCGCGACCTCACCGGAAGCCCTTCCACGCCCGCGGCAATCTGCCGCTCCCGGCGGGGCGGCAACGGTGTGGCCGCGATAGCCATCATGCCTTGGGTGTCCTCCAGCATCGGCTCGGCGTCAATGATCGTCGCGGCCGCCGAGGACGCGGTGAGGGCGGGCATCTCGTTGACTCTCTTGACCACGATCTCATTGGGCAGCAGGGCCACCGCGGTGATGCCACCATAGATCGAGGGCTGCAGCGACACCTTGACGCCGTGCCGCGCGGCGAGCCGGGCCACCACGAACAGGCCCAGCCGTGAGCTGCGCGCCGGGTCGAAGTCGGGCGGGTTGGCCAGCCGCTCGTTGGCCTCGGCCAGATCCTGCGACGGCATGCCCACGCCGCGGTCCTCAATCTCCACCGCGAAGCCGTTGGGCAGCACCTGGCCGACGAGCTTGACCTGGGTGTCCTTGGGGGAGAAGGTGGTGGCGTTCTCCAGCAGCTCAGCGATCAGGTGGATCACGTCGCTCACCGCGCGTCCGGCGAGGGAAACCTCAGGCACCGAAACAACACTGACCCGGGTGTAATCCTCCACTTCGGACATAGCGGAGCGGAGCACATCGGACAGTGGCACGGGATAACGCCAGCCCCGGCCTGGTACCGCACCGGCGAGGATCACCAGGTCTTCGGCGTAGCGGCGCATCCGAACGGCTAGATGGTCGACGCGATAAATCTCTTCAAGTTCACTCGGATCGGTGACGCGCCGCTCCATTGTCTCCAAAAGCGACAGTTGCCGGTGGACCAGAGTCTGGCTGCGCCGGCCGATGTTGAGGAAGACCTGGTTCAGACCGGTGCGCAGGGCGGCCTCCTGCACCGCGGACTCGACCGCGGTGTGGTGCACCGCTTCGAACGCGTTGCTCAGCTGGCCGAGCTCGTCGGCTTCCGGCTCCGGTATGGGCGGAACCTCCACCTTTTCGCCCTGTCTAAGGCGGACAACGACTTGGGGCAGGCTGTTGTGCGCCAGATCGAGGGCGCGCAGCCGCACCTCGGTGATGCGGCGGATCAGCGTGCGCGCGATCCGGATCGAGATCGTGATCAGAATGATGATGACGATCAGCCCGAGCCCGCCCGCGACCGCCAGGCGCAACAGGACGCCGATCGCGGTCGTCGTGGCGGCGGCGATGGTGCGCTGGGTAGCGACGTCGCCCAGCTCGAACAGCTGACGGTCGACCTCCTCGAAGGTGGCTTGCCACCACGTGGCGTCGATCGGCAACGGCAGGCGAGGCGAGGTCTGCGCGATCAGCCTCTCCTCCATCGAGCGCAGGTTCTGGTACGGCACACCGGAAACCAGCTCCTGATAGGCCGCCTGGTCCTGGGCCGGCAGGTTGCGTGTCGCGTTGGCGAGCAGGTAGCGGTTCAGGCCGATGGCTTGCACCATCTCGACAATCTCGGGGATGGTGGTGACCCCGGCCACCAGCATGCCCGTGACGAGCGCGTCCTCACGCTTGAGCATGTCGCGTGCCTCGGTGAGCGCGATGATGGTGCTGGCCTGCCGGGCCAGCTCCTGGTCGTTGACGCCACCGATCGAGCTGTACATGGCGTAGGCACGGTCGATGATTTCGTTGAAATTCGCCATCGTCTGTACCCGGGTGTAGCGACCCTCATCTATCCCGGTGCGCGTGACGTTAATCCTGTCCAGCACCTCGTTGAGCCGGCCAAGGTGCTGCATCGTCAGCGGGGTGGCCGCCTCGCGCAGCCGGGCGCTGGACGACACGCGCTGGAAGTAGGCGATCGCCTCATCGGTCTTCTGCCGCTGCGCCACCAGCACCGGCGGCGGCGTCTTGCCAAGATGGACCATCGAGAGTTTGCGTTCCGCCTGGATCGCTTCGACGACTACGTTAGCCGGAACTCCGGCGTCGTCGGCGGTGGTCCGGCTGTCAAGCAGATCGAGCGCGGAGCCGAACGATTCGTTGGTGCTGAAGAACCAGATGCCAAGCAGGGGCAGCAATGGGGCCAGCAGCAGGATGAGAATCCGCGCACGGATCGACAGGCTTCGGCTCTTCATTGGACCTTCTTTGCTCGGCGTGATCCCCCCGCTGGAGAGGGATCCTAACGTGCCGAAGCCGATCAGGGCAGCCGGGCGGGCAGCCCAAAGAGTCCAAAGAGGCCGGCGTCGACGAACGAGGTTATCTCGCCGATGAGCCCATCGCGCAAGGTCAGCACATCGATCGACCAGGCGGCATGGCTCTGCCCGTCCCACAGATAGCTCGCCACCGCGGGCTGGCCGTTGGCTTGCGTGGCTAGGTGACGCCACGAACCGCACCGGCTCAGGGGCAGCTCGCGGGCGAAATCCATGGCGGCGTCCAGGCCGGCGTACCAGTGCCTCAGCGGCGGCATCGACCAGGTGACATCCTTGGTCAGCAACGCGATCAAGGCTTTGGCGTCACCGTTTTCGAGCGCGGTGGAGTATCCGGACACCAGCTCGCGCACGCGGGCGTCCCCGATCTTGCGCAGCGTCAGCTGCTGGCTGGTGGCGGGCACCTTCTCCGTGATGATCCGCCGTGCCCGGGCCAGCGCGCTGTGCACCGAGGTGACCGAGGTGTCCATCATGGTGGCGACCTCGCCCGCGGTGAACCCGAGCACCTCGACCAGCAGCAGCGCCGCCCGCTGATTACCCGCCAGATGCTGCATCGCGGCGACGAAGGCCAGCTCGACGGCCTCGCGCTGTTCGTAACGCGCACCCGGGGCGGACGGTGTGTCCAGCCCGGCGCCGGGATAGGGGCCGAGCCAGGCGACCTCGGTCAGCGGCCGCTCTCCGATCATCGCGCGGTCGCTGGACGGGCCGAGGTCGACCGGCAGCGCCCGCTTGCCGCGTGCCTCAATCGCGTCCAGGCAAGCGCGGGTGGCCACTGTGTACAGCCAAGAGCGCAACGAGCTGCGCGCCTCAAAGCGCTCGATCCCGCGCCACGCCCGCAGCAGCGCCTCCTGCAGCGCATCGTCGGCGTCGTGGGCCGAGCCGAGCATGCGGTAGCAGTGAGCGAGCAGCAGCGAGCGCAACGGCTCCACCAGACGGGAGAAAGCGGCGCCGTCGCCCCGCCGGGCCAGCTCCAGATCGTCGCCCTGGCTGACCTGCTGCGAAAAAACTTTGCTCACGAGCGACGATTCTGCCCCAGCGCCGGAGTCACTGGTGCATGAACTACCAATCGACTGTTCCCGTCACTACCGCGGTCCTTGAGGTTGCCGACGCCCGCCTTTATTACGAAGTACGAGGCCAGGGGCCCTTGGTTGTCCTCGTTGGAGCCCCGATGGACGCCCATCCTTTCGCGCCGCTGGCCGATCTGCTTGCCGTGGATCACACCGTGGTCACCACCGACCCGCGGGGCATCAACCGCAGCTCGGTCGGCGACCGGGAGAAGGACAGCACCCCACAGCAGCGGGCCGAGGACCTCTCGGCGCTGATCGCCCAGCTCGATGCCGGTCCAGCCGCGGTCCTTGGCTCCAGCGGCGGCGCGGTCAGCGTGCTGGCGCTGGTGCAGGCCCACCCGGAACAGGTGCACGTCGGCATCGCCCACGAACCGCCGCTCAATGAGCTGCTGCCCGATCGGGAAGCGCTGTGGAGCCAGACCGAGGAAATGATCGCCACCTATCTCGCGGGCGACCGTCGCGTGGCCTGGCAGCAGTTCCTCAAGATGGCCAACATTTTCATGCCGGACCAGATGTTCGAGGCCATGTTCGGCGGGGACCCGGGCCCACAGGCCCGGGCCGATGAGCATTTCCAATTCGCGCGCATGCTGCGCGAGACCACGCGGTTCCGGCCGGACTTCGCCGCACTGCGTTCGGCCTCAAACCAGGTCATCGTCGGTATCGGCGAAGAATCGGGGGGTCAGCTCTGCGACCGGACATCTCAGGCGCTCGCCGAGGAAATCGGCATCGAACCAACCCTGTTCCCCGGCGGCCACATAGGCTTCGCCGAGGACCCGGCCGGGTTCAACGCCCGCCTGCGCGAGGTCGTGCGCAGCTGACAAGATGGCCGCCCGGCGCAAACCGGGCGGCCATCAGTATCGATCCAAGACGATTAGGTTAGGGATGGATTGGCCGGAGCGATGTCCAGCTTGGCGGCGATCTTCACCAACAAGCTCTCCACGTTCCCCAGACGTCCCTCCACGTTCCCCAGGCGTCCGTCCATGTTGCGGAGGCGGGCTTCGACCATTTCGAAGCGGGCGTCGACGGCTTTGAAGTTTGCGGTGGTCTCGTGGCGGAAGTCGCGCAAATCTTTCAGCGCTTCGGTGGCGGCGATCGCGATGCCCGGCAGCTGCGCGAGCCCGGTTTCCACCCGGTTGACCCACTGGCCAAACCCGAGCACCAACGTCTCTGCCTCGGCGGGGAGCGTGGCGGCGGGGTTCTCCATTTGTTTCCTCCTGCTTCGTGTGGTGCAACTGATAACAGCGGCACGACTGGGCCGAGGTCGCCGTGCCGCGTCCATCTTGCACTACATCAACTAAGTCCGCAACCCTGGGGTCAGAGCGTGAGCACCACCTTGATGTCTTCCTGTTGTGCGGCAAGGGCTTCCGGGAAGCGATCCAGGGGGACCTGACGGGTGAGAAGCCGGGCCAGCCATGCCGGATCGGCCAGCGCGAGGGCTTGCACCGCGGCTTCGTAATGGCGAAGGCCCGCGTTGACCGAACCTACGACGACATCGTTGTCCAGCACGATGTTGCGGTTGACCAGACCCGCGTCGAGGGGCAGCAGCCGGCCCGACGGCGAGACGCCGGTGAGGCAGACGATGCCGTAGGGGGCGTTATGGGAGATGACGTCGATGACCACCTGCGCCGCCCCGGTGGCCTCGATGATGATGTCGGGATTGAGCCGGGTGGCCACCTGTTCGACCGGGTCGCTGTGGTAGGTGGCGCCAAGGGCTTGCACCGCTTCGGGTTTGACGCCCGCGGTGGCTCTGTCCAGCACGTGCACCTCCAGGCCGCGCTGCACACCGAGCAGGGCGGCCAGCAGGCCGATCGGGCCCGCTCCGGTGACCAGCACCCGTTTCGGGTCGAACCACGAGCGCGCGCCGATCCTCTCGATCTGGTCCCACGCTTTGGCCACCACCGAGGTGGGTTCCACCAGCACCCCGGCAATGCCAAGCGCGGCAGGGACTTTGACCGCGTAACCGGGCTCGATTGTCCACCACTGGCTGGCGAATCCGTCGAGGTTCTTGATGCCCCGCTCGGTGTATTGACCGTTGCGGCACATGTCGAACTCGCCTTGCGCGCAAGCCCCGCACGGCACCGGATCGGGCCGGCGGACCACACCGGCGACGAGGTCGCCGACGGCGAAACCGCTTGCGGCCGGCGCCTGCTCGACCCGGCCGAGCGACTCGTGGCCGAGCACTAGATGGGCATGGCCGGGCGGCGGCGTGCCGTAGTCACCGGCGACTATCTCCCGGTCGGTGCCGCAGACTCCAATCGCGACTCCTCTGACCAAAAGCCAGCCATCTTCTGGTACCGGAGAAGGAATCTCAGCCAAATGAGCGCTGTTCGCGACCCGGGGAGTGACCATCAAAGCCTGCACCCTGTTATCTCATCACAGCATGGCCTTCAAGCGGGCTCGCCAGGTGAGCGCGTCGCGGATGCCGTCGGCGAGACTGCGTTCGGGCCGCCAGCCGAGCAGCTGGGCCGAGCGCTCGCTGCGCGCGAAGGCGCCTACCGCGTCGCCCGGCCTGCGGCCGACCTCCTGGCTCGCGAGCGGCTCGCCGATCACCGCGGAGAAGGCGTCCAGCAGCTCGCGAACGGTGGTGCCGGTCCCCGTACCCAGATTGATGACCTGGTAACCGGAGGTCTGGCTGGCCGACAGCACGGCCGGCAGACGGGTGATCGCGTGCACATGAGCACGGGCCAGGTCCCACACGTGGATGTAGTCGCGGATGCCGGTGCCGTCGCGGGTGGGCCAGTCAGCGCCGGTGACGGGGAAGACCGTCCCGTTCTCCCACGCTTCGATCATCTTGCCGAGGGCGTGGGTGGGGTTGAGCGTCTGCAGCCCGGTGCGCAGCTGCGGGTCCGCGCCGATCGGGTTGAAATAGCGCAGCGACACCGCTTCCAGCTCGCCGGCCGCGGCACAGGCGGCGATGATCCCGTCGATCATGGCTTTGCTGTGCGCGTAGGGGCTGGTCGGCTCGATCGGGGAGTGCTCGTCGACGGAGAAGTCGGCGCCGGGCCGGTAGATGGAGGCCGACGAGCTGAACAGCAGCTGCCGGCAGTCGTTGCGGATCATGTGTTCCAGCAGGCTGACCGTCTTGGAGACGTTCTCCCGGTAGTAGCGCAGCGGCTGCTTGACCGACTCGGGAACGACGATGAGCGCGGCGCAGTGGACTACGGCGGCGATGTCGCTGTGCTCGGCGAAGATCTGGTCGATGAGGGTGCCGTCGGCGATGTCACCCTCGTAGAAGTGCCGGCCCGCGGTGAAGTCCCGCCGACCGGTCACCAGGCTGTCCACGATGACTGGGGTGTGCCCGTTGTCGATCATGGCAGAGCAGACCGTGCTGCCGATGAACCCGGCGCCGCCGGTGACCAAAACCTTCATGGTGGGGCAGGTTACCAGCGGTCAGCGCAGCCCCAGGACGGTGTTCACGCCGGTGGTGTCGATGACACGCCGCACCGCGGGCTGGGGATTGACGGATTGCAGTTTCGCGCCGCGGCGGTTGATGAGCCGGGCGGCGATCACGAGCACGCTGATGCCGGACGAGTCGAGAAACCCCAGCTCAGCGAGGTCGAGCTCGAAGACCGGACATGAGTTCTTTTCGATCACGTTGAACAGCCAGTCCGAGACCTGTTCAGAGTTGGCGAAATCAAGCTCGCCGGCAAGCTTGATACCACAAACACCGTTAGTGATTGAAATTCCGTATTTTGAAACCATCGCCGCCTCCTTTCCCGTCTCGACGTTGTAACCCATTCGATCATTACGTAAACACGTCCAGCTGGAAGCTCGCTGACGAGTCGGGGCTTTGACAGCACCTACCACTCGATGAATTTGAGTGGCACAATCTCCGAAGCCGCCTCGGGGGCCTGGAAAAAGGCGGTATTCCATAAGCATGCGGCGGGAGCATGTGGTCCATAGTGCTGTCCACGTTTCAGAGATCCGGTCATTCCATTGTGGTGGTGGGTAGCGGGCGGCTGGCCCGCTCGCTGTGCCGCTCACTGGCAAGCCAGCTCGGCTCGGCCAGCGTCAGCGTGCTCGCGCGCGACGGCGCTGCTGCGGCGCAGCTGGCCCGAGCCAGCGCGGTGGTGGCCCGGGTGAGCGGAACTTCCACCGTTTTCGACGGGTTCGCCCTCGACGACGCGGAGGAGGTGCTCGTCCGCGTCCGGCCGGAGGTGGTGGTGTGCTGTGCTTCCGAGCAGTCCCCGTACGAGAAGCGCACCCAGCCGACGAGGTGGACCGAGCTGATCGGGCGCTGTGGCTTCGGGCTCACCCTTCCGCTGCAGGCGCGGATAGCCGCCCGGCTGGCCCGCGTGCTGAGCCGGGTCAGTCCGGAAACGTTGCTGGTGAACGGATGTTTCCCCGACGCGGTGAACCCGCTGCTGCACGCGCTGGGGCTGCGGGTGCTTTGCGGCATCGGGAATGTGGCCACCCTCGCGGCCTGTCTGCAGGCGGCGCTCAACCTGCCGGGGCAGCGGGAGCTGGCCGTGCTGGCGCACCACGCCCACCTCGACGGCCCGCGGGAGCCGGACCAGGAGGCGCGCGCCTGGCTGGCGGGCAGCCCGATGCCGACGGTGACCGGGCTGCTGGCCGGTTACCGGGCGTTGCCGCGCCAAGAGCTCAACGACCTCGCCGGTCACGCTGCCGCCCGCCTGCTCGCCGATCTCCTGCGCGGCGAGGCGGCCCACACCAGCGTGCCGGGGCCGCTGGGGCTGCCCGGCGGGTACCCGGTCCTGGTGCAGGACGGGCAAATCCGGCTCAACCTTCCCGCCGGGGTGAGCCAGGCACAGGCCGTCGAATGGAACACCCGGGCCGGGGAACGGGACGGGATATCGGTTCGCGACGGCCACGTCGGCTACACCCCAGGGGCCGCTGAGGAACTGGCCCGGTACTTGCCTGACATCGCGGCGGGCTGGCCCGCTGAGGCGCTCGACGAGGTGGGCGACCAGCTCCTCTCGCTGCGCCACCAATTGCGGCTGGCGCAACCCGCCGCCGCTTGATCCGCCCTTGCTCACACCCCCCAAGAAGGAGCGGCGATGCTCGCCACACCAACCACGATTGCCCCGCCCACGCGTAACCTCATCGTCGACTACTACGACGTGATCGCCGCGGCGGCTCAGCTGTGCGGCGCCTCCGCGGGGGGCGAGCCGGGAACTGCCCAATTCGCCCCGGGTTTCGCGCTGCCGAGCCTGGACGAGGAGGTGCTGCGGTTCTTCGAGGCCGCCACCGCGGTCTGGCGGGAGCTGGGCGAGCATGGCGGACATCGGCTGCAGATGCTGGACCTGACCCAGAACCCGGGCACCCGGACCACCAAGACCTTCGCCTCGATGCTCATCGTGGCGCGCGCGGTCGAGTTCATCCGCGCCACCGGCGAGCCGGTCTGCCTGTTCACGCCCACGTCGGCGAACAAGGGCATCGCCCTGCGCGACGCGGTCGCCCGCGCCATCGCGGCCGGCCTGGTGACGCCGGAGCAACTGTCCATTGTGGTGCTTGCCCCCTCGTCCACCCGGGCCAAGTTCCGCCACGACGCCCTGGCCGCGGATCCGGTGCTGCGCAAGCTGAATCCGCTGCTGTCCCTGGACAGCGCCCAGCCGGAGGCGGTCAAGGCGCTGGGGCGCGCCTTCGTCGACGAATATGCCAAGCAGGCCCGCGACCGGCACGGGGTGAACCTGTGGTTCTCGCTGGCGCTGAACAACTATCTCGTCGCGGATGCGGCGCGGGCCGCGTTCGAGGCCGACGTCAGCCCGGCCGCCGGGCCGCGCTGGCACGCCCATTCGGTGTCCAGCGCCTTCGGTCTGCTGGGCTACAACCTCGGCCGTGAGGTGCTGGAGGGTTCCGGCGCGGCGGACGTGTCGACCAGGCCGGGTTTCCTTCTGGTGCAACACCTGGGCACGCCGGACATGGTCCTCAACCTTCGCCACGGCAGCTTCTCGCGTGACTACCTGCCCACCTATCGGGCCAACGAGGTGACCGGGGGGTGGGAGCAGGACGTCGATGCGCATTTCCCGGCGGTCACCGACGATCCGGCCGAGGTGCTCGACCCCACCTTCTACACGCACGCCCCGGTGACCTCGCCGGCGATGAACAATCTGATCGGCCGCTTCGGCGGGGACGGCATTGTGGTGTCGCGCCGCGAGTGCCTGCAACGCTATCCGTTGCTGCGGGAGTGGTTCGCGGCCACCTCGGTCGCGCTGCCGCAGGACCCGGCCCAGCTTCGGGAGTGGTCACTGGTGATGGCGCTGACCGGGGTGTTCAACGCGATCGATCGCGGGCTCGTCCCGGCCGGGGTGGAGATCGTGATCCACGGCTCAGGAAGCTATACGGCACAGGACTATGCGCCGTTGGCGCCCGATGCCGAAGTCATCAGCACCCGAGACATCGCCTCGGCCATCTTTGGTGGCCGTTGATGGTTGCGGTGACTCTCGATGCGGGCCTGTCCGCCCGCCTCGCCGAGCTGGCGCGCGCCTGCGCTGTGCCGGCCGAGACGGTGGCGCTGACCGGTCTGGCCCTGTTGCGCCGGCGTTACACCGGCGACACCCACGCTTTCGGGCTGGGTCTGAGCTCCGACGCCAGCATCGCCGACACGCTGGCCCGCGCCTGCGCCCTGCCCGCCGCCCATCTGCTCACCGAGGAGGGCGAATGCTGGCAGGTGCGGCTGGACTGCGATGCGGAACTGGCCGAGCCGATGGCGCTCGACCTGGTGAGCATGCTGACCGCGATGGCGGACGGCCCCCAACAGTCCACTGTGGACCTGTTGCCGGTGGCCCACTACGAGCGGCGGCGCGAGCTGCCGGCCTTCGAGCCTGCCCATCCGAACGTGGCTAGCGCTTTCGCGGCGACCGTGGCGCGTCACCCCGACCGGGTGGCCGTGCTGACCGACGAAGTGGCGCTGACCTATCGCGAGCTCGGCTCGGCGGTGGCCGGCACCGCCCGCGACCTTGGCGGGGCAGGGCCGGTCGCGTTGCTGTGCCAGCATGGGCCGCACGCGATTGTCGGGCTCCTGGCCGCGCTCGCGGCCGGGCGTGCCTATGTGCCGCTCGATCCGGCCTTCCCGCGGCAGCGCCTGGCCGCGATCCTGGCCGACAGCGGCGCCGACGCCGTGCTGGTCGACGCCGCTCACGAGGACCTGGCGCGGGAGCTGGCACCGCAAGCCCGGATAGTCCACATTGGACACGCTGGCGAGCCGTTCGAGTGCGAAGAACTGTGTGGCCCGGCGCAGCTGGACGATCCGGCCTATCTGCTCTACACGTCGGGCTCGACCGGCAAGCCCAAGGGCGTGGTGCAGAGCCATCGCAATGTGCTTTTCAGCATCGCCAATCATGTGCGCAGCTTCCGGATCACGCCCGAGGACCGCACCAGCGTGCTCACCTCCTTCGGCTACGACATGGCGGTGACCGACACGTTCGGGGCGCTGCTTTCCGGCGCGGCGGCGGTGCCGGTCGACATCCGATCCGAGGGGCTGGGGCAGCTCGCCCAGCGGCTGACCCGGCATCGGGTGAGCATCTACCACTCGACGCCGACCGTGTTCAGGTACCTGATGGCGATCCAGCAGGCGCTGCCCGACATGCGGGTGGTGCTGCTGGGCGGCGAAGAGGTGACCCGGCACGACGCGGAGCTCGCCCGCGCCTGGTGCGCGGCGGACGTGCTCTTTGTCAACGGTTACGGCGCAACGGAAATCAGCTTCATCACGCAGTACCACGTGCCGCGTGACGTGGCGCTCGACCGTGCGGTGATGCCGGTCGGGCATCCCCTCGATGGCGTCGACGTGGTGCTCGTGGATGCGGCCCGGCGGCCGGTCTGCCTGACCGGTGAGGTGCTCGTGCGAAGCGAGCATGTGGCCTTGGGCTATTGGGAGCAGCCAGACCTGACATCGCAACGTTTTGTCGGGTACCAGGAAAGGCGCGCCTATCTGACCGGAGACCTGGCCCGCCGTCTGCCCGACGGCCGGCTGGTGTTCCTGGCCCGCGCCGACCGGATGGTGAAAATCCGCGGCCACCGGGTGGAGCTGGGCGAGGTCGAAGCGCACCTGGCTGCGGCGCAAGGGGTCGCCCACGCCGCGGTGGTGGCGCACCCGAGCGCGACCGGCGAGACCGAGATCATCGGCTATGCCGTGCCCGCGCCGGATTCGGCGCTCGACCCCGCCGCGATCCGCGGCGAACTCGCGGCGAGCCTGCCCGACTTCATGCTGCCGCGCGTCATCGTCACGGTGCCGGCGCTGCCCATGGGCCCGACCGGAAAGCTTGACGTGGCAGCGCTTCCAGCCCCGCCGGCGGCGCAGATCACGGCCGCGCCGGGAACCGGCCTGGAGCGGGTGATCGGGGATCTGTGGTGCGACGTGCTCGGCCTGAGCGCCATCGACCGGCAGGCCAGCGTGGTCCAGCTGGGGGCGCATTCGCTGCAGATGGCCCTGGTGCAGAAGCGGCTCGAAGAGACGCTGGGCCGACGGCTGCCGCTGGCGCGCCTGTTCGAGTTCCCGACCGTCGCCGCGCTCGCCGATCACCTCACCAGCGACACCTCCAGCGCCGACGAGGCCGCCCGGCGCGCCGCCGAGCGTATGCGCCAGCGCCGCAAGGCCCGGTCATGACCCGGCTCGCCTTCACCGAGCGGATGCGCCAGCGCGGCCGAGCGCATGCGCCTGCGCAGCCTGCCTTCACCGCAACTGATCGCCGAGAGCGGGAGGCGATGGCATGAGCTCGCTTGAGGAACGGATCGCGGTGGTCGGGATAGCCTGCCGGGTGCCGGGGGCCGAGGATCCGGAAGCGTTGTGGCGCAACCTGTGCAATGGAGCCGACGCGGTGGGGGAGCACGGGTTCGGCCGGCTGGATGGGCTGGAGGACTTCGACGCGGCCGCTTTCGGGATGGCGCAGGACGAGGCCGAGCTGCTGGATCCGCAGCACCGCATCTTCCTGGAGGTCGCCCGGTGGGCCCTTGAGGACGCGAGCTGCGACCCGGCCGGGACCGATGCCCAGATCGGGGTGTTCGCGGGGTGCGGCGCTAACCGGTACCAGCGACATCATCTGCTGGGAAATCCGGCTGTGCTGGCGGCGGATGCCCCGCCCAGCGCCTGGGACGAGCTGCTGGCGACCGGATCGGCCGACTATCTGCCGGCCAGGGTCGCCTACACGCTGGGGCTGACCGGGCCCGCGGTCGCGGTGCAGACCGCTTGCTCCTCTTCGCTGGTGGCGGTCTGCCAGGCGGCGCAGAGCCTGCTGGACTATCGCTGCGATCTGGCGCTGGCGGGCGGCGCGGCCGTGGCGTCCACCCGGCAGACCGGCTGGACGGGCGGAACCCTTGCCGCTGACGGGGTTTGCCGGCCGTTCGACGCCGCGGCCAGCGGCCAGGTGTTCGGCAACGGTGGCGCCGCGGTGGTGCTCAAGCGGCTCGCCGACGCGATCGAGGACGGCGACCACATCTATGCCGTGCTTGCCGGATGGGCGGTCAACAACGATGGCCCGGCCCGGGCCGGCTTCACCACTCCGGCGGTCAGCGGCCAGGCGGCCGTGGTCGCGGAGGCGCTGGCGTGCGCCGACTGGGACCCGGCCGACATCGGCTATGTGGAAGGCCATGGCAGCGGGACCCCGATCGGCGACGCCATCGAGATCGAGGCGCTGAGCCGTGCTTTCGGCTCGGTATCCGGCCAGGGCGTGACCGGGGCCGTTCTCGGCTCGGTCAAGGGCAATCTCGGCAATCTCGACGCGGCCGCCGGCGTGGTCGGTCTGGTCAAGACCGTGCTCGCCGTGCGGGAGGGGGTCATCCCGCCGACCCTGCACTTCACCGGCTTGCATCCCGATGTCGAATGCAGCGGGGCCAAGTTCACCGTGACCACCGAGCCGGCCCCGTGGCCCGCGCCGCGGCGGGCCGGTGTCAGCTCGTTCGGGCTCGGCGGCACCAACGCCCACGTGCTGGTGGAACAGGCGCCGGGGCGCAGCTGCATCCGGCGGGAGATCCCGGCCCGCACCGCGTGGCGTCGCACCCGCTGCTGGATCGAGGAGTGGCGATGACCGCGGACGGGCTGCTCGAGCTGCCCGGAACAGGTTGGCATCTCTGGTCTTCGGCCATCCTGCGCACCGCCGGCTTTCCCGCTGACGGGCTCGACCGCCTTGCCGCGCCTGACTGTGCCAAGGCTGCGGACGAGTATCTGGCCGGGCTGGTCGATGCCTCCGCCTACCGGTCGGCGTTCGAGGCGGCCACCGGCGAGGCGGCGCAACAGCTGCGCCGGATCGCGGCCGATCCGCTCTTTCGCGAGGCGGTGACCTGGCAGAGCCTGAACTCATTGGAAGCGCTGGACGGCCTGCTGCGGACAGGCCCGCAAGCCAGCCGCAACTACCGGCTGCGTTCCCGTGAGATTGTGGTAACCCGTTACTGGCAACGCTATTGCGCCAAGAACGACACCATCGGCTTCTTCGGCCCGGTCTGCTGGGCCGGCTTTGCGCCCGACGGCTCGGCCGGGCACGTGTCAGGCGGCCCGGATCTGCTCCGGGAAAGGGTCGTCGAATTCGAGTGGCGGGCGCTGACCGCCTTCGTGAGGAAGCTGGCCGCAGACCCTCGCTTCCAGCCGTGGCTTGCTCTGGTGCTGCCGCCACAGCTCGCCCTCGACGGAGACCTCCTGCTGCGCACCGGTGCCGCTGCGCAACGCCTTTCCCCTGCGGCCGCCATCATCCTCGCCCTGACCCGGGTCGGCGCCACCGCCGCGGAGGTGGCGGCGCTTGCGGTGGCACAGCCGCGATCGGGGCTGCGCAAGGAGGCCGACGCGCACCTGCTGATCGATCAGCTGGTGGGGGAGGGCCTGCTGCGCCGCGGGCCGGATCTGCCGCAGGACAAAACGGCGCTTCAACACTTGCGCGGCAGCCTGGAAGCCCTCGGCGAGCCCGGCTTGCGTTCCGAAGCGCTCGCCGCGCTGGAAAGGCTGACCGCGGCCCGCGACGAAATCGCTTGCGCGGCAGGGGACCCCGACGCCATCCGGGCGGGGCTGACCCGGCTGGAGCTGGAATACACAGCCGTCACCGGAATGCAGGCCAGACACCGCCCGGGCGCGACCTATGCCGGGCGTGCGGTGGTCTACGAAGACGCCGTTCGCGACCTCGACGTGGTGTTCGGCCCCCAGGTGCGCGCCGGATTGGCGGCGCTGGGGCCGGTGCTGCACGCGGCGCGGTGGCTCACCGCGACCATCGCTGAGGCCTATCTGGCGACCGCGCGCGAGCTCTATGACGAAGCCGGCGGGGCGATCCAGCTCAGCGAGCTGTCCTTTCTGGCCAACGGAATCATGCTGACCCGTAAGCTGCCCGAGGACATCATGGCGGAGTTCACCCGCCGGTGGTGGCAGGCGATCGGCGGGGCAGACCTGACCGCAAGCCGGATAGAGGTCAACGTCACGCGCCTGCAGACGGCGGTGGAGGAGCTGTTCCCCGCCTCGGCACCCGGCTGGGGCACGGCCAGGTTGCACAGCCCGGACATTCACCTGTGCGCTGAAGACGCGCAGGCTTTGGCGCGCGGAGATTTCACCGCCGTGCTCGGCGAGCTGCATGTGGCGTGGCTGACCTGCGATGCCGAGGTCTTCGCCCGTTTCCACCCACGGCTGGAAGCGCTTCGCGAAGCGGTGCAACGCGACGTCGGCGACCGCGTGGTGTTGCGCTATCCGCCTGACTATCCGGAATTCACCGCGCGGCTGGCACCCGTCCTGGCCGGGCCCGGCGACACGAGCCTGGTCTACGCGGACGCTCCGGCTGCCCCGGCGGAGAACCTGTTGCCGCTGGCCGCGCTCACGGTTTCGGTGGTGGACGATCGCCTGCTGGCCAGCGCCCCGGACGGCCGGACCTGGCCGCTGACCGAGCTGTTCAGCCCCTTCCTGTCGGCCATGGCCGCCGACGCGTTCAAACTCATTCCGGCCGGCCCGCACACGCCGCGGGTCACCATCGATCGCGTGGTGGTGCAACGCGAGACGTGGCGCACCACGGTCGGCGAGACCGGCCTCGCGCCGGCGGCCGGAGAATCCCAGCGCTATCTCGCCGTGCGCGCCTGGCGCGACCGCCTCGGCCTGCCCGAGCGGATATTCGCCAAGCTGGGCAACGAGTCCAAGCCGGTCTACGTCGACCTCACCGGCCCGGCTTCGGTCGCCTCCTTCGTGGCGATGGTGCGCAGCGCCGGTGGCGACGACGTGCCGCTGGTGCTCAGCGAGATGCTGCCCACGCCGCAGCAGGCGTGGGTGTCCGATGCCCAGGGCCGCCGCTACTTCAGCGAGCTGCGAATGACGTTGCGCGACCCTGAGCCGGGAGGCCCCAGATGATCGCCCATGGACCGGCGCTGGACTATCCGGACCGGCGGCTGCCGGATCTGGTGGCCGCACATGCCCACCGCGACCCGGCGGCGGTGGCGATCCGCCAGTGGGACCACGTCGTCACCTACGGCGAGCTGCACGAATCGGTGACGAGGCTGGCGGCCGCGCTGCGGGAGCGTGGGGTCGGGCCGGAGGTGCTGGTGGGGGTGCGCGCCGACCGGGAGCCCGCGATGATCGTCGGACTGCTCGGGGTGCTCGCGGCCGGTGGCGGCTACGTGCCGCTCGACCCGTCGCTGCCCCCTGATCGCTTGCGTGCCATAGCTTTTGAGGCTTCGTTGGGTACCATTGTCGGCGCTGATCTGCCGATAGCGGGCTGGCCGCCCGCGCCCGAGCAGGAGTGCCCGGCCGCGCGGGACAACGTCGCCTACGTCATGTTCACCTCGGGATCGACCGGACGCCCCAAGGGCGTCGTCATCGAACACGACGCGCTCACCGAATTCGTCACCAGCCTGGCCGCGATGGCCGGGCTGGACAGCGACACCCGCTGCCTGGCCTTGGCTTCGATCGGGTTCGACGCCTCGGTGATCGACATCCTCGCGCCGCTGGCGGCCGGGGCGGCGGTCATGCTCGCCGGTTCGGCGGACCGGGCGGATCCGATTCGCCTGCAACGGTTCTGCCGCGAGCACGAGATCACGGCGGCCTTCCTCCCGCCCGCGCTGCTGCCGGTGCTGGACCCGGCACAGCTTCCCACGCTGCGCGTGGTGATGACCGGAAGCGAGGCGCCCGGCCCGGAGCAGGTGGCGCGCTGGGCCACCCCGCAACGCCGGTTCCTCAACCTTTTCGGGCCCACCGAGGCGACAGTGCTCGTCACCTGGTTCGAGGCGAGCGGGCAGTGGGACAGGCCGTTGCCGATCGGCGCGCCCGCGGCCAACCATCGCGCCTACGTCGTCGACGAGGACAACCGGCTGGTCGACACGGGGCAGCCGGGTGAACTGCTGGCGGGCGGGCCGGGCCTGGCCCGCGGCTATCTGGACGATCCAGCGCTGACCGCTTCTCGGTTCATCGAGGATCCCTTCCAGCCCGGGGCCCGGGTTTATCGCACCGGCGATCTGGTGGCGTGGCAACCCGATGGCACCCTGGCCTTCCTGGGCCGGGCCGACCGGCAGGTGAAGGTGCGCGGTCAGCGGGTCGAGCTGGGCGAGGTGGAGGCGGTGCTGCGCGGTCACTCTGGCGTGCAGCATGCGGCGGTGGCCTTCCACGCCGGTCAGCTGATCGCCTTCGTCACCGCAACGGCTGAGCCACAGGAGATCCGTGACCACTGCGGGCGGCTGCTGCCCTCCGCGATGGTCCCGGCCCGCGTGCACGTAGTGCCCGAACTACCCCTGCTGAGCACCGGCAAAGTCGACCTCGACCAGCTACTCACCGCCCTGCCGCCCCGACCAGGGCCTCGCGGCGAAGCCGCGGCAGCGCTGAGCGGTCAGGCGGGGGCGGAAGGCCGGGGCGGCGCGGTAGGGGCAGAGCTTGGCCGTGCCGAAGCTGCGGCGGCACTGGGCGGTCAGGCGGTGGTGCCGCGGGGTGGGGGACCTGTTGGTGCGGAGGAGAGGGCGGTGGCGCAGGTCTGGGGGGAGTTGCTGGGGGAGGGCGACTTTGGGCGCGACGACGACTTCTTTGACTGCGGGGGGCACTCGATTACGGCCATGCGGCTGGTGGCGGAGCTTCGGCCGCGGCTTGGGCGCGATGTAGCTATCGAAGATGTTCTGCTCGGAAGGACCGTGCGCGGCATCGCCGAGCGGGTGGCGCGCGCTGAGGCTATCGGGCCCGACACGGTCGCCGGGTACCGGCCGCCCGCGCTTTCGCCTGCGCAGCAACGGCTCTGGTTCCTGGACCGGTACTCGCCGGACGCGGCCACCGCCTACAACGTGGCCATCGCGGAGCGCCTCACCGGCCCGCTGGACCTGCTCGCGCTGGAGGCGGCGTTCACTGCGGTCACCGAACGCCAGGAGGTCCTCCGCTGGCGCATCACCGACTCGTCCGGCCGGCCGGAAGCCGTTCAGGATCCGGTGACGCCGATCATTCTTCCCGTGATCGAGACCGATCGGGATCGGGCCACGGTGATGCTCGCCCAGTGGGCGCGGGAGTCCTTCGACCTGACCCGTGACCGGCTGTGGCGAGCCAGGCTCATCCGGCTCGGGCCGCAGGAACACATTCTCAGCCTGACATTGCACCACGCCGTCTTCGACGGATGGTCGCAATCGTTGCTGTACAACGATTTGGCGGCGGCCTACGCGGCCGCGGCGCAGGGCCGGCCGGCGCAGCTTCCCGCGCTGGGCGCCAGCTACGCCGACTACGCGCACTATCGGGTGCAGCGGCAGCGTGGCCGGCTGGAAGCGGACGTGGACCGCTGGCTGTCGCATTTGGACGGTGCGCCGGCTGTGATCGACCTGCCCACCGATCGGCCTCGGCCGCGGGAGCTGACTTTCGCCGCGGCGCAGGCGGCTGTGGTCCTCGACGAGCAGACCACCGCCGGGGTGCATCGGCTGGCCCGCGCGCAGGGCGCCACCGCGCCCGCTGTGCTGCTGGCGGCTTTCGGCGCGGTGCTGGGAGGGATTACCGGACAGGACGAGGTTGTCATCGGTACCCCCATGGTGGATCGCAGACTGGCCGAGTTTCAGGAGATGGTCGGCTTCTTCATCGAGATCGCGCCGCTGCGGCTGCGGGTCGGCGCCCAGACCGGCTTCGCCGAGCAGGTGCGGGCGGCGCGCGACGAGCTGCTCGCCGCGCTGGCGCATCCCGAAGCGCCCCTTGAGCGGCTGGTGGCGCAGCTGGGCCTGTCCGGTCAGGTTCAGCGCACCCCGCTGGTGCAGGTGCTGTTCAACATGTTCAACTTCGAGGCGCCCGAGCTGCGGCTCGCAGGTCTGCGCAGTGAGCCGGTGCAGGTGCCCGCCCCCGGCTCTCCCTTCGAGCTGACGCTCTACGGCATAGAGCGCAACGGCAGGCTGCGCCTGGAGGTGGTGTACAACTCCGATCTGTTCGGCCCGGCGCGCATGACGGGCCTGCTGGACAGCATCGTGCAGGTACTCGCCACAGGCCAGCCGCCGCAACCGGCCGCCGTGGCCGCGGCCCCGGTGCCACGGGCGCGCCGAAAGCAAGTGGTGCCAAGCGCTTTCGTGCCGCCCGCGACGCCCACCGAACAGGCGGTGGCCGGAATCTGGTGCGACGTGCTCGGCCGCGCCGAGGTCGGCGTCACCGACAGTTTCTTCGATGTCGGGGGCGGCTCGCTGGCGATGGCGGTGGTCCAGCGGCGGCTGCGCGAGCTCGCCGGGCGCGAGCTGCGCCTGGTCGACCTGTTCGGCCATCCCACCGTACGCGCGCTGGCCCGCCATCTCGACGGCGATGACCGCGACGGCGTCGACGAGCTGCTGCAGCGCGCGGCCCGCCGCGGCGCGGCCCGTCGCGACCGGGGGCTGAGCCGCAATTCCTCAGGCACAGAGAGGCATTAGACACCATGGAACCCATCGCGGTGATCGGGATGGCCTGTCGCGTCCCGGGTGCGGGCGACCTGGACCGGTTCTGGCGCAACGTGACCGCCGGTGTACAGGCGCGCACGCAGCTGAGCCGTGAGCGGATGCTGGCGGCCGGTGCGCCGGCCGGAGAGGTGGACGACCCGGACTATGTGGCGGCCGCCTACCTGCTCGACGACATGGAGAATTTCGACGCGGGCCTGTTCGGGATGACGCCGCGGGAAGCCTCGCTGGCCGATCCGCAGCACCGCCTCTTCCTCGAGCTGTGCCATGCGGCGCTGGAGAACGCGGGCTGGAACCCGGCCACCTTCGCCGGTGACATCGCCGTCTACGGCGGGCGGGGCATGGAGGCCTATCGCTGGCTTCACCTCTACCGCAACCGGGAGGTGATGTCGCTTTTCGACCACACCACCCTCGGCATCGGCAACCATGCCGACACCTTCACCACCCTGGTGTCGCACAAGCTCGACCTGCGCGGGCCGAGCGTCGGGGTCTACACCGCCTGCTCCACTTCGCTGGTGGCGATTCATCTTGCGGCCGAGGCGCTGCGCGCGGGTGAGTGCGACATGGCGCTGGCCGGCGGCACCAACATCGAGCTGCCCGCCGAACGCGGCTACCGGTACCGGGACGGAGCCGGCGCATCCGCGGACGGCTACGCCCGCCCGTTCGACGCGGAAGCCACCGGGACGGTGTGGGGCAGCGGCGGCGGAGCCGTTCTGCTGAAACGGCTTGAGGACGCGGTGGCCGACGGCGACCACGTGCACGCGGTGATCCGCGGCAACGCCATCAACAACGACGGTGCGGCCAAGGCTGGCTTCACCGCGCCCAGCGTGCAGGGACAGGTGGCCGTGATCGCCGCCGCGCTGGCGATGGCCGGGGTGGCCCCCGAAGAGGTGGGCTACGTGGAGGCGTTCGGCCTGGGCAGCCCGATCTCCGACCAGATCGAGGTGGAAGCGCTGCGAACCGTGTTCGGCCATGGCACCGCGCAACGCCAGTGGTGCGCGCTCGGCTCGGTGAAGGCGAACATCGGCCACCTGAGCCAGGGCGCCGGGGTGGTGTCGTTCATCAAGGCTGTGCTCGCTTTGGAGCATCGGATGATCCCGCCGACCGCGGGCTTTGCCGTGGCCCATCCGGAGCTCGATTTCGCGTCGAGCCCGTTCTACGTCAACGCCGCGCTCGCGTCCTGGGAAAGCGACACCGCCCGGCTGGCCGCGGTGAGCGCCTTCGGCGTGGGCGGCACCAACGCCCACGTGGTGCTTGAGGAACACACGCCGGTGCGGGCGAGCGCCGAAGCTGCGCCCGCCGAGCAGCTGATTCAGGTCTCGGCCCGCTCGGCGAAGGCGCTGGAGGCGGCGGTGGAGCGCCTGGCGACCCACCTCGAGCACACGGCTGTGGCAGATCTGGGCGATGTGGCGCACACCTTGCGGGTGGGTCGCGTGGCGTATCCGCATCGCGTGGCGGTGGTCGCCGACCACCCCGCAAGCGCGGCGGTCGCCTTGCGCGAGGCCCGAAAGCGCCATGCCGGGGTGGCGTCCGCAACGCCGCCGCGGCTGGTGGTCCTGTTCCCCGGCGAGGTTGCCTTCGCCGACGCGTTGCGGGCGTGGCAGTCCCTCGGCGCGCCATCGGCGGCGCTGATCGGCGTCGGGGTGGGCGAGCTGGTCGCGGCCACCGCCGCCGGGGTGTTCGATGAGGCCACCGGCGCCCGGCTGGCGCAGCTGCGGGAGCGGCTGCTGGCGACGGCGCCGACCGGGGTGCTGCTGGGGATCTCGGCCGCACCCGACCGCTTCCACCTGCCCAGCGGGCTGCATCTGGCCGCTGTCAACGGACCCGCGGCCAGCGTGGTCTGCGGCGACGATGAGGCGATCGGCGAATTCGCGGCCCAGCTCGCCATCGAGGGCATCACGGCCCGCCCGATGCCGGGTCGCCATCCTTTGCCGGACAAGGGGATCGCCGAGGAGTTCGGGCTAGCGGTGGCGCAGGCCCGGCCCGGCGCACCGCAAAGGCCTTACCTGTCGACCGTCACCGGCACAGCGGTGCCGGCCGACCCCCATCATTGGGCGGCCTATCTCCAGGCCACCGTCCTGTTCGGACAGTGTCTGAGCGAAGCGCTGAGCGAGCCCGGGGTCGTGGTGGACTGCGGAGCCGGTCAGCTCAGCCGGTTCGCCCACCTGTACCTGGCCAAGGGCGCCCCCAAACCGATCGCCCTTCAGCCGAGCCCGCTGCTGGCCGCCGGTCAGCTGTGGACACACGGCCTCGAGGTGCGACTGGAGAGCAACGGACGGCGGGTGCCACTGCCCGGCTATCCCTACGAGCGCACTCGCCACTGGGTCGACCCGGACCTGACGGCGCAACCCGAGCCCGCAGCCCCGAAAGCGCCCACCGCGCAGGACGATGCGGGCGGCCTGAGCGCCATCTGGGTGCAGCTGCTCGGCGTCGACGGGGTGCGTGCCGACGACGACTTCTTCGACCTCGGCGGCACCTCGCTGCTCGCGGTTCAGCTGGTGGCCCGGGTCCGTGAGGTGTACGGAGTGCGGCTGCCGATGCGCTCGGTCTTCGACACCCCGACCGTGCGGGAGATGGCGGCCAAGGTCGCGCAGCTGCAGGCGGCGGCCAAGTGAGCTATGTGCACGAAGGCCTGGCGCTGTTCGAAGGCTACGGCGACGGCGAGGCGATAGTGCACGGCTCGCGCCGGCTGTCCTATGCCGACCTGCGCACGGCAGTCAACGCCACCGCGGCGAGCTTGCTGCGCAACGGAATCCGCCCCGGAGACGCGGTCGGCGTCGCGGCGGGCAACACCCCCGAAGCGGTCGTCGCCCAGCTGGCGCTGCATCTGCTGGGCTGCCGCTCGGCGTGGATCGCCAGCAACGCCCCGCCCAGCCAGCGCGCCGATTTCCTTGCCATGGCACAGGTTTCCCACCACCTCACCGAGCCCGACGTGACCTGGCATCCGGCCGGAGAGGTCGTGCTCGGAGGGGAAGGTGAGCCGCAGTCGCTGTTTCAGACCGGCGGGACGACCGGGCGGCCGAAGCTGGTGCACCACCGGCACGACTTCTTCGGCAACGTCCTCGCCAGCGCGCAGCGCACCCGCGCCGCGGGCGGGCCGCCGCTGCGCCAGCTTGCGGTCGCCGGGTTCTGGCACTCCTCTTCCCAGGCCGCGGCGCTGATCACCCTGTTCAGCGGGGGAACCCTGGTGCAGCACGACCGTTTCGACGCCGCCGGGTTCTTGCAGACCGTGCAGAGCGAGCGCATCACCGTGGCCACCCTGCCGCCGCCCATGCTCTACCGGCTGCTCGACCATCCGGCTCTGGCCGCCACCGACACCTCCAGCCTGGCCATGCTCGCCTGTGCGGGCAGTGCGATCGCGCCATCGCGCCTGCAGCAGGCGATCGACAGGTTCGGGCCGGTGCTGTTGCCCGCCTACGGAATGAGTGAGATCACGCTCATCGCCGCCTATTCCAGCGCCCAGCACGATCCGGCGCATCCGCAGCGGCTCGCCTCCTGCGGCAAGCCGCTTGCGCCGGCCCGGGTCGAGATTCGCGATGAGGCCGGGCAGGAGGTTGCGCCCGGGGTGGTGGGGCAGGTGTGGGCCAGCGCCCGGCTGATGATGTCAGGGTACTGGGGCCAGCCCGAGCTGACCGCGCAGACCCTCGTGGACGGCTGGCTGCGCACCGGCGATCTCGGATATTTCGATGTCGACGGCTATCTCTATCTTGTCGACCGCGCCAAGGACATGATTGTCACCGGGCTGACCTCCACCAACGTCTACTCGCGCACTGTCGAGGATGCCCTCAACGCGCATCCGCAGGTAGCGGCATCAGCTGTGATCGGCGTGCCCGACCCCGAGCTGGGCGAGGCCGTGCACGCCTACGTTCAGCTGATCGGCGACGCCGCGGTGACCGGCGACGAGCTGCGCCGGTGGGCGGTGGCCCGGCTCAACGAGCTCTGGGCCCCGCGGACCGTGCAGATCGTGGCCGAGCTTCCGCTCACCGCGCTGGGAAAGCTGGACAAGCTGGCTCTTCGGCAACTTCACGCAGCAGGGCTTCGAAATCTCGCCCCAGCGCGGCCATCGTCTCCGGGGTGAACAAGGCCGTGTCGTAAACGAACCGGATGCCCAGGCCGCCGCGGGCGGGCCGGGCGTAGACCATGATGTCGTGCAGGATGCGCGGGATCGGCAGCGGGAACTCCTCGACCACCAGCCCGGCCAGCTCGAGGCGGCTGGCCACCTCGACGTCGTCGTGCAGGAACATGGCCTGAAAGACCTGCGCGCGGCCCGGCTCGTGGGGCGCCTGCACCGTCGCGACCACCTCTCCCCAGGGCAGATCCTGGTGGTCCAGGGCGTCGAAGACCACGTCTCTGGTACCCAGCAGAACGTCTTTGAAGGTCTGCTCGTCGCCGAGCCGGGCCCGCAGGGCGAGCGCGTTGTTGAACAGCCCCACCAGCTTTGCCAGCTCTGGGCGGGTGCGCCCGATGCCGGCGATGGGGATGCCGACGCAGAAGTCGCGCTGATCGCTGAAGCGGGAAAGCAGCACGTTCAACGCCGCGAGCAGCACGACGAACCGGCTGCACCGGGTGGCCCGGGCCAGCGCGTCGATGGCTCTAACCAGATCGTCGCCGATCACATAGCCGATCTCCGCGGCGGGCGCGCCCTTCTGGGCCGGGCGCGGCAACGAGTTTTTAAGCTCCAATGGGGGTACCGAAGCCAGCTGCTCGCGCCAATAGGCCCTGTCCTCCTCTTCCTTCGAAGTGTCCGAAGTGGACTGCCACAGGGCAAAGTCGCCGTATTGCACCGTCAGCTCGGCGACCTCGGCCGGCGAACCGTCGCGGCAGGCCGGGTAGAGCGCCGCGAGCTCACGGTCGATGACCGCCAGGGAGAACCCGTCGGAGAGGATGTGATGGATCGTCATGGACCAGACGAAATCCTCGTCGCCGAGCTGAATCAGGCACGAGTGCACCAGCGGCCCCTGTTGCAGGTCGAGGGAGAGACTTCGCCTGTCGTGCAACAGATCCCGGGCCGCCTGCTCGCGTTGCGCCGCCGGCACGTCACGCAGGTCGAGGATTTCCAGCGGCAGGCCCTCGGCCGGGCCGACGATCTGCACCGGCCCGTCGCCCCGGTCGAGGAACAGCGTGCGCAGGATCTCGTGGCGGTTGACGATGGTGTCTATGGCGCGCCGCCACGCGTCGACATCAAGCGGCCCGCGGATGCGGTGAACCAGGCCGACCAAGGGAGAGGAACCGCCCGGGTAGGCGGTGCAAAGGAACCACCAGCGCGTCTGCAACGCGGTCAGCGGCAGCTCAGCGAGGTTCGAGGGGCGAGTAAGGATAGCTGACTCCACCGTCAGCAGCATACTGCCCAAATGCTTCGATGCGCTGTCGCGCTTTGCGCACTTGCGCCTCGGCCAGCGATCGATCGTGGTGCAGCACCTCGTTCAGCGCGGCGTGCACCTGCTCGGTTTCCAGCCGGGCCAAAGCGTTCACGGCCATCTTCGCCTCGACGGAATGCTTGCCGAGCCATCGCCCGCGCCGCCAGACCGACAGGGTCCACTCGCCGCCCACGTAGCGGAAGGTGATCCGCAGGCCGGCCAGTACCTGCCCGATCCAGGGCTGCTTTTGTTTGGGCGCGCTGTCGTCGATCTCACGCCACAGGTGATAGCCGAAGACCGGGCTCAGGCTGGCCATGAAATAGGCAGCGGTCGCGATCAGGATGGCGTCGACCAGGCCGAGCGACTCGACGAGCAGGCCGCCGATGATGCCGCCCAGCGGCACGCCGCCGAAGGCCACCGCGGTGATGATGCCGCCGACGCGCGCCAGCATCTTCTTCGGCGTCCGGTGGTAGACCATGGCGGCGACGGTCGGGTTGAGTGAGGACATGGCGATCCCGGAGACCAGCCAGACGACCACCACGACGGTCAGGTTGTCGCTGAGCGCCAGCACCAGGAAACGTGGCGCGCCGCCGATGAGGTAGCCGGTCACGAGCATCGGGTAGCGCTTCAGGATCGGCGTCAGCCATGCGACCACGAAGCTGCCGGCGATGATGCCCACGGCGTAGGCGGTGGCGACGGCGCCCAGCGCGGCCGGATCGTCCATATTGGACAACACCCAGAGCGGGATGAAGACCACCGTACTGGCCTGGTTGAACAGGTTGGTGAAGAACAGCATCCCGGTCACCGCCCGCAGCAGGCGGTCATGGCGGAACATGGCGAAGCCCTCGCTGAGCGCGGCGAAGTAGGGCGGCTTCTCCTCGGCCACGGCAACCGGTGGCGCGGCAACGATTTTGACCAGCACGGCAGCGACGGCGAAGGACGCCGCGTCGATCCAGATGCCGCCGATGGCGCCGAAGAAGACGATGACCACCCCGGCCAGGGCCGAGCCGAGCAGGGTCGAGCTGCGCAACACGCTCTCGCGAATGGCCGCCACCCGGGCGTAGTCGGCGCCGGCCACGTCCATCATCGGCGCCAGCATGGTCACCTTGGACCGGTCGGCCTGCGCGCGCAGCGTTCCCAGCACCGCCGCAAGCACCATCAAGAGGGTGAAATCGGTCTGGCCGAACAGGGCGATCGCGGCCAATGCGGCGACGCTACCCAGATCGGAGCCGATGGAGGTGACCCGGTCGCCCAGCCTGTCCTGCAACGGTGCGGCCAGCACCCCGCTGATCACGTAGGTCAGCGTCTCGGCCGCGGTGACCAGGCCGACCTGAACCGGGCTGCCCGTGGTGACCAGCACCAGCCAGGGGATGGCGAACAACGTCATCCGGCTGCCCACATTGGAGATGGCCTCGGCGGAGATCAGGCTGATCAGCGCCGCGCGGCCATGCGGCCTTGGAGCTCCCCCTTGGCAATTCCGCGGTGTCGGCGGATTGCCGGGTGAACTCCTTGGCCGCCAGCGCACGGCTAGGACCTGCCAGCCACTTCGAAGGTGAGCACCACCAGGTCGTCGCGGTGACCGTTCTGCGCGGCCCGGGCTTTCGCCGTGAAGTGTTCCGCGATCTGGTCGACCGGGTTGGCCCCGTGCTCCTGCAGCAGTGCCAAGGCGGAATCCTCGGCGGTCAGCTCGCGGGTCTCGATGCCGTCGGTGTAGAAGACGACGGCTTCCTTCTCGCCCACCTCGACCGTGGCCTCGGCGTGGGTCACCTCCGGGAACACTCCGAGCAGCGGGCCGTAGGCGACCTTGACCGGCTCGATCTGGCCGTCGCGGCGGCGCACCATCGGCGGCGGGTGTCCGGCCAGCGCCACGGTCAGCCGCATGGACTTGGCCGACATGTGGACGGTGGCGCAGCAGACGGTGACGAAGCGCTGATCGGGCACCTGGGCCAGCAGGGCCTCATTGAGCAGCGCCAGCAGCCGCTGCGGACTGCGCTCGTGCAAAGCCAAGGCGCGCAGGGTAGCCCGGGTGATGGTCATGACCGCGGCCGCCTCCGGGCCTTTGCCGCATACGTCGCCGATCACCACCATCCACGTGTTGGCGTCCAAACCAAACACGTCATAGAAGTCGCCACCCACCTCGGTTCCGGTGCCGGCCTGATAGCGGGCATTGATCGATAGCCCGGGTATCGACGGCAGTGACTTGGGCAGCAGGCTCTGCTGAAGGGTGTGGGCGATGTGCACCTGGTGCTCGTAGCGGCGGGCGTTGTCCAGGGCGCGGGCGACGCGCTCGCCGAGCTCTTGGGCGAAAACGAGGTCGATGGGGCTGTAACTGCGGGCTCGGGAGCTGTCCAGCAGCACCAGCCCGCCGACGCTGTCGGAGTTGTTGAGCAGGGGCACGACCAGGCCCGACTTGTAGCGCACGGCGCCGAATCGCCCGACTCGGCGGCCTATCGTCGTGCGGTCGAGGGTGTGAATGCGCCGCGTTTCCAGCGCGGCCGACACCAGATCGGCGGTCTCCTCCGAGCGGCGTTTGCCGTTTTGCCGGCGATCGGGCTGGGCGCCGCCAAGAAAGCGGATGTTCTCCCCATCGTGGGTGAAAACCAAGGCCTGTTCCCAGGCGCCGCGGCGCACGATCGCCGCGCAGGCGGCGTCCACATTGGCGGTCAGCTCGAAGGAATTGGCCAGAATAGCGCTGATTTCGGAGATGAGCGAAAGGCGCTCCTGCGCGACATTGGCGGCTTTGCGCGCTCTTTGCTCCAGTGCCAGCGCGCGGTCGGTACGGGCGATCAGCGCCGCCACGATGATGCCCAGGCCGACGAAGGCCGCAAAGTCGACGACGTTTCCCTGCAGCGTCTTGACAATCGAAGTGCCCGGCCCGACCACGTAGACGGTCATCAGGAATGCCGAGCCCAGCACCGCGGCTACGCCGGCGATCAGCCTGCCCACGAGCGCGGCGGCCACTATACAGACCACGTATAGCAGGGAAGGGAACTCCCCGATGATCCCGTGGCGAACCAGGGTGGTGGCGCCCAGCGGCGCGCCGATCGCGATCAGCAGCCCGATGAGCAGCCGAAGCGCGTTGTGCGGTCGCCATATCCCCTCACGAACCGGCGTTTCCGCTTCCGCCGCCCCTGCCGCCCTGATCACGGGGGGAGTATCCCATGCGGCGCGGCCCGGGTGGAGTACCGGCCGGGCGAGGTCCGGGACCTCAGATTTGCGTCCACGATCGAAACTTTTGCTAGATCAGAAGAAAGTATAGACTTCTATCTAGAAACTTTTGCTTCTGTAGATTTAATATGACCGCCACGTACGCGAAACAGGAGGCCCTGTGCGGACTGGTATGTGGTTGGCCGGTGCACGTGGCTCGGTCGCGGTGACCAGCCTCGTGGGAGCTTTGGCTGTGCGGGCCTGTCTCGCGGAGCCCGTGGGGTGTGTCACCGAGCTCGCGCCTCTGCGCAGCCCGGCGTTGCCCAACCTGGCCGACCTGGTCTTCGGCGGCCACGACATTTCCGAACTATGCCTGGTGAAGAAGGCGCAGTCTCTGGTGGCGGCCGGGGTGTTGCCAGCGTCCATTGTGGACGCGGTCGGGGACGAGCTGTCCGCGGTGGAGGCCGAGCTTCGCACGCCGAGCCGTGGCCACAGCCAGGAGGAGACCGCGCGACAGCTGATCGCCGACCTGGTGAGCTTCCGCGAACGCCACGAGCTCGACCAAGTGGTCGTGGTCAACGTGACCTCGACCGAGCCGATGCCCGCTGCGCATCCGGCACACCAGGATCTGGGTCTGCTGACCGAAGCGCTGAAGTCGGAGGACGTCCTGCCGCCGAGCGCGCTCTACGCTTACGCGGCATTCTCCGCAGGATGCTCCTATGTGGACTTCACGCCCTCGGTCGGGGCGCGGCTCCCCGCGCTGGATCAGCTGGCCCTCGCCGCCGGAGTGCCTTACGCGGGGCACGACGGCAAGACCGGCGAGACATTGCTGAAGTCGGTGCTGGCGCCCATGTTCGCGATGCGCAACCTGCACGTGCGGTCGTGGTCGGGGACGAATCTGCTCGGCGGCGGGGACGGGGCGAACCTGGCGCAGCCGGAAGCCAACGCCGCCAAGGTGGCCAGTAAGCAACGCGTGCTGCGCGAGACGCTGGGCTACGAGCCGGAGGGCCACACCCGCATCGACTACGTACCCGACATCGGTGACCTGAAGACCGCGTGGGACCTCATCACGTTCAGCGGGTTCCTCGGCAGCCGGATGCGCATGGAGTTCACCTGGCACGGCTGCGACTCGGCGCTGGCCGCGCCGCTCGTGCTCGACCTGGTGCGGCTGACCGCCGCCGCGCACAGCCGCGGGCTGTCCGGCCGGTTGCCGCAACTGGCCTTCTTCTTCAAAGACCCGATCGGCGAGGTCTCCCACTCGCTGGCCGATCAGTGGCGCGTCCTGTGCGAGTGGGTGGGAGGCTGGAATGACACCGAGTGACTTCGCCGATCTGGTCCGGGCACCGGCCGCGCTGTCGGTGCCCGGCGACGCCATCGCCGGGGCGAGCGCCGCGCAAGCTTTGGGCGCCAAGACCGCCGGGATAGCCGCCGCCTCGGTCTGCCTCTACTGGGCGGGCATGGCCGCCAACGACTGGGCCGACCGGGAGCTGGACGCGACCGAAAGGCCGGAGCGCCCGATCCCGTCGGGACGGGTCAGCCCGCGCGCCGCGCTCGCCGTCGCCGGTGGGCTGACCGCGGCTGGCCTTGCCCTGGCTGGGTTTTCGGGCGGGCGCAAGACGGCGGTGCTCGCCACCGGCTTGGCCGCCGCGATCTGGACCTACGACGTGAAGTGGAAGAACACCGGGGCGGGCCCGGCCGGGATGGCCCTGTGCCGGGGCCTGGATGTGCTCATGGGCGCCAGCACCGGAAGCATCCGCAAAGCCGTGCGCCCCGCGGCCATCGTCGCCGCGCACACCTACGCGGTCACCGCCCTCTCCCGCCGAGAAGTCCACGGCGCGGACAGAACGCTGCCCCTTGCCACCCTCACCGCCACCGCTCTCATCGCCTCCGCGGCGGCCGCCGAGTCCCGGAGCCAATCCGCTTCCGCCAGCCAGCGCCGGCCATTGCCGGGCCGCGCGCGGCGCAGCGAGGGGGCGTTGGAGATGCCGGGTGGCCTGGCGGCCGGTCGCGCGCGGCGCAGCGAGGGGGCGTTGGAGATGCCGGGTGGCCTGGCGGCCGGTCGCGCGCGGCGCGGCGAGGGGGCGGTGGAGATGCGGCCGAGTCGGGGGAAGGGCGGCGGGCTGGCGTCGTGGGTGAATGCGGCGCTGGCGGGGTGGTATGCGGCGCGGTTTGGCAAGGCGCAGCGCAACGTGTTGCGGGACCCGCGTGCGGGCAACGTTCGGGCGGCGGTGGGGGCGGGGATCACTTCGCTGCCGGCTTTGCAGGGTGCGCTTACCGCCTATGCCGGCCGGCCGGTCACCGGCGCGCTGGTCGCGGCCGCGGCGCCGCTGGGCGCTCGGCTGGCCAAGGTGGTGGCGGCGACATGATCGGCACTGGTCTGAGATTCGGCTACGGCACCAACGGTTTCGCCAACCATCGGCTCGAAGATGCGCTGACCATTATCGCCGAGCTCGGCTATGAAGGGGTGGCGCTGACCCTGGACCACCATCACCTGGACCCGTTCGCCGCCGACCTGCCGGCCAGGGTGGCCAGGGTGGCCAAGCGGCTGGCCGAGCTGCGGCTGGGTGTGGTCATCGAGACCGGCGCGCGTTACCTGCTCAACCCGCGGCACAAGCACGCGCCCACCCTGCTCGACGACGACAGCGACGCGCGGCTCGACTTCCTCAAGCGCGCCATAGACATCGCCGCCGACCTCAACGCCGAGGCGATGTCCTTCTGGGCCGGGGTGCGCCCCCCGCACGTGTCGCCCGACGAGGCGTGGCAACGCCTGGTGCGCGGCTGCGCGCAGGTGGCCGCCCACGCGGACAATGCCGGAGTGCCGCTCGGGTTCGAGCCGGAGCCGGGGATGCTCGTGGAGAACTTCGAGCAGTGGGACCGGCTCCGCGGCGAGGTGGGCGAGACCCTGCGGCTCACCCTCGACATTGGACACTGTCGCGCCAACGAGCTGGAAGAAGTCGCCGAATGTGTGCGGCGGGCCGGGCCGCACCTGGTGAACGTTCAGATCGACGATATGCGCCGCGGCGTGCACGAGCATCTCGAGTTCGGTGCGGGCGAGATCGACTTTCCGCCGGTGCTGCATTCGCTGGCGCAGACCGGCTATACCGGGCTGGTCGCGGTGGAACTGCCGCGCCATTCGCACGCCGCCCCCGACGTGGCCGCCCGCTCGCTGAACTTCCTGCGCGTCAGTCAGTGGCTGGGTGAGGCCCGCGCGGCGGGGGAGGGCAATCTCGCCACCGAGCTGGCCGCGGCCGGGCGCAAGGTGGGCCGGGCCAACGCGGAGATGGCCAGAATCCGCCTGCTGCAATCGTTTCAGCTGTCGCCGCAGCAGGTGAGCGACCTGTACCGCTACGGGGACAACGAGGAAAAGCGCGCCATCCTGCGCGCCTGTCCCGTGCCCGACCTGCTTCGGGATGCGCTGCGCAGCAACGACTCCCGCCTGGTCGCCGCGGCGCTGGGGCCCGCCGCGGCCCAGCTGACCGACGCCGAGTGGCGTCAGGCGGTGCTCAAGGCGGTTTTCATGGGCCTGCAACTGGCACAGGTACACGGCCTGAACGAACGAGCCGACGCCGAACTCGGCCGGATGCTTGACGGTTTGCGAAAGGAGCGAGAGGCGGCCGGGCGCATCATGCCCGCCGATGCCATCTCCCTGTTGGAAAGGCTCCGCTGATGCGCATCTTCGATCCCCATATCCACATGACCTCCCGCACCACCGACGACTACGAGCGGATGGCCGCGGCCGGGGTGCGTGCCCTGGTCGAGCCGGCGTTCTGGCTGGGCCAGCCGCGCACCAGCGTGGGCTCGTTCACCGACTACTTCGACTCGCTGGTGGGCTGGGAACCCTTCCGCGCCAGCCAGTACGGCATCCGCCACCATTGCACGATCGCGCTGAATCCGAAGGAGGCCAACGACCCGCGTTGCCGCGACGTGCTGCCGTTGCTTCCCCGCTATCTGGCCAAGGATCGGGTGGTGGCCGTGGGCGAGATCGGCTACGACTCGATGACGCCGGACGAGGACGACGCCTTCGCCGCCCAGCTGGAACTGGCCCGCGCCCATGAGCTTCCGGCCCTGGTGCATACCCCACATCGCGACAAGCTGCTCGGTACCCAGAGAAGCCTTGACGTAATAAAGGAGTCAGGGATCGAGCCGGGGCGGGTCGTGCTGGACCACCTGAATGAGATCACCGTGGACGCGGTGGCGGGTTCGGGTTGCTGGATGGGCTTTTCCATCTATCCCGACACCAAGATGTCGCCCGACCGGATGGTGGCCATCCTCGGGCGATATGGCCTGGACCGGATGCTGGTGAATTCAGCCGCAGACTGGGGCAAGTCAGACCCGCTGCTGACCGTGCGCACAGCCGAAGCCATGGTCGCGGCCGGGTTCAGCGACGACGAGGTGGACAGGGTGTTGTGGCGCAACCCGGTGGAGTTCTACGGCCAGTCGGGCCGCCTCGATCTGGAGGATGCCGCGCCTGAGCCGATTTTTGAGGGCAATTCGATTCTGCGCGGCGGTTCGTGATGCGGCTGACCCATCCCAACGGATCCACGGTCCATCTGGCCTACTGCACCAACGTGCACGCGGCGGAGGATTTCGCCGGGATGCTGAGCCAGCTCGACAGGTTTGCCGTGCCTGTGCGCGACCTTCTCGGGGTCGACGTGCTCGGGCTCGGGCTATGGCTCGCAGCACCGGTCGCGGCCGCCCTCGCCGCGGATCCGGTGCTGCGTTCCCGGCTCTACCGGGAGATGACCGTGCGCGGCCTGGAAACGGTGACCCTCAACGGTTTCCCCTATCAGGCCTTCCACGCCCCGGTCGTCAAACACGACGTCTACCATCCCGATTGGACAGACCGGCGGCGATTGGACTACACGCTCGATCTGGCCCGGGTGCTGACCGATCTGCTGCCGGCCGGGATCATCCGGGGCTCGATTTCGACGCTGCCTTTCGCGTGGCGGGAGCCGTGGCATCCGTCCCGGCTCAGCGCCGCCCACAGCATGCTCAAGGAGCTGGCCACCGGGCTGGGGGAGTGCGACCGCGACATCCGGGTGGCGATGGAGCCGGAGCCGGGCTGCGTGGTGGAGAACACCGACCAGGCCATCGCGGCCTTGGCCGGGGCGGACACCGACCGCATCGGGGTCTGCGTCGATCTGGCCCACCTCGCCTGCGCCTGGGAGAGCCCGCGCGATGCGGTGGCGAAGCTGACCGCGGCCGGGATCCCGGTGGTCAAGACGCAGGTGTCGGCGGCGCTTGAGGTGACCGACCCCAAGGTGTCGCACGACACCCTGGCCCAGTACGCCGAGCCGCGTTTCCTGCACCAGACGCGTTCGCGCGGCGGCGCCGCCTTCGACGATCTGCCCGAGGCGCTGGAGTCGACTGCGCCCGGGCCGTGGCGCATCCACTTCCACGCGCCGCTTCATCAGAAACCGTTGCCGCCCTTGCAGACGAGCACGGCCGTGCTCGAGGACGGCCTGGCCGCCCTGGTCGGCGTCTGCGACCACTTCGAGGTGGAGACCTACACCTGGAATGTGCTTCCCCCGGCGGCCCGGCCCGTCGATGACGCCAGTCTCGCCGCGGGCATCGCCGCCGAGCTGGCCTATGCCCGCGACCAGCTTGCAGCCCTCGGAGTGTCGTGATGGATCGTCCCAACCCCCTGGTCGTCCTGGACGTGGTCGGCCTGACCCCACCCCTGCTGGAACACATGCCACGGCTCAAAGCCTTGGGCGCCAAGGGTTTCAGCGCCAGGCTGGATCCGGTGCTGCCCGCGGTGACGTGCAGCGTGCAGGCCAGCTTCGTCACCGGTCTCACCCCGGCTCAGCACGGCATCGTCGGCAACGGCTGGTACTTCCGCGATCTGGGCGAGGTGTTCCTGTGGCGGCAGCACAATGCGCTCGTCGGCGGAGAGAAGCTGTGGCGGGCCGCGCGCAAGACGTGGCCCTCCTACACGGTGGCCAACATCTGCTGGTGGTACGCGATGGGCGCCGACGTCGACTGGACCATCACCCCGCGCCCGATCTACCGCGCCGACGGGCGCAAGGATCCCGACTGTTACACCTATCCGCCGGAGCTTCACGACGAGCTGCCGCAGTTCCCGCTCTTCAGCTATTGGGGCCCAGGTGCGGGAATCCCCTCGTCGGCATGGATAGCCGCCGCCGCCAAACACGTGATCGACACCCGCCACCCCGATCTGACCCTGGTCTATCTGCCGCACCTCGACTACGACCTGCAACGCTTTGGCCCGCATGGGCCGCAGGCGGCGAAGGCGGCAGCCGAGCTCGACGCGGTGCTGGCACCTCTTCTCGATACCGGGGCAACAGTGGTCGCGCTCTCGGAGTACGGCATCACCCCGGCCACGCAACCGGTGGACATCAACCGGATGCTGCGCCGCGCCGGGCTGCTCAATGTGCACACCCAGGACGGGATGGAGTACCTAGATCCCTGGACGTCCAAGGCTTTCGCGGTCGCCGACCATCAGGTGGCCCACGTGTACATTCGCGACCCGGAAGAGGTGGCCGTGGTGGCGAAGCTGTGCGCGGAGCTGCCCGGGGTGGCCGAGGTGCTCGACGCCGCGGGCAAGGCCCGGCACGGCCTGGATCACGAGCGCAGCGGCGAGCTGGTGCTGGTGGCCGCGCCGCAGGCGTGGTTCACCTACTACTACTGGCTCGACGACGCCCGCGCGCCGGACTTCGCCACCCATGTGGAGATCCACCGCAAGCCCGGCTATGACCCGGCGGAGCTGCTCTTCGACCCGGCCGGGCCGGGCGCGGCCAAGGCTCGGGCCGGCAAAGCGTTGCTGCGTAAGAAGCTTGGTATGCGGTACCGGATGAATGTGGTGGGACTCGATGCAGGGGCCGCCGCCATCCGCGGCTCGCACGGCATGCTGCCGAGCACCGAAGCCGACTCGCCCATGCTGCTGTGCTCGGATCCCGCGCTGGCCACCGATCGGATAGCCGCCACCGAGGTGAAGGATTTCCTGCTGCGCCTAGCGGAGCGGATATGACCGTGGCACCGCCGTCGGCTTCGCTTACCGAGCGCATCGACGCGGTACTGACCGGTTTCGTCGATGCCCGAGTCGCCGCCTGGCCCGAGCCCGAGCTGAGCCCGATGCTGGATGCGTTGCGCCACTTCGTGCTCAACGGCGGCAAGCGGCTGCGCCCGGCGTTCTGCTATTGGGCGTGGCGTGGCGTCACCGATGGCGCCGACGGCGATGAGCACGTGGTGGCGGCGGGCGCGGCGCTGGAGCTGTTCCACGCCTTCGCTCTCATCCACGACGACATCATCGACGAGAGCACCCGCCGCCGGGGCCGGCCCTCGTTGCACGAGGAGTTTGCCGGGCTGCATGCCGGGCAGCGCTGGGTCGGCGACGGGCGGGCCTTTGGCCGCAATGGCGCGCTCCTGGCCGGAGATCTCTGCGCGCTCTGGTCGGAGCAGGTGCTCACCGAGTGCGGCGCGCCACCGCCACGGCTCGGCGAGGCCCAGCGCATCTTCGCGATGATGCGGGCCGAGGCGGTGGCGGGGGAGTACCTCGACATCGTTGCTCAGGCGACCGGCGACTTCGACGAGGCGGCGGCGATCCGGGTGATCCAGCTCAAGACCGCCCGCTACTCGGTGGTGCGGCCGCTGCAGATCGGCGCGGCGCTGGCCGGGGCCGACCGCTCGCAGATCCAGGCCTACGCCGCTTTCGGCGAGCCGCTTGGCGAGGCGTTTCAGCTGCGTGACGACGTGCTCGGGGTCTTTGGCGAACCCGAGCGCACCGGCAAGTCGGTGCTCGACGACCTGCGCCAGGCCAAACCGACCGTGTTGCTGGCCCTCGCCCTGGCCCGGAGCACGGCGGCGGATCGGGCGCAGCTGAGATCGCTGATCGGCCGACCAGATCTTGACGACGCCGGGGCAGGGCGAGTCCGGCAGCTCATGGTGGGCAGCGGCGCGCTCGCGGCGACCGAGGAAAGGATCCACGATGGACACCGGCGAGCCCTGGATGCCTTGGCTGCCATGGATATCCGGGATGAGGCCCGGGAAGCCCTCGGCGCGCTGGCCGATCTTGCGGTGGCTCGGTCGGGGTGAACAAGATGTATCTCGCGGAGGAAATTTCCTATAGGATATTTCATGCATGTGAATCCTCTACGCCCTGGAGGTCATGTTCATGAAACTCCGTCTACCCCTTGCTGCCCTGATTGCGGCAGCTCTCATCGTGATCAATCCGGTCACGCAAGCTCAAGCGTCCACGACGGACGCCGCGTTCAACTCGGGCTCCGGGGCCCTGAACGTGAACTATGCCGGGTATCTGTCCAAACACGACATTGTCTACAACCGCCCCAACACCAACAACCTGCACGGCCTGACCGTCGGCAACGGCAAGACCGGGGCCATGGTCTGGAGCGCGGGTGGCGGGCACCGGATGCAGGTCTCCGGAGTGGACCTGTCCCAGCAGTCCGCTTTCGCCGCCGGCAACCTCGACTTCACCACCACCCCGGCGATCGAGTCGGGTTACACCACCATGCAGCAGCGGCTGTCGCTGTATGACGGCACGCTGACCACCAAATACGACTCGAACCGCACCGTCACCGTGATGGGCTCGCCCAACTCGGAGGTGATGGGCATCCACGTCGACGACACACGCGGTGGGGTCTCCAGCATCTCGGTCGACCTGTCCATCTGGGACCCGAACGCGGTGGGCAACAGCGCCGACGTCCCGAACATCACCACCTGGCGGCAGGTCTCCACCTTCGCCGACGCCACCGCGGCCGGATTCAGCCGCGGCCAGGCCGACCCGAACAACTTCGGCTACACCTACGCCGCCACGGTGGAGGGCGCCTCCTTCACCACCCAGGTCGTCAACGGCACCCGGGTGCGACTGAACATCACCCCCACCTCCAGCTACACCATCTGGTTCACCGCGGCCAGCCGGATCAACTCGCCCGGCCAGAACTCGGTGACCCAGGCCCGCAACCAGCTCAGCGCGGTCAAGACGACGGGCTATGCGACCACGTTCACCAATTACAAGAACTGGTGGCACAACTTCTGGGCGCGTTCGTTCGTCCAGTACTCGGGGTTGCAAGGTGACGCCGACTATCTGGAGAACGTCTACTACCTGTCGACGTACATGATCGCCGCAGGCGGTTACGGTAACTACCCGGTGCACTTCATCAACGGCGTGTTCCGGGCCACCGGCGACACCACCAAGTGGAGCAACGGTTACTGGTACTGGAACCAGCGCGACGTCTACAACTCCTTCCTGTCGTCGAACCATGCCGACATGATGGCGGTGTTCAATCGGCTCTACAGCCGCAACTTCAACGCGCTGCGGTCCTATACGCAAACCCGGTACGGCTCCGACGCGCTGTGGGTGCCCGAGACGATGGGCTGGGACGGCAATGCCCGCGGCACGGTGGGCAGCGACTTCGTCAACGACATCTACTCCACCGGAACCGAAGCCGCCTACAACATGTACCTGCAGTACAGGTATACCAACGACACCACCTATCTGCGTGACGTCGCCTACCCGTACATGCGGGAAGCCTTGCGCTTCTACCAGAACCGCTTCCAGCTCAGCAACGGCAAGTATCAGATGGTCACCTCCAACGCCCACGAAACCTATTGGGACGTAAGGAACGCCATCACCGATCTGGCCGCGGTCAGGTTGCTGGCGCCGCTGACGATCCAGGTGAGCACCCAGCTGGGCCTCGATTCCGGCCTGCGCGCCGGATGGCAGAACCTGGTGGACAACCTGTGGCCGTATCAGGTCAGCAACAACGCCTGGCTGCCGCACGACCCGCCCACCGCGCAGCAGCGCAACGGGGAGAACGTGTCGGCCGAGCTGATCTGGCCCTACGACCGCACCGGAATCGGTGCGCCGGACGTGTCGACCGCCACCCAGACGTGGAATGTGCGGCCCAACCCCTACAGCAATGTGTGGGCCAACGACCACGCCCAAGCGGCACGGCTTGGGCTGGGCAACCAGGCCTTCGACGGCATGAAGCTGATGCTGCAGCGCTACCAGAACTATCCCAACGGAATGACCAACAACACCAACGGCGTGTTCGAATACCTCGGCATCCACCTCGTGGCGATGAACGAGGCCCTGATGCAGAGTTACAACGACAAGATCCGGGTCTTTCCGGCCGTACCCACCGACTCATCGTTTGTAGGAAAGTTCACCTTGCTCGCCAAGGACGGCTTCCTCGTCAGCTCCGAACGCGAAGCTGGCGAGATCAAATACGTCGGCCTGCGCAGCCAGTATGGGAATCAGGCCCGCGTCGTCAACCCCTGGGGCACGCAACAGGTTCAGGTCAGGCGCACGTCGGACAACGCGATCCTGCAGACCAGCTCGGCCGCGGAGATCACCTTCGCCACCGCGGCCAACACGGTCTACGTGGTGGAGCGCACGGCCAAGCCGCTCTCGTCCTACACCGCCACGACCCTGACCGGCACCGCCAACCAGGGCCTGAAGACGTTGCGCAACACGGCTTCCACCCTCGGGCTCGGGGCCGGCGGCTCAACTCCCGGCCTGGTCAACAACACCTCGCTGACCTACAGCGCGAACTGGTTCCTCACCACCGGCCGCGGCTACGGCGACTACAACGACGACACCCACCACACCACGACCGTCAACGCTGAGGCGTCCTACACCTTCACCGGGACAGGCGTGGAGTATCTGTCGGAACGGTTCAGCGATATGGGGAACGTCGACGTGTACATCGACGGCGTCTTCCAGCAGAACGTGAACCTGTTCCTCAACGGGGCGCGCCAGGCCCAGGTCGTCGTCTACAGCAGAACCGGCCTGAGCAACGGCCAGCACACGATCCGCATCGTCAACAAGTCCACCTCGGTGGCGATCGTCGACGCGCTGCGGATCACGACCGGCGGAACACCGACCGGTGGCGTCGCCCTGCGCGCCCAGGCCAACAGCCAGTACGTGACGGCCGGGGCTTCGCCGCTGATCGCCAACTCGGCCACGGTCGGGGCGGCACAGCAGTTTGACCTCGTCGATCTCGGCAACGGCAACGTAGCCCTGCGCGCACGGGTCAACAACATGTACGTCTGCGCAGAGAACGCGGGCGCCGCGGCGCTCATCGCCAACCGCGCAGCGGTAGGCGGCTGGGAAACCTTCGCGCGCGTCAACAACTCCGACGGCAGCATCAGCCTTCGGGCGCAAGCGAACAACATGTATGTCACGGCCGAGAACGCGGGCGCGGCAGCACTTATCGCCAACCGCGCGGCCATCGGGCCGTGGGAGAAGTTCGATCTGGTCAACCTCTAATCGCAGTTCTGTAAAGGGAGTCGGGCATCGGCGGCCCGGCTCCTCAGCCACACCAAGGGAACGCGGGACAACCCCGCGTCCCCTACCGCCGAACCTCCGATGGGTGTCCGGCGGTTCCAACGGTCACTCCGGAGGGTTCACATGCCACGAAAACGCCTCACCGCAAGCTTTTCGGTGATGGTTCTGGCCGTCGCGGTCGCGACGGTGGTCAATGTCTCCACGCGGCCTGAGCCGGCGGCCGCGGCCCCGCCCCCCACCACCTCGTTCGAGAAGGTGAAGCTCGACGGTGGGCTGTCGATGGGCGAGCCGATCGAGCTTTCCGTGCTGCCGGATGGGAAGGTGCTCTACATCAACCGGGGCACCAGCTCCGGCGGCGGGCAGGTGCGCCTCTACAACCCGGCGACCGCCTCGACCACCGTCGCGCTGACGCTGTCGCTGGACGCCCGCTTCGAGGACGGCCTGATCGGCATCACGCTGCACCCGCAGTTCGCCAGCAACAACTGGGTCTACCTGTTCTACTCGCCGGTGGCCACCCCACTGGTCAACCGGATCTCCCGGTTCACCTTCAATCCGAGCACGCTGACCCTCGGCTCGGAGACCATGCTCATCCAGTGGCCCACCGAACGGCGGCTGTGCTGCCACTCGGCCGGCTCGATGACCTGGGACAGCAACAACAATCTCTACTTCGCGGTGGGGGACAACACCAACTCCGGCGGAGACTCGGGCGGCTACGCCCCGATCGACGAGCGAACGAGCCGCGACGCCCAGTACGACGCCCAGCGCACGGCGGGCAACACCAACGACCTGCGTGGCAAGATCAATCGGATTCACCCGGAAAACAATGGCACGTATACGATTCCGGCCGGCAATCTCTTCCCGGCGGGGACGGCCAACACCCGGGGCGAGATCTACACGATGGGCAACCGCAACCCGTACCGGATCTGGGTCGACAAGACCAACAACGTGCTCTACTGGGGCGAGGTCGGCCCGGACGCGGGGACCACTCAGGCCAACCGCGGCCCGGCCGCCTACGACGAGTACAACCGCGCCGCCACGCCGGGCAACTACGGCTGGCCCTACTGCGGCGGCCCCAACGTGGCCTACAACGACTGGGACTTCAACGCCAACGCCCCGCGCGGCTGGTTCCCGTGCGGCGGCTCGACCGGCCCGGTCAACAACTCCCCGCGCAACACCGGCCTGCAGCAGCTGCCGCCGACCAGAGGCGCGCTGGTGTGGGAGCAGCACGGCGGAAGCGTTCAGTGGCCGGCGCTGGACAACCCCGGCGGGTGCGGCGCACCGAACCACGCCGAGGTCTACCACTACAACCCGAACCTCAACTCGCCCAACAAGTGGCCGCAGTACTACGACAACAAGCTGCTCATCACCGAGTACTGCCGTAGCTGGATCAAGGAGATCCAGTTCGACAACGGCAACCCGGCGACCGGTAATCCCACCATCATCGAGCCGACCGTGGCGGGCATGCCGCTGGTGCACCCGATCGACATGGAGTTCGGCCCGGACGGCTCGCTTTACATGCTCGAATACGGCAACGGCTACTTCTCCGGTGACGCGGCGGCGGGCCTCTACAAGATTAACTATGTGGCGGGCGGGCGTTCCCCGATCGCGGTCGGTTCCGCCACCCCGAACAACGGGCTGTCCCCGCTGAACGTGAGCTTCTCCAGCGCGGGAAGCTCCGATCCCGACGGCGATCCGCTCACCTTCGCCTGGGACTTCGACAACAACGGCACCACCGACTCGACCGCGGCCAACCCGACGTTCAGCTACACCACCAACGGGGACAAGCGAGCCCGGCTCACCGTCAACGACGGCACCGGCCGCAGCGGAACCACGCTCGTGACCGTGGTGGTCGGCAACAACCGCCCGGTGGTCAACCTCAACGGCCTGCCCGCGGGCGGCCTGTTCGACTGGACCAACAACCTCACCGTCTCGGCGACCGCCACCGACGCGCAACAGGGCACCATTCCGTGCGCGAACATCGTGGTGCGAGCCGCGCTCGGCCATCAGGAGCACGCGCATGAGGAGGGCCAGGGCACCGGTTGCGGCTTCACCATCAACACCGGACCGGTGCACGCGGGCCCGGATTCGGTGCTGTTCTTCGTGTTGCGTGGCAGCTACACCGACAACGGCCCGGTGCCGCTGATCGGGGAGAAGGACATCACCCTGTTCCCGAAGCAGTGGCAGGCGGAACACTACGTGACGCTCAACGGCCCGCAGGTCATCAACCAGGCCGCCGCTGAGGGCGGCAAACGCCTGGGCGACATCCAGAACAACGAGTACGTCCGCCACCACGGGGTGAGCCTGAAGGGCATCACCGGCGTGAAGGCGCGCGTCTCCTCGGCCGGACCCGGTGGCGTGGTCTCGTTCCGCTTCAACAGCCCGACCGGGCCCGAGGTGGCCCGCATCAACGTCGCCAACACCGGCGGCTGGGACAACTACGTGGAGGTGACCGCACCGGTCACCAAGCCCGACGACAACACCCACGACCTCTACATCGTGTTCACCGGAGGCACCGGGGCGCTTTTCGACCTGGACAGCTACACCTTCACCGGAGCCGGGGTGGGCACCCCCGCCACCACCCGCACCGGCCCGATTCGTGGCCTGGGCAAGTGCATAGACGTCAACGGTTCCAGCACCGCCGACGGCACGAAGATCCAGATCTGGGACTGCAACGGCGCGGCCAACCAGACCTGGACGATCGGAACCGACGGCACCATCCGCGGCATCGGCGGCAAGTGCATGGACGTGCAGGCAAGTGGCACCGCCAACGGCACCCTCATCCACCTTTACACCTGCAATGGGACTGGCGCCCAGCAGTGGGTGGCCGGGGCCAACGGCAGCCTGCGCAACCCCCAGGCCAACAAGTGCCTCGACATTCCAGCTTCCAACACCACCAACGGGCGGCAGTTGCAGATCTACGACTGCAACGGCACCGGGGCACAGAACTGGGCTTTGCCTTAACCCACCCACCCACCCCATCACCCCCCACGCCGCGGCCGTCCGCCATGGACGGCCGCGGCCCCTCCGACAGGAGTGTGCAATGCGACGACGAATATTGGCGATGGCAGCGGGTCTCGCGCTCGCAGCCGCCGCAGTGGTGGCCCCGGTGGGCCAGGCGGCCGCCGCCCCACTGACCAGGGTCCTCGTATTCTCGAAGACCGCCGGTTTCCGGCACTCGTCCATCCCCAACGGCATCGCCGCCATCCAGGCCCTGGGTTCGGCTAACGGGTTCACCGTGGTGGCGACCGAGGACGCCAACCAGTTCACCACCGCCAACCTTGCCCAATTCCAGGCGGTCATCTGGCTTTCCACCACCGGTGACGTGCTCAACGATGCGCAGCAGACGGCGTTCCAGTCCTACATCGCCTCCGGCGGCGGCTACGTGGGAATCCACGCCGCGGCCGACACCGAGTATGACTGGGCGTGGTACGGCGGCCTGGTCGGCGCCTACTTCGCCTCCCACCCGGCGATCCAGACGGCGACCGTGCGGGTCGAGGACCGCTCCAACATCTCCACCTCCCACCTGCCGGCCACCTGGTCGCGCAGCGACGAGTGGTACAACTACCGGACCAACGTGCGCGCCAACGCCAAAGTGCTCGCCAACCTCAACGAAGCCAGCTACACCGGCGGGTCGATGGGCGGCGACCACCCGATCACGTGGTGCCAGAACTATGGCGGCGGGCGGTCGTGGTACACCGGGCTCGGGCACACCGAGGCCACCTACACCGAAGTCAACTTCACCCGGATGCTGCTGGGCGGCATCCAGTTCGCGGCCGGCGCCAAGCCCGCCGACTGCCGTCCCGAAACCGGCTACACCGCCCTGTTCGACGGCACCCAGGCCAGCCTCAACCAGTGGCGGCAGGCGGGCCCGGGCGGCTTCACCCTAGCCGACGGGACGTTGACCTCCTTTGGTGGGATGGGTCTTTTGTGGTACCCGGTAAGGACTTTCTCGAACTATTCGCTGAAGCTCGATTGGATGATGCCCGGCGACGACAACGGCGGTGTCTTCATCGGATTCCCCGATCCGTTGGGTGACCCGTGGGGCCCGGTCAACGCGGCGCATGAAATCCAGATAGACGCCACCGACGCCGACCCGACCCGGACCACGGGCAGTGTCTACAGCTTCCAGGCGCCCAACGCGACCGCGCGGGCGTCGGCGCTCAACCCGCCGGGCCAGTGGAACACCTACGAGATCGGCGTGCACGGCCAGCGCGTCGAGATCTGGCTCAACGGCATCAAAATCAATGACTATATGAGTACCCGCAACATCTCCAACGGTTACATCGGTGTGCAGAACGACGGCACCGGAGCCGACATCAACTACCGCAACATCCGCATCAAGACCGATGGCACCACTCCACCGGCAACCGATGTGGCGCAAGGCAAACCGGTCACGGTCTCCAGCGTCGAGGGCGCCAACGCCGCGGCCCGCGCCGTGGACGGCAACTCAGGCACCCGCTGGGGTAGCGCGTATGCCGATCCGCAGTGGATCACGGTCGATCTGGGGCAGCCGCATGCCCTCAACCGGGTCCGGCTCAACTGGGAAACCGCCTACGGCCGCGCCTATCAGGTTCAGGTTTCGCCGGACAACGCCGCGTGGACGAACCTCTTCTCCACCACGACCGGCGACGGCGGCGTCGATGACCTGACCGTCACCGGAACCGGAAGGTACGTACGCGTTTACGGCACCCAGCGGGCCACCCAATGGGGCTACTCGCTGTGGGACCTCAACGTCTACGGCACCCCCACCGGCACCCAGCCCACGCTGCTGTCCCAGGGGCGGCCCACCACCGCCTCCAGCGTGGAGCCCGGCAGCGCCCACGTCGCCGCGAACGCGGTCGACGGCAACACCGGCACCCGTTGGGGCAGTGCGTATGCCGACCCGCAGTGGATCACGGTCGACCTCGGCTCGGCCCGAACCGTCTCACGGGTCCGCATCAACTGGGAGGCGGCCTACTCCCGCGCCTACCAGATCCAGTTCTCGCCGGACAACGCGGCGTGGAGCAATGCCTTCTCCACCACCACCTCCGACGGCGGCATCGACGACGTGGCCGTCACCGGCACCGCCCGATACGTGCGCATCTACGGCACACAAAGGGCTCTCACCCAATATGGGCACTCGCTCTGGGAGCTCGAAGTCTACGGAAGTTAACCCTCCACCCCCCAAAGGAAGCCCATGAAACCCAAACATCTGCTCCAGCTGGTGCTGGCGGGATCGCTTGCGGTGATCGCTCCGGCGGTCACCCAACAGCTGCCCGCCGCGGCCGCCCCGATTCCCGCGGCCGACTACCAGCAGGTCACCCTCGCCCTCGGCACGGCCGAGATGGGCGAGCCGATGTCCCTGGCCGTGCTGCCCAGCCGGTCGGTGTTACACACGGCCCGCAACGGCACGGTTCGGGTCACCGACGTCAACGGCAACACCAAGGTGGCCGCCAACGTCCCCGTCTACACCCATGACGAGGAAGGCATGCAGGGAGTCGGGGTCGACCCCAACTTCGCCATCAACCGGTTCATCTACCTCTACTATTCGCCGGTCATCAGCAGCGTGCCGACCGGGGACGCGCCGGCCACCGGTACCCAGGCGCAATTCGACGCGTTCAAGGGCCACCTGAACCTGTCCCGGTTCACCCTCAACGCCGACGAGACCATCAACCTGGCCAGCGAGCGCGTGGTCATGCAGGTGCCCAACGACCGCGGCATGTGCTGCCACGTCGGCGGGGACATCGACTTCGACGCGGCCGGGAACCTTTACCTGACCACGGGTGACGACACCAACCCGTTCGAGTCCAGCGGCTACTCGCCGATCGACGAGCGGACCAACCGCAACCCCCAGTACGACGCCCAGCGCTCCGCGGCCAACACCAACGACCTGCGCGGCAAAGTGTTGCGTATCAAGGTGAACGCCGATGGCTCCTACAGCATCCCGGCCGGGAACCTTTTCGCCCCGGGCACCGCCAACACCCGTCCCGAGATCTATGCGATGGGGTTCCGCAACCCGTTCCGGATGAGCGTCGACAAGCCCACCGGAATCGTCTACCTCGGCGACTACGGACCGGACGCGGGCACCACCGACGCCAACCGTGGGCCCAACGGGCAGGTCGAGTTCGACCGCATCACCTCGCCCGGCAACTACGGCTGGCCCTACTGCACGGGAACGAACACCACCTCGGAGACCTACAACGAGTGGAACTTCAACACCAACGCCACCGGCCCCAAGTACAACTGCGCCGGTGGTCCCACCAACAATTCGTTCCGCAACACGGGTCAGGGCACGCTGCCCGCGGCGCGGGCGAGCTGGATCCGCTACGGCGGCGACGCCGGAACCCCGCCGGAGTTCGGCGGTGGGTCCGAGTCGCCGATGGGTGGGCCGGTCTACCGGTTCAACGCCTCGTCGAGCTCGTCGGTCAAGTTCCCGCAATCCCTTGACGGGCGCTACTTCGCGGGCGAATACGGCCGCCGCTGGATCAAGGCGATCGCCGTCAACACCAACGGCACCCCAGGCGAGATATCCGCGTTCCCGTGGACCGGTACCCAGATAATGGATATGGCCTTCGGCCCTGACGGCGCACTCTATGTTTTGGACTACGGCACCGGATCCAACAACGCGGGCCTTTACCGGGTCGAATACATCGCCAGCGGCAACCGCAACCCGATCGCGGTGGCCTCGGCCAACCCGACCTCCGGAGTCGCGCCGCTGACGGTGGCCTTCTCCTCGGCCGGCAGCTCAGATCCGGAGGGTGGCGCGCTGAGCTACCTGTGGACGTTCGGCGACGGCACCACGTCGACGGCGGCCAACCCGACCAAGACCTATACGGCCAACGGCAACTACACGCCCACGCTCAGGGTCACCGATCCGCAGGGCTTGACCGGCACGGCAAGCGTTGTGGTGACGGTCGGCAACACCGCTCCGGTCGTGAACTTGACCCTGCCCGCAGATGGGCAGCTGTTCAGCTTCGGCGATACGGTCCCGTTCAACGTCACGGTCAGCGACGCCCAGGACGGCACCATCAACTGCGCCCGGGTGAATGTGACCTACTCCCTCGGCCATGACAGCCATGCCCACAACATCTCTTCGCGCACCGGTTGTTCCGGCACCATCACCATCCCGGTCGACGGTGAGCACGACGCTGCCGCGAACATCTTCGGCGTCATCGACGCCTCCTACACCGACAACGGCGGGCTCACCACGCGCAGCGTGCGCACCTTGCAGCCCAAGCATCGCCAGGGTGAGCACTGGAGTTCACAGTCCGGCGTACAGGTTGCCGCGCACGCGGCCGCCGAAGGCGGAAGCACGGCCGGTTTCATCGAGAACAATGACTGGATTGCGTTCACGCCCTACCGGGTGAACAACGCCACCCAGTTCACCGCCCGGGTCTCCTCGGCCGGGGCCGGCGGCACCATCGAGGTGCGCTCCGGTTCGGCCACCGGCGCTTTGCTGGGCACGGTAACTGTCCCGGTCACCGGCAGCTGGGAGACGTTCACCAACGTGACCGGGAACATTTCCGGCGGGCCCGCCTCGACCATCGCGCTCTATCTGGTGTTCAAGGGCGGCGCGGGCAACCTGTTCGACGTCGACGCGTTCACCTTCACCACCGGCACGGTCACCACCCCGGTGGTAGCCCTGCGCGCCCGCGTCAACAACCTCTATGTGACCGCCGGAGCCTCCCCGCTGATCGCCAACTCCACCACGGTGGGGACAGCGCAGCAGTTCGACTATCTCGACCTCGGCGGCGGCAACATCGCGCTGCGCGCCCGGGTCAACACCATGCTGGTCTGTGCGGACAACGCGGGCGCAAACCCGCTCATCGCCAACCGGACAGCGGTCGGGCCGTGGGAAACCTTCGCGCGCATCAACAACTCCGATGGCAGTGTCAGCTTCCGCGCCCAGGCCAACAACATGTACGTGACGGCCGAAAACGGTGGAGCCGCCGCTCTCATCGCCAACCGCGCCGCGATCGGTTCCTGGGAGAAGTTCGACGTAGTCACCCAGTAAGGAGAAGCCGTGAAGAAATTGGCCCAGGTTTGGGCCGCCGCGCTGGTGCTGCTGACCTCTGTGTTGGCAGCACCGGCACCGGTGCAAGCCGCACCCCTGGCAAACAACGTCCACCTCTTCTACTACTCCTGGTACGGCAACCCCAGCTTCAACGGAAGCTATCGGCACTGGCCGCAGGGCAACCACAACCCGCCCCAGGACGTGGGCGCCAACCTCTACCCGGTGCGCGGCGCCTACGACTCCGGCGACTTCAACGGTGTCGTCGCCCAGCACATGGCCTGGATCGCCCAGGCCGGGGTGGGCGTCATCGTCTACAGCTGGTGGGGCCAAGGCTCCTATGAGGACGCCCGCGTCATGGGCACCCTCAACGCCGCCAACGCCTACGGCATCAAAGTCGCCTGGCATCTGGAGCCTTACAGCGGGCGCACCGCCGCCTCGACGGTCAATGACATCAACTACATTCACAGCCGCTACGGCAGCCAACCGGCGTTCTATCGCGACCCGGCGCGCGGGAACCGTTCCGCCTTCTACATTTTCGAAAGCCTCCGGATCACCGATTGGGCGCCGATCGAGGCGGTCAAACCCAACAGCATCGTGCTCGCGCAGACCACCGACACCTCGAAGGTGGCGCACTTCGGCGGCATGTACACCTACGACGCGATCGCCGGGAACACCGCCCCCGGCTGGGCCAACGCCAGCTCCTTCTGCCGGGCCAACAACCTGGTCTGGGCGCCGTCGATCGGCCCCGGCTACATCGACGATCGTGCCGTGCCCGGCAACACCACGCCTACCCTTGGCCGGGAAAACGGCGCCACCTATGACCGGGAATGGACCAACGCGATCAACTCGCAGGCCACCTGGGTTTCCATCACCTCGTTCAACGAATGGCACGAAGGTTCCACCATCGAACCCGCCAGCGCCAACCCGCCCGCCGGGTTCGGTTACCAGACCTATGTCGGCGCCTACGGCACCACCGGCGCGGCGTCGGAAACGGCTTACCTGGACCGGACCCGCTATTGGGTCGATCGGTTCAGCCCCCTCCCGACCGCCTACATAAGCCTGCGTGCCCGCGTCAACAACCGCTATGTCTCCGCTGAAAACGCCGGGGCGGCACCGCTGATCGCCAACCGCACCGCCATCGGCCCGTGGGAACAGTTCGAACGGATCGCCGTAAGCTCCAACACCTTTGCCTTGCGAGCCCGTGCCAACGGCCGCTATGTCTCGGCGGTCAACGCGGGCGCCGCCCCGCTGGTCGCCAACGCCACCGCGATCGGAGCGTCGGAAACCTTCCAGCTGGTCACCAACACCGACGGCAGCATCACCCTGCGCGCCATGGTGAACAACCGCTATGTCGCCGCCGAAAACGCCGGCAACGCCCCGCTCATAGCCAACCGTCAAGCGATCGGCTCCTGGGAACGCTTCGACCTCATCACCAACTGATCCTTCGGGGGCCGCCGCGCCAATGCCGGCGGCCCCGATTTTTGTCGTACCTCGTGTGTAGGTTGGAGGCATGGGCGCGGGGGCGGTCGAGGGCTTGGTCGACAGGCTGGTGGCTGCCAACCGTGCCGTGGCCGTGGCGCAGGCCCGGCTATTGGGTCTGGTGCTGGAGGTCGTCAATGCCGCGCCGGATCCTCGCTATGGCGTTGACGAGGTGGCGTTCGCCCTGTCCTGGACGGGTCGGGCTGCCGCCGCGCAGGAGGGGTTGGCTCGTCAGCTTGTCGACGGGTTGCCGGAGGTGTTTGCTGCTTTGGCCGCCGGGCTT
>NZ_BONY01000059.1 GCF_016862955.1 Rhizocola hellebori | reverse complement strand
TGGCGGTGGCGGCGGGATTTGAACCCGCGGAGGAGTTACCCCCTCACACGCTTTCGAGGCGTGCTCCTTAGGCCACTCGGACACGCCACCGCCCGCGAGCCTACACGAAGCTTCAACAGACCCCGAAGCCACTATCGAAGAGGCGTTCCAGGTAGTCGACGTACCCGGCTATCGCTTTGCGCACCGACTTCCCGTCGTGGAGGAAGAGGTAGCCGTAATCGCCCTGGCGTACGAGAAGTCCATCGAACCGGTGACTTTCGGCCGGTGCCGAGAGTGCGATCGCCTGCGGGTAGGCCGCCGACAGCTCGGCAAGCGGGTCGCCGGTGTTGATCCCGTCCGGGGTATGCAGCGGGGCGTCGAACCAGAACAGCACCAGCCGCTCGTCCTGGTCGAAAACGAGGCTGCCCTCCGGGCGTCCGGCGAGCTGGGAGTGGCAACCTTGAAGATCTTGGTTGATGAGAGGCGCCAGCTCTGCCCGGCTGTCGCCGAATTTGAAGCCGTCGTGGCCGGTGACGTTCACCACATCATCCCTGCTGGGAGCGCTTGTGGTGGGGCTTGGCGACATCTGTGCGCATGCGCTGAGCGCAAGCACCCCGGTCAAAGCGATGGCTCGCAGCATCGCGGCACCCCCGGCGTTGGAGAACACAAAAACCCCACCCTTGGGGGATGGGGTCGTAAGCGCCCCCGTGCACCCGGTAGAGCCCGCTTATCCTTGCTGCCTTCCGGCCCTGGGGAGGTTCACAGGGTGCCGCCGCACGGGGGCAGTCGCTACTGTACCTGGTTTCGTGAACCAACCTGCGAGCCGCTATCCTTCTCGACGGAGGATTCGCCTAGAGGCCTAGGGCGCACGCTTGGAAAGCGTGTTGGGATAAAACCCTCACGAGTTCGAATCTCGTATCCTCCGCCACATTCATCAGCCCCGGCCTTTCAGCCGGGGCTGATCATCTTTGGGCCTCGCCGATAGCCTGACGGCCTACAAACGTGGGGCGAAGGGGGAGCCGTCGTGGACCGGCGTGCCGAAGTGCTGGCTGAACTCGCTCGCCATGTCGTGGCCGTAAGCAGGCCGCATCCGGTGCGAGTGGCAGTCGACGGGAACTCGGCGGCGGGCAAGTCCACGTTGACTGACGAGCTCGCCGAGGCGGTCCGGGCCTTCACCGACCGGCCGGTGATCCGGGTCGGCATCGATTACTTCAAGCGCCGGGCCGATCTGCGAACGGCATACCCGCCGGGCTCGCCGGAGAGTTACTACCTCGACTCGTGGGACAACGAGGCAATCCGCGATCAGCTCCTGATGCCGCTCGGCCCGGGTGGTAGCCGGCGCTATCGCGAAGCGGTTATGAACCTTCCCGCAACCGAAGCCATCGATGGGCCCGTTCACTTCGCATCCGACGACGCAATCCTGTTGGCCGACGGGGTCTTTCTGCAGCGGCCAGAGCTGGACTCGTACTGGGATCTGCGGATCTATCTAGCGATCGGCTTCGACGTGGTGCTAAGCCGAGGCATCGCCCGCGACCAGGAATGGATGGGCGACGTGGCCGCCGCCGAGTATCGCTACCGCACCAAGTACATCCCTGGCGAGCAGCGTTACGTCGCCGAAGTCCGTCCAGACGAGCGAGCTGACCTCGTCGTCGACAACACCGACTTCACCGCCCCCGTCCTGCGAGCGGGCGCGAATTCCTAATTCAGCCAGCATCGAAGCGGTACTCGAGGATGTATGCCGAAGAATCCAGGAGCATCGAGTTGACTTCAAGGCAACGGCCGGTGGCTGAGAAAGCGTGCCTGACGATGGAGACCACTGGGGTGCCGGCGGGTAGGTCGAGTTCGGCGATCTCGCCCGGTGTGGGCATCCGGCAGATGACTTGTTCTGAGAAACGAACTGGGCCTACGCCAGCCTCGGCCATCCGAGCGTAGATGCCGCCCGGGCCGGGGCCGGTATAGGCGATGGCCGGAACTGCGGCAACGAGATCGAGTGGGAGATGAGAGGTTGCGGTCTGCACTACCCGGTCATCCACGGCGAACTTGCGGGCGCGGGAGAGAACGGCAGCACCCGCTGGCACTTTGAGCGCATCGGCGACGAAGTCAGAGGCCGGCACCTCTGTCACCTCGACATGGACTACTCGAAGACGGGCGCCGGTGTCGTGATCCTGAATCGCGTGGCCGGTGCCCCATTGCTGTCGTGACAAGCGGTTCGGCGAGGTACGCGTGATCCGGCTGAAAGCCCTGACATAAAGCCCACGGCCGTGGCGGCTGACGACGATGCCTTCGGCGCGCAGAAGGTCGAGGGCGCGCGACACGGTGCCAACTGGAGCCCCGAAGCGGGCCGCGAGCTCGCGGACAGTGGGCAGACGGTCGCCCTCGACAAGGTGAGCGCTCTCAATGTCTTGGCGGATCGCGTCGGCGATGTCGCGATAGGCGGGCTGAGACATGTGTTCAGGATATCGGTGTCCGTCGCGAACACATCTGTTGTGTTCAGAACAAACATTGTCTACTTGGTGCGAGCAGATGAGGGAGGCAACAAAGTGGACTGGAAGTGGCTCGCGATAGGTGCCGGACCCTGGTGGGGATTCTCGTTGCGCCGCTTGTTATCCGGGGCCTAAGACGACCTGCGATTGACAGGTCGGAGCCACCGCCGTTCGTCCAGTGTCCACACTGCGGGCACATCGTCTCCTCCTTCTGCAAGGAACATCGGGATCAGAAGAGAGGTGTGACTACTTAGGACTCTGGCCATGGCTCGCACCGATGGTGGGGTTCGGCAACCCGGGCGACGAGAAGCGCCCGGGTTGCTCAATTCGATTGACGGGTTGATCGGGCGGGTTCTACGGTCTCGCGATGCGCCCTGGAGAGATCATCGTCGCTGTGGAGCAGGTACGGGCACTGATCGACGAGCAGTTCCCCGAGTGGTCGGACTTGCCGATCGTTGCGCAGCCGTTGAACGGCACCGACAACGCGCTGTTCCGGTTGGGTGATTCGCTGACGGCACGGCTGCCGCGGGCGGAGTGGGCGGTGGACCAGGTGGCGACCGACGCGACCTGGTTGCCGCGGCTGGCGCCGCATCTTCCGGTGCCCGTGCCGGTGCCGATCGCCGTCGGGCAGCCAAGTGGGGATTATCCGTGGCCGTGGACGGTTGTGCCGTGGCTGGATGGGCGCAATCCGGAAGCCGGGCAGGACCTGGTCGACCTCGCCGTCGACCTCGCCGGCTTTGTGCGCGCGATGATCGCGATCGAGCCGATGGACGGGCCGGTCAAGGAAGGGATTCAGCGTGGCGTGCCGCTGGTGCAGCGGGATGAATTGACCCGCCGGTCTATCGCGGAGCTTGGCGACCGGATCGATGGGCGAGCCGTGACTGCGGCATGGGACGAGGCGATGGCGGCGGATGAGTGGCCCGGACCGCCAGTATGGCTGCACGGTGATCTCCTGGAAGGCAACCTGCTGGTCGACGGAGGCAGGCTTACCGGGGTGATTGACTTCGGCGGTCTCGGGCGTGGCGATCCGGCGGTGGAGGTGCGGCCGGGTTGGAGCCTTTTCGACGCCCGCGCGCGGGCCGCCTACCGGGAGGCGCTCGGGTTCGACGAGGCGACCTGGGTACGCGGGTGGGCCTGGCCGCTGTCGGGCACGCTCTACTGGCTGGCGGATCTGTGGGACTCGATCAGCGAGCCGGACCGAGAGGACGCCTTCCGCTACATCGACTACATCGTGCGACACCGCCACGGCTGAACAATCAGCGGGTTCGGCGCCGCCGCCAGGCCTGTGTCCCGAGCAGGCTGAGGCCGAAGGCGAGAGCCGCGCTCAGGAGAACCACTCCGACGATGTACCACCATCGCACTTTGGGTTGACCTATGTCGCGATTGGACAGATCGGCCCTAAAGGCCGGTGAGTGAGAGGGTGCCGGCGGGGCGGTGGAGACCGTGGCGGAAACGGTGGACGGCTCGGGGAAGCCGGTCGGCGAAGGGGTGGCCTCGGCGTTGGGGTGTCCAGCTGCCGGTGGTTGCGCCTTGGGCGCGGGCGGCGGTGGGGCCTGCTGCGCGGAGTGGACTACGACTTCGTACCAGTCGGAGTCTTGAACTATTTCTAGGCCCATCTCTTCCGGCGTATAGGTCGTCGAAACGTACTCCCAGCGGTAGGTGCGAATTTGGGAGTGCAAGCGCCATCGGCCAGGCGTGGTCGCGGCGGTGGCGGTTATCTGGATCGGGCGTGCGAGATTACCGGTCTCCCAGGTCGGCGGCAGCTTCCCGAATTGATAGAACGGGACGGGTCGCCATGCGCTGCCGTCTTGATATGTCACTTGGAGTTCGGTGGAGGGGTTGCCGTTCGGATCCCGTATCTCGATTTCCACACCTTGCAGACCGACTTGCGCAGTGGTTCCGATTCCTTCGTGGAAGGCTTGATAGCGCAGCTGTGCGTCGACCGTGTATTTGCCGGCCCACACCTCGGACGCACCGGTGAACCAGCCGTGCACCCGAGCGGCAACCGCGGCGTGGGCGGGGGAGACCACCATCACCGGGATCGCGGCGGCAGCGGCCAAGACGATGGCGAGCCGGCGGATCAGCATGTCAGGAGACCGTTTCCTCAACCGGTGTGGACAAGGGTCTGCGTCGGATAAGGACGACGACCGCAGCCGCGGCCGCGCCGAGCACGATCCCGGCACCGGCTGACCACCCGAGAATCCTGGCGGTCGGGTCTGTCGTGGATGGTGCGGCAGCCGGGGCCGCCTGCGAAGGGGAAGGTGATGGAGATGGGGACGTCTCGTCGGACGGTGTCGGTGTTGGTGAAGCGGAAGGGGTCGCGCTGACGAGCGGCGCGGCGGGGGGTGCGGCTGGGGCGGGTTTTCGTGCGCCCGGCGGTTGGGTGGTGGTGCCGCCACATGGTTTCCACGCGTAGGTGGCGAGCGGGCGCGGCTCTGTGCCGTCCTCGTTGGCCATTGTCACCTTGATCGAGCTTGCCGCATCGGCGGGTACCTCCCACGACTGGGATTGACCCGAGTGCAAATACGCCGAGGACGTCGTCCAGCCGTAGGCACCCTCCAAAGTGATCTTTGGACGCGGCGGAGCGTCATTTGGGTTCGTTACCTGCACGTTGACCCTGCCATTGCAAAGCGAGGTGAACTTGGCGACCGGTCGCAAAACGCATTCGGGGAGCTGAACCGTCTTGAAGTAGTTGAACTCCTTCGGCCCGTCAGGCAAATCCCACACCACCTTGAAGCGCAGCGACGCGCTGGTTGGACCCGCCGGAATCACCAGCTGCGCCCGCACATCCCAGGTGAGTTTTATCGGTTCCCCGGCCACGCTTGTCGCACTCGTGGCTGCGCTGGCGGGGGTGACTTCGATGCTCTCGAGCCGGCCCTCGGCGTCGACCTCGGATATGAAGGACCATTGGACCCAGCGTGGGGAGCCAACCGATGGACAATAGACGAGCCCGTCGCTGGTGGTCCGGAACTCTCCGGAAGCCGCGTGGGCAGGAGTAACCAACAAACACCACAGGCCTGCCATACCAAGTATTTGAAGGCAACGAAGCAGGCGCACTTTGGTCCTCTCACAGCCGGGACCGACACGCTAGCATCGGTCGCGGGCGTGTGAGATCAGCAGGCTGGGTCGACTTCTTGGCGCTGACCGCCGTGTACCAGAAAAGTAATGTTGTGCCGGGTAAGGGCCACGAATCGCTCCCATTCGCCGTCGCCCCAGTCGCCCAGCTCGGCGGGGGAGATCTCGTCATAGCTTGGCTGGACCGTTTGCTGGACTATATGGACGATGTTGTCGCGAACCTCGATCCGCCACCGGTCCTCCGGCTCCTCGCCTTCCGCTTCGATGACACCGTTGACGACGTGGTCGAAGGTGAACTGGGCGAAGTCGGCCGGATAGATCCATTCCGCTACCGGGTCGGCGAGCTGCCGCGCGACCGTCGCGCCGGGCTTGAGGAAGGTGTCGATCAGGTAGGCCATCCACATGTCGGCCTCGTAGAACTTCTCTTCTTCGTTCCACTGGATTGCCGACCCGTCCTCGGTCGGAGCCCATTTGCACCAGTAGCCGGGCAGCCCGGGGTGTGGCGTCACCCGGCCGCCGGTGACGACGAGGTCGGGCGGGGTGTCCTCGCCGACGAGGTAGGGGCCTTTCACCCGATGGTCGTGGCGGGTCGACGAAAACTGCTCCAAATAACGGGTCTCATGTGGATTGAGCGGCGGCGCAACAGTTACTCGACCGGAAAACGTTGTCGTGTAACCCATGCTGGGAGACGATACCCCAGTGAGTTTCAAGCTTGAAGGACCAATTCTTGAGGGTACGCTGGTGCGCCTCGAGCCGATGGGTCATCGTCACGCGGCGGACCTGGCCGTGGCCGCCGAGGAAAACCGTGGCTCGTATGCGTTTACGTGGGTGCCCACGGCGGCCGAAGTGGGCCAATACCTCGAGGAGCAACTGGAGCGGGTGGCGACAGGAAAGCTTGCGCTGTATGCCCAAGTGGCGAAGTCTTCGGGAAAGGCGGTCGGGGCCACCGCCTATTGGGATCCCCGCTTCTGGCCCGGGACAGAAAACCTGTGCGCCGTGGAAGTCGGCTTCACCTGGCTCGCCGCGTCGATGCAAGGTACCGGGATGAATCTCGAATCAAAGCTGCTCCTTTTCCGCAACGCGTTTGAAAATTGGGGTGTCGCCAGGCTCGACCTGAAGACGGACGCTCGCAACAGCAGGTCTCGCGCAGCCATCGAAAGCGTTGGCGCGAAGTTTGAAGGTGTGCTGAGGAACTGGTCGCAGTCGTGGGCACCGGGAGAAGAAGGCAGGCTTCGTGACTCTGCCGTGTATTCCATCATCGCCGAGGAGTGGCCAGACTGCCGCACGCAACTGGAGGAGCGGCTCGCCCGGAAACTAAAACGGTGAGCGGCTGCGGGGCACGCGACCCAATTTCTGGTAAAGCAAATTGCGGACCTCGGGGGTTTCCCCGGGCCGAATCAAGACGACGGGCAGATCTGGGATCTTGCGGCCGAGGTAGGCAGCGAGCCGGGTGGTGGGCGTGGCGTCGGGTGGCGCAGGTTGCTCCGGATCGAAGTTGTGAGCCGGGCGGCCATAGGTGTCGAAGAAGGCCTGCCAGCTCAGCTGGCAACGCTCAGGAAGCCAATCGGGAAAGAAGTTGCGCCGATTCATCATGGTAGCCAGATCCCAGCAGTGGACCGTGAGCTCGTTGACCACGTGCTGGACAACCACGGAACCGGGCTGAATGCCGATCGGCGTGGGGGCGCGCTCGGCGACATAGCCCCGGCGGCGGAAGGCGGTGCGGGCGCGGTTGGCGGCGGTCGCCATGGCCAGGCCCCACTCGACGTGGATGGGCGGCGAATACTCGACGCCCTCGGCCACGGCCGCATATTCGTGGAGCAGCTCGGTGACATGCCGCTGCAGGTCCTGGAAGCGCCAGCCCGCCAACGAAAAAGCCGTCAGATCGGGGTAGCTTGCGGCGAGCACCGCCAGCGCGCCCAGCTCGAAATAGGTCTGCTCGAAAGCGGCCAGCGGATCGGCGACGGTGACGAATCGATCGGCGAAGTCCATGCCGGGAATTATCGAACGCCAGTGCGACACTTTAAAGCTTGCGGCGGCCTTCAAACGCGCGCCCGAGCGTGATCTCGTCGGCGTATTCGAGGTCGCCGCCGACCGGGAGGCCACTGGCGAGGCGGGTGACGGTGATGCCCATCGGCTTGACCATCAAGGCCAGATAGGTCGCCGTGGCCTCGCCTTCGGTATTGGGGTCGGTGGCGAGGATGAGCTCGCTGGTCTCGCCCGAGCTCAGACGCGACATCAGCTCGCGGATGCGCAGCTGGTCGGGGCCGACGCCTTCGAGCGGGTTGATGGCGCCGCCGAGGACGTGGTAGCGGCCGCGGAACTCACCCGTGCGTTCGATGGCGACGACGTCCTTGGGCTCCTCCACCACGCATAGCGCATCGTCGCGCCGGCGAGGGTCACGGCAGATGCGGCATTTCTCTTCCTCGGCGACGTTGAAGCAGAGCACACAGAACCGCACCTCCTCCTTGACCCGGGTGAGCGCGGCGGAGAGCCGTTTGATGTCGGTCGTGTCGGCTGCCAAGACGTGAAAGGCCAGCCGCTGCGCGCTTTTGGGGCCGATGCCGGGAAGCCGGCTCAGCTCGTCAATCAGATCCTGGATCGCGCCCTCGTACACGGCGGCCTCTAGAAGGGCAGGCCCATGCCGCCGCCGAGACCGGCGGACAGCGGACCCATCTTCTGCTCGGTGAGCTTGCGAACTCCTTCGCTCGCATTGGTGATCGCGGCGAGCACGAGATCTTCCAGGGTCTCGATGTCGTCGGGGTCGACCGCCTTGGGATCGATCGTGACCTTGCGGAACTCGCCCGAACCGGAGACGGTCACGGTCACCAGGCCGCCGCCGGAGGTGCCGGTCAGCTCGGCCTCGGCGAGGGCGGCCTGTGCCGCGGCCAGCTTCTGTTGCATCTGCTGAGCCTGCAGCATCAACTTCTGCATATTGGGCTGTCCACCCTGGCGCATGGCGGTGCTCCCTTGCTAGCGACCTTGTTCGGCGATCTTTTCGATATTGAAGTTCTTGCGCAGCGACTCGAGCGCTTGTTCCTCGCTCGTCTGTAGCACTGCCAGTGAATCAGTGTCACGATCGGGCTCGTCACCGGGGTCGAAGCCCTGCAGCGCGGGTGGTGGCGGCCCATCGAACTCGGGGTCATAAGGGACTTCGTCGTCCTGTGGCCCCGGCTCGGCCTGCACTGGTGCTTGGCGGCCTGGCGTTGCCGGGCGGCTGGGCGCTGCGGGGGTTGTGCGCGCTGTGGCTGGCCAATCCTCGGTGGCGGGAGTGGGTTTCGGCCTGGCAGCGGGAGCGGCCGGCGCGGCCGAGGCTGCGGGCTTGCGGGTGTCGCCGCCGACTTCGCAGCGCACGCTCCACACGCCACCCAGCGTCTGGTGCACCGCTTCGAGCAGCGGGCCGGGATCGTTGTTGACGCCGTCGGCGTGGATCTTGTGTTTGAAGACGAGGATCAGGGTTTGGCCCTCGAGCTCGCGGACCACCGCCTCACGTGCGAAGGCCGCGGCCTTCTTGCTGTTTTGGCCCACCATGCGCACGATCTCGTCCCACGCCCGGCGCACGCCCTGCGCGTCGATCCCCGAGTAGGCGCCGCCCGAGGAGGCGCTGGCCGAGGAGGTGCCGCCCAACGATGCGCCGCCCAACGATGCGCCGCCCAACGATGCGCCGCCCAACGATGCGCCGCCCAACGATGCGCCGCCCGAGGAGGCGCCGCCCGAGGAGGCGCTGGCCGAGGAGGTGCCGCCCGAGGAGGCGCTGGCCGAGGAGGTGCCGCGCGAGGAAGCACGGGCCGAGGAAGCGCCGGCGGGTGCGGAGACGGGGGCCGCGGCGGGCTGGGGGCGGCCGGTGCCGGTGGTGGCCGTGGTGGGCCAGTCGTCCTCCTCCGCGGCGGCGGCTCGCGGGGCCGGGGCAGCGGGCGAAGGACGTTCCTGGGCCTGGACCGCAGCACCGTCCGGGGTGGACGGAGCGGCTGCGGCACGCGATGCAGTCTGGGCGGCGGCACTGTCATGAGTGGACGGAGCGGCCGGGCCGGCTGGGGCGCGCCGTGCAGTTTGGGCTGCGGCACTATCTGGGGCGGACTGGGCCGCTGGGCCGCGCCGCGCCGCCTGGGCCGCGGCCTGACGGGCGGCGCTCTGGCCTGACCCGCTAGCGGCTGGGTGGGACGGCGAGCCGAAATCATCGCCAGCGCCAGGTGCGGTGCCAGCCGAGCCAGCGCCAGAAGACGAGCCGGAAGCGGTGGCTGCGGAACGAGAGGACGTCGATGGGCGCGCCGCTTCGGATGGCGCGGTGGCCCTGGCGATGGGGGCGCCCTGCTCCAGCCGCTCCAGGCGCTGGAGCAGCGCGGACACTGAGTCGTCGACGGCGGGCAGCAGCATGCGGGCGGTGATGAGCTCGAGCAGGAGCCGGGGCGAAGCTGCGCCGCGCATCTCGACCAGTCCATTGTGGACGATGTCGGCGAAGCGGGACAGGGTGGCCTCGCCGATCTGACCGGCCTGGGCGTGCATCCGGGTGAGCTCGTCGGCGGGCGCGTCGAGGAGGCCCTTTTCCACCGCGTCGGGGAGCTGGCGCAGGACGATCAGATCGCGGAGGCGCTGGAGCAGGTCGCTGGCGTAGCGGCGCGAGTCATGGCCGGCCTCGGCGACGCGGTCGATGGTGGCGAAGGCGGCGGCGCCGTCGGACGCGGCCAGGGCATCGATCATCTCGTCGATCAGGGCCACATCGGTGACACCCAGCAGGGCGACGGCCCGCGCGTAGGTGACGCCCTCGTCACCCGAACCGGCGATGAGCTGGTCGAAAACGGAGAGGGCATCGCGCGCGGAGCCGCCTCCCGCCCTTACCACCAAAGGAAAGACCTGGGGTTCGACAGCCACCCCTTCGAGCACTGCCAGCTGCTCCAGGTAGGGACGCAGCACCCCGGGCGGCATGAGCCGGAACGGGTAATGGTGGGTGCGCGACTTGATCGTGCCGAGGACCTTCTCCGGCTCGGTGGTGGCGAAGACGAACTTCACGTAGTCGGGGGGCTCTTCGACGAGCTTGAGCAGGGCATTGAACCCGGCCGACGAGACCATGTGGGCCTCATCGATGATGTAGATCTTGAATCGGCTCGACGCGGGGGCGAAGAAGGCCCGCTCTCGCAGCTCACGGGCATCGTCGACGCCGCCGTGGCTGGCCGCGTCGATCTCGATGACGTCGATCGAGCCCGGGCCGTCGGGGGCCAGGGCGCGGCACGAGTCGCACTCGCCGCACGGCTCGGGGGTCGGCCCCTTGTCACAGTTGAGCGAGCGGGCGAGGATGCGCGCGCTGGAGGTCTTGCCGCACCCGCGAGGGCCGGAGAACAGATAGGCATGGTTCAGCCGGCCGCTTCGCAGAGCCTGCATCAAGGGCTCGGTCACATGATCTTGCCCGATGACCTCTGCGAATGAGCGAGGGCGGTATTTGCGGTAGAGCGCCAGTCCCACGTTGGCAACGGTACAGCTACCCACCGACGGTAAGCGCTCGACGTGCCCAAGGGAGTCATGTTGGTCGATGTGATGGGGTGGAAGAAACGCCGAAACTTTTCGACCGGTGTTTCCGCAGGTGGCGGCCCATATTGCGGAATCGGGCCGCTGGTCAGAGACGTCATCTCTGGCCATTGGCAACGGTTCGGTATCAACTAGTGATCGACTCTGACTCGACTTGCTTAACAGCCGCTAGGGTTCGCCAAAACGGTGACCACCGTCACCGGCCGTTCGGCGTGGACGGCAATGGACCAAGACAGAGGTGAACCCCCATGCGTGCACCACGGCTGAGGACCGCGCTAGCGGTATCCGCGGTCGCCGCACTCGCCTTGACAGCCGCTGGCTGTGCGGCGAGTAAGCGCGATCCGGAAGCCCCCAAGAAGGACACGCTTGTCTTCGGTGTGGCAGGCGACGCGAAGGTGCTTGACCCGTCATTCGCCAGCGACGGTGAGTCGCTTCGGGTGGCGCGGCAAATCTTCGAGACGCTGGTCCAGCCCGAGGAGGGTGGCGCGAAGATCGTGCCGTCCCTCGCGACGAGCTACACCCCCGACTCCACGGGCCTGGTCTGGACGTTCAAGCTCAAGTCCGGCGTGAAGTTCCACGACGGCACTGACTTCAACGCCGACGCGGTCTGCTTCAACTTCAACCGCTGGTTCAACTACTCCGGCCTGCTGCAGAGCCCGGACGTCTCCTCCTACTGGCAGGACGTCTTCGGCGGCTTCGCCAAGAGCGAGTCGCCCGATCTGCCGCCGAGCCTCTTCAAGTCGTGCGCGGCCAAGGGCGCGGACACCGCGGAAATCACGATCACTTCGGTGACCAGCAAGTTCCCGGCTGCCCTCGCGCTGCCGTCGTTCTCGATGTCCAGCCCGAAGGCCCTCAAGGACTTTGAGGCTGACAAGGTCGGTGGCACGGCCGAGAACATCACCTACCCGAAGTACGCGACCAGCAACCCGGTGGGAACCGGTCCGTACAAGTTCGAGTCGTGGGACACCACGAACAAGGTCGTCAAGCTGACCCGCAACGACGCCTACCACGGCAACAAGGCGAAGATCAAGAACCTGCACTTCAAGACCATCTCTGATCTGGCCGCCCGTAAGCAGGCGCTCGAGGCCGGCGACATCCAGGGTTACGACCTCGTCGCCCCGGCTGACGTCAAGCCGCTGCAGGACAAGGGCTTCAACGTGCTGGTCCGCCCGGCGTTCAACATCCTCTACCTCGCGATCAACCAGTCCGGTAACCCGGCGCTGGCCAAGCCCGAGGTGCGCCAGGCTATCGCGCACGCCATCAACAAGAAGAACATCGTCGACTCGAAGTACCCCCCGGGATCCACGGTCGCGATCGAGTTCCACCCGTCGTCGCTGCCCGGTTACAACGAGTCGGTCACCAAGTACGACTACGACGTTGCCAAGGCGAAGTCGCTGCTGGCGGCCGCTGGCTACGCGAACGGGCTGACCCTGAAGTTCCACTACCCGACCGAGGTCACCCGGCCCTACATGCCGGCGCCGAAGGACATCTTCGAGCTGATCTCGGCCGACCTCAAGGCTGCCGGCATCACGGTTGAGCCGATCGCTCTCAAGTGGAGCCCGGACTACCTCAACGCCGTCACCTCGGGCAAGAACCACGACCTGCACCTGCTGGGCTGGACCGGTGACTACGCCGACGCGTTCAACTTCATCGGCACCTTCTTCAGCCGCGCCAAGGACGAGTGGGGCTTCAACAACCCGGCCCTGTTCGACCAGTTCAAGAAGGCCGACCAGGAGCCCGACGTGAACAAGCGTGCGGAGCTCTACAAGGCCCTCAACGCCGAGCTGCTCAAGTTCCTGCCCGGTGTGCCGATCGCGCACGGCCCGCCGTCGCTGGTGCTGGCCAAGGACGTGACGGGTGTCAAGGCGAGCCCGCTCACCGACGAGCGTTACGCCACCGCTGAATTCAAGTAAGTAACTCACCGCGGCCCCTGTGGACTACCTTCTAAGGAAGTCCACAGGGGCCGTATATCCCTCGCCCGAAATGAGACGAGACCGCGATGATGCGCTTCATCGTCCGACGCCTGCTCCAGCTGATCCCCACGCTGCTTGGGCTGTCGATCCTTCTTTTCCTATGGCTGCACCGGCTGCCAGGCGGCCCGGAGACGGCCATTCTCGGCGAGAGGGCCACGCCCGCGTCCCGGGCGGCGATCCGAAAGTCGATGGGGCTGGACGATCCGCTCATCGTCCAATATGGCCGCTTCCTTAAGCAGCTGCTCCGCGGCGATCTCGGGAACTCGCTCAATGAGAAGCGGCCGGTCCTTGACCTGTTCCTGGAGCGTTTTCCGGGAACGATCGAGCTCACCGTCACCGCGATGATCATCGCGATCGGTCTTGGCATTCCGCTCGGCTACCTGGCCGCGAAGCGGCGTGCGACCTGGCTGGATCACCTGTCCGTGGGCGCGTCATTGGCCGCAGTGTGCACACCGATCTTTTTTCTTGGGTACCTCATAAAAGCGCTCTTCGCAGTGAACCTGGGCTGGTTCCCGACCTTCGGCCGGCAGGACACCACGATCGACGCCACCCGGGTCACGGGCTTTTACGTGCTCGACGGCATCATGACCCAGGAGTGGGACGCGGCCCTCGACGCGATGCACCATCTCGTGCTGCCCGGCCTGACCCTGGCCAGCGTTCCACTCGCGATCATCGTGCGGATGACCCGGGCCAGCGTGCTGGAAGTGCTCGGCGAGGACTACGTGCGAACAGCGGAGGCGAAGGGGCTCACCGAGCGCCGCATCCGCGGCCGGCACGTGTTGCGCAACGCGATGCTCCCGGTGGTGACCGTGATCGGCCTACTCACCGGCGGTCTGCTTTCCGGCGCGGTGCTGACCGAGACTGTGTTCGCCTTTACCGGCATCGGCCAGTTCGCCGCCCAAGCGATCGATAACCGCGACTATCCGGTGATGATGGGCTTTATTTTGATCATCGCGGTGGTCTACGTCCTGGTGAACCTCATCGTGGACATCTCCTACAGCCTTATCGACCCCCGGGTGCGTGTGCGATGACCCAGCTGGCACGCAAAAAGATCGCCAAGCTCGAGCGGCTGGCGGAGCTGGCCGCGGTGCACGCCAACGAGGGCGGCGAAAGCCTTTGGCGCGAGGCGTTTCGGCGGTTGCGCCACAACCCGGCGGCCATCGTTGGCGCGGTCATTCTCGGCATTTTCGTCCTCGTGGGCTTCGTCGGGCCGTTCCTGGTCCCGTTCAGCCCCACCCAGACCGGCCTCGGATTCGTGTCGGAGGCGCAGAACATCATCCCCGGCCCCAGCGCTCAGCACTGGTTCGGCCTCGATCACCAGGCGCGTGATGAGTTCAGCCGGATGGTGGTCGGAGCACGCCAGACACTGTTGGTCGGCGTGGTGGCGACCGCTTTCGGCCTCTTCTTCGGCTGCCTCATCGGCGGTCTGGCCGGCGCGGCCTACGGCCTGGGCGGCAAGCGCGGCCGGAGCCTGGACAACGTGCTCATGCGCTTCATCGACATGCTGCTCGCGATGCCGGGTCTGCTGCTCGCGGTGAGCATCGTGGCCCTGCTCGGGCCCAGCCTGACCACGGTGATGATCGCGGTCGGCTTCGTGTCGATTCCGACCTTCGCGCGGTTGCTGCGCGGTTCGATGATCGCGCAGGCCAACGCGGAGTACGTGGTCGCGGCGACCTCGCTCGGCGTGGGCCGGCGGAAGATCGCGCTTTCGCACATCCTGCCCAACTCCGTGGCACCTGTACTCGTCCAGGCGACACTGACCCTGGCCACCGCGATCATCGAGGCGGCCGGGCTGTCCTTCCTGGGCCTGGGCAACCCCGACCCGGCCACGGCCGAGTGGGGCGCCATGCTCACCGATGCCTTGGCGCGCTTCGAGTTCGCGCCGCGGCTGGCCTTCTACCCGGCGGTGGGGATCATCATCACCGCGCTCGGCTTCACCCTGCTGGGCGAGGCGATGCGAGAGGCCCTCGACCCGAAGCTTCGGAAGTGAGCTGACATGGCGTTGCTGAATGTGGAAGACCTGACCGTGGTCTTCGGCGGCAAGGACCGGGCCGATGTCCGGGCTGTCGACGGTGTCTCGTTCGAGGTGCGGGCCGGCGAGGTGATCGGTCTGGTGGGAGAGTCCGGTTGCGGCAAGTCGGTGACCTCGCTGGCGTTGATGGGCCTGCTCCCGCCCAAGGGCAACAAGGTCACCGGCAAGGCGATCTTCGATGACGGGGTGAACCTGCTCAGCACCGATCAGCGGACCCTGCGGGACATGCGCGGCCGGGAGATCGCGATGATCTTCCAGGACCCGCTGAGCTCGCTGAACCCGGTGGTCCCGATCGGTGTTCAGGTCACCGAGGTGCTGGCCCGGCATCGGGGCATGACCGGCGAGCGGGCTCGCAAGGAGGCGGAGGCTCTGCTCGATCGCGTCGGCATTCCCGACCCGCGGCGCAGGCTCAAGGAATACCCGCATCAGCTCTCCGGCGGGATGCGGCAACGCGCTCTGATCGCGATGGCGGTGGCGTGCCGGCCCCGGCTGCTCATCGCCGACGAGCCGACCACCGCCCTCGACGTGACCATTCAGGCGCAGATCCTCGAGTTGCTCAAAGAGCTGGTGCATCAGGACGGCACCGCCATGATCATGATCACTCACGATCTCGGGGTGGTCGCCGGGCTCTGCGACTGGATCAACGTGCTCTACGCGGGCAGGGTCGTCGAGACCGCCTCCCGCCACAGCCTTTTCGCCCAGCCAACCCACCCCTACACGCACGGGCTGCTCGCCTCGATCCCGCGGCTCGACTCGGTGCGCGGGGACAGGCTCAACCCGATCCCCGGCTCTGTACGCGATCTGCTGCCATGGGTTGAGGGCTGCGCCTTCGCGCCGCGCTGCGAACGCGTGCTCGAGTCCTGTGTGGAGGGTCCGCCCGCGCTCGTGGGCGGCGCCCACGCCTACCGCTGCGTCAACCCGTTCGGAGCCGACTCATGACCGAAAAGCTTGTGGAGATTGAGGATCTGAAGGTCTATTTCCCGATCACCAAGGGAATCCTCTTCGACCGGGTGATCGGGCACGTCATGGCGGTCGACGGGGTGTCGCTCTCCATCGGCCAGGGGGAAACCTACGGCCTGGTGGGCGAGTCCGGGTGTGGCAAGTCGACGCTGGGAAGGGCGCTGCTCCAGCTGAACCCGCCCACCGCGGGGAAGGTGAGGCTCGGCGGCATCGAGCTGACGACACTCCCGCGGGAGCAGCTGCGCGCGCAGCGCAAGCGGATGCAGATGATTTTCCAGGACCCGATGTCGAGCCTGGACCCGCGCCAGAACATCGAGTCGATCCTCTCCGAGGGGCTGGTGGCCCACGGGATAGGCGCCAACCGCGAGGAGCGGCGCGCTTTGATCTCACGGACGCTTGATGCGGTCGGCCTTCCTCGGTGGGCTCTTTCCCGGTACCCACATGAGTTCTCAGGCGGGCAACGGCAGCGCATCGGGATAGCGCGAGCGCTCGTGCTCAGCCCGGAGCTGATTGTGGCCGACGAGCCGGTTTCGGCGCTCGACGTGTCGATTCAGGCGCAGGTCATCAACCTTCTCGACGAGCTGCAGACCTCGCTCGGCCTGACCTATCTGGTCATCGCCCACGACCTGGCCGTGGTCCGGCACATCTCCGACACCGTCGGCGTGATGTATCTGGGCGCCCTGGTCGAGGAGGCCTCCAGCAACGACCTGTACCGCAGACCCCTGCACCCCTATACCAAGGCGCTCATGTCTGCGGTTCCGGTGCCGGATCCCCTCATCGAGGAGCGCCGCGAGCGCATCCTGCTCAAGGGCGACCTGCCGTCGCCGGCCAACCCGCCCTCGGGGTGCCGGTTCCGCACGCGCTGCCCGTGGGCTCGCGAAAGATGTGCGGCCGAACGCCCCGAGTTGCGGTTGATCGAGGGTCACAAGGTCGCCTGCCATTTCGCCGAGGAGCTGGCCGGCATCGCTGTCCCCGAGGGTGAGCTGGTCAGCCGAAGCGATTGAGCAGCTCCTGCTGGGCCTGCTCCACCGCGTTGGCGTCTTGGCGATCCACTTTGAGCTGCGCGTCGGTGACCGTGTACCACTCGTCCGCGCCCTTGTACTGCACGCGCAGGCAAACGGTGCCATCGTCGCCGACGACTGGTTCCAGGGTCAGGTCACCGGTGACATTGCCGACCTCATCGGTCATTACGCCGCCAGGCGGTGCCACTATGTCTTTCGTCATTACACGCATGTACCCAACATGTCAGTCAGCGCACCCTTTTCATCCTTGGTGATGGTCAGCTGCCAGTGTGTCTTCACGGCGATCCAGGATTGCGCGTACTTGCAGTAGTACTGGAAGTTGGGTGGCTTCCACTGCGACGGGTCCTGGTCGCCCTTCGACCGGTTGCTTCCCCGGCTGACGGCGAGCAGCTGTGGCCTTTCGAGGTCGTTGGCGAAATCTGAGCGCTTCTGATCGGTCCACAGGTCGGCCCCGGAACGCCAGGCGTTGGCCAGCGGCACCATGTGGTCGATGTCGACCTCGAGTGGGTCCTTCACGGTCAGCCCGTCGTAGACGCTGTACCACTCGCCGTCGGTAATGTTGCAACCGTTCTTCTTGAGGTTCTTGCCGTCCCGCTCGAGCACGACATCGCGAACGTCGCAGTTTTCTCCGGCTTTGCGCCAATGCGAAAAATGGTCGCGCGAATAGCCGGTCATCGGGTGCCAAGCGGCCACCTTCAGATTGTTGAGAGCGATCTGAACGTCGTGCGCGTTCACCGGGGCGTCGGATGACTTGGCGCTGCCGGGGAGGTCGTCGCAGCCGCTGACCAGAGCCAGCGCGAGAACGAGGAGGACACTGAGGATGCGAGGGGTTGGGGGCACGGTGGATTCTAAACTCAGACTGGGGGCCGCAGCCGGGCGCGGCACGCTGGCGGCGGCGGTTCTGGCTTCGGGCATGGCTTTCCTCGATTCCACTGTGGTCAACGTCGCTCTGCCCAAATTGGGTGCCGACCTAAACGCGAATCTCGCTGAGCTGCAATGGGTACTGAACGGCTATACCTTGACTTTGGCGGCGTTTGTCCTGCTTGGCGGCGCGTTGGGCGATCGCTTCGGCCGCCGGAAAATCTTTCTGATTGGGGTGCTGTGGTTCACCGCGGCTTCGTTCGCTTGTGGACTGGCGCAGAGCCCCACGATGCTTGTCGGGGCGCGGATTCTCCAGGGCGTCGGTGCTGCCTTGTTGGTACCCGGCTCACTTTCCCTCATTCAAGCGTCGTTTCACCACGAAGACCGGGGAAAGGCGATCGGCGCCTGGTCGGGCCTGGCCGGAGTCACCACGGCACTCGGCCCTTTCATAGGCGGGTTTCTCATCGATCAGGTGTCGTGGCGCTGGATATTCTTCATGAATGTCCCGCTGGCCGTTGCGGTATATGTCCTTTCGCTGAGGTTCGTTCCGGAGAGCAGTGACCCCGAGAACGCGGGTGACCGGTTCGACATCGGCGGTGCCATCCTGGGCGCTGTCGCGCTCGCGGGCCTCACCTACGGGCTCATCTCGCCAGGAGTCCTCGGCTGGATAGCCATCGCGGTTGCCGCACTTGCCGCTGTCGCTTTCGTTGCACTCGAGCGCTCGCGCGGCGACCACGCGATGATGCCGCTACACCTGTTCTCCCATCGCGTTTTCTCAGTCCTCAACATCTATACCGTCATTGTCTACGGCGCTTTCGGCGGCTTGTTCTTCCTTCTCGCTATCTTTCTCCAAAACGTCTTAGGCTATTCGGCTCTCCAGGCCGGCATGGCCACGTTGCCACTGACCCTTCTGCTGCTTGTGTTCTCGGCACGCTCCGGTGCCCTCGCCACCCGCATCGGCCCGCGCCCGCAACTCGTCATCGGCCCTATCCTTTGCGCCACAGGCGCTTTCCTGCTCCGCTTCGCCGGTGACAATTACTGGACGACCATTCTGCCGGGCGTGCTCATTTTCAGCGTCGGCCTCACCGCCCTCGTCGCACCGCTCACCACCACCGTCTTGGCCGCCGTTGGAGACCGTTTCGCCGGTGTCGCCAGCGGCACCAACAACGCCGCCGCCCGCGCCGGATCACTGCTCGCCGTCGCCGCTTTGCCGCTCCTGGTTGGGCTTTCCGGCGCAGAATACGCCCAAGCCGCCCCGATGACCGCCTCCTACCGCGCCGCAACCCTTTGGTGCGCAGCATTCCTAGCCGCCGGCGGCCTCATCGCCCTCACCCTGCCCCGCGCTACGTCCGCCAAATCCCCAACCCCATAACACCTTTTGCGTAAAAAGAATGGGGAAGCCGCCAGTGGGTGCGGCTTCCCCATGTCAAAGGGGGGGTTAGAAACGGCAGGCGCTGGCGACTGCCTTGAGCGAAGCGGTGACGATATTGGCGTCGATGCCTACGCCCCAACGGGTTTCGCCGTCGACCTCACACTCGACGTAGGCGGCTGCCTGGGCGTCGCCACCCGAGGTGAGGGCGTGTTCGGCGTAGTCGAGGACTCGGACGTTGACGCCGCGGCTGGCCAGGGCGTGGGTGTAGGCGTCGATCGGGCCGTTGCCGATGCCGGTGAGGCCGTCGACAGTGATCTCGACCTTGCCCTCAGAAGTGGAGATCTCGTAGCGGCCGAGGTTGGAGCTGAGGTATTCCGACGAGAAGATTTCCCACATCTGGGCCGGGCTGACCTCGCCACCCTCGACGTCGACGTGACGCTGGATGACGCCGGAGAACTCGATCTGGAAGCGGCGCGGCAGGTCGAGGTGATGCTCGGTCTTCATGATGTAGGCGACGCCGCCCTTGCCCGACTGCGAGTTGACGCGGATGACCGCCTCGTAGGAGCGGCCCAGATCCTTCGGGTCGATGGGCAGGTAGGGGACCGCCCAGAACGGGCCGCCGCGCTTTTCCAGCGCCTCGAAGCCCTTCTTGATCGCGTCCTGGTGCGAGCCGGAGAACGAGGTGTAGACCAGGTCGCCGGCGTAGGCGTGCCGCTCGTGGACGGGCAGCTGGTTGCAGTACTCGACGGTGCGTTTGATCTCGTCGATGTTCGTGAAGTCGATCTGGGGGTCGATGCCCTGGCTGAACAGGTTCAGGCCGAGCGTGACGATGTCGACGTTGCCCGTGCGCTCACCGTTGCCGAACAGGCAGCCCTCGACCCGGTCGGCACCCGCGAGCAGGCCCAGCTCGGCGGCGGCGACGCCTGTCCCGCGGTCGTTGTGCGGGTGCAGGGAAAGCACGACGGAGTCGCGGCGGGGCAGGTGGCGATGCATCCACTCGATCGAGTCGGCGTAGATGTTGGGGGTGGCCATCTCCACGGTCGCGGGCAGGTTGATGATCAGCGGCCAGTCGGGGGTGGGGTCGATGACCTCGATGACGGCCGAACAGATTTCCAGCGCGTAGTCCAGCTCTGTTCCGGTGTAGGACTCGGGGGAGTACTCGTAGCGGATCTTCGTGTTGGGGGTGTGGATGGAGGCGTACTTCTGGCACAGCCGGGCGCCGTCGGTGGCGATCGCGGTGATGCCCGCCTTGTCCAGCCCGAAGACGACGTCGCGCTGCAACACGGAGGTCGAGTTGTAGAAGTGGACGATGGCCTGCTTGGCGCCGCGCAGGCTCTCGAAAGTGCGGTCGATCAGGTGCTCACGGCACTGGACCAGCACCTGGATCGTCACGTCATCGGGGATCAGGTTCTCCTCGATGAGCTGGCGGACAAAGGTGAAATCGGTCTCTGACGCGGCGGGGAAACCCACCTCGATCTCCTTGTACCCCATCCTTACCAGCAGCTCGAACATGCGGCGCTTGCGGTCGGGGGACATCGGGTCGATCAGGGCCTGGTTTCCGTCGCGCAGGTCGACCGCGCACCATTGCGGGGCCTTCTCGACGCGCTTGGATGGCCAGCTCCGATCGGGCAGCTCTACCGAGAACGGATAGCGCTCATATCGATGGAACGGCATGTTGCTTGGTCGCTGGGCAGCAGCTGACATGGGTTAATGCTCCTCTGTGGCGATAGCTAGACGGTCGGAAAGTGACCAGCACCACACCCGCGACGAGAGGCTGGTCCTGACTGTCAGGCCTCGTCGCGGCGGATAAGGAGGAGCACCACACGCCACATAACGCGATCTACCCTACGGCTACCCCCTCCGTGGCGAGTGGATTTGACCGCAATGTGGGAACGCGAGTTCGGCTCGCCCAATCCACCGCCGGTCCAGCCGACAGCCCGGCGACTCCGAAGAGCCCGGCGATCACGAACCAGCCCCAGCCGCCGGTGGTGACCGCCAGGGCGATCAGCGCCGCCGGTGCGAGCATGTTCTCCACCGAGCTCAGCATGCGCGCCGCGCCTTGGTACTCGCCCTTTCGATCGGCCGGGGCCAGCTCCGCGGTGAGGGTCCACATCGCCGCCGACTGCCACAGCTCGGACATGGTCACCAGGATCGTGGCCAGCACCAGCAGCGCCACGGTGGCCCAGGCCGAGGTGAGCCCGCTGAGGTAGAAGACCGGGCAGCAGGCCGCGCCCAGCCAGCCTGCCCAGCGGGTGACTCGGCGGCCGCCCGCGATGGTGTGCGAGCCGCGGGTCATCGCCACCTGAAGCGTCGTGGCCATCACCGTGTTCACCCCGGTGAGCAGCGCGAGAGTCCACTTTGGAGCATCGGTGTGGGTGATCAGCCACAGCGGGGCCACTTCGAGCGAGACCGTGCCGTGCATCGTCAGCAGGGCAAGGACCGCGGCCACCGCGAGGAAAGGCCTGTCCCGGAATACCTCCCGCTTGCGCCGGCCCTCCGTCGCGGGTGCCGGCTGGTGCGGCGCGTCGGGCAGGCGCCGGATCAGCACGGCGTTGAGCAGCATCACCGCGACATTGATGAAGACCATCATGTGGTACCCGATGGGCCGGTCGAAGGCGAGGGCGGCCCCCGCGACCGCCGCGCCCAGACCCCAGCCCACGTTGAGCCACGACCGGCCGAAGGCCTGCGTGATCACGCGTGTCTTGGGATCGAGAGCCTCAATGAGGTAGACGATGCGGCCCGCGTTGCCCAGCATCCCGACCAGCTCGATCGTGACCATCAACAGCGCGAAGGCCCAGAACCCTTTGATGACGGGGAAGAGCGCGAAGAGCAGGGCTTGTGCGGCAACCGAGAACAGCCAGCTCGGCTTCGACCCGTACCGGTCCGACAGCGCGCTCACCGGCACGGCCGTGGCAGCTGCGGCCGCCGCGGCGAGGGTGATCCCGACCCCGATCTGCCAGGCCTCCAACTGCACCATTCGGGTGAAGTAGACGGCGCTGCCGGTGAGGAACGCGCCCCGGCCAATGCCGAAGAGCAGGTTGAGAAACGCGATTCTGGTGGGAAGGCCAGGTGGGGGGATGAGGTTTTCCTTAAGCCTGCGCATCAGGCTGATTTTGGTCGCCGCGACCGGATCTCGCCGACCCATTTCGAGTGAGCCCGGTCATGGCCGCGGAGGTCAGCCCTTAGGGCTGGCGGTTGCGGTGGGGGAGGGCGGGGCAGCGAGCGTCAGGAGCGCGCCGGTCACCACCGGGCCGGGCAGGGCCAGGGCGGGCGGGGCCGCGCCCGGCTTGCCGGCCAGAAGAATGGTGCCGAAGCTCATCTTCGCCGCGGTGAGCGTGCCATCGCGTTCGTAGCAATAGATTCCGACGTCGACCGGAAGCTTGAGCGAGACGGCGGATGACTCGATCGCGTAGCACTCACCCGCCGCGCCCTGCAGCGGATGCGCGACGCTGACCGCCAGCGCCTGCTGCCGATCGGTGAAGATGTCGAGCCAGTCCGTGATCAGATGCTGGATCTTGGGATCGGAGTCGGCGGGCAGCTTGCCCTGCACGCGAACGCAGCCGCCGGCCGGCAAGACGCACTGGTGCAGCGCGTTACCGGTGAAGACCAGGGCGATGTCGACCGCGCCGCCGTGAGCGCCGCCCGGTATGTCCACCCGCCACGAGCCATCGGCCGCCCGGATGATCGACACCGTTCGGTCGGCGTGGCCCTGCGATTTGAGTACGTAGAAGGCGGTCAGGCGTTGGTCCTTGGCGGCCGCGGCCCAGGCGGCTAGGCGTGTCCTGGGCTGGCTCGGATCATTGGGGTGCGCGGACGCGGACGCGCTGGAAGTATCGGTCACCGGCGTGGCCGAGTCTTTAGCGTCTTCGCCGCATCCGGCGAGGGTCGACAGGATCAGCGCGCCGACGAGGGGGACGATCACAGACAGCCGCACGCGCTCATTTTCGCCCCCGATGGGGCCTTGCCCTTGAAGGTGGCGCGTGTCACAGCACTAATTCTTACGGTGGCCCAGCGTTGGCGAGCGCAGAGTCGGCTGCGGCCGGTACCCAAAAAATGAGGATCTTCTTCATGCGACCGAAAGGTGAGATTGGCGCGAGGGACCCGCTATTAAGCGCCGTTAAGCTGTCCGCGTGGCTTTGGTGGTGCAGAAGTATGGCGGCTCCTCGGTGGCTGACGCGGAGCGGATCAAGCGGGTTGCCGAGCGGATCGTTCTGACGCGAAAGGCAGGCAACGACGTCTGCGTAGTCGTCTCAGCGATGGGTGACACGACGGATGAGCTGATCGACCTCGCTCACCAGGTGAGCCCGCTGCCGCCCGGCCGTGAGTTCGACATGTTGCTCACCGCGGGTGAACGCATCTCGATGGCGTTGCTGGCCATGGCGATTCACAACCTTGGCTATGAAGCGCGGTCCTACACCGGATCCCAGGCGGGCGTCATCACCACCTCCTCGCACGGCCGTGCCCGCATCATCGATGTGACGCCGGGCCGGCTGCGCGGCGCGCTCGACGAGGGTGCGATCACGATCGTGGCCGGGTTCCAGGGCGTCGCCCAGGACACCAAGGACATCACGACGCTGGGCCGCGGCGGCTCGGACACGACCGCGGTGGCGCTGGCGGCCGCGCTCAAGGCCGACGTCTGCGAGATCTACACCGACGTCGACGGCGTTTACAGCGCCGACCCGCGCATCGTGCCGCAGGCCAAGCGCATCGAGCAGATCACGTACGAGGAGATGCTGGAACTGGCCGCCTGCGGCGCGAAGATCTTGCATTTGCGCAGCGTGGAGTATGCGCGGCGGTTCAATGTTCCGATTCACGTCCGCTCGTCCTACTCAACCAACCCCGGCACCATCGTGACCGGATCGATGGAGGATCTTCCCGTGGAGCAGGCACTTATCACCGGCGTGGCACACGAACGCAGCGAGGCGAAGATCACTATCGTCTCGGTCCCCGACGAGCCGGGCGAGGCCGCTTCGATCTTCCGCGCCGTCGCCGACGCCGAGATCAACATCGACATGATCGTCCAGAACGTCTCCACGGAAGCCAGCGGCCGCACGGACATCTCGTTCACGTTGCCCAAGGCCGACGGCGCATCGGCGATGGCAGCGCTGCAAAAGATCCAGGAGCGAGTGGGCTTCAAGGGCCTGCTCTACGACGATCACATCGGTAAGGTTTCCCTTGTCGGCGCAGGCATGCGTTCACACCCCGGGGTGACCGCGACATTCTGTGAGGCGCTGGCCCGGGCCGGAGTCAACATCGAGATCATTTCGACCTCGGAAATCCGGATTTCGGTGGTTTGCCGGGACATAGAGCTGGATAACGCGGTGCGCGCGGTGCACGATGCTTTTGAGCTGGGCAGCGGCGAAGAGGCCGTCGTCTACGCGGGAACCGGGAGATGAAGATGACAGGTCCTACCTTGGCGGTCGTGGGTGCCACCGGCGCCGTCGGCACCGTGATGCTTGAAATCCTGTCCAACCGCGCCAACGTCTGGGGAGAAATCCGGCTCATCGCATCGCCGCGCTCGGCCGGGCGCAAACTCGTCGTCCGCGGCCAAGAGGTCGAGGTCATCGCGCTGTGCGACGAGGCCTTCGACGGCGTCGACGTGGCGATGATGGACGTCCCCGACGAGGTTTCCGCCGAATGGGCCCCGCGTGCCGCGGCTCGCGGCGCGGTCGTCATCGACAAGTCCGGCACCTTCCGCATGGACCCCGATGTGCCGCTGGTCGTGCCCGAGATCAACCCGCAGGCGCTGCGCAACCGGCCCAAGGGCATCATCGCCAACGCCAACTGCACCACCCTCGCGATGATCGTCGCCGTAGCGCCCCTGCACCGCGAGTACGGGCTCAAGGAGCTGGTTCTCGCGTCGTATCAGGCGGTGTCCGGGGCCGGCGTGGCCGGTCCGGAGACGCTCTACGACCAGATCGCCAAGGTCGCCGGTGACCGCCAGCTCGGCTCCCGCACAGGCAACGTGCGGCACGCGGTCGGCGAAGACTTGGGCCCGTTCCCGGCGCCGCTGGTCTTCAACGTCGTGCCGTGGGCCGGATCGCTGAAGAACGATGGCTGGTCCAGCGAAGAGCTGAAGATGCGCAACGAGTCCCGCAAGATCCTGGGTCTTCCCGACCTCAAGGTGAGCGCGACCTGTGTCCGCGTTCCGGTCGTCACCGGCCACTCGATTGCGGTACACGCGGTCTTCGGTTCAGAGGTCGACGCCAACGAGGCCCGCAAGCTCCTCCAGGACGCGCCAGGCGTGATCGTGGTCGACGACCCGGCCGCGGGCGAGTTCCCGATGCCGATCGACGCCGTGGGCACCGACCCGTCCTGGGTCGGCCGGATCCGCCGCTCGATCGACGACCCGCGCGCGCTCGACTTCTTCGTCACCGGCGACAACCTGCGAAAAGGCGCGGCCCTCAACGCCGCCCAAATCGCCGAACTCCTCGCCACCGAATTCACTTCGCGCTAGCTGCTTCCAGCCGGCCCGCGCGTCTTGGCGGGCCGGCTTTTCATGCCTTTCCTACGCCGCACCGACGTGGTCCCTCGCCGTAACCTCCCGGGCGGCAACGAAGGTCCGTGCCTGGTCACCCGGCGGCGGCTGCGCCGCCGACCCGCAGGGGGCACCTCTCTCGCCAGCACCCTCACCTCACCTGGCCGCTCTCCGCTTGTGCCTCATGATCACGAGGGAAGACATCGGCGTTGAGGCGGTGCTGCCGCGCGTTGCTTCGCACGCGCCAGCATTGCAGCGGCGCTGCCGCGCGCGCCATTTATCTGTGGGAGATGCGGACGGCGTCGCGGCCGGAGGCTTTGGCTGCGTAGAGGGCTCGATCGGCCCGGTGCAGGGCCTGTTCCGGCGATTCGTCGTGGTGTTGCTGGGCGACGCCAACGCTGATGGTGCGGCCGGTGGACCGGGCAGCTTCGATGAGGCGTTCGGCCACGCCGGCGGCCACGGCTACGGTCGGGACGTCCACCACGGCCACGAACTCGTCTCCGCCGATGCGGAACAGCTCGTCGCCCTGGCGCAGCGCCTTCTGCAGCGCGTTGGCGACCTCGATGAGCACCTGGTCGCCCACGGCGTGGCCGAGCGTGTCGTTGATGGACTTGAACTCATCGATGTCGATGGCGAGCAGCGCGGTGCGGCCCGGAGTGGCTCGCCGCAGCCGGTGGCCGAACGGCCCGCTGTGCCGCAGACCGGTCAGCGGGTCTGAGGTGGCCTGCCGGTGCAGGTTTCGCAGGTGCGCCAGCTTCTCCAGGCAGGTGGAGGCCTGGGTAGCCAGCAGCTCCAACAGGTTGACCGTCTCCGGGTTGGGGACATTGGCCGACTCGTCGAGCGCGAGCAGCACCCCGTCCGCGAGCGGGATGGCGATCATCGTTTTGACGCCCGCTTCGGTGAGGGCCTCGAAGCCGTGGGCGTTGAGCAGGGCCGGGTCCCCGATCGAATAGGAAGCGCCGTGCTGGCCCGCTCTTTCGACAAGACTGTTGAGCCGGTGGGGTTCCGCGTCGGCGAGCCGGCCGATCAGCGGCCTGTCCCGGCTTTCCGGAAAGCTGGCGGCCATGCCCACCCCGCCGAGTGGGGGCAGCGGGCGCATCAGCACGGCCGCGGCGAGGCCGGTCACCTCACGCGCTGCCCGGCACACCCGGAACAGGACTTCGGCGTCGGTTTCCGCGTCGGTGAGCGCCATCGAATGCCGCAGCAGCTGCTCTCCGCGGGTCTCCGCCGGGGGGCCGCCGAGCTCGTCAAGCCGCTCGCCCAGCCTGCGCCCGACATCGGCGAGGAGGTCTTGCCAGCCTTCGAGGCCGTCGGTGCTGGTCCATTCGGCGTTGATCACGCCGATCGGCTGGCCTGTGCGATCGAGGATCGGAACGCAGATCTCGGCGATGACGTCCGGGCCGATCCGGATGTAATCGGGGTCGGCGTCGACATCGGTGATCGTCTGCGGCTGGCCGCCGGCGTAGACGCGGCCGACCACGCCATCGCTAAGCGGTACCCAGGAATAGACCTGCCAAGAACCGCTGGCGGCGACGCACCGTAGGTGCTCCTGCACATGCAGCAGAACAGCGATCATTCCTCGGGCGCCGACCTTGCTCATGGTGATCGCCCTGACCGTCGCATGGCAGGCCTCAACCGCGCTGCGGCTCCTGCTCAACGCCGCAGTCACATCGTCAATGATGTTCGTGAGGGGCACTGGGGTAGTCCGGGGTGAGGGGGAATTAGCCGGTCAGCGGCAAGCTTACCCAGCGTGACCGTGATCCCGCCGGAAATCCCGTCTACCTCGGTGAATTGTGACCTGTCAGTCGGTCGGATTGGCGACTTAAGGCTTCACCGTCCTCTCCGGACGGTCCCGCTTGTGGAGTGGCTCCGCGTTCTGGCAGCATCGCCGCATGACCGCCCAAGATCCGATCACCGTCACCACCGATGAGCGCGCGATGCTCGAGTACTTCGTCGATATGCAGCGCCGTGAACTCAAGGAGACCCTGGAAGGGATATCCGAGGCCGATGCGCGGCGCAACCTGGTGCCGTCGCTGACCACCCTCATCGGGCTCGTCAAGCACAACACGATCGTGGAAAGAAACTGGTTCCAGCACAGGCTTTTGCAGATTCCGCGCGAAGAGCTTCCGCTGCCGTCGAGCGCCGACGAACACAGCTGGGTGGTGCGCGACGACGAGACCGTGGCTGACGTGCTGGCCGAGTACGACGCGGCTTGCGAGGAGTCGCGCACCAACGCCGCCAAATTTCCCCTCGACCATGTGGTGCCGCACCAGCATTGGGGCCAGGTCTCGCTGCGCTGGATCTATCTGCACATGATCGAGGAGGTGGCGCGCCACGCGGGTCACGCCGATATCCTGCGTGAGCAGATCGAAGCTACTCCATCTCCCAGCTAGACCATCGACATGGTGGGGCGGCAGTGAGTGCGAAGCTCCGGTTTACTTCGTAGCGGCCTTGCGGGCGCGGTATGCGGCGACCGAGGCCCGGTTGCCGCAGCCGTCGTCGCAGAAGCGCCGCGACCGGTTCTTGGAAAGGTCGACCACGACGTTCCCACACGTCGGATAGTCACAGCTGCGCAGGCGGCTCAACTCCTTGGCGCGCACCATGTCCACCATCGCCATCGCCGCCTCCACCGCCATCCGCGCGGCAAGCGGGGCATTGGAGGGGGTGGCGTGGAGGTGATAGTCCCATAAGTCGTGTTTGACGAGCTGTGGCAAGGCGTTCGACTCCCGCAACAGCTCGTTGACGATGTCGACCACCCGCTCCTCGTCGGAGTGCCAAATCTCACGTAGCCGCGGGCGAAGCGCCCGGACGGCTTTCAGCTCAGCCTGATTGCGGGCACGCTCTCCGGTCCAGCCCCACGTCTTCACGAAGTCATCAAGCGCGGCCACGTCGGGCAGCTTCTCCCCGTCCGGGTCGTCGGTGTTCACCAGGGCTGCGGCCGCGGCGAGCGCCACCTCGGTGTCACGAGTAAAAAGCACCTTGACTCCTGTCATCCCCGGTGGATAGTGTCACAAGCATAAGGGTCTTTTGCTAATTACACCTCGGTCAGCTCTGGAGGAGCAATGCTTCGGGAACGCACGATTGGAGCCGGTCTGGGCTTGGCGCTGATCTCCGCGGCCTTCTTCGGCACCTCCGGCATATTCGCCCGCTCGCTGACCGATGCGGGCTGGTCCGTCTCCGCCGCGGTGACCATCCGGATCGGGGTGGCCGCGCTTCTGCTCGTCATCCCGACCATTGTCACCATGCGCGGGCGCTGGCACGCCCTGCGCCGCAACCTGGGCATGGTTACCGTCTACGGGCTCGTGGCGGTCGCCGGATGCCAGGTGTTCTTCTTCAACGCCGTGCAGACCCTCTCCGTCGGAGTGGCGCTGCTTCTCGAATACCTCGGCCTCATCCTGGTGGTGGCCTGGGTCTGGCTGCGACACGGCAATCGGCCACGCCGGCTGACCATCGTCGGCTCCGTGGTGGCCCTGCTCGGCCTGTTCCTCATCCTCAACCTGCTCGGTGGCACCAGGCTCGACCCGGTGGGAGTGCTGTGGGGGCTCGGGGCGGCCTTCGGCCTGGCCACGTATTTCATCCTTTCCTCCAAAGTGGACAGTGAGCTGCCCCCGCTCGCGGTGGCCAGCGCCGGAATGGGCATCGGCACCCTCGCCCTGGTTGTGCTCGGGTTCCTGGGCGCGCTGCCGATGCACGCCACCTTCGGATCGGTGTCCTTCACCGGTCGTTCCATGCCTTGGTGGGTACCGGTAATCGGCCTCTCCCTGATCGCGGCCGCCATTTCCTACGTGGTCGGCATCGCCGCCGCGAGAATGCTCGGCCCCCGCCTCGCCTCGTTCGCCGGGCTCACCGAAGTGGCGTTCGCGGTCCTGTTCGCCTGGCTCCTGCTCGGCGAGCTGCCCACCGCGATCCAGCTCCTCGGCGGAGTCTTCATCGTCGGCGGCGTCATCCTCGTCCGCCTCGACGAATCCCGTTCCGCTCCACCCACCCCGCCGTCATCCGCTCCTGCGCCCGCCTCGGCAACGCCCGCGTCCCCCGCGCCCGCCCTGCGCGCTGGGTGACGCCACGATTTCCGTGAAAGTGTGACGATCACTGGTGCGGTAATCTCATTGGTGTGAATCTCCCGGCCGGGCCCGGCGTGGTCTTCACCCGCCGCTGGGTCGTCGACTTCGTGCTCGATCTCGCCGGATACACCCCCGATCGGGACCTGGGCGCGATGGTCGCGGTCGAGCCCGCTTGTGGCGGCGGCGCTTTCCTGGAACAGATGGTCTCCCGGCTCAGCGCCTCCTGCCGAGCGCACGGGCGCAATCTGGGCGACGCGATCCGTGCCTTCGATCTGCTGCCGCACAATGTCGAAGCGAGCCAGCGCGTCATCGAGAAGGTGCTGAGCGAGGGGGGCTGGAAGTCCGCTGCGAAATATGCGACAGCCTGGGTCGAGCAGGACGATTACCTTCTGCGGCAACGGGAGGAGCAAAGCGCTGACTTCGTTTTGGGTAACCCGCCCTACATCCGGCTGGAGGACATTCCGCAGGACCGTCTGGCGGCCTACCGCGACGCCTGTTCCACGATGGCTGGGCGATCGGATGTCTACATCGGCTTCTATGAGGTGGCGTTGCGGTCACTCAAACCCGAAGGCGTAGTCGGTTTCATCTGCGCCGACCGCTGGATGCGCAACCGCTACGGCGCACGCCTGCGCCGCCTGATCGCGGCTCACTACAGCGTCGACTTCGCCATGGCCCTGCACGACGTCGACGTCTTCGATCGGCGTGTCGCCGCCTACCCCGCCATCTCCATCATTCGCAAGGCCCCCCAAGGCCCGGCCGTGGTCGCCGACACCCGGCGAGCCTTTCTCGCCGACGATGCCATGACCGTCGTCGCGTGGAAGCGCAATCCTGCATCACCTCCAATTGCCAACGGCCGCTTCGAGATCGGGCGTCTTCCGCATTGGTTCAGCGGTGGTGACTCGTGGCCCTCCGGATCGCCCGCGCGGCTGGCGCTCATCGAAGACTTGAATGACCGCTTTCCGCTGCTCGAGGACAGGGCAACCGCAACGCGAGTGGGGATCGGAGTGGCTACCGGCGCCGACTCGGTATTCGTCACGTCTGGTTCCGCTTGCGCCGACGTTGAACCGGATCGGTTGCTTCCGTTGTCGATGGTGCGGGACACCAAGTCCGGTGGGCTCGCATGGTCGGGCCACCATCTGGTCAACCCCTGGGACGCCAACGGTGAACTCGTCGATCTCGCGGCCTATCCGCGCTTGCAGGCCCACTTCGAGCGGCACTCTTCGGCGTTGCGGCAACGCTATGTGGCGCGGTTGGGGCCTGAACAGTGGTACCGGACCATCGACAAGATTGACCATTGCCTCACCGCTCGGCCCAAACTCCTCTTCCCCGACCTGAAGAACTGCCTCCATCCCGTGCTGGACGAGGGCGGCCTCTACCCGCATCACAATCTTTACTACGTCGTCTCGGACGCATGGGATCTGCGCGTGTTGGGAGGCCTGCTCCTATCCGGCGTCGCGCAAGCCTTCGTGGAGGCCTACGCGGTCAAGATGCGCGGTGGCACCATGCGCTTCCAAGCCCAGTACCTCCGCCGAATCCGCGTCCCGCACCCGGAGTCGCTGAGCGCCAGTGACCGGGCCGCGCTCGCCCGCGCCTTCGCCGACCGCGACATCGATGCCGCCAGCGAGGTGGCCACCCGGGTTTACGGGGTGTGCATCGCGGCTATTCCTAAATGAACTCGGCAAAGACGATATCGGCCTCGACCACATCGACGACGACCATGTGTGTGTCGCCAACATCCAGCGTGATATTCCGATGACCTGGTCCATAGGCGCCGTCTGTTCGCGGTGCCGTGTAGAAACTGCGGCAGCTGTCGGAGTCGCATTCACACCGGCCGTGATAGCGCAGCTGACTGACCTGATCCGCCAGCTCGCCCTCGCCCGCCGCGCGTAGCCCTTTGATCAGAAGGCCAGCAAGCTCCGGCTCGACCTCACTGACGAGTCGGTAGTCCGTCAAATGTTCCACCATCCTCGATGGATTGTGATCCATCACCTGGTCGGGTTAGCCGGATTTGAACCGGCGGGTGGATGAGTATATCGAGAAGTCGATCCGGGCGGCCGACGGTGAGGAGGAAGCGTTCGCGCGAGAATGGGCGAGGGTTCCATCTTTCCGTACCGCAGACCGGACGGGAACGAGGGATCGCAAGTAAGCCAATGGCAAGGACCGGGGGGCCGTGCATGCCAAGTGGGTCAAGCTTTATACCCAAGACGTTCAAGGAGCGATGGCGAAGACGGTACCGAAGGTTGATGCGGTTCCTGACCGGTGGCTGGCGGAAATTGTGAGTATGCGTGGCCCACGATACCCAAGCAGTGGCCCGCGTTTACGGCATACCGGAAAGCCGGCTCTCCCAGGCCGAAAACTGATTACTTGGGAGCAGGTGTGTCTGATAGCTGTGCGGAATATGAGGGGTCCCAACCTCTGTGTGCCCCCGCCGATCCGAGCGTGAATATCCCGTTCATAGGTCACCAGCCGAGATCGTCGAAGTCCTCCGCCAATGGTCGTCGGGCCGGGTCCCCACCGGCAATTGAAAGACGGAAAAGGCCCAGACTCAGATCGCTCTGAGCTGGGCCTTTACTCTGTCGGGGTAGCCGGATTTGAACCGACGGCCTCTTCGTCCCGAACGAAGCGCGCTACCAAGCTGCGCCATACCCCGAGGTGTCGCGCCGGAGAAAGATTACCCTACCGGCGAGCAAGGGCCAAAACGGGTATCGGCGGTCAGCGGGGAATCAAGGTCAGCAGGCTGGCCTCGGGACGGCAGGCGAAGCGGATCGGGGCGGTGGGATGGGTCCCGATTCCGGCTGAGACGTGCAGCCAGCTGTCTCCGGACCAGCGGTGCAGGCCGCGTGCCATCGAGCGGTGCAGGCCGCAGTTGGTGACCAGGGCACCGACGCCGGGGACGCGGACCTGGCCGCCGTGGGTGTGCCCGGCGAGCATTAGCTCGTACCCGTCAGAAGCAAACTCGTCAAGAACGCGCGGCTCGGGAGCGTGAGCCAGGGCTATGCGCGCATCAGCGCGGGGGTCTGCGGGCCCGGCGGGGTAGGCGTCGAGGCCGATGTGGGGGTCGTCCACGCCGACGAGGTCGATGACCCGGCCCCCGGCCTTGAGCTGGGTGCGCGCGTTGTTGAGGTCGGCCCAGCCGGCGTTGGTGAACGCCGTGCGCAGCTCTTCGAAGGGCAGGTCAACCCCGTGTTTGTAGTCACGCTTGTCGTGGTGGGTGAAGTAGGTGAACGGATTCTTCAAGACCGGGCCGGTGTAGTCGTTGGAACCGAACACGAACGCGCCGGGCACGTCGAAGAGCGGCTGGTAGGCGGCGAGCACGTGGGCCACCGAGTCGGGGTGGGCCATGTTGTCCCCGGTGACGATGACCAGATCTGGGTCGAGCCCGGCGAGGTGGCTCACCCACCGTTGTTTGCGCTGCTGGCCGGGGGTCAGATGGAGGTCTGACAGGTGCAGCACGCGAAGCGGTTCGGCCTCCGGCGCGAGCACGGGCACATCGAATCGGCGCAGGGTGAACAGGTTGCGTTCGACGAGCGAGGCGTAGGCGAGCGTGCCAGCGCCGGCGATGGCGACACCGGCGGCGATTTTTCCGAGCGGACCCATGCCCCCAAGGGTAGTTTGCTGGGTCATGAGCTCACTAAAGGAGCGGCTATCCGCCGACATGATCGCCGCGTTGAAGGCCCGGGACGAAATCACCACCTCCACGCTGCGCATGGCGCTGGCCGCGGTGGGAGTGGCCGAGGTGGCCGGCAAGCAGAAGCGTGAGCTGAGCGACGACGAGGTGCTGGCGGTCCTGAAGAAGGAGGCCAAGAAGCGCACGGAGGCGGCGACGGCCTTCGCCGACGCGGGCCGCGCCGAGCAGGCAGCCAAGGAGCGGGCCGAGGAGGAGGTGCTCGCCAAGTATCTGCCGGTTCAGCTGTCCGATGCGGAGATCGCCGCCATCGTCGGCCAGGCGCTGGCCGACGGCGGTTTCGAAGGGCCGGGCGCGATGGGTCAGGCGATGAAGGCGGCGCAGGCCGCGATCGCGGGGCGGGCCGACGGCGGCAAGGTCGCTGCGGAGGTCCGCAAACAGCTCGCTGGATAGCGATGAGGGCCGCCTGGAAAGGCGGCCCTCATCGGGGTTATTCGTCGTCAGGTGCGTTGGGTAAGCAGAACGGTGGACAGGTTGTCCCCGGTGGTTTGGTGGGTCTGGTCGGTTTGCCGGGACCGCCGCCACCACCTCCGCCGCCTCCACCAGGCCCGGGACCACCCCCGCCGCCGCTGACCTGGATGACGACAACGCCACCCTTGATCGTCTTGCCGGCTGGGCTGGTGCCCGCGGCGGTGCCGGCGGGACACGCGGAAGGCTGGGGCGCGCGGTTGTCGACCTCGACCTTGAAGCCGGCGCCCTTGAGCACCGCGGTGGCTTCGGGAATGCCCATACAGGTGACCGCGGGAATGGCGATCTGGTTACCGAATGCCATCTTGTCTGTCGGCTTGGTGAACTGTATGGCCGGTTTGTCTTTCATTGCTTCGGCCATGGTGTATTGCACGGCCGGGTTCACCCCGCCCTTGCCTCTTTCGGGGTTGTGTGGCATTTCCTCGGTGGTATCAGGCCAGTCCGGGTCGGTGAGGAAGCCGGAAACCGCGAGCTGTTTGGTGGTGATGGTCAGCGTCGAGGACTGCTTCTTGTCACTGGTGCCGGTCTTGCCGGCGATCGGCTTGCCGATGATGGTCGCCGAGGCGCGAGCGGTGGCACCGGTGCACTTGCCGAAGAACGACTTGTCGCCGACCGGGCAGCGGGCCGCGTCGATGGCTGCGCGGGCCACCTCGGGGTCGAAGTTCTGCTTGCATCGCGGGTCTGCGACGGAAAGCTTCTCGCCCTTGTGGTTGGCGATGGACTCGACCGGGATCGGCTCGCAGTAAAGGCCGTCGGCGGCCAAGGTGGCGAACGTGTTGGCGATCTGCACCGGCGGATGGGTCGAGATGCCGAGGGTGAAAGGCGACCAGACGTTGGCGATCGAGCCGGTCGAGTTGGCGTAGTCGTCATCCTTGGTGCGTTCGCCCGGCCGGTCCTTCGGGTCGTCGGGGATGTCGTAGAAGGTCAGGCCCATCCGGTGTGCCACGTCCATGACCTGCTTGCCGCCCACCGTGTCGAACAGCGGAACGAAGTAGGTGTTGACCGAGTAGCCGAATGCGGTCCACATGCTGTGCGGGCCGATCGGAGTGCCGGCGCTGTTGGGCGGGCACCACCAGCCGTTGCAGTTGGGCTCAAACCTGTGCCGGTACTTGGAAACAGCCCGCGCTTGGGTGTTGATGGTGTAGTCGAGCGGGAGACCCTTTTCCAGCGCCGCGACCAACGTATAGATCTTCATCACCGAGCCGGGTCGATAGCCCTGGAACTCTGGATCGGTGCTGAGCAACGGGTTGGTGGTGTTCGGGTAGGAACCGCGGATGCCATCTTTGCGGGCGATCGGGTTGGTGTGCGGGCCGTTCTGCGGGTTCTTCGGGTCATCGAGCTTGAAGTTGCGGTTGACCGCCATCGCCCTCACCTTGCCCGTACCGGGCTCGACACCGGCCAGCATGAGCGCTTCGGGGGTCTGGGCGTTGATCGGGTACTGCTTGATGACGTTGCGGTGCATCGCGTCCTGGGTGTTGATGTCCAGCGACGAGACGATGCGGTAGCCGCCCGCGCGCAGCTGCCTTTCCCGGTCGTACTTGGTCGCGCCGAACACCTCCTGCTGATGCCACCAGCGTTCGAAGAAGTCACAGAAGAAGCCCCAGTGCGCGACGGTGGTCTGCACACACCCATTGGGGGTCTCGTTGCGGACAACTTCCAGCTTCTCGGCTTTGGCTGCGGTGGCTTCCTCGGGCGTGATGTTTCCGAGCTCTTGCATTTCGGTGAGGATGTAATCACGGCGGACCGTGGCGCGCTCCTGGCCGCCGGCCTGGTCCAGGTCGCCGGGGAACTTCACCAGGCCGACCAGGAAGGCGGTCTGGCTGAGGCTCAGCGCCTTGGGCTCCTTGTTGAAGTAGACCTGGCTCGCCGCGTAGATGCCGTATGAGCGCAGGCCGAAGTAGGCGGTGTTCAGGTAGTTCTCGAGGATCTGGTCTTTGGTCATCCGCTGTTCGAGCGCGATCGCATAGCGGATCTCGCGAAGCTTGCGGGTATTGGTGTCCTCGGTGGCGGTGATGACGTCGTTGGGACTCGAAGTGAAGGTCAGCGACATACGCACCAATTGCATGGTGATTGTCGAGGCACCCTGCTCGACTTCGCCGGAGGTCTTGTTGGCGATGAAGGCGCGGGCAAAGCCCTTCAGGTCAACACCATTGTGCTGATAGAACTTCTGGTCCTCAGCGGCAAGCATCGCCCTTTGTACGACCAGCGGGATCTCGGCCAGCGACAGGTCGCGCCGATTCTCGTCGTACATCGTGGCGAGGAGTGTCTTGTCGTCTGACGCGTAGACATAACTGATCTGGGGGGTGCGCTTCACCGTCAGCTCATCGGGGAGCTGCCCGAAGGCCTCACCACTGGCTTTGGCTGCCAGCCCGGAGAGTGCGACGAGGGGAAACGCCGCCGCGGCTACGACCACGCCTGCCAACACGCCACAGATGAGCAAAGAGGCTGTGTTGGCGAAGAGGCCGTTATCGCTCTTGCGCATGAGGGTCACCGCCACAGGTTACGTGAGTCTGATTCGGTGGCGCATTACCCGCAACCCTATGGAATCCATCGTCGTTGAGCCAGATGCACGACCCCAGACTAGGTTGCCTAAGGATCCCCTGATCCCGGGCGTATAAACGCAGATAGTCCGGCTGCCTGGCCCCCGCCCGGCGGCCACTTCCAATGGATCTCCCGGCGTCATTCGCGACACGCCGACCGGGGGTGCGTATAACGGTGCCGGAGAACGGCGCGAAAAATCCATTTCAGGCATTTCGCCCAATAACATTGCGTAACCGTCCAACTACGGAGCATGATGGTCCGGCGAGCAACGCACCGTTCGCAAGGTTCGGGGGAGCCTTGTGAGCGTTTCGGGGGAAACGTCTGGGGGGACGTAGCAACATGGGCATTGGCATGATCACTGATTGGCCCAGTCTCGCCGCATGCCGGAATGGGGACCCGGATGCGCTATTTGTTCAGGGCGCTGAGCAGAACGTAGCGAAGCGCATCTGCAGGGGCTGTCCCGTCCGTTATGAGTGTCTAGCCGATGCGCTGGACAACCGGATTGAGTTCGGGGTGTGGGGCGGCATGACGGAACGCGAGCGCCGCGCACTGCTGCGCAGGCACCCGTCGGTGTCGAGCTGGAAGCGCACCTTCGAAGCCGCGATGGAAAACCAGCCTCGCAAAGAGCTCGTCGAAGCGTAACCAACGCTATTCGGACGAGAGTGCCGAACCTATGGTTCTCAGCCCAGCCAGATCGTGAACATCGGTCGGCTGGGCTGGCACTCGAGCCACCGGGACACCGGGGAATTGGTCGGTGAACAGGGCCGCCACCTCGGTCTCCCGCGCCACCTGGCGCATGAGCACCTCATGCAGGGCAAGCACCTGTGACGTGATCGGGTGGGCGTCCGCCACCGCCACTGCGGCGGCGGCGCTCATCTCCTCGGTCAGCTCCGGTATCGCCGAGAGGTGCACCCGGTTGAGGACCAGCCCGGCCAACGGCATGCGCTCGGCGCCGAGCCGCTCAGCGAAATAGGCGGCCTCCCGGATGGCATCGTGCTCGGGGGCGGCTACGAGCACAAACGCCGTCTGCGGGTCCTGCAGGATGCGGTAGGTCGACTCGGCGCGCTCACGGAAGCCGCCGAACATCGAGTCAAGGGCGGAGACGAAACCGCTCAGGTCGGTGAGCAGCTGAGCGCCGAGAATCTTCTGCACCACTTTGGAGAACGCGCCGAATGAGGCCGCCACCAAGTTGAACACGCTTCGGCCACCGGCCCGCGCGGTGCCGAGCAGCAGCTTGAGCATCCGTCCGTCGAGGAACCGGCCCAGCCGGGCCGGGGCGTCGAGGAAGTCCAAAGCCGAACGCGACGGAGGCGTGTCGACCACGATGAGGTCCCACTCGTCGTCGGAGCGCAGCTGACCGAGCTTCTCCATCGCCATGTACTCCTGCGTGCCGGAGAAGGTCGTGCTCATGGCCTGGTAGAAGGGGTTGGCGAAGATCTCCTTGGCCCGCTCGGGTGCGGTATGGGTCAGCACCACCTCGTCGAAGGTGCGCTTCATGTCCAGCATCATCGCGTGCAATTGGGTGTCTTTGACCTGCCGCGGGGTGTTGTCCAATTCGGTCAGGCCGAGCGCCTGCGCCAGCCGGCGGGCCGGATCGATGGTCAGCACCACCGTCCTGCGGCCGTGCACCTCGGCCGCGCGAAGCGCCAGCGAAGCGGCGGTCGTGGTCTTGCCCACGCCACCCGACCCGCAGCACACGACGATCCTGATCGTGGGATCGCCCAGCACCGCGTCAACGTCAAACACAAACCCGAGCCTAACCGGCCAGTACGGTCGCGAGCCGGTGCAAGCCCGGAAGGTCGACTCCGTCACTGAGCAGGGGGAGCTCGACCACGGGACGGCGCAGGGTGGCGAGCTCGCCGCGCAGCTGCTCCTCCAGGCCGAGCCGGGCCAGGTGGGCGTTCGCCTCGATGTGCAGGGCGCCCGCCAGATGTGCGGACAGGCCCGCGTCGGTCAGCCCTTTCTTCAGCGAGCTTTGGGTAACACGGGAGATGCCCGCCAGCAGCGGAGGCCGGGCGCAGTTGACGATGATCTTTCCGGCCGGGATGCCGAGACCGGAGAGTTCTTTAAGCGCGTCAGCTGTTTCTTGTACCGGCATCTCCTCAAGCAAGGTCACGACGTGAACCGAGGTCATGGGTGAGCGCAGGAGGGCGGCCACCCCCTCGCTCTGGGTTTTGATGGGCCCGAGCTTGGCCAGCCGCGCCGCCTCCGCGGTGACGTTGAGGAAGCGCCCGATCCGGCCGGTCGGCGGCGCGTCGAGCACGACCGCGCCATACATCCGCCTTCCGGCGTCGTCGGTGCGCGTAGTGGCCTCTTTCACCTTCCCGGTGAGCAGGATGTCGCGCAGACCCGGGGCGACCGTGGTGGCGAAATCGACCGCGCCCAGCTTGCGCAGCGCGCGGCCGGCGCGGCCCATCTTGTAGAACAGCTCCAGGTACTCCAGCAGGGCTTCCTCGGCGTCGACCGCCAGCAGGCGCAGATCGACGTCGACCCCGCCCAGCCTGCGCTCCGCGTAGGGCAGCGGCTCAAGCTCGAAGACCTGCGCCAGGCCTTGACGTCCTTCGACCTCGATGAGCAGGACCCGCTGGCCCGTTCTGGCGAGGGCCAGCGCTAGGGAGGCAGCGACGGTGGTTTTCCCGACGCCGCCCTTTCCGGTTACCACATGCAGTCGCGCAGGCCAGCTCACACGGCGATGCTACTTGCGCTGCTCCTTGACATCGCAGACAAACCAGCCATCGCGCTTGACGAGCACAAGTTTGAGGGTCTGCTCCGAGACCTTCTCATCGGTGGTGGAGAGCCGGACCACGACCGTGGTGTCGGCCTGGGTCGCGGTCTCGTTGGCGATCTTGATGGACTCCCAGCTGTAGCTCGGGCCCTTCAGTTTCGCGCTCTGATCCTTGATCTCCTTCACCTTGTTGCCGATCTCCTTGGCGTCGCGCGCCTCCTTGCAGACCAGCTTCTCAGCGGCCTTGGCGTCGCCGTCCTTGTAGATCGCGGTGAGGAACTCCTGCGCCGCCTCCTTGGCCGTGGTCTCCCCGGTGCCCTCGCTGTTGTTGAGCAGGAAGAACGCCCCAGTGGCGCCGAGCAGGCACAGCACCAGCAGGACCCCCAGCACCACGGCCGTGATGATCAAGCCTTTGTGCTTCTTCTTCGGCGGTGCCACCGGCGCGCCGGGATAGCCCGGATATCCGCCGTAGGGATAAGGCGCGGCCGAGGTTGGCGGCGCGGGCGGAGCCGGGACGGGCGCTTGGCCGGTCGGGTAATAGGTGGGCGCGGTGTAGGGCGAGCCCGAGTCGGGTCCGGGCAGCTGCGCCGAGGCCGGGGTGTTGGTGGTGGTGTGGAAAGGATCCACCGGCGGCTGATAGATCGGCTGCTGCCCAGCCGGGGGCTGCCCGGGTGCCGCAGGCGCGGGACCGGCCGGAGTCGAGGCCGCCGGAGTGGGCCACGCGGGCGTGGGGTCGGCCGGCGTTGAGGCGGCCGGGGTTGGCCACGCGGGCGTGGGGTCGGCCGGGGTGGGCCAAGCCGGGGCGGGATCGGCAGGCGCGGGGTCGGCCGGTGTCGCGGCGGCCGGAGTGGGCCACGCGGGCACTGGGTCAGCCGGGCTAGGGCTGGACCAGGCGGGCGTGGGGTCAACCGGGCTGGTCCAGGCGGGCGTGGCGTCAGCAGGGCTGGACCAAGCGGGCGTGGGGTCAACCGGACTTGTCCAGGCGGGCTCGGAATCGGCGGGGCTGGACCAGGCCGGCGTGGGGTCGACTGGAGACGTCGCCTCAGGCTCGTCAGGCGAGGCAGGGGCGGGTGTAGGCCAGGCGGGCGGCGAAGACTGCTGTTCGGGCTCGTTTTCGTTGCGCGGCTGAGTCATGAAGGTCCCCCTGGTCGTCGGCCGCTCAGCTTAGCCCTCACCGCCAACCCAGGCAAAGGCCCGGTCGGCCACGCTCCGTGAGCGCCTGCGGTGCCTCGGCGGCCACGCTGACCTTCGGTCAGCTAAGCCGGTTCGTTAGGTTATCTCTATGACGAAGTGGGAGTACGCCACTGTTCCGCTATTGATCCACGCCACCAAGCAGATCTTGGACAATTGGGGTGCCGATGGCTGGGAATTGGTGCAGGTAGTTCCTGGCCCGAACCCGGAGCAGCTGGTGGCCTATATGAAGCGACAGAAGGAGGCATGAGATGACTGACCCTTATGCCAAGCTTGCGGAACTCGGCCTCGAGCTGCCGAAGGTGAGCCCGCCGCTGGCGGCTTACGTGCCTGCGGTTCGCTCGGGTAACCATGTTTACGTGTCCGGTCAGCTGCCGATGGTGGACGGAAAGCTGCTGGCTACCGGCAAGGTTGGTGCCGAGATCTCGCCCGAACAGGCAAAAGAACTCGCGGCCAGGTGTGCTCTCAACGGTCTCGCCGCGCTTGAGTCGCTGGTCGGGCTCGGCAAGGTGGCCAGGATAGTAAAGGTCGTCGGGTTTGTGGCTTCGGCACCGGGTTTCACCGGTCAGCCGGCCGTCATCAACGGGGCTTCCGAGCTGTTTGGCGAGGTGCTGGGGGAGAAGGGGCGGCACGCGCGCAGCGCGGTTGGGGTCGGCGAGCTTCCGCTGGGCGCCCCGGTTGAGGTTGAGCTGATCGCAGAGGTCGTCGCTGACTGACCCGGTCAGTAGCATTCGTCGCATGAGTTTGGTGCCTGAGGGCGTGTTGTTGATCCGGGCCGACAATCCCGGCTACATGACGCTTGAAGGCACCAACACGTGGGTACTTTCGGACGGCACGGTGATTGATCCCGGCCCCGACGACCCGATTCACCTGGAGGCTATCGCCCGGGCCGGACAGATTAAAAGAATCTTGGTGACACACGGGCATCCCGACCACGTCGAAGGCGTTGACCGTCTCGTGAAGATGACCGGCGCGGTGGTTGGCGAGGTGCCGTCCTACCTTCGGGAGGTGAAGACCCCGGGGCATACGGCCGACTCGGTTTGCTTTGTCAGCGACAGCGCCGTCTTCACCGGCGACACCATCTTGGGCCGGGGCAGCAGCGTGGTCGCCTGGCCCGACGGCAATGTGGGCGACTACCTGAAAAGCCTGGAAACCCTTATGACCTTTCAGGGTGTACCGGCATTGCCCGGCCATGGCCCGGCGCTGCCGGACTGCGCGCAGGCCGCGCGCTGGTTGCATGGTCATCGGCTGGAACGCTTGGAGCAGGTCAAAGCCGCGCTCGCCCAGGGCGCGAAGACGCCGCAGGAGGTGGTCGACATGGTCTATGCCGACGTCGACCCGGCCCTCAAGTGGGCGGCGGAGTGGAGCGTGCGCGCTCAGTTGGACTATCTAACATGACGCCGCCGACCTGTGGCGCGCCGGCGGATGTCTGCGCGGTGACCCCATGACATGTCCTGTTTGTGGCACGGTGCCAGTTCCGGCCGCGCGGTTCTGTCACCACTGCGGGGCCGCGCTTCCGGCTGCGGCGACCCTGCCCGCCAGCGAGCGCAGGGTGGTCACTGTCCTGTTTGGAGACCTTTCCGATTTCACGTCCTGGTCGGAGGAGCTGGATCCGGAGCGGGTCGGCGCGGTCACCGATCGCGTGATGTCCGCGCTCGCCGGTGCGGTGAAGACCTTCGGCGGGCACGTCGACAAGCTCACCGGCGACGGGATCATGGCTGTCTTCGGGGCGCCGGTGGCCCATGAGGACGACGCGGAGCGAGCGGTCCGCGCGGCGCTGTCGATGCAGCGGGCTGTGCGCCGGGTGCTTGACGATGAGCGGGGCGGTGGTGCGCCGCTCGGGTTGAGGGTGGGGCTGAATTCGGGGCCGGTGCTCGCGGGAGTGCAGGCGGGCCTGGAGTACACGGTCATCGGAGACACCGTCAACACCGCCGCGCGGCTGGCCGACGCGGCCGCGGTCGGGGCGATCTACGCGGGCAACCGCACGGTCACGGCGACCGGGTCGGTGGCGAGCTGGCGCACGCTGCGCCCGTTGCGGCTCAAGGGAAAACGGGAGCCGGTCGAGACTTTCGAGCTCCTGGGGCTGCATGACGCGCGCGGCACCCGGGCTGGGCTTGGCGAGGAAGGCCCATTTGTGGGCCGGGAAGCCGAGCTGGGCCGGGTGGCGGGCCGCCTGGCCGAGGTGGTCGACCGGGACGCGCCAAGGGTTCTGGTGTTCACGGCCGAGGCCGGCATTGGCAAGTCAAGGTTCGCCTCCGAGGTGGCGCGGTTCGCCAACGGCTATGAGGTCAGCGCGGGCCGGTTCGCGGCGCGCACAGGCGCCCGGGTCCTCTCGGTACGCTGCGCCGCCTTCGGGGAACGCCGGCGGCTCGCCCCGCTGGCCGATCTGGTGCGGCTGGCGATCGGTCTGTCGGTCGACTCGGCCACCGCCGCGACCCGCAGCGCGGTGGAGGAACGCTTGCGCCGCTTGGCCGAGCGGCTGGCGCAGCGAAGCGAGCCGGGCAAGCCGATCAAGGTCGATGTGGAGGCCCTCCTCGCCCTGCTCGGCTACGGCGCTCAGCACGAGCTGGTGCAGTGGCAGGGCGTGCCCGGCAGCGACTCCGACGGCCACGGCCGGGACAGCCGCAAGCTGGCGATCGCGCTCGCCGGTCTGCTCAACGGGCTGTCGACCGAGTCCCCGCTGGTGGTGATCGTCGACGACCTGCACGACGCGACGGCGGAAACCGTTGACGCGCTTGGCAACGCGCTGGAGGAGCTGACCGGCCCGGTGCTGGTGCTGCTGCTGGGAAGGCCCGAGCTGGTACGCAAGGCGGGTCAGCTGACCCGGGTCGCCGACGCTGAGGCGCTTACGCTGTCGCCGCTTCGCGGCGCCGACGCCGCCCGGCTGCTGACCGCCTACCTCAAGAGCGGCCGCCTTCCCCAACCCGACGAAGACCGTCTGCTCACGACCGCGCAAGGCAATCCCTTCTATCTGGCCGAGCTGGTCACCTTGCTCATTGAGCGCGGTGCGCTTACCAAGACCGGGCCGCAGTGGCGTCTGGTACCCGGATCAATGAGCGCAACCCTGTTGACCAGAGACCTGGCGGCGGTCCTCGCGGCCCGCATTGACGCTCTTCCGGCCGAAGCGCGGGCGGTGTTGCGCGACGCGGCGGTCGTCGGCGACACCGTGCCCACGGGTGCGCTGGAAGCGTTGCGGGAGAGGCGGGCCGGCCGCGAGGTCAGGCCGGCCGCCGTGGTCGCCGTCGAGCTCGAGCGGGCCATTGACGAGCTGTTGCAGCGACGCATGTTGCGCCGCATCCGTGGCGGGTTCGATTTCGCGACCCCGTTGCTGCGCGAAGCCGCGTACGCGGGGATAGGCAAGACCGATCTCGCTGAGCGCCATGCGTTTCTGGTGCGGTGGGCCTCCGAGCGGGAGCGGCCGGCCACCACCGCGACCGATCACGACGATTGGGATCTGTTCATAGCCGAGCACGCCGAGCGGGCCGCCAAGCTCGCCGACGCGGTGCGGTTGCGTCCGGAAGTGCCTGCACGCCAAGTCATTCCGCTCGGCATCGAGGCACTCGGCCGGGCCGCGCGCCGGGCCGCCGCCGCGGGCGAGCCCGCCGAGGCGGTCTCCTACGGTGAGCGGGCGCATCGCCTCGCGCCGGGCGGCCTTCCGCTGCGGGACAGGCTTGTCTATTCCCGAGCGCTGCTGCAGATCGGCCGGGTCACCGAGGCGCAACACGACGCGGAGAAGCTGGTGATCGACGCCGCCGAGGACGCCCGCACCCGGGCGGGCGCCCTGCTGGTGGCCGGGCGTGCGCAGCTGGCTGCGGGCGATGGCGAGGCCGCATATCGGCTGTGGGCCGAGGCGCTGGCCGTGGCGACCGAGGACAAACTTCCGGGCGAGCGCGCGGAAGCGTTGCGGCGCTTGGGAATGGCCGACTTCGTCAAGGGCCGGCTGGCCGATGCGTCGAGCCGTTTCGCCGGGGCGTACCAGATCGCGGTGGCGGCGGGTGATCGCCGGTCGCAGGCCTGGTCGCTGCAGGATCTCGCCTGGGTCACCACCACCCGCGGCGACTTCGCGGGCGCCGATGCCGCGCTCGGGCATGCGGCGCGCCTGTTCGCCCAGACGCGCGATCCGATCGGTCGCGCCTGGCTGCGCGGAACGACCGCCTACGCCCGCCTGCTAGCCGGCCGCCTGGTCGAGGCCCAGCGCCTGGCGCGGGTCTTCCTCCCCTTCGGTGAGCGGGTGGGCGAGGCCTGGGCCGTGGGGACGCTGCGCGCCGTGGCCGCCTTCGCCGCCGCCGAGCTTGGCGAGCTGGCCGAGGCAGACCGGGAGGCCCGCCGCGCCTACCGTGATTTCGACGCGGCCAAGGACGTGTGGGGGCGCGGTTTCGCGCTCGTGGCCCGGGGCGCGGTCGCGCGCGGGCTCGCCGAGTACGGCCACGCGGAGGATCTGCTCACCGAGGCGCTGACCGAAGGCGAGAAGGTGGCCCACCCGCTGCTGGTCGGGATGGCCGGAACGGTACGCGGGTTCGTGGCGCTCGACCGCGGCGACTTTGAGGCCGCCGAGCTGGATGCCCGATCGGTGCTGACCATGGTCTCTCCCTACGGGGTCCTCGATCCGGCCCGCATCGGCCCTAGAGCGCTATTGGGCGCGGCGCGGCTGGCAGCGGGCGATCCGTCGATGGCGGTGCGGATGCTTGCCCCGGTCGCCGCCGATCCCTATGCGCCATCGATGCTCTATTCGCGACGGCAGGCGGTGGCGGTCTACTCCCAGGCGTTGCTGGCGCTGGGCCGGCACGAGGAGGCACTGGCTGCGGCTGAGCTGGCGCAGACCATCCCGGCTGTGGACATCCGAAGCCGGGTGCGCTCGGCGCTGGCTCTCGCCAAGGCGCTGGCCGCAGTTGATCGAGTCGAGGAAGCCGATGAGGCGAGGGCGCTCGCATCGACCTTGGCTCACTCGACTCAGCAAGTCAGCGAGAGGCAAGCGCTGCTACCGTCTAGCGCGTGAGTCCAACCCGCTCCAACCGTCCCTCACCGGTGCCCGAAATTCCTGGGTTGACCGATCTTTCGATGCTGGCTGTCGGCGGCTACGCGACCATTTTCCGGGCGCGACAGGAGTCGGTGGGCCGTGAGGTCGCGGTCAAGGTGGAGAATTTCACCCTGGAAAGTGAGCGGGACAAGGCCCGATTCGTGCGCGAGGCGCGGGCCACGGGCCGGATGTCCTCGCACCCCCATGTGGTCGATCTCTTTGACGCGGGGGTGACCGCGGACAATCACCCCTATCTGATCATGGAGCTGTGTGCGGGGTCCTATCAGGACCTCATGCCGCTGCGGCCGCCGGTGGTGAGGGATATCGGCATGAAGATCGCCGATGCCCTCGCCGACGCGCATGAGCGCGGCATCGTGCACCGCGACGTCAAACCGGCCAACATCCTGGTCAGCCTTTTCGGCGAGCCCGCCCTGGCCGACTTCGGGCTGGCCATCCTGGCCGAGCAGCGTGACCCGCACATCACCCTCGAGGTGATGACCCCGGCCTACGCGCCGCCCGAGGCGTTCCGGCGCGCTGAGCCCGCGCCGCCCGGCGACGTCTACGCCCTTTGCGCCACGCTGTATGCGCTGCTGTCGGGCTCCCCGCCGCGCTGGCAACAGCACCAGCCGCCGGGGATCCTGGCGCTCATCGAGCTGTTCGCCGAGCCGATTCCGGCCATCAGCGGGTGCCCAGAAGCGCTCGTGGCCGTGTTGCGCCTGGGCATGGCCAACGATCCCGGCAAGCGGCCGACCGCTCGCGCGCTCGAAGAACTTCTCGCCACCTGCGACCTTGATTCGGCACGCCCACTTATGCGGCCCCGGTCACCGGATCATGAGATGGTTCGTCCTCAGGTGCTCAACGAAGCACGTCCCGGCGGCAGGCCCCAGCGCAGGCCGACCCATCCGCATCACCTGCCGTCCTCCGCTTTGGACGGTCCACAGACCGTTCCGACACGCCCGCCGTCGCGACTCGCCCGGTTATTCATGCGGTTCAGGTCTTGGTGGGGAGCGAGCCGCCACCCCTAGTCCTTGATCAACGTGCCCGTTGGGGTGTGGCGCGTGTCGCGTTTCGTGAACCACTCGTTGGTCTGGTGTCAACGGGCTGGGGGCGTAAAGATCATGACCATTCTCGACACTGCGCTTGACCCCCGTGCGGCGTCCTTTTTGGACAACCGCAGCACGGCGCTGGCGGCGCTCGCGATGCTGGAGGCTGCGCACGCTCAGGCGCGCGAAGGCGGCGGGGAACGCGAGGTCACCCGGCATCACGCCCGGGGCAAGCTGCTGCCGCGCGAGCGCATCGAACTGCTGGTCGATCGGGACACCGCCCTGCTTGAGCTGGCCGCCACCGCGGGCGTCCCGCACGGCGCGGGCCTGGTCACCGCGATCGGTGTGATCGAACAAAACGAATGCATGATCGTCGGCAACGATCCGACTGTGCGCGAGGTCGGCCTGACCGACGCGGGCCGGTTCAAGGCCGAGCGTGCCGTTGAGCTCGCTCGGCAGTACAGGCTCCCGATCGTGCTGCTGTGGGAGTCGGTGGCCGAGGCCAACGAGATCGTCGCCCACGGCTGCTCGCCGATCATCAGCGCCATCTTCGGTACCGCCGACGCGCCCCAGCACCTCGCCGACCACTCGGTGATCATCCGGGGCCACGGCCTGCCCAGCCACGCCGACTCGGTCGCCGAGGACGAGCGCAATGCCGTCCGCCTGGTGCGCCAGGCGGTCCGCCGGCTGTGCCAATCCCGGATTCCGCACCCGGCCGGAGAGGTCGCCGGACACGCGCGCGGCCTGCCGCGGGGTGGCCAGCCACCCGGTGGCTACGCGTCAGCCGGGTTGACCTCGGGCGGATTGATGCCCGGCGGATCTGTGTCAGGCGGCGTGGGGCGAGGTGGCCGCGGCCGCGACGGGCTCGCGCCGGGAGGTTTCGCGCTGGGCGGCTTTGTGCTGGGCGGGCAGGGCCCCGGCGCGTTGGGGGAGCGTGGCGTTCAGCTGGGCTTGCCGCCGCGGCACGAGGCGGACGATCTGCTCGCGGTGCATCGGGCCGACCTGACCGAAGTGCTCGCCCGGGTGCTTGACGGAAGTGAGTTCGAGGAGCTCAGGCCGCATCGGGGCGGCGCGATCATCGCGGGATTCGGAGCCGTTCACGGGCACCGGGTGGCGGTGCTGGGCAACTCTGCGCCCGATGTGGACCCCGAGTCGCTGCACAAGGGCATCGAGCTGACCAGGCTGGCCGAGATGGCCGGTCTGCCGGTGGTGGTGCTCGCCTCCTCGGGCGACGGGGATGAGCCATTGCTTTCCCGGGTGCTTTCTTCCCGGTACCAGATAAGCATTCTGTTAGACGAGAAGCCGCCGGCCTGGGCACTTGCCAGCAAAGGCCTGCGCTTCACCTGGCCAATCCCTCATGGGCAGGTCCATGACGGGATGATCGATCCGAGGGATACCAGGACCGTGCTCGGGATTTGCCTGTCCGCCATGGGAGAGCGCTCATGATCCGTCGGCTGCTGGTGGCGAGCCGGGGCGAGATCGCCCGCCGTATCTTTTCCACCTGCCGTTTGGTCGGCATCGAAACCGTGGCGGTGCATTCGACGGCCGACACCGACGCACCGTTTGTCGCCGAGGCGGACTATGCGGTGCAGCTGCCCGGCTACGCGCCCAGTGCCACCTATCTGCGCGGCGATCTGATCATCGCCGCGGCGAGGCGGACCGGTGCGGACGCGATCCATCCCGGCTATGGATTTCTGGCCGAGAACGCCGACTTCGCGGCGGCCGTCGCCGACGCCGGGCTGACCTGGATCGGGCCGTCGCCGAAGGTGATCGCGGTGATGGCCTCGAAGATCGATGCGAAGGCTCTGCTCGCCGAGGCCGATGTGCCGGTGCTGCGGGCCTGGACCGATCCGTCCGAAGTGGACGAATTCCCGGTGCTTGTGAAAGCGGCCGTGGGCGGCGGCGGCCGGGGCATGCGGGTGGTACGCGACGCCGAATCGCTGGCCGAGGCGGTCTCCTCGGCGCGCCGGGAAGCCTTCGCCGCCTTCGGCGACAACACGGTCTTCTGTGAGCGCTATGTCGAGCAGGCCCGGCACATCGAGGTGCAGATCGTGGCCGACCAGCACGGCAACATCGTCACCTTCGGCGAGCGAGAATGCTCGATCCAGCGGCGGCACCAGAAGATCCTGGAGGAGACGCCTTCGCCGGCGGTCTCCCCGGAACTACGCGAGAACCTTTGCTCCGCGGCCGTCGCCGTGGCCGAGGCGGTCGGCTACGCCGGCATCGGCACGGTCGAGTTCCTGCTCAGCCCGGAAGGCGAGTTCTTCTTTCTGGAAATGAACACCCGCCTGCAGGTCGAGCATGCGGTGACCGAGTGCGTGACCGGCTTCGACCTGGTGCGGATGCAGCTTTTCCTCGCCGAGGGCGGGCGTCTTCCGCTGCCGTCCGCGCCGCCGATGCGTGGCCACGCCATCGAAGTGCGGCTCTGCGCGGAGGATCCGACCAGCAACTGGCTGCCCGCCACCGGACAGCTGCACCGCTTCGACGTCCCCGAGGTGACCGGGCGGTTCCGGCCCCTGATGCAGCCCGGCATCCGGCTGGATTCCGGGGTGGAAACCGGTTCGGTGGTCGGAGTGCACTACGACTCGATGCTGGCGAAGGTGGTGGCCTGGGCGCCCACCCGATATGAGGCGGCCCGCATGCTCGCCAGCGCGCTCGCGCGCACGAAGGTGCACGGGCTGATCACCAACCGCGATCTTCTGGTACGCGTGCTGCGCCATCCCGCTTTCCTCAGTGGTCAGATCGACGCGGGCTTGCTCGACCGGCAGCCGGAGGTCTTCGCGCCGCTGCTCTCGTCGGTGGAAGCGATGCGCCTGAGCTGCCTGGCCGCGGCCCTGGCCGCAGCGGCCGGGCGCTGGTCGGGTGCCCGAGTCCAGCCCGGAATCCCTTGCGGTTGGCGCAACCTGCCTTCGATGCCGCAGACCATCGTTTACGACGGGCCGGCCGGGCCGGTCGAAGTCGGGTACAGGTTGCATGATTCGGGTGCGCTCGCCCAGTGGTGGGTGCGCTCGGTCGACCCGGAAGAGCTCGATCTGGCCGGGCTCGGGCACGTCGGCGTGGTCGACGACCACCCGCCCGTGGCCGTGGTTTCGGCGACTCCGAGCGAGGTGGTCCTCGACGTGGCCGGAGTCCGTCTCACGGTCGAGGTGCACCGAGTGGGAAATGTGTCCTATCTGGACAGTGTGGAGGGCTCGGTGACCCTTCGTGAGCTTCCGCGCTTCCCTTCCCCGGAAGCCGAGCTGGAAGAGGGATCGCTGACCGCGCCCCTTCCCGGCGCGGTCGGCCGGGTCCTGGTCGCGCCGGGGCAACGGGTCGGCGCGGGCGAGCTGCTGCTCACGCTGGAGGCGATGAAGCTCGAACACCCCGTGCACGCCCCGGCCGACGGGGTCGTCTCGGAGGTCAAGGTGCGCCCAGGCGCGCTGGTCGACACCGGAGCTCTGCTGGCAATCCTCGCCCCCGCTTAAATATTGGGTGCAGAAGAGCCCCGCCTCGACCGAGGCGGGGCTCTTCTAACCTTGCAGCTGTTAACCGATTGCCGAGGAACCGCCGAGGCTCCATGCGCTCGCCTGGCCCAGGATGCCCACGGCCAGGCCGCTGACGTCGATCGGAATCTGAATCGGCGCGTAGATCTGAGTGCCGTTCCCGATGCCGACGTTGCCCGCGCTGACCATCTTCACGTCCTCGCCGTGCTTGCCGGGCTTGCCGTGCTTGGGCTTGTGGCCGTGCTCGGGCGGGCACTTGTCTTCGTCCACCGGTGGTGCGGGCGGAGCCGGTGGCGCCGGTGGAACGGCCGGCGGGCACGTCGTGCCGCAGCCCGGCGTCCCACCACCGTGGCCACCCGTGCTGGGCCCGCCTTCGCTCTCGAGGCGCGGCATGGTGCCGACCGAGTCGAGATCGTTGATGTTGACGGTATTCGCCGAGCCGCCGCCGACTCCACCCAGAATTCCGCTGAGCAGCGGGCCAACCAGCGGCAAGCCGCCACCGAGGCCACCGACGTTGCCGAGGCCACCCTTGGTCAGGCCGCCCACCAGGGGGAGGCTGTCGACCAGCGGCAGGTTCTGGGTCAGCCCGCCCACCACGGGCAGACCGCCAAGAATGTCGGCCTTGCCGGACTCGGTGTAGTGGTGCCCGTCCTTGCAGCCGTTCTTACAGTTCTTGCCCTTCTGGTGGTGCGCGCTGCCCAGCGTGGCCGAGCTGCCGCCCTGACATCCGGCGTCGGCCGAGCCGAGCACGGAGGCGGCCACACCGCACAGGTTGATGGGTGCCTGGATCGGCGCGAAAACCTGGGTGCCGTTGAGGATCCCGGTGTTCCCAGCGCTGATCATTTTGATGTCGTACAGGCCTTGGAGGTCGGCCGCGCTGCCGCCTTCGCAGCGGGCCGACGCGGTTCCCAGGACGGCCGCGGACACGCCGCACAGGTTGATCGGTGCTTGGATCGGCGCGAAAACCTGGGTGCCGTTGAGGATCCCGGTGTTGTCAGCGCTGATCAAGGTGGTGTCGGCGTACGCGGCTGTGCCGGTAGCCATGACTGCGCCCGCGGTCAGCGCGCCGGCTTTGAGTGAGCGTCGAACCCACGTGTTCATAGCGGAAGGGACCTCTTTCGATCGTCGGACTTGTTCCGACCGACCGATCGCACCTGGTGCGGGTGAGGGGCCGCGACCGGTCACTGTGGACACGTACAAATCGTCCAACGATGTCCGGCAAAGCGCTGACATGCGCAAGTCAGCTAGGCGACAGTGATCCGGGTGATATGCCCGATTTATACCCTTGCGCGGCGAGCAAGTCTTTCGGGATCGAGGATAATGACGCTCTTCCCGTCAAGGCGCAGCCAGCCGCGCGAGGCGAAGTCGGCCAGAGCCTTGTTCACCGTCTCCCGGGAGGCGCCCACCAGCTGAGCCAGCTCCTCTTGGGTCAGATCGTGTGTTACTCGAAGCACGCCACCGTCCCGCGTCCCGAAACGGCCCGCCATCTGCAGCAGATTCTTCGCGACCCGGCCGGGGACGTCGGTGAAGATCAGGTCCGCGAGGGCGTCGTTGGTGCGGCGCAGGCGACGGGCGAGCACCCGCAGCAGCTGCTCGGCGATCTCGGGCCGGTTGTTCAGCCAGGGGCGCAGGGCCTGCTTGCGCAGCCGGGCCAGGCGCACATCGGTGACCGCGGTCGCGGTCGCTGTGCGCGGGCCAGGATCGAAAAGCGAAAGCTCGCCGAGCATGTCGGAGGGACCCATCACCGAGACGAGGTTCTGCCGGCCGTCAGCGGCGCGCCTGCCGAGCTTGATCTTTCCGGACAATACGATGTAGAGGCTGTCGCCGGGCTCGCCCTCGTTGAAGACGACCTCGCCCTTGCGGATCTCGATCGTTTCCATCTCACGGGCAAGCGCCTCGGAGGCATCTGGGTCGACGCCCTGGAAGATTCCGCTGCGCGCAAGCACCTCGTCCATCGCTACTACCTCCACTAGTGCAGGCGCTTGGTGTATATACATAAGCCCCGCGAGGTCAGTCTAGGCACAGCTGGGCGGCAACCGGACGCCAACCCCCAGAATCGCGATCAGCCCGGTAGTCTCGCCGCCTAATGAGTATTTGGCCTCCCCCGCTAACCCGGAAAGTCCTTGCTATCTATACGGCGGCAGCACTTTCCGTGTACATGATCAGCATATTCGCTCTGGGGACCCTGGCGGAATCCGGGCGGCAGGGCCACCTGTCGGCGCAGCGAAAGCCAGCCACGCCACCACCCGCGCCCGTGCCAGTCCCGCCGCCTCCTGTGAAGACGATCACGCTGTCCGCGGTCGGCGACATCATCATGGGCGTCGCGGGCCGCGCCATGCCCGCCAACGACGGGCGCGATTTCTTTGCCAAGGTGAAGCACCTCTTTCTGGCCGATCTGGTGATGGGCAACATGGAGGAGCCGCTCACCGACGACACCGGCTATGTGAAATGCCGACCCGAACAAACCACGTGCAACCAGTTCCGGGTGCCGCCTTCCTACGCCAAGCACCTCAAGGACGCCGGTTTTCACCTTCTCAACCAGGCCAACAATCACGGGTACGACTTCGGGCCGAAGGGCTACACGAACACTCAAAAAGCTCTGGAATCCCAGGGCCTCAAGCACACGGGTGCGCGTGGACAGATCACGCTGGTCGACGTCTCCGGGGTCCGCGTGGCCGTGCTCGGGTTCTCCTCGTATCCCCGTGACAACAGCCTGACCGACCTCAACGCCGCTAAAGCCGTGGTGGAGAAGGCGGCCGGGCTGGCCGACGTGGTCGTGATCCAGGTCCATTGGGGAACCGAGGGCGCCGACAAGACCCATGTGAAGCCGGGCACCGAGTACTTCCTCGGGGAGAACCGAGGCGATCCGATCAGGTTCTCGCACACGGTCATCGATGCCGGAGCCGACCTCATCATCGGGCACGGCCCGCACACGCTGCGGGCGATGGAGGTATACAAGGGCCGGCTGATCGCCTACAGCCTCGGCAATTTCGCGGGCGGCCGTGGCCTGAAGGGTGAGGGCAACCTGGGCTGGGGTGGCGTGCTCAAAGCCACCCTCGACGCGCAGGGTGCCTTGGTCAGCGGACACTTCGCGTCGACCTACTTCACCAGCAGCCCCGGCGTGCCCCAGCCCGACCCGCAGAACCGCGGCCTCGACCTGGTCCGCAAGCTCTCACAACAGGACTTTCCCTCGAGCGGCGCTCGTTTCGATGTGTCAGGGGCGATAAGTACGCTGTAGAGCGTGCCCGAAACTGATCTCGCGCTGAAGCGACGCGTCCGGAAGATGGCCAGGGAGCTGGCCGTCATCCATCCCGACGCGCACTGCGAGCTGAACCATGAGACGCCGCTGCAGCTGGCCGTGGCGACCATCCTGTCCGCCCAGTGCACAGACGCGAAGGTCAACGAGGTCACGCCCAAGCTTTTCGCTCGGTACCCGAGCGCCGCCGACTATGCCGCGGCCGACCGCGCCGAGATGGAAGAGATGATCAAGCCCACGGGCTTCTTCCGCAACAAGACCGAGTCGCTGATCAGCCTCGGCGCTGCGCTGGTGGAGCGCGGCGGTGACGTGCCCCGCACCCTCGACGAGCTGGTCACCCTGCCCGGCATCGGCCGCAAGACGGCCAACGTCATCCTGGGCAACGCGTTCGGCGTGCCCGGCATCACCGTCGACACCCACTTCAGCCGGCTGGTGCAGCGCTGGGAGTGGACAGATCAGACCGATCCGGTCAAGATCGAGCATGCGATCGGCGCGCTGGTCCCCAAGGCCGACTGGACCATGCTCTCGCACCGGGTGATCTTCCACGGCCGCCGTGTCTGCCACGCCAAGAAGGCCGCTTGCGGCGCCTGCCCACTGGCTCGGCAATGCCCCTCCTACGGCATCGGCCCGACTGACCGTGCCGCCGCGATCAAGTTGCTCAAGGGCCCGCGGGTCGCCGAGATCGCCGAGATGACCGAGTGAGGCGGGCTGTCCTCGCCCTGGTCCTGCTGGTGGCCGGGTGCACCTCCACGGCACCGCCTACGCCCATGCCCACCCCACCCCCGTTCCGCGACTGCGCTTCGATATTCGAGGGCAAGGCCGAGCTGCCCGAGCTGGCTCTGCCCTGCTTCACCGGTGGTCAGAATGTCCAGGTTGGAAGGTTGTCCGGGCCAGCTGTGATCAATTTCTGGGCGCCCTGGTGCCTCGAGTGCGGCGAGGAGCTTCCCGCGTTCCAGCGGCTGGCTGATCGCGGTCAGGTGAAGGTGATCGGCGTAGCCACCGACACCAACCGCAGCGCCGCCATCTCGCTGGCGACCGATCTGGGCGTGACCATGCCGACGCTGCTTGACGTCTACGGTGAGTTCCGGCGTCAGCTGGGCACGATAAATCTTCCATTGACCGTCTTCGTCGATAGCAACGGAAAGGTCACCACCTACGTGGGGTCTGCGCTGAAAGACGAAACGCTCAACAAGCTGGTTCGGGAAAGGCTGGGCGTCGGATGACGACACCCGCCTGGCTGGAACCGCTGCTCAACAACACGCGGGTCAACGACCGTGCCGCCTTCACCGGGCTGGAGACCCCACAAGAGGGGCGCCCGGCCGGGGTTCTGGTCCTCTTCGGCGAAGACCCCAAGACCGGCCCGGACATGTTGGTGCTGCAGCGTTCCGCGACCATGCGCACCCACGCCGGGCAGGTGGCCTTTCCCGGTGGCGCAGCCGAACCCGACGATGCCGACATCTCGGCCACCGCCCTGCGGGAGGCACAGGAGGAGGTCGGCCTCGATCCGCAGAGCGTGACCGTGCTCGCTTCGCTGCCGCAGCTGTGGATCCCGGTCAGCGACTTTCTCGTAACCCCGGTGCTGGCGTGGTGGCACTCGCCACATCCGGTAGTCGCCACCGCGCCGGCGGAAGTGGCTCATGTGGCCCGGCTGCCGATCCAGGATCTGGCCGACCCCGACAACAGGCTGCGCGTCAGGCATCCCAGCGGGTTCACCGGGCCGGCCTTTCAGGTACACGGAATGCTGGTCTGGGGATTTACCGCCGGAGTGATATCCGCCCTGCTCGAGCTGGGTGGCTGGGCCAAGCCCTGGGATACCAGCCGGGTGGAGATGTTGCCGAGTTCCCAGTTTCAGACTCCTTCCGTAGGCTGAGCCGATGTCGGTGGTCGACGTTGTTCTCGTGCTGCTCTTGATCCTCTTTGCTGTCAGTGGGTACCGGCAGGGGTTCGTGGTCGGCGTGCTTTCCTTTGCCGGCTTCTTCGGCGGCGCCCTGATCGGCCTGCAGCTCGGTCCGCTGCTGGCCACCCTCGTCGACAGCGATGGGCTCAAGCTGATCGTGTCGTTGATCACCGTCTTCGGTCTGGCCGTGATGGGCCAGGCGCTGGCGGGCTGGCTCGGCAGCAAGGTGCGCCGGGGGATCACCGGTCGCAACGGCCAGGTCCTCGACGACATCGGCGGGGCAATCGTCTCGATCATCGCGGTCGCGACGGTGGCGTGGCTGGTGGCGGTGCCGCTAGGAAAGGCGTCCGAGCCCTGGCTGTCCAGCGGCATCCGGAACAGCGTCGTGATCAAAGCCATCGACGATGTCATGCCCGACCAGGCCGACCGCCTGACCGAGGCGCTGCGCGACACGGTGGACACCAACGGCTTCCCCGAGGTGTTCGGCGACCTGGTGCCGACCCAGGTGCGCGACGTCCCCGAGCCCGACAGTGCGCTGGCCAAACTTCCGGTCGTGGTGAAGTCCGAGGCATCGGTGGTGAAAGTGCTGGGCACGGCCCCGAGCTGCAGCCGCCGGATAGAAGGCTCCGGATTCGTCTACGCGGCGGAGCACGTGATGACCAATGCTCACGTCGTCGCGGGCACCAAGACCGTTCAGGTGGTGGTCAAGAACCAGCGCCTCAGCGCGAAGGTGGTCGCCTACGACCCAGATCTCGACCTCGCCGTGCTGCACGTGCCCGGCCTCAACGCGCCAGTCATGCCGTTCGCCGCCACCGAGGCATCCACCGGAGCCGACGCCGTTGTGCTGGGCTTCCCGCTCGACGGCCCCTACAACGCCCAGCAGGCGCGGGTCGCGGACGTAGGAAACATCACCGGCCCCGACATCTACGAGAGCGGAACGGTCACCCGCGAGGTGTACACCATCAAAGGGCTGGTCCGAAGTGGAAACTCGGGCGGGCCGCTGATCTCCCCAGACGGCACGGTGCTCGGCGTGATCTTCGCAGCGGCCGCCGACAACCCGAACGTGGGATACGCAGTAACCGCCGACCAGGCCTCCGGCATCGCCACCGCCGGAAAATCCGCCACCGAAGCCCGCACCACAGGATCATGCGCTTGAGCTGTAATTCTGGCGCGCGCTAAAGCAACGCGCGGCGCTGCGATATTGGCG
>NZ_BONY01000058.1 GCF_016862955.1 Rhizocola hellebori | reverse complement strand
GAAGGCGAGCGCGGTGAAGGCGAGCGCGGTGAAGGCGAGCGCGGTGAAGGCGAGCGCGGTGAAGGCGAGCGCGGTGAAGGCGAGCGCGGTGAAGGGGGAAGGCGACCAGCGGCCCGGCGTCGGGGAGAGTGAGGAGCGACTCCCACGGCTGGAAGCCTCAGGTGGCGACCGCGGAAAGATGAGGTCGGCGTAACCAAGCAACGTGGTTGATAAAGCGCCGCGTGGTTCGGCTGGGGTGAGGACTGTTCGGTGGCGGCCGAAGGGAGTTGGGTCAGCGCAATGCGGCTGACCCTTTAGATGGCAATTGGTCGGCCGGTTTCACGTGAAACGTGGCGTTCGGTGGTCGGCGACAGGGCGAAAGTTTTCCACAGGGGTGACAGTGAGCCTGTGCATAGAGGGCTTTCTACAGGCGATGCTCACAGCCGATATCCACAGAGCAAGGCAAGTTATCCACAGGCGTCTGGGGGTCGTGTTTCACGTGAAACCGAGGTCCACAAGAGTGAAACCGTTGCCCGCCAAGGGAAATGGCCGTCGGTCGCTTCGACGAGTGGCGCTGGACGAGGGAGGAGTGGCGGTCATCCACAAAGTTATCCACAGGCTTGTCCCCACCGAAGGTTCGAGGGGGTGGGCTATGTCCCTGAGGGCCTGGGGTGGACTAGATTCTCCTGGTGGCCGACTCCCCAACGCCGTCGCAAGCGACTCTCCCAAGTTTTACGTCCTGGCCCTCCTTCCCGTTCGAGGGCACCTTCACCATCAAGCCTCTCGACCCCGCGGTTGAGAACGAACCACCGCGTAAAGGCGAAGACGTCGCCGAATGCACAGCGTGCAACACCTCGGACGACACCTATGTCTGGGTCAATGAGAGATGGCGGGTGCGGGCACTGGACAAGCCGACCGGTTTGCCCATGGTGCTGCTGCTGGAGCCACGGTCCCACCTCGATATGGGAGACCTGCCGAACCTGTTGGCTGCGGAGCTGGGCGTGATGACGGTAAGGCTGGAGCGGGCGATCCGCTCCATGGATGACGTCGCGAGAGTGCATGTGTACCGATGGGGTGACGGCACTGCCCACCTACAGCTGTGGTTCATGGCCCGGCCCAAAGGGCAGCTCCAGCTGCGCGGAACGTTCCTGCCGATGTGGGACGAGATCATGTCGCCGGTGGATGAGGCGCAGTGGAAAGAAAATCTGGCACTCATCGCGGCCTGGCTCGCCGACTTCGGCGGCACAGCTGTGGCGGAGCCGCCGCGCATCGACTGGCAAGCGCCATCGCGGGTGACCGAGGATCCGGTCACGCCGCTAGAGCTGGAAGCGCCGGTGCTGTTGGAGGAAGAGAAGCCTGCGGAAGCTAGCTAGCCCCGGACGGCGGCCCGACGGACGATCTGGGCGAGAACCTCGCCCAGATCGAGGCCGGCGGCTTGAACCGCCATCGGCAGCAAAGAGGTTTCGGTCATCCCGGGTGACACGTTCACTTCGAGGACCGTGCACTCGCCCTCCTGCGTGACGATCAGATCGACCCGGGAAAGGTCGCGCAGCCCGAGCGCGTGGTGGGCGGCGAGCGCCATGCGCACCACTTCGTCGTGGACCTCGGGCTTGAGGCGAGCCGGCGCATGCCATGTGGTGAGACCGGCGGTGTACCGGGCCGCATAGTCGTAGACGCCGTTGACCGGAACGATTTCGACTGGCGGCATCGCGATTGCCCCGTCCCCCAGATCGAGGATGGAGACGGCGACGTCCACGCCTTCGACGTAGCGCTCGATCAGTGCGGTCTGGTCGTAGGCGAAGCAGCCCACCATCGCGGCCGGAAGAGCGGACGCCTCGTGTACGGCGATGGCGCCAAGGCCGGAGCCGCCGTGCGCGGGCTTCACCATCAAGGGCAGGCCGAGCCGGGCGACGACCCGGTCGAGCACCGCGACGGCGCCGAGCTCGGAGAAGCGGTCGTGGGGCAGGGCAACCCAGTCGGGGGTCGCGATTCCGGCTTCGCGAAGGACTGCTTTGGCTGAGGGCTTGTCCCAGGCGAGGCGGGCGGAGCGGGCGTCGGGGCCAAGGTAGGGCACGCCGCATAGCTCCAGCACCCCGCGCAGTGACCCGTCCTCGCCGGTGGACCCGTGCAGTGCGATGAAGATGGCGCTGGGCGGGTCGGCGGCGAGCAACGGCAGCAGGCTCACGTCGGCGTCACGCATTTCGGCGTCGATGCCGGCGGTGCGCAGAGCGTCCATGACTCGGCGTCCAGAGCGCAGCGAGACATCACGCTCGTAGGACAGACCCCCGGCAAGTACCAGAACGTTCACAGTGCTCCATGGAATACGGCCCGCGTCGCGGTTTCCTGCTCGATGACGCCGGCTAGCCGGCGTATCCCTTCCCGGATTCGCTCCGGATCCGGATACGAGAAATTCAACCGCATGTGCTTTTGCCCGGTGCCGTCGGCGTAGAAGCCTGTCCCGGGAACGTAGGCGACGCGGGCGGCGATCGCCCGGGGGACCATCGCCTTCGAGTCGAGGTCGTCGGGGAGTGTCGCCCAGACGAACAGGCCGCCATTGGGCCGCGTCCACTGCGTACCCGACGGCATCAAATCGGAAAGGGCACTGAGCATCGCGTCGCGTCGCTCCCCATAGATCTGCTGATAGATCTTGAGCTGCTCGCGCCACGGCTGGGTGGAAAGGTAGGTGGTGATCACCGACTGGGCCAGGTTGCTAGGGCAGAGAATGTTGGCCTCGGTCGTCATGACGAGCTTGTCGCGCACGGCGTGCGGCGCGAGGATCCACCCCACGCGCAGCCCGGGGGCGAAGGTTTTGGAGAAGGTGCTCAGGTAGAAGACACCGTCACGGCGGCGAGCGCGCAGGGGTCGCGGCGCCTCACCGTCGAAGCCGAGACGCCCGTAGGGGTCGTCTTCGATGACGAGCAGACCTTCGCGTTCACAGATCTGGAGGACCTCTTCACGGCGCGACTCGGACAGCGTGACACCGGCCGGGTTCTGGTAGGTCGGAATCGTGTAGAGGAACTTGATCCGGTTGCCCTGAGCCCTTTGCGCGAGGATGGCGGCGGCCAGCGCCTCGGGGATGAGGCCGTCTTCGTCCATCTGAACGTGGACGACGCGCGCCTGCGCGGCTTGGAACACGCCGAGGGCGCCGACATAGGTGGGGCCTTCAGCGAGCACGACATCGCCCGGGTCGAGGAAGAGCCGGGCGACCAGGTCGAGGGCTTGCTGTCCCCCGATCGTGACCACCACATCATCGGGCGATGCACCCACTGAGCCGTCGATGCCGACGTCGGCCATCAGCTCGCAGATCTGCTCACGCAGCTCGACCATGCCCTGCCCGATGCCGTATTGCAGCGCGGTCTCGCCCTGCTGTGCGATCAGCTTGCCGATCATGGCACCGACGGTGTCGAGCGGGAGCGCCGCGACGTAGGGCATCCCCCCTGCGAGTGACACGACCTCGGGCCGGTTCGCTACGGCAAAAAGAGCTCGGATTTCCGAGGCGGTCATGCCCATTACCCTGCGGGCATAGCGATCCATATAGTCGTCGAGCGTCGTTCCGGCAACGTCTCCCACGGGTGATCATCCTCCAGCAGGCAGCTAGGTTCTCGATCCTATCGTCGGTCGGGAGTAGAGTCGACGAGGTTGGGTGCGCCGGTAGGGGGTCACATTGTCGCGCCGCGTGGTGAATCTGACTTTGGACACACTTGAGGATCTCCCTCGGGGGTGTCGCAGCTGCGTGTTCTGGGAGCTGGATCCGGTGGCGGCCGAGCGGGCGTGTGCGGCGGGCGACACGGGCCTGGAGAAGGAAGCCTGGGTTTCACAGACGCTACTCGAATGGGGCTCCTGCGGAAAGATCGCCTATGTTGACGGGATGCCGGCCGGGTTCGTTCTCTACGCCCCGCCGATGTACGTCCCCCGCGGCAACGCCTTCCCCACCTCGCCGGTCTCCCCCGACGCCGTCCAGCTGATGACGGCTCATGTGGTGGCGTCGTTCTCCGGCGGCGGGCTCGGCCGGATGCTCATCCAGTCGGTCGCCCGCGATCTGACCAAGCGCGGCATCCGCGCGATCGAAGCCTTCGGCGATGCGAAGTTTGGCGAGCACGGCGACGAGGACAAGCTGATCACCACGATGTGTCTGGCGCCGGCCGACTACTTCCTGGCCGTCGGCTTCAAGACGGTGCGGCCGCATCCCAGGTTCCCCAGGCTGCGGATGGAGCTGCGCACCGCGCTGTCGTGGAAGTCCGATGTGGAGTACGCGTTGGAGAAGCTGCTGGGTTCGATGACGCCGGAGACCTTGCTGCGGCCGGCCCGCCCTGCCACGCGTTCACTGGGATAGCGCAAGCCGGATCTGGCTGACGTCGATCATCCCGGTCTTGACGTCCATTTCGGACGGGTAATACATCCGCTGGACGGCGGCGATGATTCCCTCCACCACCCGCTCCCGGAAGATCGGGTCGATGAGGCGGGCGCGGTCGACGGGCGAGGTCAGATAACCGATGTCGACGCGGACCGCGGGCATCCGGGTGTAACGCAGCAACTCCCACGTTTTGGCGTGGGTCTGGCAGTTGCGCATCCCGGTGCGGGCGACGATTTCGCGCAGCACCAACCCGGCGAGCTGCTCCCCCATCGTCGAGGTGACGCCGTTCTCGGTGCCGTAGTGGTAGGCGGCCACCCCGTCCGCGGCCGGGTTGCGGTGACCGTCGACGTGGATCGAGATCAGCAGGTCGGCTTGCAGGTCGTTGGCAAGCGAGGCCCGGTCGAGATCGGAGGGTGCCTCGGCGCCGAGTGGCCCGCGGGTCAGGTGCACCCGCATTCCGGCCGCGGCGAGGCGTCCCTCCAGCCGGCTGGCGAGGTCGAACGCGATGTCGGACTCCGTCCAGCGCAGCGGGCCGTCGGGGACCACGATGCCCGGGTCCTGCCCGCCGTGACCCGGGTCGATGACGATCAGACGCCCGACCAGGCTGGGGCCGGAGGTACGAAAATGGTGCTCTTCGCGCAAGCGCAGCGGTGATCCGCCGACCACCTTGCGGCCCAGGCGGCGAAGGGCGTGCAACGTCTGCGGCCCGCATCCCCCGTCCGGGTAGAGGCCGACTTCGCGTTGGAATGCGGCGACGGCCCGAGCTGTGCGCGGACCGTAGACGCCGTCTGTTCGCCCGACGTCGTAGCCCATTTCGAGCAGGCGCTCCTGAAGGTGCCGAACGTCGTCGCCGTGCAAAGGATTGTTGACGCTGAAGTCGAGGGTGCGTGCACCCAAGGTCCAGCGCGCGGAGTCAAGGGCGCGCCACGTCTCGTCGCCCACCTCGCCATCGACGGAGAGCCCACGCTGCTGTTGAAAGATCCGGACCGCATGCTCGAGAGCCGGGTCGAAGATCGGCTCGTCGGCCGGTGCCAGCAGGCCCAGCGTCACGAGGATCGACCTGATTTCGACGACAGCAGGGCCTCGTTCGCCGCGCCGGATCGAACGCACAGCAGACCTCCAGGGTGGGAAACCGCACAAATGCCACAGGAGCCTACCGTGCCGAGGCTCCTTGTAGCGCGCTTCTCAGCCCTTAACGATTGTCAGAGTGCCGCCTCGATTAAACGCACGATGTCGGCCTTGGGCTTGGCACCGGCTACCGAATGGACCGGCTTGCCCTGCTTGAAGATGGTGAGCGTGGGTACCGACATCACCCGATAGGCGCGAGCGGTCTCCGGGTTGGCGTCGATGTCGAGCTTGACGACGGTGACCTTGTCGCCCATCTCGTTGGCGATCTCCTCCAGGACCGGGGCGACCTTGCGGCACGGTCCGCACCACTCGGCCCAGAAGTCCACCAGGACGACCTTGTCGGACTGAAGGACGTCGTCCACGAAAGAAGCGTCGGTGACGTGCTTGGCGGTTCCCATTGGGGTAGCTCCTTTGTCGAAAATCGGGGGTTCAGTGAGCTAGAAAACGCTCGGCGTCGAGGGCGGCCGCGCAGCCGGTGCCGGCTGCGGTGATCGCCTGGCGGTAGGTGTGGTCGACAAGGTCACCGGCGGCGAAGACGCCCGGCAAGCTCGTGCGGGTGCTGGGCGACTCGACGAGAACATAGCCGTCGGCGTCGAGGTCGACCTGGCCGCGGTAGAGCTCGCTGCGCGGGTCGTGCCCGATGGCCACGAACACGCCGGTGACGTCCATCTTCCTCTGCTCGCCGGTCTTGACGTCGCGGACCAGGATTCCGGAGACCTTGCCGTCGGTGCCGAGCACCTCTTCCACGACAGTGTTCCAGGCCACCTCGATCTTCGGGTTGCTCAGCGCGCGCTCGGCCATGATTCGGCTGGCGCGGAAGGTGTCACGGCGGTGGAGGATGGTCACCTTTTCCGCGAACTTGGTCAGGAAGGTTGCCTCTTCCATGGCCGAGTCACCGCCGCCGATGACCGCGATGTTGTGGCCGCGGAAGAAGAAGCCGTCGCAGGTGGCACAGGAGGAGACGCCGTGGCCGAGCAGCTCCTGCTCGCCCGGGACGCCCAGCGGCCGCCACGCGGATCCGGTGCTCAGGATTACGGCGCGCGCCTGGTACTCGGTGTCGCCGACCCAAACCCGCTTGATGCCGCCGGTCAGCTCGACCCGGCTCGCGTTGTCGGTGACGTATTCGGCGCCGAAGCGTTCCGCCTGCTGACGCATCTCCTCCATGAGCTTGGGGCCCATGATCCCGTCGGCGAAGCCGGGGAAGTTTTCCACCTCGGTGGTGGTCATCAGCGCACCGCCGGACTCCACACCCTCGATCACCAAGGGCTTGAGGTTCGCGCGAGCTGCATAGACAGCGGCCGTGTACCCGGCCGGGCCGGAGCCGATAATGATCAGGTCTCGGACGTTATCCACGTTGGATCCTTCGCTGCTCGTCACCCAGGCTGAAACGCCATCGTACGGAGCGGGATTCCAGTTGCTCAGCAGCCGTGCGTCAGCTCACTGATGTGGCGTGCGGAAGATTTCGTCGGGACCTTTGATCCCACACCCCGGACCGGCGACAAACGTCCATTTCCCACCGATTGACGTGATGGAGATCACGAGCGCCGGCTGCGTTTCAAAGTAGGCGTAGTCGATCAACGTGGCTATGCCGGGCAGGACGGTCGCGATGGCGTCAAGACAGCGCTGCAACGCCACAGGATCGGTCAGACGCATCAGTTCAGGCGGAATCCCGCCGTTGATGCCCATCCCGGGCGAAGGCGACGCCGAATCGGTCTTCGAGGTGGTGGCCGGCGGGACCGACTCCGAGGTCATCCTGGTGCTGCCGCCCAGGCTGGACCGATTGTGGTGCTTCCCGCTGGTCACCGTCGGCACGGGAAGCGCTTTCGCATCGGTCATCTCCGCTGCGCCCGCCTCGTCACGCGCGCTGAGGGGTGATTCGTTCCTCGTCGCGGTGGGCGGGAAAAGATTGGCGAAGGCCAGGAAACCGAACACCACGCTGAGCATGGCGACCGGCACCGCCCATTTGCGCAAGCGCTTGGCCTGCTTGGTGGACCGGGTGGGCCGGCGCGCAGCCAGCGGATCCATCGCAGGCCGGGCCGCGGTCGGGGCCATGGCCGGGGAGGCGAGCAGCTCGTCAAAGCGCGTCACCAGGTCTGGCGGCATAATTTCCGGGGCCTCACGAAGCACCCCGAGGTCATCGGAGACCGCTCGCAGAGCCGCGGTGAGCTCGTCGGCCGCCGACCGCCACTGTGGTGAGCTGGCGATGAGCTGGGCAACCCGGTCGGCTTCGGGTGTGCCGTCAAGAGCGCCGCCGACATAGTCGGCGAGCAAGTCATGATCTACTTGCGCGCTCAAAGGATTCCTCCCGATGCGGTATGCGTGCCCGGTGGGACGTATCCAGCGCTGTCAGGGTTGCGTAGATGCCCCAAAAGTGTTGCAAGTCTCGCCCTGCCGCGTGAGCAACGGCTCTTCACCGTGCCCTCGGCGACGCCGAGCATCTGGGCCACTTCGGCCACCGAGTGCCCCTCGAGGTCAACGAGGATCAGCGAAGCGCGCTGCTCAAAGGGCAACTGGGCGAGCGCCTGCCGAACCACCATCGCAGTCTCGTGATCGATGGGCGGCGTCGCGGGCTCGTGGCGGCCGGTGTGCCAACGTTCCTCATCCTGCGTGCTGTCTTGTCCCGGCAGCGGAACCGTGCGATGGGCCTGACGCCGGCGTAGCCGGTCGACGCAAGCGTTGACCACGATGCGGTGCAGCCAGGTCGTCACCGCCGACTCGCCCCGGAAGCGGCCAGCGGCGCGGTGAGCCGAAAGCATCGCTTCCTGCAATGCGTCGGCGGCGTCTTCCCTGTCCCCCACCGTGCGCAGGGCTACCGCCCAGAGCCTGTCCCGGTGCCGGTGAAAAAGGATGGCAAAGGCGTTCTGGTCGCCCGCGGCGTGGGCCATGAGCAGATCGGCATCGCTACGGGGGTCGGACGGGATCACTGAACCTCGACCGAAATCTCCTCGACCCCGATCTTGTACGGATTGGCCGAATTGGCGTTCTCAAGGGGCAGCTCGGTGAACCAGATGAGCACGTACTGCGTCTTCAGATCCGCCGGGAACACGGTGGTCTTGGCAGTGATCTGGACGTCGCCGATTGCCTCGTAAGTCTCATTGATCTTGCCGTCGCCGATCATGCTGTCACCCGGATCCGCGTCGCCCACGCGCAGCTGGGCCCTGGCGCCGGGCAGGGTGAGCTGCACCTTGACGCTGGCCACATGCCGCACCTCGCCAAGGTTGACGAGGATGCCCATGCCCGGCTTGGATCCGCCGAAGTTGGCGCGGGTGTAGCCGTTCGTTTTCCAGGCGGTGTCGGGGTCGCCATCGACCACCCGGGCCGCGTTCTCGGTCTCTTTCCGGTCGCCCTTCGGATCGACGATGCGCACCTGGGCCGCGGTCAGCGTGACCGGGCGCGGGTTCACCGAGCCGGTGCTCGAGCCGGCCGTGGGCTGGGCGTTGTTTCGCGGATCGGCGTTGGCGTTCAACGCTTTCACGCCGAGCACCATGCCCGTGATGATCAGTGCAAGCGCGACACCGCCCACGGCCACCAGCTTGGGTGTGGGTGTGCGGCCCGGCTCGGCGGTCTCGTTTTCCTCGACGAAGCGAAGCGTGGATGGCCCGGCGCCAAAGAGCTGCTGGTCGGCGATGTCCAACCTGGACAGTTCGGCGGCGAGCACCTGCGCGCTCGGCGGCGAAAGCTCCGGGTTGAGCAGATCCATCACGAGATCGTCCAGATAGGTGGGCACACCGGCGCGCACCTGGCGCGGCGCCGAAAGCGCGCCCGCGCTGTCGCGTCGCCCATCGGGCAACACGGACGGGGCCCGCCCGCCCTCCTTGGGCCAGTGGCCGGTAAGCATGAAGTAGCCGCAGGCGCCGATGGCGCGGGTGTCGCGCTCCAGGCTGGCGTTGCCATCGTCGCGCGCATCGGTGAGGACGACCCGGCCGTCGTTGGCGATCAGCACCGTGCCCGGGTGGACATTGCCGTGAGCCATGCCGCTGGAGTGCAGCGCGGCGACCGCGCCGGCCACGCCGTGCAGCACGGCGGTGGTGCGCTCGGCGTCGAAGTTGCCTTCCTCTGCAACGAGTTCGCGCAGGGCGGCCCCATCGATCCACTCCCGGACCACGAACGCGCGGGTGCCTTCATCGATAGCGTCGTAGACCCCGACCAGGTTGCCATGGTTGACTCGGCTTGCCGCGACCGCCGCGTTGAGCATCTCCTCGGCTGACTCCCCGCCGGGTTGGCGCATCACAATGGCCACCGGCCGGCGCAACACCTCATCAACCCCGCGCCAAACCTGTCGCCCGGCACCGTCGTCGGCGATGTGCCGCTCAAGGCGGTATCGCTCTGCCAGTACCTCGCCAGCCGCCACCGAGAGGGGCGCGGACGGACCATCGCCCACCTGGGTCACCCGTCCCTCCCTCGCGAGCAAAGCCTTGCCTCAGGCACCTGTCGTTGACTGACCTTACCTGCCCAAGGCGAAATCGCGAGAACTCATCCGGCTTCCCTTTAGGCTTCCTGATATCTGGGTAAAAGTTGACAAAGGGAGTGCAGATGGTGGACATCGCGGCGATCCGTGCAGGATACGCGTTTTCCACGCCGTCATTGGAGTTGGGTGCGCTTGTGGTCGATGGTAAAGCCGATCCCGAGACGCCGATCCGCATTCCGCTTTCGCTGCTGAACCGGCATGGGCTGGTGGCAGGCGCTACCGGTACCGGAAAAACAAAGACTTTGCAGGTTTTGGCGGAGCAACTGGCCGATCATGGGGTGCCTGTGTTCCTCGCCGACATCAAGGGCGACGTCAGCGGCATGGCCGCCCCGGGCGAGGGGAACGAAAAGATCACTGAGCGCATGACCGAACTCGGTCAGCCCTGGACGCCAACCGCCTACTACTGCGAGTTTCTCACGCTGGGCGGGCGTGGAACGGGTGTTCCGGTGCGAGCCTCCGTCACCGATTTTGGCCCGTTGCTGCTGTCGAAGGTATTGGGGCTGACAGAAATCCAGCAGTCCTCGCTCAACCTGGTGTTCCACTTCGCCGACAAGAAAGGGTTGCCCTTGGTTGACCTGGGTGATCTGCGTTCGGTGATCCAGCATCTCACTTCCGAGCAGGGCAAGGCGGAGCTCAAAGATCTCGGTGGGCTCTCCAAGCAGACCGCGGGAGTCTTGCTGCGCAACCTGATCGCCTTCTCGGACGCGGGCGCGGACGCCTTCTTCGGCGAGCCCGAATTCGACATCGGTGATCTGATGCGCCAGACCGGAGACGGCAAAGGAGTGGTGACGCTGCTGGAACTTCCCGGGGTGATCCAGCAGCCGGCCCTCTTCTCGTCCTTTCTCATGTGGATGCTGGCCGAGCTTTTTGAGTCGCTGCCCGAGGTGGGCGATGTCGACAAACCCAAGCTGGTCTTCTTCTTCGACGAGGCGCACCTGCTGTTCCGTGACGCGTCCAAACCGTTTCTGGAGGCGATCACCCAGACCGTGCGGCTGATCCGATCCAAGGGAGTGGGCGTCTTCTTCGTCACCCAAACCCCCAAGGACGTGCACCCGGACGTGCTCGCTCAACTGGGAAACCGGGTCCAGCACGCGCTGCGCGCCTACACGCCCGCCGACGCGAAAGCGTTGAAGGCGACCGCTTCCACCTTTCCGAACTCTGCCTACGAGCTGGAAGAGGTGCTGACCGAACTTGGTACGGGTGAGGCGATCGTGACGGTCCTCAACGAGAAGGGCGCGCCCACTCCGGTGGCGTGGACCCGGCTACGCGCCCCGCAGTCGCTGATGGCCGCCATCGACGCGAACGCCATGGCCACCATGGTCGGCGGCTCTTATCTGTACCCGAAATATAAGGACGCGATCGATCGCGAGTCGGCCTCCGAGATGCTTGCCGCCCGGATGGCTCAGGAGCAGGCGCCACCCACGCCGGAGCGCAAGCCGCGAGCCGCTCCGGCGCCCAAGGCCCAGAAAGGCGCTGTCGAACAGATCCTGGATTCGAAGACCACAAAGAGCATCCTCACCGCTTCCGCAACCCAGCTGATCCGATCGGTCTTCGGCACCCGAAAGCGCTAGCGCCCCAGCTTCCGGCGGACAAGACCAAGGACATCATTGACTTCCTGGGTACGAAGGGCGAGCGCCACCAGCCCGTAAACCCCGCAGATGACGATCGAGCCGACGATCATCGCTACCCACGCATCGGCCTTGCTCGCGGTCTGGTTGGCGTCGAGCAGGTAGACGGTCAGCAGCCCGGCCACGGCAGCAATGATGGCCGCCACGAACGCCTTGGCCATAGCGACACTGATCCCCCGCAAGCCGATGCGCCCGATCCGGCGCCGCAGCAGCATCGCCGAGAGCAGCCCGGCCACGATGAAGGAGAGCCCGTTGCCGATCATCATGCCGACGGCGGTGACCGCGACCGTGGTGGCGGCGAACCAAGCCAGCTGGAAAGAAAGCCGCAACGAGACCACCGGAAGGTTGATCAGGGCCGGGGTCTTGGTGTCCTGCAGCGAGTAGTAGGTGAAGTTGAACAGCTGGCTCACCGACATCGGCACCAGCGTCAACCCGGCGACCAGCAGCACCCAGCGGCTGGCCTCCGACGCCTGCGCGGTGAACGCGAAACCCTGGAAGAGCGCGACCGAGATGGGCAACGCCAAGACCGAGTAGATCACCGCGATCGGTGCCAACAGCACGGTGACCATTCGGATGCCGCGGCTGAGGTAATGGGAGATCTCCTCCGCCCGGCCGTCGACCGCGGCCGCGCTCATTCGCGGCAGGAGCGCGGTGATGATCGAGACGGCGAAGATGCCGTGCGCCATCATGAGCAGCAGGAAGACGTTGTTGTAGATCAGCGCTCCGGCTTTGCCTTCAGGGCTGCGGTTGAGCAGGTTGAACAGCAGCATGAGGGCCAGCTGGTTGACGATCACGTAACAGAACATCCAGCCGCCGACCCGGCCGAGGTGGCGCAAGCCGAGCTTGCGGAAATCGGTGCGCACCTTGAACCGGAAGCCGGTTCGGCGCAGCGCGGGCAGCAGGGCCAGCGCCTGGGTCACGATGCCGAGCAGGAAACCGCCGCCCAGCACCAAAACCTGGGTTCGCGTCATCTGGCCCGGCAAGATCAGCTCTGTGCCGAAGGTGACCATGTAGAAGACGCCGGTGCCGATGACCACCAGGTTGTTCAGAATCGGCGTCCACACCGGGGCCGCGAAGCTGTGCCGCGCGTTGAGAATCGCTCCGCACAGGCCGGAGAGCCCGTAGAAGAAGATGGTGGGCAGCATCAGGTACGACAGCGCGGTGATCAAATCCTTGCTGGCCACTGTCGCTTTACTCGCGTAGGCGAGGGCCAGCAGTGGCGCACACAGGATCGCCAAGACCGTGGTGATCCCCAGCACGATGAGGCTGAGCGTGAGCAGCCGCTGCGTGTAGGCCTCGCCGCGGTCCGCATCCTGCTTCCGTGCCCGCACGATCATCGGCACGAGAACGCTGGACATGATGCCGCCGATGAGCAGCTCGTAGATCATTCCGGGGAAGACCTGGGCTGTGGTGTAGGCGTTGCCGACCAGGAAGCCGCCCAGCGCCATCGCCATCACGGCGGTGCGCAAGAACCCGGTGCCCCGGCTGACCAGCGACCCGATCGCCATCATCGCCGAATTGCTGGCGGCTGTGCCGCGTGTCTCCGGCTCGGGCTTGCTGGGGTCGATCAAGGGCAGCGCGACGGTGGCCTCGTCGATCGGCAGGGCCGCCGTCCGGTCGTCGAACGGCAGGCGCGCTGTCCGGTCGTCGATCGGCAAGCGCTCGGGGGGATTCATGTCGAGAACATTAATGCAGCTACCCTGGTTCTCCGATGTCGTCCTCACGCCTAAACCAAGCCCAGCGCAGCGCGGTAGCCGAGCTGTTGCGCGTATCTCCCATCGCCGACGAGCTGGGCAGGCGCTTTGCCGCCGCCGAACATGAGCTTCATCTCGTCGGTGGTTCCGTACGCGATGCCCTGCTCGGCCGGCTTGGCGACGATCTCGACTTCTGCACCGACGCCCATCCCGACCAGACCCTGGCCCTGCTCAAGGGGTGGGCGGAGGCGACCTGGGAGACCGGCCGCGAGTTCGGGACGATCGGCGCGCAGAAGCACGGGCTGCGATTGGAGGTCACGACCTACCGGGCCGAGGCCTACGACGGGGTCAGCCGCAATCCGAGCGTCCGCTACGGAACCTCGCTGGAAGACGATCTTCTGAGGCGCGACTTCACCGTCAACGCGATGGCGGTCAGCCTCCCGGAGCACCGCTTCACCGACCCGTTCGGGGGTCTCGACGATCTTGCCGCGCGCCGGATCGGTACCCCCGGAAAACCGTCCCTCTCCTTCGGCGATGATCCGTTGCGGATGTTGCGGGCGGCGCGCTTCGCGGCCCAGCTGCGCTTCGCGATCGATCCCGCGGTGCGTCAGGCGATGACCCAGATGTCCGGAGACCTGAGCCGGATCACCGCCGAGCGGATCCGCGACGAATTTTCCAAGCTGCTCCTCGCCGAAGACCCGCTGACCGGGCTCAGGCTGCTTGTGGACACCGGCTTGGCCGACATCTTCCTGCCCGAGCTGGCCGGGCTTCGGCTGGAAATCGATGAGCACGCCCAGCACAAGGACGTCTACGAGCACACGCTGAAGGTGGTGAGCAACGCCGCCGGCTTCGACACGGCCGATGGCGGCCCGGATCTGGTGCTGCGGCTGGCCGCGCTGTTGCATGACATCGGCAAGCCGGCCACCAAGGCGGTGGGCGCCGACGGCGGGGTCAGCTTCCACCATCACGAGCTGGTGGGCGCGCGGATGGCCAAAGCGCGGCTCAAAGCTCTGAAGTATCCGAACGACATCGTGAAGGCGGTGACCAAGCTCGTCTCGCTTCACCTGCGTTTTTATGGGTACGGCCGAGGCGAGTGGACCGATTCGGCGGTGCGCCGCTACGTCACCGACGCCGAGGAACAGCTGGCACGGCTACACAAGCTGACCCGGTCCGACTGCACCACCCGCAATCGCCGCAAGGCCCTCCAGCTCGCCTCGGACTATGACGCGCTCGAAGCGCGGATAGATCGCATCCGGGAAGAGGAGGACCTGGCCCGAGTGCGCCCCGACCTCGACGGAAACGCGATCATGGAGTTGCTCGGTGTCCCGCCTGGCCCGATCGTCGGCAAGGCGTGGCAGTACCTCAAGGAGTTGCGCCTTGAACGCGGCCCGCTCAGCCCTGAGCAGGCGCAGGAGGAACTGCGGCGTTGGGCTGACGAGAACTTATAGCGAACCAGATCGCCAGCACGACAAAGCCCGTCGCGACGCTGAACAGGCCGGCCACCGACTTGCCGTCGGCGGGGAACGCGAGCGCTGTAATAAAGAGGCCGCCGACGAAACAGAGGTTGAAAGCGGTGTCGTTCACGCTGAAGATGCGCCCGCGGTAGGCGTCGTCGCACTCGTGCTGGATGGTGGAGTCAACGATGATCTTCATACTCTGCGACGCAATATTGATCAGGAACGTCGCGACCAGCAGCAACAGCTTGTTGAAGGGCAGCCCACAGAGCAGGACCACCGCGCCGACCCCCGCCACCAGCGAGACCAGCCAGCTGATCTGGCCGAGCTTGCGCACGCCGATGGGGGTGACCACAGCGGCCACGGCCGCGCCGGCGGCGCCCGCGATGACCACCAGGCCGAGATCCCGCAGCGACTGCGAGGCCCGGTTGGCCTCCTCGCCGAAGTAACGGCTGAACAGGAGCAGCACGGCAAGGGTCAGCGTGCCGTAAAGCAGGCGGTAAATCGCCTGCAGGCCGATCGCGCGAGCCGCCTTGCGGCGCTCAAACAGGTGTGCGGCACCGGCGACCATGCCTTGCGCCACCTCGATGACCGCTCGGGAGAGCTTGCCGGTGTGGCGCTCATGTTCAAGCGGCCCAAGGGAGTCGGGCTTGAAGAGCGTGCGGGCCAGCAGACCCGAGGCGAGATAGCCGACCGACGCCGTGGCGGCGATGGCGCCGTAGCCGTGGGATCCGGCCCCGATCAGGTGGAACGAGATCACCGCCGCGGCGGTGAATAACCCGATCGAGTAGCAGATCGTGCCGAGGGTGGCCGCCAGAGCGTTGGCGGGGACCAGCTTTTCGTCCTCCACCACGCGCGGCAGCGCCGCCGACAGCCCGGCCAGGAAGAAGCGGTTCACCGCGATGACGAGCAGGGCGAACAAGCCGAAGCCGAGGCCCTGCGATCCGGTCCAGAGCAGCGCCGCGGCCGGGAGCACCAGAACCGCCCGCGACAGGTTGGCCACCGACAGCGAGGCCCGCCTGTCCCACCGGTCGAGCAGCACGCCGACATAAGGACCGAGCACCGAGTACGGCAGCAGCAGAACAGCGAAGCCCATCGCGATCTCGACCGGGCTGCTCTTCTGGTTGGGATTGAACAGGATCGAACCGGCGAGCCCGGCCTGAAAGAGCCCATCGGAGATCTGGCTTGTCAATCGCACCGTGAGTAGCCGACGAAACCCGGAGCCGGCGAGGATGGCTCGCGAGCCGGGGGTAGTGGAGATCACGGTTTGCGACACGGACCCCACCTTACGTCGCGAAGGTGGGGTCCGCCTCTCTACTACGACTTCTCGAGGTGGCCTTCAACTGCTTTTTGCTGGCTGTTTCCGTTGGCGCCCAACCTCGCGAGGAGAGCGGGTATATCGATCCCCGTGAGATCCGTCCCGAGCTGCAGCCCTTGCGCCACGCTGCTCGCCACCGACTTGGTCAAGGATCCCGCGCCATCGGTGGAGATCACCGTCATCTTGTCGATGCCGCGCATCGGCTCGGACGCGGCCGCCACGATCTGCGGCAGCATCCTGACCATCAGGTCGAGCACGGCCGCCTCGTTGAAGTGGGCGAAGGCTTCCGCCTTGCGCTGCAGCGCTTCCGCCTCCGACTGTCCCTTGGCGAGAATGGCCGCCGCCTCGGCATGCCCCTCACGCTCGATCGCGTCGGCGATCGCTGTCCTGCGCCGCTGCTCGGCTTCACCCTCCTTGGCGCCTTCGATGGCGTTCGCCTCGGCCAGGGCGGCTCGGCGGGCCCGTTCGCCCTCACCGGTCAGCCGCGACTGCTCGGCCTCAGCCTGCGCGGCCGCGATGGTGGCCTGGCGGCGGGCATCGGCCTGCATCACAGCGGCGTTGCGCGCGCCTTCGGCCTCCTGCTCGACCTTGTACCGGGCGGCGTCGGCGGGCTTACGCACCTCGGTGTCCAGCTGGCGTTCCTTGAGCTCCGCATTGCGCTCCGCCACCTTCTGCTGCTCGGAGAGCACGGCCTGCTGGCGTTCGGCCTCGGCGAGCGGACCGGCCGCGGCCGACCGGGCCTTGGCCGCGTCGATCTCGGCAGCGATCTCGGCCTTCTTGAGCTCGAGTGCCCGCTGGGCGATCGCGATCGCCTCCTCGGCCAACAGCCTTTCCTGCTCGGCCGCCTGGCGAGCCTTGGCTTCGGCGATCGACGCATCCTTGAGCACGCGTGCCGCTTCGGGCCGGCCGAGGTCCTGCAGGTAGCTACCCTCGGCGACGATGTCCTGAAGCTGGAAGGTGTCGAGCACCAGACCCTGGTTGGTCATGGAGTGCTCGGCCTCCTCAGCGACATTGCTGGCAAACGCGGCCCGATCCCGGATGATCTCTTCAATGGTCAGCCGGCCCACGATCGAGCGCAGCGAGCCCGCGAGCACCTCACGGGTGAATTCCTCGATTTCGCTCTGCTGGTGCAGGAACCGCTGGGCCGAGGCGCGGATCGCGTCTTCGGTGCCGCCGACCTTGACGATCGCGACGCCCTGAAGGTTGGCGCGGATACCCTGCTTGCTCACCGCGCCGGTGATCTCGACGTGGATGCGGCGGCTCGACAGATCCATGACCTGGAGCTTTTGCACAACGGGCAGGACGAACACGGACGCGCCCATGACCACCTTCTGCCCGGACAGGTCGTGGGAGCGCAGGCCGTCAGCAGACTCGATCCGCTTGCCCTTGCGGCCGGTGACGATGAAAGCCTCGTTGGGTCCGGCCACCTTGATTCTGGAGACCACCAATAAGACGAAGACGAGCAAGAGCAGGGCTACCCCCGCCCCCGCGATGATCAGGGGTGTCATTTTTCAGTCCTCCATGACGACGACGCTGGTTTCACTGAGCGCTTCCGTGACGACGATCGCCGCGCCCAGCGCGATGGGCTTTGCCGCCCGCGCGTAGAGCTTCATCGGCTGACCACCGACACGCACGCGAACCTCGCCGAAGCCACCGGCTGGGACGGGAGTGACCACCACACCTCGGGCACCGGACAGATCCGTGGCGGTGGGGGTGGCGTCGGTGGGCATGTTGCCCACGCGTTCGACCATCCGCGCCGCCAGGAACGCCAGCGGGACGGCAATGATCACGCCGATGCCGGCCGAGCCGATCACGCCGACCGTTTCCCCGGCCAGCTCGTAAGCGGCGGCCGACGCGAAGCCGAAGCCGCCGATGAAGGTAGCGGCCGCCTCCGTGGAGAACAGGCCGTCACCTATGTCGAAAAGGCTGCCACCAAAGAGTGTTATGGCCGCGACCACGATGCCGAGCGCACCGATGGCGAGGAAAATTATGGTCACCAGGTTCACGGCAGCCAACGTAGCGGGTGTTGGCAATTCCCGCGCGCCAGTCGATTCTCCAGCCGAGAATGCGCGCTAGTCGATTACCCAGCCGAGGATGCGGATGGCGCCGAATGCGGCGAGCACCGTGACGACGGTGAGCACGATCGCGGTGAAAAGGCAAGGCCAAGTGGCACCCCGGCTGCGGGTGGGGGCGCGATAGTCACCGGCCCACTGGGTTGGTGGGCCGGAACGCTGCGCCTCATCGGCCAACTCAACCAGGCGATCCGCCGCCGCGTCCGGAAGCCCTACCGGGTCACCGGAAAACTGCAACAGCCGCAGCCGCTGCCACGGATCGGGATTTGCTTTTGCATAGGCGACTAGCTCAATAGGACGGACGTCATCGGTGAGAAAACCCCAGCGACCCGCTTCGACGAGGTTGCCGGTCTGCCTGTAGACAGAGGCCAGCAGGGACCGGACCTCCACGTCGTCGGGGAGTGTGGCCAGCAGCGTGCGCAGTCGCTGGATCGCCATATGGGTATGCCCGGCCGCCAGGTCGGCCCGCACACGAGCAAGTACGTCCGCTTTCGCCACGTGACGATCCTCAAGGAGGAGTGAGCGGAAGTAAACCCATCATTCACACTATTTCGGAGGGACGTCCAGATCGGACATATCTACCCTCCGACGTCACCCCGCTATCCGCTCTGCGATGGCATAGATGCCAACGATGGCCAGTCCACCTAGGACAGCGGCGGCGCTGAGGCGAGCCCAGGATAGCTGGAAAACCATGCGCATCCGGGGAGCTGAGGGGGTTTGGGTCGCGGGGGCGGGCGGCAGCTCGGCGAGCTTGCGGCGGACCCAGTCGGTGGGGGCGAGGGCATCGGCGGGCCAGCGCAACGCTGCGCGGCGACTGGCCGGCGAGGGATATGCCCGCTCGAAAGCGAGCAGCTCCATAGGATCGGCGCTTTCCTCCAGATAGGACCAGCGACCGGCTTCGACCAGGTCACCCGTTTTCCGGTAGACGTCGGCCAACTGCCGTCTCAGGTCCAAATCGTTGGGATGTGCCGCGATAAGACTATGTAAGCGTTGCTTCGCCGGGTGAGTGTGGCCTCTTGCCAGGTCGTTAGCGACCCGGTCCATCAAGTTCGACTTAGCCATGGACTCACTATGCCCTGGATCCATTGATCAGATCCAGGGCACAGGTGCCAGAGAGTAGTGTTTAGATCAACAATCAGCGATCAAGCTGCCCTTTAATGAACGCCTCGACCGCCTCGTGAGCGTCATGATCGGCGTACTGCACCGGCGGCGATTTCATGAAGTAACTCGACGCGGAGAGTAGTGGTCCGCCAATTTTCCGGTCGAGGGCGATTTTCGCGGCGCGAACAGCATCGATGATGACGCCGGCCGAGTTGGGCGAGTCCCAAACCTCCAGCTTGAGCTCCGCGTTGAGCGGGACATCGCCGAAGGCGCGCCCCTCCAGGCGGATGTAGGCCCACTTGCGGTCCTCGAGCCACGGCACGTGGTCGGACGGTCCGATGTGGACATCGCCCTTCGCCACCTCGTGCGGGATCTGCGAGGTCACCGATTGGGTCTTGGAAATCTTCTTCGACACCAAGCGGTTGCGCTCCAGCATGTTCATGAAGTCCATGTTTCCGCCGAAGTTGAGCTGGTACGTGCGCAGCAGCTCGACACCGCGGTCCTCGAAAAGCTTTGCCAGGGCGCGATGCACGATGGTGGCACCCACCTGGCTCTTGATGTCGTCGCCAACGATCGGCAGGCCGGCATCGGTGAACTTCTGAGCCCACTCGGGGTCGGAAGCGATGAAGACAGGCAGCGCGTTGACGAACGCGCAGCCGGCGTCGATCGCCGCCTGGGCGTAGAACTTGTCCGCCGCTTCCGAACCGACCGGCAGGTAGGAGACCACGACATCGACACGGGCGTCCTTGAGCGCCTTGACGACGTCGACCGCGCTCTCGTCCGACTCCTCGATGATCTCGCGGTAGTACTGGCCGATGCCGTCGAGAGTCGGGCCGCGCTGGACGGTTACGCCCACCGGCGGCACATCGCATAGCTTGATCGTGTTGTTCTCGCTCGCGACGATGGCCTCGGCCAGATCGCGTCCGACCTTCTTGGCGTCTACGTCAAAAGCGGCCACGAATTCGACATCGCGGACGTGGTACCCGCCGAAGTCAACGTGCATCAGACCGGGCACGCGCTGGGACGGATCGGCGTCGCGGTAATACTCCACGCCCTGGATCAGGGAGGAAGCGCAGTTACCCACGCCGACAATGGCGACACGGACGGAACCCATGGCGGGTGCCTCCTTTTTCATCATGGCCGCCACGGGTTGTCCGCAGGCGGAGACTGGCTGTTCTTGCGTTCATTGGCGATCAGCTCTTCCAGCCAGCGAACCTCGCGGTCAGCGGCCTCGAGCCCGTGTTTCTGCAGCTCCAGGGTGTAAGCGTCGAGCCTCTCGGCGGCGCGGGCCAGCACGTCCCGAAAACTCTCCCGCCGCTCTTCGATCTTGCGGCGGCGGCCTTCCAGGATGCGTAACCGGACATCCACGCTGGTCCGGGAAAAGAAGGCGAAGTGCACCCCGAACGCCGCGTCTTCGTAGGTTTCGGGACCGACCTTCGCGAGGAGGTCCTGGAAGCGCTCTTTGCCCTCGGCGGTGATTTTGTAAACCACCCTGCCGCGCCGACTGGTAAGGGGTGGGACTGCTTCGTCACCGGCTGGGGTCTCCCCCGCCTCGGTGATCCATCCGCGTGTTTGAAGGCGGCGAAGTGTGGGGTAGAGCACGCCATAGCTGATTGCTGCCCTGATCGCGCCAAGCTTGGTGTTGAGCTGTTTGCGCAGCTCGTAGCCATGCATGGGCGACTCGTGCAGGAGACCGAGGATGGCCAGGTCGAGCATGAGTCACCCCCTTCTGGTTGGCCGATGTATCGGCCCGATACATCGTTACGTTAGAACGAGACTCGAGTCTTGCGCAATCCCGCGTAGAGGATGAGCTCGATCACGCTGCGTGACGGACATCGCGGACTGCTTTCGAACCCGTTACCCTGCATTGCATGCGTTCGCAGCGCCAGCCCTCCCCTGCGCCCAAGGCCGCTCCCCGGCCTGGCCCGGGGGTGATCGACTATTCGCTTCAACGGCGAGCGCTGCTACGTGAGGTTTACGCGGGGAGGATGGGCACCGGTGAGGTGTGCGATGCGTCGCCTTATCTCAAGAGCGCCGCACGGTTTCACGGTGAAAGCACCGAGCAGCGGTGTCCGATCTGCCGCAAGGAATTTGTCACCTACGTCCATTACATCTATGGTGATCAGCTCAAACACTCGGCCGGCCAGGCACGCAAGCGTGCTGAGCTGGCGGTTCTAGCCGATACTCTCGGTGAGTTTCAAGTGTTTGTGGTCGAGGTGTGCACCAGCTGCAACTGGAACCACCTCGTGGAGCAGTATCTTTTGGGAAGTTCAGTGGCCAGTGCTCCTGTTTCCGGCCGCGACCCCCTAACGCGGCCAAAGACAGCCCCGACCGGAACGGTGTGACAGATGACTTCGTACGGCGACCCCCACGCCGGCTCCGAGTACGACGACGGTTACTACCCCCCGAGCGCCGGGCGTGCTCAGGTTCCGCCGCCACCTCCCGCCCCGGGCGCGTATGGATATCCGGAGCAGAACGGCGGTTACGTCGACAACAACGGCTACGGCTACCCGGAGCAGGGTGGATATAACGACTACCAGGGCCAGAACGCCTACCCGGGATACAACGGGTACGTAGACCCCAACGGCTACCACGAGCACGGCGGCTACGCCGATGGCGCGGGTTACCAGCCTGACCCGAACTATTACGCGCCCGCGCCGGGCCGTGCCCCGAACCCGAGCGCCAGCGGCCGCGCCAGCGTGCCGGTGGTCGGCGGCCGCGCCGCCGTCCTCACGCCTTCCGCGCCCGCGCCCAGCGGCCGGGCCGCCGTTCGTCCGGCAGGCCCGGACGAGTTCGACGACGAGCCGAGGCCGAAGCGCAAATCCTCCAAGCGCCGCTTCGCCAAGTGGCAGAAGTGGGTCGTCGCGGGTGTCGCGCTGATGATCCTGCTCACCGGTGGTGGCCTCATCGCCGGCACCTACTTCTACGACACCGTGAAGCGGCCCGATGAGCTCACCCTCGACCTGAGCACCGAGGTGTGGACGGCTGACGGCAAACAGATCGCCAGGATGGGCAAGAAGAACCGCATCCCCGTTGTCGTCGACAAGGTTGATGGCGAAGGCAAGCTGCCCAAGCAGATTCAATATGCGCTCGTCGCCGGCGAAGACAAGAGCTTCTTCGAGCACGACGGTATCGACCTGTGGGGTATCGGCCGGGCCGCGTGGAACAACCTGACCGGTGGCGAGACCCAGGGTGCGTCGACGATCACGCAGCAATACGCGCGTCACGCCGCCAACGACATGGATGTGACCTACGGCCGTAAGCTCCGCGAGGCCGTGATGGCCCGAAAGCTTGAGGACCAGTACGAGAAGCACGAGATCCTCGGCTTCTACCTGAACACCGTCTACTTTGGACGCGGTGCCGACGGCGTTGGTGCGGCAGCGAAAGCCTTCTTCGGTGACAAGGTCTCGGCCGAGACGATGACCGTCGAGCAGGCCGCCCTCCTGGGTGCCATCCTCCGGCAGCCCGAGCCCGACGGCACCGAAAAGGGTTACGACCCGCAGAACGACATGGCCGCCGCCAAGGACCGCTGGGCCTATGTGCTCAACAACATGGTGGAGAAGGGCTGGCTCGACAAGGCCAAGCGCGACCAGATGAAGTTCCCCGAGGACCAGCTGGTTCCGTTCGACGCGTCGAAGAACACCGGCGAGTGGGGTTACACCGACTCAGGGACCGGCCACGTGATCAACTATGTGCGTGCCGAGCTGGAGCAGCAGGGCTACATCAAGAAGCTCAACGCCGAGGGATACAAGAGCTGGCGTGACAGCGGCATCCGGGTCACCGTGTCGATCGACTGGCGGGTGCAGGACGCGCTGCAGAAGTACATCCAGCGAAGTATCGCGGGCTCCTTGATGAGCACCATGCCGGAGTCGATGATGGCGGCTGCCACCGCCATCGATCCCAAGACCGGCCGGGTGATGGCCTATTACGGCGGCACCAACGGCACCGGGCCCGACTTCGCGGGCACCTACAACGAAGGTGGCGTGATCAAGGGTGGGCACCGCCCGGCCTCGTCGTTCAAGATCTACACGCTGACAGCCGCGCTCGAAAGCGGTTATTCGATCAAGTCGATGGTCAACCCGACGCCACTGAAGAGCAAGGCAGACGGCGGCACCGACCCGATCACGCTGGGCAACGCCAACCGTGACCCCGGTGACCTCCCTTGTGGCGAGTACTGCACGCTCGAAGAGATGACCGTCAAGTCCTATAACGTGCCGTTCTACAAGATCGCGGCGGAGATCGGTGCGAACAAGGTCATCGATACCGCGGCGCGGGCCGGGGTCACCCGAATGTGGGCGATCGACAGCGACAAGTCATACGACCTTGTCGGCGACCCCAACGGGAAGAACAAGTTCGACGCATACGTGGGCTTCGGCAAATACCCGATCACCGTTCTTGATCACACGAGTGGTGCGGCGACCCTCGCCAACCACGGCACCTACTTCAAGCCGCACTTCGTGATGAAGGTCGAGAAGAAGAACAACAAGAACGGCAAGTTCGATATCGTGCCCGGTGTCGGTGAGGTGCTCAAGGGCGAGTCGCGGATCAAGCCGCAGATCGCCGACGAGGTGACCTCGGTGCTCAAGCAGATCTCGAAGACCCACGCGCTGGACAACGGCAAGCGCGAGACCGCCGGCAAGACCGGGACCTGGGAGGCGAACCCGGAGACGTTCCCGAGCGAGAACGCGCATGCGTGGTTCGTCGGGTACACCGACCAGTTGGCAGCCGCGGTCTGGGTGGGCAATAAGGATCAAGAGTTGCCTTTGCGCACGAAACCACCCGTCACCGGCAAGAACGGCAAGCTGAACTACGCTCAGGGCGAGAAGATCGGCGGGTCCGGACTTCCTGGCGAGATATTTGAGCAGTTCATGAACCTTGCTCACAAGAACCTTGCGCTGAAGGCGGTTAGCCTTCCCAACTCCACGGGTATCGGTAATCCGCAGCGCGGCGATGGTAAGTCACCCACCCCCGCAGCGCCGCCGTGCATGTTCCCGCTGCTGTGCCCGACCACTGGGCCTGGCGGTGGCGGCGGTGGCGGCGGCGGCAACGGTGGTGGCGGCTGGCCAAGGCCGACCGCAACGGTCACGCCAAAACCCCGGTAAGACGATCGGATCCGGGGAGTTCGCGGGACGCGGGCTCCCCGCATCCCTTATCTGGACGGTGGATGGATAGATGACCTCTCACGGCGATGAGTCTCAACCCGACGGCGAGAAGTCCTACACCGGCCGGGCAAGTGTTCCCGCGCCACGACCGATGGTTCCCGAGCCGCCGCCGGTCACCGCGGCCATGCCGACGAGCGTGCCCTCCCGCACGGTCGGCGTGGCCTCGATCCCGCCCAGCGCGGCTCCTTCGGCGGTCCCCAGGGTCGCCGACAAGGAAGCCAGGCTGAAGAAGGACAAGCGCCGCCGGTGGATCATCGCCGGGTTGGCCTTGCTCATCATGTTCAGCGGGGTCGGCCTCATCGCGGGCACCTATTTCTACGATCAGGTCATCACCCCCGATCAGCTGACGCTGGAGAACAGCACCGAGGTGTTCGGCTCGGACGGCAAGACTCAGATTGCCAAGCTCGGATCCAAGAACCGTTCCGAAGTCGCCGTGGACAAGCTTCCGGAGCAGGTAAGAAACGCGCTGATCGCGGGCGAGGACAAGAACTTCTACAAGCACCACGGCATCGACCTGTGGGGCATTGGCCGCGCCGCGTGGAACAACCTCACCGGCGGCGCCACCCAGGGCGCGTCGACCATCACCCAGCAATATGCACGGATCGCCGCCAATGACCTGGAGGTCAGCTACGGCCGCAAGCTGCGCGAGGCGGTGATGGCCCGCAAGCTCGAAGACCAGTACCAGAAGATCGACATCATGGGGTTCTACCTCAACACCGTCTACTTTGGACGTGGCGCCTACGGCATAGGCGCAGCGGCCGAGGTCTACTTCGGAATCCCACCGGACAAGATTGAGACGCTGAAGGTGGAGCAGGCCGCCGTCCTTGGCGCTGTGCTGCGCCAGCCTGAACCCGATGGCAGCGCGAAGGGCTACGACCCGCAGAACGATCCGCAGGCGGCCACGGATCGCTGGAACTACGTGCTCAACAACATGGTCGAGATGAAGTGGCTGAGTACCTCCGAGAGATCCGCCTTGCAGTACCCGAAGGTCCTGACGTTCGAGGGCGCCACTAACACGGGTGCATGGGGCTACACCGACCGCGGCACGGGTTACGTGATCCGCTATGTGGAGGAGGAGCTCACCAAGCGCGGCGTGGTCAAGTACCTGAATGAAAACAAGCTGGGCAACTGGAAGAACGCCGGGCTGCGGATCACCACGACCATCGACCAGCGGGTGCAGAACGCGATGGAGGCTCAGCTCAACCGCGAGCTGCCCAAATCGGCGCTGAGCACGCAGGCCCCGAACATCATCGGCGCTGGCGTCGCGCTGGAGCCGGGAACAGGCCGCGTGCTTGCCTACTACGGCGGCACCAACAGCGGCACCAACACCGACTGGGCCGGGAAACAGGCGCCGCACCCACCGGCCTCCTCCTTCAAGATCTATACCTTGGCGGCGGGGGTCAACGAGAAGATCTCGGTCAAGTCGCTGTGGGACTCTCGCAAGCTGGAGAAGTCCAAGGGCGACATCGTCGACCTCGACAACGCCAACCGTGAAGGCAGCCCGACCTGTGTGGCCTCTTGCACGCTCGAGCAGATGACGATCGACTCCTTCAACGTGCCGTTCTTCGAGCTCACCCAGAAGATCGGCCCGCAGAAGGTGATGCAGATGGCCGCGAACGCGGGTGTGCGCACGGCGTGGACCACAGACTCCCCGGAACAGGCGATCGATCTGACCAAGGGCGCGCCCGCCGGCCGCAAGCCGTTCGACTACTACGCCGGCATCGGCCAGTACCCGATCACGGTGCTCGATCACGCGACCGGCACAGCGACCATCGCCAACCACGGCATCTACAACGAGCCCCATTTCGTGTTGAAGGTGGAGCGCAAGAACAGGGCCAACGGCAAGTGGGAACACCTGGAGATCGGCGACGAGAAGCTTGCGCCGAAGCAGACCATCCCGCGCCCAGTGGCCGACGAGGTGACCGGGGTGCTCAAGCAGATCCCCAAGGGCGACTCGGTTGCAGGCTCCGGCCGGGAGTCGGCAGGCAAGACTGGTACCTGGGAAAACGGTCTTAAAAAGGCTGATGGCGTGACTCCGGTCTACGACGGCACCAACGCGCACGCTTGGTTTACCGGGTTCACGACGCAGGTGGTCGCCACCTTCTGGATCGGCAGCAACGACTACAACAAGACGCCGATCAAGACCCCGGGTGGGGCCAACATCGGCTCGTCCTACCCGCGCGGGTTGTGGAAGAAGTTCATGGACCAGGTCCATAAGGAGCTCAACCTTCCGGCGACGAAGCTGCCCTCGATCACGGGCATGGGTCTGACGGACGGCGGCACAGGCGAATCGCCGAGCCCGAGCCCTGTTCCGCAGCCCGAGCCGACGCAGTCGCCGAAGCCCAGCGACAGCCCGAAACCGACGAAGCAGCCGACGACACCGCCACCTCCGACCGTGCTCCCGACACTGCCTACTCGCAAACCGGGCTAGCGGTAGGGCAAGATGGCTCTCCATGAGTGAGGTCGTGGTTTCTCCCGCCAAGGAAGATCCATTTGTCCGGGGTTTGAGTGAGGCCATCGGTGGTCCGCGCGGCGAACACGCTGTGACGGAGACACCGAACAGAGGTGGCCGGATCTGGACAGCCGCACGCATCGTGCTGGCGCTGACCTGCCTCACGCTTGCCTTGCATTGGGTGCAGAAGTCGCCCTGTCGCGATGGCGCGTGGGCCGACCTCAAGCAGTACACCAACTTCTGTTACACCGACGTGCTTGCCCTCTATTACGCCGAGGGGCTGAATCAAGGCAAGATCCCTTATGTTCCCGAGTCGCCGATCCCGGACGACCATCAGGTGGAGTACCCGGTTCTCACCGGCGCGTTCATGGGTCTGCTCGGTCTGCCGGTGCACGCCATCGGGGAAAAGCTTCCGGACCTGAACCAGGGACAGGCCTTCTACGATCTCAACGCGCTGTTCCTGTCGGCGTTCGCGGTGGCCACCGTCGCCATGATCCTGTCGTTGCGACGGCGAAGGCCATGGGACGCCGCTCTGTTCGCCCTCTCCCCCGCCTTGCTCGTCACGGCCACGGTGAACTGGGACTTCCTCGTCATCGTGCTGGGGATCGGCGGGCTGTGGGCGTGGGGGAAACGCCGGCCCTGGCTGGCCGGGATCATGCTCGGGCTGGGCACGTCGGCGAAGCTCTGGCCACTTTTCCTGATCGGTCCCCTGCTGATCGTCTGCATCCGGCGACGCGACTATGCACCGCTGATCAAGACGGTCATCGCGAGCGTGCTGACCTGGGCTGTGATCAACGTGCCCGTCATGCTGCTGAGCTGGCGGGACTGGTACAGGTTCATGGAGCTGAACACCACCCGGCCCATCGACTGGGGCACGATCTGGTACGTGGGGCGGCACCTGGACACCGAGCTGTTCGGCGGCTCCGTCCCCGCCTTCTGGGGCGACATCCCCTTGATCACCAACCTGGCGCTGCTGCTGTTCCTCATCGGCTGCGCCGGAGTTCTCGCCCTCGGGTTGATGGCCAAGACGCCGCCGCGCGTCGCCCAGCTGGCTTTCCTGGTGATCGCCCTGTTCCTGGTCACCAGCAAGGTCTGGTCGCAGCAGTTCACGCTCTGGCTGCTTCCCCTGATCGTGCTGGCCAGGCCCAAATGGGGAGCGTTCCTGTTCTGGCAGATCACCGAGGTGGCCTACTTCCTCGCCTTCTACGGTGAGCTGCTGGGCGCCTCGGGCCGGTCGGTCATTCCCGAAGGGGTCTTCGTTCTGGCCTCGGTCGCCCGGACGGCATCGGTGATCACCCTGATCGTGCTGGTGGTCAGGGAGATTCTCAATCCGGAGCTCGACGTGGTGCGCCGCACCTACGGCGGCGACCCGGACGACGGCTACAGCGTGAAGATGACCGCGTCGGAGCGGTCTTCACGCTTCACCCCGAAGTCCTCGCCGGAGGCGTTGAGCGCCCCTTCATAGGGCGTTCCCCGCACTTGCTCCCGGAGCACCACCACGCTCTTGACGCCCAGCGAACGCAGCAGGTCGACGCTGGCCTGGTCCGGGAAGGACTTGGTCAGCTCCCGCACCTCCTGCGTCTTGTTGGGCGTGAAGCCGCTGCCGCCGTTGACGATCGGCTGGTATTTGTCGGTCAGCCACAGCATCACGTGCTCGTCTCGCAGCTGATCGCTGGGCAGCACGAGCATGGGCGAGGCCGCCAGCTCCAGCGCGGCCGGCGGCCTGGGCACGGTCGGGTGCGGCGTGAGGTTCTGGCCTTCCACCAGCACCAGCAATACGGGAATGAACGTGGCCAGGCGCAGCCATACCGGCATTCGTGAGGTGACCCGGGGCAGCGAAAGCTCTTTGGCCTGCTCGACGAAGGCGCTCACGGCACCGGCCGCGAGGATGCCGAGCAGCAGGGTGGTCCAGATGACAAGCCGTCCGGAGGTCCGCAGCGCGTCCCAGCCGGGCAGGATGTCGTACAGGGTCAGGTATCCGGGGCGTCCGCCGCCCGGGGCACGCGAGCCCATCGCGAGGAAGATGCTCAGCGCTACCCCGGCCAGGAGCAGCAGGCGTTGCCGTACCGTCCAGATGGAGAAGATCAAGCCGGCACACGCGAGTCCATAAAGGACAAAGCCTGGCAGCATCGTCATTTCCGGATGCCACGGCAGTGATTCCCGCGCCACCTTGTGCGCCTCGCCCCAGAGCTGCGACTCGGCCGGACTGACGAAGAACCCGAACAGCGGCGGCGAGAAGAGCGCTACCTCAGCTTCCTGCCGCACCGCGTAGGGATGCAACTCGGCCACCTGGAGGTAGGGCAGCGCCATAAGAATGGTCACCGCGCCGAAGGCCACACCCCCCACCACATCGGCGGTGATGAGTTTCCAGCTGAAGACGAACGGGCCCGAGCGGAAACGGCGCACTATCAAGCCAATCAAGGCCACCACCGTGATGACCGCGAGCACATAGCCGAAGGGAAGACCGATGCCGAAGCCGAGGCTGATCTGCCACGCGGCGGTCAGCCAGCCCGCGAGCGCCCAGCCGGGCTTGGCCTTCTCCGGGCGATAGCCGTGGCGCAGCGAGAAGCCGTGCCCGCGAGCCAGCATCGCCAAGCTGAGCGCTATGCCGCCGGTCGACAGCACGTGCATGTGCCCGCCCTGCGCGAGCCGCCATGGCGCGTAAGCGAAAGCCGCCCCCGCCACCGCTGCACCGGTCTTGCCCGACCCAAGCTGGCGCACCAGCATGTAGGCGCCGAAAAACGCCAGAGCATGCAACAAAACAAAGATTATGTTGTACCTGACCACAGCCGCCGTGAAGCCAGACCCGATCATGCCGAGCGGAAAGTAGCCGAGCAGCGTGTCGGTGAAGGCATAGCTGTAGGTGTTGGGGAAGAAGGCGTTGGCGTTCCAGAGGTTGCTGGGATCGGTGAGCATGGCATGCCCGCCCCACGAGATCATCCAGGCTTCAAGCGTTGGATCCCAGATGTCCTGCGGGATCTGGTAAGCCGGATAGCGCAGCGTGGGCCAGGTCATGATCGCCGCCAGCACCAGCGCGGCGAGCGCGGCCAGCGTCCACTCGTGTGAGAAGAAGTCGCCTATGCGGCGCGCTGTTCTTCCCGCCCAGGAAGGGGCATCTTCTTCGCCCGGGCCGAACTTGGCGAAGGCGTCCTCTTCTTGGATCACGGGTGTCTCGGTTTCCATCGACCCTCACAGGTGTGCGCGCAGGTAGGCGATATCCGCCCCTTGGCCGTCGGCCCCTCCCGGCGTCTCCACCACGACCGGCGCCCCGGCGGCTCGCACCACCGCGGCCACCAGCTCAGCGTCGAGGGTTCCGGGCGAGCCACCGCCGAAGAGATTGTCATGCCGATCGCGCCCGGAGTCGAATCCGTCTTTTGAGCCGTTGGCGTGAACGAGGTCGATGCGCCCGGTGATGGCCTTAACCCGGTCGACAATGTTGAGGAGATCCTCCCCACCGGCGTGCGCGTGGCACGTGTCCAGGCAGAACCCGACGTTCAGGTCGCCGACGGTGTCCCAGAGCTGGGCAAGCGCGTCGAACTTGCGGGCGCAGGCGTTGTCGCCGCCGGCCGTGTTCTCGATCAGGATCGGCACCCCGGTGTCCTTGTGCTGCTCCAGTGCCTTACGCCAGTTGGCGAAGCCGTCGGCGAGATCACCCTTGTCGACGTGCCCGCCGTGCACGATCAGGCCACTGGCCCCGACCGTCGCGGCGGCTTCGGCGTGGACCTGCATCAGCTTGCGGCTCGGGATGCGAATGCGGTTGTTCGGGCTCGCGACGTTAACGATGTAGGGGGCGTGAATGAAGACCTGAAGATCGCTGTCCTTCAGTGCTTGGGCGTCCGCCCGCGGCAGCGGGTTCTTCCAGCCCTGGGGGTCGGCGAGGAAGAACTGCACGACGTCCGCCTTGCGTGCCGCGGCCTCGGCCAGGGGGTCGGCTGGGTCTACGTGGGCTCCGATGCGCATCTCGCCAGCCTAGTACTCCGTTAGACCGAGTGTCCCGCAACGCCTGCCCCCGGGAGTAGAGAGATGCTCAAACGATTGGCAACGATGGCCGCCCTTGGCGCCTTTGCCGGGTTGCCCATGGCCAGCACCGCTTCGGCCGCGCCCGGCGCGGACGTGACCTTCACCTCGTCCGGGGTGGCGGGGCTGCTGTGCGATTCGAAGCCAAGCACCCCGAGCGTCACCGTCGGTGCCGAGACCAGGATCCGTCTGACCAACGGCCTGGGCGCCGCAGCGCAGCTGAATATCGATGGCTCGCCAAGCGCCACAGTCGCGGACGGTGAAACGGTCGAGGTTCAGTTCCATCGCGGCCCGGTCTCGATCACGATGGCTCAGTCATGCCTGCTCCCCTCGGACACCAAGGCGCTGACCGTGGCGGTGACCGCTGTCCCGCCGCCCGTGGTGCAACCCAGCCCGACGCGGCCGGCGCCACCGGTTGCCCAGCCGCAGCAGAGCACGAAGCCACCGGCCGGGACCAACCCGCAGCAGACCACGGCTGCTTCGCTACCACCGCTTCCGGGTGATCCCCTGTTCCCCGACGACCCGGCCAACGTGGCCGGTGCTGGCACTCCTGGGCCGCAGGGCGATACGCTTAACTCTCCTCCGGCGGTCGTCGTTGGCGCTGGTGGGAATGGCCAGACTCCACGACTGGCTTCGAACACGCCACTCGATAAAGGTCCAATCGGACTTTTAGCAATTGTCGCCACAGTGTGTGTCGTAGGTGTTACAGCGGGCGCAATACGCGCTATCATCACACAGCGGGCAACTCGGGTTGAGTTCGCCTAACTAGACAAAAACATAGACTCCGCGGGGCGTTCCTTTCCATTCTCGTCGGTGTGGTCGTTCCTCCCCAGGTCCCACCCAGCAGTCGGAAAGAGCGCCCCGCGGTCCTTTTTGTCTAACTCGATCCGGTCCCTGTACACTTCCACGGTCGCTAGACCTCCTGCTACGGATCCGCCGTAGCCGCCAAGCCCATAGGAGGTGAGAAAGTCTTGCGTCATTACGAAATCATGGTGATCCTCGACCCCAGTCTCGAGGAGCGCACCGTTGCCCCGTCGCTCGACACGTATCTCAACGTGATCCGCACGTCGGGTGGTTCGGTCGAAAAGCTCGATGTGTGGGGCCGTCGCCGGCTCTCATTCGAGATCAACAAAAAGGCCGAGGGCATCTACGCGGTTATCGACCTGCAGGCCACCCCTGCAGCCGTAGCCGAGCTGGACCGGCAGCTGAAGCTGAACGAGTCCGTGCTGCGTACCAAGGTCATCCGTCCGGACGTCCGCTGACGATTCCGGGCTAATCCCCTGGGCCCGCCCCTCACACAAGCTGTCTCACGGCTATGGGAGCCTGAGCAACAGACAAGTGTGATACGAGGAGCTGAGTTATGGCTGGAGAAACCACCATTACGGTCATCGGTAACCTAACCGACGATCCTGAGCTGCGCTTCACCCCGTCGGGTGCTGCGGTCGCCAAGTTCCGCGTCGCTTCCACGCCGCGGACCCTCGACCGCGCCTCCGGCGAATGGAAAGACGGCGAGCCACTCTTCTTGCAGTGCAACGTGTGGCGTCAGGTGGCGGAGAACGTCGCCGAGTCGCTACACCGCGGTGCGCGTGTGATCGTCTCTGGACGGTTGCGGCAGCGGTCTTACGAGACCCGCGAGGGAGAGAAGCGCACCGTCATGGAGCTGGAGGTCGACGAAATCGGTCCGTCGCTGCGGTACGCCACAGCGAAGGTCCAGAAGATGTCGCGTTCCGGTGGCGGCGGTGGAAGTGGTGGAGGGTTCGGCAGCGGCGGCGGAGGCAACTCCGGTGCTCCCAGCCAAGGCGGCTACGCCGACGACCCGTGGGCAACCGCGGCGCCGGTCGGCGGTCCCGGTGGTGGCAACAACTTCGACGAAGAACCACCGTTCTAACAGACTGAGGAAGAGCAATGGCAAAGGCTCCGGCCCTGCGCAAACCGAAGAAGAAGGTGAACCCTCTGGAGAAGGAGGGTGTCGCCTACATCGATTACAAGGACACCGCGCTGCTGCGCAAGTTCATCTCCGACCGCGGCAAGATCCGCGCTCGGCGGGTGACCGGCGTGACCACGCAGCAGCAGCGTCAGATAGCCCGTGCGGTCAAGAACGCCCGTGAGATGGCGCTCCTGCCGTACACCACCACAGGTCGCTGAGAGGAGGCGCTTCATGAAGATCATCCTTACCAATGAGGTGCCCAACCTTGGCGCTCCCGGCGATGTTGTCGAGGTCAAGGACGGCTACGGCCGCAACTACCTGCTCCCCCAAGGCTTCGCCATCGGCTGGACCAAGGGTGCTGAGAAGCAGGTCGAGACGATCAAGCGGGCGCGTGCCGGCCGCGAGATCCGCGACCTCGGGCACGCCAACGAGGTCAAGGGCAAGCTTGAGGGCTTGAAGGTCACCCTGTCGGCGCGGGCCGGCCAGGGCGGGCGGCTCTTCGGCTCGGTCACCGCGACCGAGATCGCCGATGCGGTCAAGGCGGCCGGTGGCCCGGTGCTCGACAAGCGCAAGATCGAGCTTTCCGGCCCGATCAAGACCACCGGTGGTTACCAGGTCCAGATCAAGCTGCACTCGGACGTGACGGCCAAGTTCAACCTGAACGTGGTCGCCGCCAAGTAAGCGGTTCATAACAAAAGGGCGCTCCCGTGGGAGCGCCCTTTTGTTATGCGTCAACGTCTTTGAGCGGCTTTCCGGATGAGCGTGGCAAGCTCGCCGACCTTGGGATCGTCGAGCTCCTCGTTGGCGTCGTCGGCGATCTTCGCCAGCTCGTCGAAGGAGGGTGCTGTCCGCTGCCGCAGCGCCTCGGCGAAATACGCGGCGGCATAGCAGACCTTCAGATCCGCGTCGCTGCGGGCGAAAGTGCCATCGATGTCGTCGACGTTGACCGTCTCGTAGCTCTCCGAGGCGTCGCGGGTCTTCGGATCCAGCCAGCGCACTTTGACCTGAGCCACCCGGCCGGAGGCGTTGGCGCGCAACTTGACGAGGTAAAGCGCGGTCACCGAATGGCCCGGGCCGATCTCGCCGCCGTCGACCGTGTCGTCGCGGAACTCGTTGTCCTCCAGCCTGCGGTCCTCGTAGCCGATCAGCTGGTACGTGTCCACCGCCGACCGGTCGAAGACGACCTGTGCCTTGGCGTCATAGGCCCGTACCGTCAAGGCGGCGGGAAGCTTGCGCACGAACAGTTCCCGCGCCTGCTTCTGCTCGGAGATGTAGACGACGAACCCGTCGCCCTTGTCCGCCAGCTCCTCCATCAGCTTGTCGCCGTAGTCGCTGCCCACCCCGACCCCGAGCAAGCTGATCTCCTTGGCGGCCTCCTCCTGAATCCGGTTCACCAGCGTCGACGCGTTGGTAGTGCCGGTGTTGGCCAAGCCGTCGGAGAGGATGATCACCCGGTTGGTCGCCCGCTCCCGGAAACTTTCCCGCGCGAGCCCGTACCCGGAGGTGAGCCCGGCACCCAGGTTGGTGCTGCCGGCCGCCTTTAGCCGATCGATCGCCTCGTGCAGGCGCGCTTTGTCAGAGACCCGGGTCATCTCGCGGATGACGCTGGCCTTGTCATTGAAGGCCACAATCGCCACCGCGTCGCTGGGCTGCAACTGATCGACCAGATAGTGAAGCGCGTCCTGGACCAGGTCCAGCTTGCCCGCCTCGGCCATCGACCCCGAAACGTCGATCACGAAGGTCAGGTTGGCGTCACGCCGCTCCGAGCTGGACTCGGACTTGGTCTGCAACCCGATACGCAGCAACCGACTCGAGGACGAGCCGGTGTGCGCCTCGGGCAGCCTGGCGCCGTCGACGTGCATGGCGAAGCCATCTCCCCGCGGCTGGGCGTAGTGGTGGTCGAAGGCGTTGAGGAACTCCTCAGGCCGGACCGTCGACGCATCGGGCCACGCGCCGTCGTTGAGCTGCCGTGCCGCGAACGTATAGGAAGCCGTGTCGACGTCCAAAGCGAAGGTCGACGCGTTGTCTTCCCTCGTCTTGGTCGGCGCCGAGCTGTCCTTTTCGGCGCCGCATCCGGTGATGACAAGCGCTGTCACCACGAGCAGCAAAGGAATTCGCAGTCGCATCGGGACTCCTCCGTGACGAGATTTTCTCACTGTCTTTATGCGACAGTCGGGGGACCACAAAAGACGCGGCCGTGTCCCAGCCGACACCGAACGGGAATCAGCCGTGACCGCTTCGTATGCGAGCTGTTACCAGATGCGGTAGAGCACGGTGACGGCTCCGCCGGAAACGACCGCGGCGCAGAAGCCGATCGTGGCGGCCCGCCAGGAGTCACTTGCCCAGCGCAGCACCAGGGCCAGGGTCAGCGCGCCGACGAGCGCGAAGCACCACAGCGGGGCGTTGGCGAACAGCTCGGCGAGCGCGTCAGCGCGGGGAGACGAGCAGCCGTTGAGGTTGGCCGCCAGACAGGCCGCGTCGGGCTGGCTCGGCAGGAACAGCGCTCGCAACACCAGCACGATGATGGGGACCGCGTACCACCCGAAGGTCCACATCAGGACCGACCAGTAGTCGCGGCGAGCTGCGGCCTCGAACCCGTCTTCCATCTCCTCTTCGTCGAGGTCGTCGTCGTGCTGCGGCGAAGCCCAATTGTCGGGCCAGCGCTCGCCCTCGCCGTTGGTGTCGTAGAGGTCGCTCGTCGCGTAGGTGTGGAAACCTGGGTAGCCCGGATCCTCCGGGGGCCCATAGCGCCCCGCGGAGTCGTTCGGCAGGTGGTGCCGAGACCGGTCAGGAGTCTCCACGGCCGAAGCGTCGTCCGACCGGGGTGACCTGCGCAATCCTCCGAACCGATGAGAATCGTCAGTCCACGATGAAAGAAAGTCGGTGAAAATCTTCTGTCCACAGCCTGTGTGGAGAGTTCATGCAGGTAGAAGGGTTATCCACAGGGTGTGGATGGCGGTTGTCCACAGGCTGTGCACAGGTTTCCCACAGAGCTAGGGCGGTTCTCCACAGGTCTGTCCCGAGACTTGTCCACCGGTGTGTTTGCTTGGGCCACGACCGACTCGTAGCGTCATCGTTCTGTTGTCGTACCCACCGGCGATAGTGCTATTAGGAGAGGGGGCGTCATGACGATCGAGGAGTTGTCGTCCACCGCGCCACCCCCGTCCTCCTACGAGAAGGCGCCACCGCAAGACGTCGCGGCGGAGCAGTGCGTCCTCGGCGGCATGATGCTCTCCAAGGACGCCATCGCCGATGTCGTGGAAATCCTTCGTGTCGGCGACTTCTACCGGCCCGTGCACGCCACCGTCTTCAACGCCATCCTCGACCTCTACGGCCGAGGCGAGCCGGCCGATGCCATCACCGTCGCCGCCGCCCTCGAAAGCGCGGGCGAGCTGGGACGCATCGGCGGCGGCCCCTACCTGCACACGCTGATTTCGGCCGTGCCCACCGCGGCCAACGCCTCCTACTACGCCCGCATCGTCAGCGAGCGCGCCGTGCTGCGCCGCCTCGTGGAGGCCGGCACGAAGATCGTTCAGCTCGGTTACGGAAACGGAGCCGGGCACGACGTCGACGACATCGTCGACCTCGCCCAGCAAGCCATCTATGACGTGACCGAGAAACGCGTCAGCGAAGACTTCGCCATCCTGGCCGACATGCTCCAGCCCACGCTCGACGAGATCGAGGCGGTCGGCGCCCAGGGTGGCCTGATGACCGGGGTGCCCACGGGCTTCACCGACCTCGACCGCCTTCTCAACGGCCTGCAGGCCGGCCAGCTGATTGTGGTGGCAGGGAGGCCTGGTTTAGGAAAGTCAACGGCATCTATGGACTTTGCCCGCCACGCTGCGGTGCGGCACAATTTGGCGAGCGCTATCTTCTCTCTGGAAATGTCCAAAGTGGAGATTGTGATGCGTCTGTTGTCGGCCGAGGCGCGCGTTCCGCTCAATGTGCTTCGGTCGGGCCAGCTTTCCGACGACGACTGGACGAAGCTCGCCCGGCGCATGGGCGAGATCTCCGAGGCGCCCATCTTCGTCGACGACACGCCGAATATGAACCTGATGGAGATCCGGGCCAAGGCGCGGCGGCTCAAGCAGCGCCACGACCTCAAGCTCATCGTCGTTGACTATCTCCAGCTGATGACCTCCCCCAAGCGCACAGAGAGCCGTCAGCAGGAGGTCGCCGATCTTTCGCGTGGCTTGAAGCTGCTCGCGAAGGAGGTGGAGTGTCCGGTGATCGCGGTCAGCCAGCTGAACCGTGGCCCGGAGCAGCGCACCGACAAGCGCCCCCAGCTTTCTGATCTTCGCGAAAGTGGATCAATCGAGCAGGACGCTGACGTAGTTATCTTGCTGCATCGCGATGATTACTACGACAAGGAGTCGCCCAGGGCTGGTGAGGCCGACTTCATCGTGGCCAAGCACCGTAACGGGCCTACCGACACCATCACGGTGGCGGCCCAGCTTCACCTGTCGCGCTTCGTGGACATGGCCGTCGGCTAGGCCTTGGCCCTCGCGATGAGAGTGACGCAAGCTAGGCCCTCGTCCTCGCGATGAGAGTGACGCAAGCTAGGCCTTCGCCCTCGCGATGAGAGTGACGCAAGCTAAGCCTTCGCCCTCGCGAAGAAGGCAAGGCGAGCGAGGCCCTCGCGACGGAGAGCGGCGCGAGCTAGGGCTTCGCGGTCGCGAAGAGGCTCAGTTGCACGGCCAGCAGGGCGGTGGCGCCTATCGCCCACCAGCCGGCGAAGTCGTTCGCTACCGAGGCGAGGATCAGGCCCGCGCCGAGGCCGGTGCCGAAGATCCAGGCGTGTTGCAGGCGGGCGGGGGAGCGGCTCAGGGATGCGCGGGCGGTCCACAGGTACCACCAAAGGATGCCGGAACCGCTGAGCAGTAAGGCGATTCCGGCAAGGTCGACGATGCCTGGGCCGTGGGCTTGGCTTATCTCGAGCCGTGGACCCGAGTCGGGGAGCGCGACGATGACCGCGCCGGCGGCGGACACGAGGGCGAATGCTGCCAAGACGAGGGGCTTGCGCATCCCGCCATGGTAAGTCGTCATTGGACGGTGAACAGGTCGCCCGGTTGGCAGTCCAGCGCGTGACAGAGCGCGGTGAGCGTGGAGAAGCGGATGGCGCGGGCGCGCCCATTTTTCAGGATGGACAGGTTGGCCAAGGTGATGCCCACCTGATCGGCCAGTTCGGTGAGCGTGATTCCGCGCGCCGCAAGCAGTTTGTCGAGGTGCACTTGGACGCGGTGTTCTTCCTCGGGCGGCATCAGATCACCGTGGCCAGTTCGTCGCGCATCGCGCAGCCGCGGTTGATGACCTCGGCGATGGCGAAGCAGACGAAGCCACCCAGCAGCCATCCGAACGGAACATCCATGACCGCCGCGATCCGTTTCGGGGTAATGGTTTCGCTCAGGAGTAGCTGTGCTGCCCCCTGCACGGCGACGGCGACGACCCCGGTGGCCAGGGCGGCACCCATCAGGCGCAGGCTGCGCACCGTGTGCGGGGTGAACGGGTCGGTTCGGCGCGCCCTCCGCAGCAGTGCCGCCAGCATCGCCAGCACGGCCAGCAACAGGAACGCGGTGGGTGCTTTGGTCAGGCCGTAGAGGAGACGCTGGCGGCCGGTCGGCGACCTGATCTCGACGCCCACCTCACCGGACTGGTCTGCGCTCACGCCTTCCACCGGCCAGGCGGCGTCGGCGTCGACGAATACGGTGGTGTGTATGGGCGCGGCGACGATCAGCTGCCAGACCCCGATGGCCGTGGCCAGCGAGGTGCCGACCAGCACTATGAGCACCAGCATGTGGAGGGCTTTGAGATGTTCTCGCACAGGAAGCTCCCGATGGTTATCGAAAAACGATATCTCGATAATCGATAAGAAACGGCGGTCTGTCAAGATGAGATCGTGAAGCAGCTCGCCGTGATCGCCGTGGGGGGCGCCCTCGGCGCGGCCGCCCGCTATGGGCTCGCCGCCATCTGGCCAACGCCCGAGGGGGGCTTTCCATGGGCCATCTTCGCGGTCAACGTTTCCGGTTGCCTGCTCATCGGCTTTCTGATGGCGCTTCAGCCGCCGACGCTGGCTCGGCTCTTTCTCGGCACCGGAGTTCTCGGCGGCTACACCACTTTCTCCGCCTACGCGCTCGACTTCCAGCGCCTCATCTCCGCCGCGCGCGTGGACCTGGCCCTGCTCTACCTCTTCGGCACGCTCGTGGCCGCGTTGCTGGCTGTCCAAACTGGAGACCTGGTGGCCCGGGCGGTGTTCGCCCGATGACGCTGCTGCTTGTCCTCGCCGGGGCCGCGCTCGGTGCGCCAGCCCGGTTTCTGGTCGACCGCGCCATCCAGGCCTGGCGCGGGACGGCCTTTCCGTGGGGCACCTTTACCGTCAACGTCACCGGCAGTTTTCTGCTCGGCCTGATCGCCGCGTCGGCCATGGCCACTTCAAAACCATTAATAGCCTTATTTGGTACCGGATTCTGCGGCGCGTTCACGACATACTCCACGTTCGCCTACCAGACCCTGCTTCTGGCGCGGCATGGCTCCCGGTCTCGTGCGCTGCTCAACGCCCTGGGCAGTGTTGCCGCTGGCTTGGCCGCGGTCTATCTAGGCCTGCTGGTAGCGCGCGTCCTTGGCTAACGGGTCAAGCGCGGGCTGGGCCCGCAGACAGGGCGCCCAGAACGCGAACGCGACCGGGTAGAGCAGATAGCCGAAACGCGTTGACGGCAATAGCAGGATCGCGGCAAGCAGACCTACCGCACACACCCAGGCGACCTTGCCCATGTCGCGGGGAGGGTTGCTGGCGAGGTAGGCGGCGATCACAAACCCTGCCGCGACAAGCAGAGCCAGCGCGATGTAGCGACCACTGGGCACGTGTTTCGCGATCTGGTACCCGATCAGAGGCGAAGCGGCCGGCGAAGTCACCAGACCATGCCCGGTCGGAAAGCGGATGACGTTCTCAAGGAACGCCTGGCTGTTGATTATCAGGGCGGGCAGCATGGCCGCGACGGGAATGCCAACCGCGCCAATGGTGTAGCGGCGGCTGACCGCGTAGACGCCGATGACCAGAGCCACCGGCCAAGCGAACAGCTTCATCGCACACGCGACGCCGATCGCCACCCCCGCCCAGCCGAAGCGGTCGCGGGCGGCGAGCGCGAAGGCGAAAAGGCAGAGCGCGAGCACCGGGATGTCGTCGCCGCCGGTGGCCAGGGTCAGCGCGCACAGCGGCAGGACCGTCGCCATTTGCAGGGCTCTGGTCAGGTGTGGGTGGGGCCAAAGGAGTTTGACCGCTCCATAGAGGACAGCCGCGGTCACCAGGCCGAAGTAGATCCGTGCGTCGGTCCACCAGAAGTCGCCGATGACGGCGCGAGGCAGCCCGAAGATCGCCATCCCCGGCTGGTAAGGGGTGTAACCAAGGAGAGGATCCGGCAGGAGCGCGATCGAAGCGCGATCGAGATAGGGCGAGCCGGTCTGGAGCAACCGCCGCGCAGACTCCTCGACGACCAAGACCTCTTCCTGTGCGGCTCCGCGCCAGGCCAGCACCACCATCGGGATCCAGGCGACGGCCACCCAGGCGCCGGCGGTGAGCCTGAGCCTGTGCTTGGGCAGGAGGAAGACCAGAAGCGCGGCGGCCGCATAACCCCAGAAGGCGATCGCCCCCCAGGATCGGTGCGGGGCAAGGGTGGAGGTGTTCGCGGTGACCTCGGCGAAAAGGGCAGACAGCGCGTAAAGCGCGAAGTCTAGGACGAGGGCGATCACGGGTTTGAGTCTGACACCCGGCCCGGCCTCGCGGAACGGCCGGGGCGGCGCTGGGTGGGCATTTGCACTACCGAGCCGGGATCGTGCAACGGCTCGGCCAGGGTCGCGGGCAACCTCATGATCTTCGATAGCGGCATCGGCTTCGCGAACAGGTGACCCTGCCCGGCCGTGCAGCCAAGCTCCCACAGCATCCGGCGCTGACTCTCCCTTTCGACACCCTCGGCCACCACGAGCAACTCGAGGCCACGGGCCAGTTCGACTGTTCCGCGGACCACCGCGGCCGCCTTCGGCGTGTGCTCCATCTCGTTGACGAACGAGCGGTCGATCTTGATCTCCTGGATCATCGGGACTCTCGGCAGCACCGAAATCGACGAGAAGCCCGTGCCGAAGTCGTCGAGCGCCAGGGCGCAGCCAAGCTCGCGAAGCTCCGCGAGCACCTTGTCGACGATATCGAGCTGGCTCAGCGTCTGCGCTTCCGTGATCTCCAGCATGAGGTCGGCGCCGGTGAGCCCGTGGTCGCTGAGGCGGGCCGACACGAGCAGCGGGAGCCGGCGGTCGAGCAGGCTGCGCGGCGAGATGTTCACCGCGACCGGCCAGTTGAACCCGGCTTCCTTCCACTGCTTCGCGGCATCGAGCGCCTGGTCGAGCACGGCGTCGGTGAATGCCGTCAGCAGACCGGATTTCTCGATCGGATCGAGGAAGCTCCTCGGGTCGACGCTGCCACGGTCGGGATGCTGCCAGCGGGCGAGCGCTTCGGCACCGATCGGCTTGCCGTCGATGAGGTTCACGATGGGCTGGAACTCCAGCGTGAACTCCTTCTCTGCCACCGCCCGCGGGAGCATGCCGGCGACCGTGAGCCCGGCCCGGTCGGCCGTGTCGCTCTCGGGTTCGTAGGCGGTTACCGGGCTTCTGGTGCGCTTTGCTTGGTACATGGCGATGTCGGCCCGCCGCATGAGCTCCACGAACCCGCCGATGGTCGGAGCCGTTGCCACGCCTGCGCTCGCCGAGACGGTCAGCGGCATCCCGTCCACCTCGACCGGCTCCCGAAGCACCGCGAGCAACGCGGCCGAGCGGTGCATCGCCAGCGCCGGAGCCGGCAGATCGCGGTAGAGCACGGCGAACTCGTCGCCACCGAGCCGGGTCACCAGCGCGTCTCCGCCCGCCGCGGCCCTGAGCCGAGACGCGATCGCCACCAGCACCTGGTCACCCGCGGAGTGGCCGAGCGCGTCGTTGATGTCCTTGAAATGGTTCAGGTCGAGCAGAAGCAACGCGGGGATGCCGCTCTTCTCCTCGCGACCCTCCAAAGCGGACGCCGCCTCGACCGCGAGCAGCCGCCTGTTCGGCAGGCCGGTCAGCGGGTCGTGCATGGCATCGTGCTCGTGTTTGTCCGCAAGCACCCCGAGCTGGGTGAACGACGCCGCGTTGCGGATGGCGGTGCAGAGCGCGCCGGCGAAGGCGCGGAGCGTGAACTGCTCCCGCTCGGAAAGCTTGACCGGGGCTCGGAAGCGCAGCCGCAGCTCGCCGATGCGCGACCCGTCGGCGTCGACGATCAGCGGAACGATGGCCGTGGTCGTCGGGTCGTAGCCCTTTCTGTCCGGCGGCCCGAGGTAGGCAATCTCCTTGCTGTTACCGCGAATGACGAGGTTGGCGCCATCCACCCAGGTTTCCACCTCGATCTGGTCGGCCGAGAAGAGCCTGGATCCCTTGTTGACGGCCGTGTTGAGGACGGTCTCCATATGGACCGAGTTGAAGGAGTCTGTTGACTCCGCGAGCTGCTGCCACGCCATGCGCTCCGCGCGGGCTCGGGTGCGGCCCTGATAGGTCAGGTGCAGGCTCAACGCGAGAGGCGCGATCGCGATCACCAGCAGCGGCTCCCGCTGCAGCACGAACAGGGCGAGCACCGAGATGGCAAAGCGGACAAGGTTGAACAGCAGCCTGATGTCCAAATCAGACGAGAAGATTTCCCTGATGCTGGTGCGCGTGGCGAGAGCCACCACCGGAATGGAAATCAGGTCGTCGGCCACCATGATGGCCAGGAATGCGAGCGCGTAAGGAATAAGGTCACGCGGCGCCTTGATATCCGGCATGCCGGTCGCGGCGAGCACCATCGCGGCGCAGAAAGAGGTGATGGTGTCCTTGGCGGCGCCGAACGCCACCTTCATCGGTTGCGTGCGCCGGATCAGCTTGGTGATCAAAGATCCGGCGAAGACGCTGGCCACCGCGAACGGCTCAGGAACGACTACGACCGAAACGAGGATGGCCACCTCTGTCCAGCTGGTGCCCACCATGGTGGACCGGACGCGGACCCTGACCGAGGTGAGGCTGGAGACCGTGACGAGCATGACGAGCGCGGCGACGATGAGTGCTCTTTTGGTGTCGAGACTCTCGCCTATGAACCTAAAGCCCATGTAGCCCAGAACTACGGAGGCGGTAACGACGACGAGACCGACAAGCCGGGAAAGGGCTCGATCGGTCTCGGTCTCGTCATGCGTTGCTGAGGCTGACCCCACAGTGGCTTCTCCGTCGTCAACGGTTAGGCGCTCGTCAGCCTAGGGCATCTTCACTCCCACTGCCAGGTTTGCATTTCTGCCTCCCTCTCATCCCCCTTGCGAACTTCTGAGAAGAAGCGTAATTTCGCCACGGCGATTTAGATAGAAGAATATGCATTACAGACGAGAATGGCGATTTGTCACCCAATGTGACCGTTCGCCTACGGACCGTGCCCACATTTAGTGTCTCCTCGCTGGCAACTAGGCTCATATCGTGCCTAACACAGCATCCGAGCCGAACAGCCATAGACGACTTAGCCATGTGGACAATACCGGTAAAGCGAAGATGGTCGATGTATCGGGCAAGCCTATTTCTGCCCGTGTCGCGATAGCCGCTGGTGAGGTGCGAACGACTACGGAGGTGCTCGATCTGTTGCACACCGGCTCTATACCCAAAGGAGACGCCCTCGCCGTAGCGCGGCTGGCAGGCATCATGGCGGCCAAGCGCACTCCGGATCTTGTGCCACTTTGCCACCCGATCGCCATCCATGGCGTGACCGTGGAGCTCACCGTGATCGAGGGAGGGATTGGCATAGAAGCGCAGGTGCGAACGGCCGACCGGACCGGCGTCGAGATGGAAGCCTTGACCTGTGTGGCGGTGGCAGGGCTGACCCTGATTGACATGATCAAGGCGGTGGACCCGGCGGCGAGCATCGAGAATGTTCGAGTGCTGAGGAAAGAGGGCGGGAAAACGGGATTGTGGGTCAGACCATGAAGGCGCGCGTGATCGTGGCCTCCACCCGGGCGGCCACTGGGGTGTACGAAGACACGGGTGGGCCGATTCTGAAGCGCGGACTCGAGGAGATCGGCTGTGAGGTCGACGAAGTCGTAGTCGTCCCGGATGGGGAGCCCGTGCGGCAGGCATTGGTCTCGGCATTGGACTCCAAACCGGACGTCATTGTGACCACCGGTGGGACAGGGATCAGCCCCACCGACAAAACACCCGAGGTAACCCGCGCTTTACTCGACTATGAAGTGCCGGGTATAGCTGACGCCATCCGCCGCAGGGGTGCCACTCCGCTGGCCGCGCTGTCGAGAGGATTGGCGGGAGTAGCGGGCCGAACACTGATCGTGAACTTGCCCGGGTCGACCGGTGGAGTGCGCGATGGACTCTTGGTGCTGGCAGACTTACTGCCGCATGCGGTAGAGCAACTAAAAGGCGGCGATCATCGATGAGTCACCCGATCGACTGGCGCGAAGCGCGCAAGCTGGTCTATGCGGCGGGGCGATCGGCGCAGCTGCCGAAGGTGGTCGTGCCACTGTCCGAAGCGGACGGCCGAGTGCTCGCCGAGCCGTTGCGTTCGCGCACCCACCTGCCCGCGTTCCCGACCTCCAGCATTGACGGCTGGGCCGTGCGCGCCGCCGGTCCCTGGCGGATAGCCGGAAGGGTGCTCGCGGGCCAGGAAGCGCCGGCGCTGAACGAGGACGGCACCGCGATGGAGATCGCCACCGGTGCCATGGTTCCCGCCGGGACAACGGCCATCCTGCGGGTGGAGGAGTCGACCGAGCGCGACGGCCTGGTGTCGGGAGAGCCCAGATCCACCAAGGAGTGGCGCGAGCCGGGCGAAGAGGCGCAGGCGCAGGAGGAGCTGTTCGCGGCCGGCACTCCGGTCACGCCAGGGCTGATCGGGCTCGCCGCCGCCTGCGGGCTGGATGAGCTGAGCGTGACCCGCCAGCCACGCGCCGCCCTGCTGGTGTTCGGAGACGAGCTGCTTACCGAGGGCCAGGCAGGGGCCGGCCGGATCCGTGATGCGCTGGGCCCGGTGATGCCGAGTTATCTGGAGCGACTCGGAGCACAGTGCGTGCACCGGGTCGGGCCGATCGAAGACACCCTCGACGCGCACGTTTCCGCGATCGAAGAGGCGCTTGAGGCCGACCTCATCTGCACCACCGGCGGCACCATGCACGGGCCGGTGGATCACCTGCATCCGGCACTGGCGCGGCTGGGCGCGAAGTACGTAGTCAACACCGTGGCGGTCAGACCGGGGTTCCCGATGCTGGTCGCGGCGATCACCCGCGGCGAGCGCACCGTCTTCCTCGCCGGGCTTCCCGGCAACCCGCAATCGGCGGTGGTCGCGCTGGTCTCCCTCGTCGTGCCGCTGCTGGCCGGAATGACCGGTGCTGACGAGCCGACGCCGCATCCCATCACCTTGGCCGCGCCGGTTCCTGGGCGCGGCGACTACACGCATCTGGCGCTGGTCCGCAGGCAGCACGACTCCTGGTTCCCGGCCGTCCACGTCGGGTCGTCGATGCTGCGCGGGCTGGCCGGTGCCAGCGGGTTCGCGGTCATCCCGCCGCACAGCCAGGGACTGCCCGACCATCAGGTCGATTATCTGGAGTTGCCATGATCGTCGTGACCACCGATCCGCTGGACATCGCCGCGCACGAGGCGGCCGTCGCTGACCCGCGTGCGGGGGCGGTGGTGAGCTTCGCCGGAGTGGTACGCGACCACGACCATGGGCGCTCGGTGAGCTCGCTGACCTACGAGGCGCATCCCTCCGCCGAAAAGGTGCTGCGCGAAGTGGTCGCCGAGATCGCGCTCGACCCGGACGTGTACGAGATCGCGGTCTCGCATCGGTACGGGCCGCTGGGGATTGGGGAGGTCGCGCTCGCCGCGGCGGTGTCGACCGCCCATCGCGCCGCCGCCTTCGCCGCGTGCGCCCGCCTGGTGGACACGGTCAAGCAGCGGCTGCCCATCTGGAAGCACCAGGTATTCGCGGATGGGACGGAAGAGTGGGTCAACTGCCCCTGATAGGGGTAGGAATGGGTCATGTTGCTCGAAAAGAAAGTCGCAGCGATCTACGGCGGCGGCCCGATCGGTGGCGCGGTGGCCCGCGCGTTCACGCGTGAGGGGGCGACCGTCTTTGTGGCCGGCCGCACCCAGAGCAAGCTCGACAGCCTAGCCGAACAGATCCGCTCCGACGGTGGCTCGATCGAGACGATTACCGTTGATGCGCTTGACGAGCAGTCGGTCGATCGCTGCGTCGATTCGATCGTTGACCAAGCGGGCCGGCTCGACGTCTCTTTCTGCGTTATCGGGGTGGAAGACGTTCAGCAGCCGCTGATCAACATTTCGGTGGACGACTTCCTTCAGCCGATCACGATTGCGCTGCGGTCGCAGTTCCTGACCACCCGAGCCGCCTCACGCCACATGATCCGTCAGGGCGCCGGGGTGATCCTCACCTTCGGCGGAGGCGGCACCCAGACCATCGCCAACATGGGCGGCTTCAAGGTGTCGCTGGATGCCATGGAGAGCCTGCGCAGACAGTGGGCTGTCGAGCTTGGCCAGCACGGCGTCCGGGTGATCACCCTCAAGACGGGTGGCATCCCCGAGACGATCCCGGCTGACCTGGCCAGCCGGGAGGAGATCGCCGCCACCCTGGAAGGCGACACGCTGCTCAAGCGCACGGCCAGCCTGGCCGACGTGGGCAACGTGGCCGCCTTCGTCGTTTCAGACCAGGGACGCACCCTGACCGGAACCTTTGTCAACATCTCCTGCGGGGCGATGCTGGATTAGCGGGGGCAGGTTGACCACCCGGCGGGGAATCGGGGTGCGGCGGGTTCCCGGAATCTGCAGCGCCAGCTGGGGGCCGAACGCGGGGTCGGCTCCGGGCCGGTAGGGCAGGACGACCACCAGGACGATCAGCGCGATCGCGAACGAATTCTCCATGATCACGCCGAACATGCCGTCGGCGTAGTGCGAGACCGCCGGGAACTGGTGCTCGTAGGGCCAGATGGGCGAGACCAGGAAAAGGACATAGAGCGCAAGCGCACCGGCGGCATGCCGGGCACCGGTCAGCGCGGGGAACCAGATGGGCTCCCGCAAGCCCGGCGTCGCGCTGCCGCGGGCGATGATGCCACGGCTGGCGCTGCGCCGGCGGATCGCCTGATCGAGAAGGGCGATCATCGCCGGGATGACCCAGACCAGATGGTGTGACCAGGAGATCGGACTGACCACATTGGAGGTCAGCCCGACCAGGGTGAAGGCCGTCAGCTCATCGCCTTCCGCGTGCGAGGCGCGGGCACGGGACAGGCCGATCGCGAGCAGCACCAGGGTGAAGCTGATCCACAGCAAACCGGGGGCGTGGGCGGTGTCGTGCAGCCGCGCGAGCACGCCCGCGAGCGACTGGTTCGGCGTCATGTCGGCGACGCCCACCCGCTCGGTCTGCCAGATCACGCTTCCCCAATAGGTGGCGGACTCCTCTGGTACCACGAAATGGGTAAAGACCGTCGCACCCAGGGCGGTCGCGCCCGCGGTGAGCGAGGTGCGCCACTGCTTGCTCACCAGCAGATAGATGATGAACAGCGCGGGCGTGAGCTTGATGGCGGTGGCCAGCCCGATGCCGATGCCGGCCCAGCGCCAGCCACGCCGCAACGCTATGAGATCGGCGATGATCAGGCCGAAGAGGAGAAGGTTCACCTGGCCGAAGCCGAGGCTTTCGCGTACCGGCTCGATGGCGGCCAGCGCGGGCACGGCCAGCGCCACGACCCACCAGCTCGGCCAGCGAAGCCGGGTGGCCAAGGGGCGCAACAAAGCCGCGCACACGAAGACGAGCGTCGCCAGTCCAAAAACGACGTTAAGCCACGCCGCGTCGATGGTGGTGAACGCGGCCATCGGCAGCATGGTCAGCGCCGCGAATGGAGGGTAGGTAAAGCCGAGTGTCGTGCGAGGAGCGATGTACTCGTAGAGCTCGCCGCCCTGTGTCCACCAGGCCATTGCGCCGTGATAAATCTTCATGTCGAAGAAGTCATACGGCCGCCCGAAAGCCTTGACCGCCAGCCAGGCGGCGTAACAGGCCACGGCTACGATGCCGAGCCGGGCAAACATTCGCAATGGGCTGGAAGTTCTGCGCCCGCCGATCACCGGCATGGAGCCGATACCTCCGTCTAACTTGTCCCGATCACTTCTGCCAACCAGCCTAGATCTGCCCGGCAGATGGTTAGGTCCCGTGTTACCCGACCGTGTCTCATCCCACACTGATTTGCGACATTTCTAACTGGTTAACGGCGTCGGGCCAATTGGGGCATCCGCTAATTTTCGCTGGTAGTGACCTTCTTCTTGGCATTCCTGAGAGCCCGCTGGGTGCGCCAGCTCAAACTCGGTGAACCAGCTGTATCCGCGGCGGCGAGCAGTAAACCTCCGAGCAATCCGAGATTCTTCGCGAAATGCAGCTGTGCCTCACGCCGGGCCGTGCCGTTAGACATCGTCCAAAATGGATAGTTCACGACCGTGGCCGGAATGAGGGTGCCGGCCAGGACCGCGGCCGCCGGGCGAGGGGCCGTTCCGGTGGCGAGCATCAGGCCGGCGCCGACCTGGACCACCCCGTTGATCTGCACCAGCGACTTCGCCTCGGTGGGCAGGCGGGAGTCGATGCTCTTCAGAAGCGGCGCCACCTGGTCGGCCAGGGGCTCAGCCTGGGCTGCGTATCGCTTGGCATGAAGTATCGCGTGCGCACCGGCCGCGACGAACAAGCCGCCGAGCAAGGCCCGAGCCAGGCCTCGAACAGGTCTCATTCAGCCATTATCAGGGGCGTTTCCGCATACACAGGACAAAATCGAAACTGTCCCCGAGATCGCTGTCATAAAAATAGTGATATCGGTACCCCGGAACGCTGCGGCATTCCTCGACGTTGGTGGTGCCCTCCTTGCGCTCGAGCACCTCGAGCGAGCCGGGCTCACACTTGACCATGATCAGGTCGGGCTTGGTGTCCGTCCCCTGGTTGAGCACGCACTCACCGGGCTTGGCGAACCGGGCCGACTGGGCAAGCTTGGCCGGGCCGGAGGTGGCCGGCGCGACGGGCTGAGGCTCGGCCCGGCTGCTCTTACTCAGCGGGTTGGGCAACACGTCGAGCAGCACCAGTACCAAGGAGAAAATCAGCAACGCGGCCACGAAGCCGACGATGCCGAGAATGGCGGGCCCGGCGCCACCGAGGCGTGGGCGGGGTGGGTCAAAATCCTGATCTGCCATGGTGGTAGCACCGTAGCGCGTCGTCGCGATCTCCAAGCGGGGTGTTGTCGGTAAGGCGACTTGACGTGATCAATTGGCTTGTGCCCCGATTCTTGCGCCCGGCGGCAGCTCGACATTGCCCGAATTGATCGCTCTTGAGGGCACCTGTCATCGGCTGATCGGGCGATCAACATGTCACGGACCGTGTCGCGGCGACGTCAATTGATCTCTCCGCCCGGTTAGATCATCTCGTCAAGTGAAGCGCCAGCATGTCATGACATCTGAGTGACGGGACAGCGCTAGGTCGGCAAGCTCGGAAAACGTCGGCCAGTCGGCCGGATTCTGCCGTGGACCGGTCGCGTTTCTCGCGCCGGCTGTCACAGGGGGTGCACCCGCACAATGCTCAAGCTCTTCACCATGGCCCAGGTCCGCCTGGCCATCGTCAAGGACCGCGGCGCGACAGCCGCGGAATACGGCCTGATTATCGCCCTGGTTGCCGCCGTGATCTTCGCAGTCGTGGTGACCCTGGGCAGCGAGATCAGCGCGATGTTCGACGAAACGTGCGACAAGATCGCGTCCAAGACCGCCAAGTCCGGGAACAGCTGCTGATTCGCGGCGATTGGAGGGGAGGGGCCATGACGGATAGGCGTGACCGCGGTGCTGCCGCGGTTGAGATGGCCCTCCTCTTGCCTCTCCTGCTCATGCTCATTTTCGGGATCATCGAGTTCGGGCTGTTGCTGACCGCTCAGATCGGTGTCACCGAAGCGGCACGCGAAGGTGCTCGGGCCGCGACCGTCGACCCCAGCGCTTCCGCCGCGCGGGACCGAGTCCGCCTCTTCGACTCCAGCTACAACATCGTCGCCGCGGACAGCCACGGCTGCGGCGCGAATCCCGCGCCGGGTGACAACGCGGTGATCGTGGTGACCTACGAGTACGAGTTCCTCACCCCGCTGGGCGGCCTGGTGTCCATGCTCGGCGGCGGTTCGTGGGGCGACAGCGTCGACGTCTATGCCACAGGGGTCATGCCATGCCGCGCTTGAGCGCCGACGGCGACCGCGGGGCGGTCTCCTCGATCGTCGTGATGTTGATGGCGACCGGGGTCCTTCTCGGCATGACCGCGATGGTCGTCGACGTCGGCCAGCTTTACGCCGAACGCGAGGAACTGCAGTCGGGGGCCGACTCGGCGGCGATGACCGTGGCGCTGGACTGCGTCAAACGGCGCTCGGCGTGCACCACCCAGGCCCTGGCCAAAGCGGAGAACGTGGCCGACGCCAACGCTGGTGACGGGCGGGCCAACATCGAAGAGCTCTGTGGCCGGGACAACCGATGGACCGTGCCGACCTGCCTGCCGGACGGCACCGTCAATCTGGCCGACTGCATCGGAAACGTCCGCGCCGGCGTGAACTACGTCCAGGTGCGCACCCGGACAGAGGTCGCCACCGACGAATTCGTGCTGCCCTTCGCCTTTGCGCAGAGCATGGCCGGGATCGGCGAAGGCGCCACGGTCGGGGCGTGCTCGCGGGTGGCCTACGGGCCACCGCGGCTCGAGCTGGGCCTCACGATTTCGGCCTGCGAGTACGAGCGCACGCGCGGCAACACCGTCGCCGGCCCGCCCTGGCCGCCGGATCCGCCCGCGCACCGCGAGGTGCAGCTGGGCGACCACGATCACACGGCCCACTTTTGCGGTGCGGCGCCGCCGCCTGCCGGCTGGGGCTGGCCAAACGACGTGGGCATGTTCGACAACACCGACGGAAGGTGCTTCACCCAAGTCGAGGCCGACCTGACCTACGACGGGAACGACACCCATCTGCCGTCCCTCGAATGCCGCAACCGGTTGGCCCAGTTGCGTTCCAGCCGTCAAGTCATCGCCCTGCCCGTCATCGACGGCGAGCGGGGAAGCGGATCGAGCACTCGCTATCACCTGTACCGGCTGGCCGCATTCGTGGTCACCGGGTACTCGATGCACGGATTTCATGCGCCTTCCACGGTGAGCTCAGGCTTCGGGGACTGCGATCCACTCGATCCGCACGAGGTCTGCATCTTCGGCTACTTCATCGACCTCGACTTCCTCCCGGGCGAAGTGGGACCTGACCCCGGCATCGACCTCGGGCTCTTGGCAATTAAGACAATCGGATAAGGAACCCTCGATGACCCGGCGCATTATCGGCGTGTTGCTCGCCCTCGTCCTTGCCGTCATAGGCACGGGCGCCGTGCTGTTCTACGTCAACGAGACCAGGAAATCGGTGGTCGACGGCCAGGCCGCGGTCACCGTGCTGGTCGCGACCCAGCGGATTCCGGCCGGCACCTCGGGCGAGTCCATCAAGACCAAGGGTTTCGTCGAGGAGCTGGTGGTGCCCGCGGCCACGGTTCCGGCTGACTCGCTGACCGCGGTCGCGGGCGACCTGGACAAGCTGGTCCTGACCCACGACGTGCAGCCCCGGCAACTGTTGCTCAAGGGCATGTTCGGCGCGGCCACCAAGCTTTCCGGCGGCGTCGCGCTGCCGGAGAAGATGCTCGCGGTGAGCATCAAGACAGCGGTGGAGGAGGAGGTCGGCGGGTTCGTCCGGCCCGGCTCCCAGGTGGCCATCTTCGTCACGCTTGAGCCCGACGGCAAGGAACAGGTCACCAAGCTGCTCCTGCCGCGAGTGGAAACCCTGGCCGTCGGGGCCTACGGGCAGGACGCCGCCACCTCGACCCAGAACGATGACGAGTCGCTCGCGAACGGGACGGTGACCCTGCTGGTCACCGTCGCGGTAAACCAGGCCGACGCGGAGCGGTTGATTCACGCGATCCGTGTCGGGGAGCTGTATCTCGCGCTTCTCACCGACACCTCAGAGGTGCGCCCCGGAGCCGGAGTGGACCTGCCTACCCTGCTGCGGTAAAGGACAAAGGCAATGACGATCATCTTTGAGATGCTGGAAGGCGAGCATCTAGCTGTCCTGCTCGGCGAGGCGGTTCTGGTGGATACACCGGAGTCGTTGGTGGAGCGGGTGAATGCCGACCCCGAAGAAATACTGGTGGTGCTCGGCCCCAACATCTCCATCGAGGACGCGCTGGGCTTCGCCGATCAGTGCCGGATTCGCCGGCCCATGCTCGGCGTGGTGCTGCTGCGCGACGAGGTCGATGTCGAGCTGATGACCGATGCGCTGCGCGCCGGGATCCGTGAGGTGGTGCGCACGGGTGACCATCCGGCGATCCTGGCTGCCTGTGCGCGCTCGCAGGACATCTCGCGGCAGCTGATCGTGCGCCAGGCACTTCTTACCGCCAACGAATCCGGGGACGCCGCTTCGGGGCCGCAGGTGATGATCGAAGGCCAGGTGATCACGGTCTTCTCCGCAAAGGGTGGCTGTGGCAAGACGACCATCGCCACCAACCTGGCGGTGGCGCTGGCCGAGGGCGGCAAGCGGCGGGTCTGTCTGATCGATCTAGATCTTGCTTTCGGCGACGTCGCCATCATGCTCCAGCTCGCTCCGGAGCGGACCATCGCCGATGCCATCGGGGTCGCCGACCGGTTGGACGACATCGGTTTCCGGATGCTGCTCACTTCGTACCGGCCGGGGATCGAGGTGCTGATGGCGCCGGTGCAGCCGATGGCCGCGGAACGGATCGGGCGCGATCTGGTCACTGAGATCATTCAGATGGCCCGCACCTCGTTCGACTACGTGGTGATCGACACTGCCAGTGCTTTCAGCGAGCAGATTCTCGCCGCGCTGGACGTCACCCACCACTACGTCCTGGTGGCCACGCCCGAGTTGCCTTCGCTGAAGAACCTTCGGGTCACCCTGGACACCTTCGAGCTGCTCGACTATCGGCGCGAGGCACGCACGGTGGTGCTCAACCGGTCGGACTCCAAAGTGGGCCTCACCATGGCCGACATCGAGAAGGTGCTGCGCGTCCCGATCGCCGGGCACATTCCGAGCAGCCGCGATGTTCCGCTGTCGGCCAACAACGGGGTGCCGCTGATGGTCTCGCATCCGAACCATCCCGTGAGCGCAGCGATCAAAGACCTTGCCAAGAAGCGACTCGTGCCCGACGGCAAGCGCGCCAAACGCGGCTTCTTCTCGCGAGGTGGAAAAGGGCGATGAGTCTTCAGGAACGACTGGGACTGACCGGGGCGCCCGAGGGCCCCTCGGTGAGCCCCCTGCCGATGCCGATTTCCTCTGTACCCATCAACGGTCTCGGGGTCGGCCGGCGCAACAGCCGCCGCGCCTACGATCCGCTCGCCGCGGTGCGAAAGCGTGCCCACCAAGCGTTGCTGGAGTTGCTCGGCCCGCAGCTCTACGAGACCGTCGACAGCGACACCGAATTGGACAAGCGGGTTCGCGAGGCGTTGCCCGGGGTTCTCAACGCCGAGGAAACCCCGCTCACCGCCACCGACCGCGCCTTGGCCTATCGCCAGATCCTGGACGAAGTCCTCGGACACGGCCCGATCGAGCCGCTGCTGCGCGACCCGGAGGTCACCGAGATCATGGTGAACGCCTGGGACCGCATCTACGTTGAGCGCTACGGCCACATCCATCCGGTCGACGCCGCCTTCATGGACGAGGCTCACCTGCGTCGTGTGATCGACAAGATCGTGTCCCGGGTGGGGCGGCGGGTCGACGAGGCGTCGCCGATGGTGGACGCCCGGATGCCCGACGGCAGCCGGGTCAACGCTGTCGTTCCGCCGATCGCCTTGGACGGGGCGGCGCTGACTGTTCGTAAGTTCGCCGCCGAGCCGTTCACCGTCGCCGACCTGATCAAACTTGGCACCTTCCCGCCACAGGTCGCCCAGCTTCTCGAGGCGTGTGTGCAGGGCCGGCTCGACATCGTCGTTTCAGGCGGCACCGGTACCGGGAAGACAACGCTTTTGAATGTTATTTCTTCCTTCCTTCCGGCCGACGACCGCATCATCACCATTGAGGACTCGGCTGAGCTTCGTCTGGCTCAGGAACATGTGCTGCGCATGGAGTACAGGCCGCCGAACATCGAGGGCAAGGGCGAAATCACGATCCGCGACCTGGTCCGCAACGCGCTTCGGATGCGCCCCGACCGCATCGTGGTCGGCGAGGTCCGCGACGGCGCGGCCCTGGACATGTTGCAGGCCATGAATACCGGCCACGATGGCTCGCTGACGACCGTGCACGCGAACACCCCGCGTGACTCGCTGGCCCGTCTGGAAACAATGGTGCTCATGGCCGGCATGGACCTGCCGGTGCGGGCGATCCGCGAGCAGGTGGCCAGCGCGGTCGACCTCATCATCCAGCTGGCCCGGCTCCGCGATGGCTCCCGCCGCATCACCCACATCACCGAAGTCACCGGGATGGAGGGGGATGTGATCACCATGCAGGACCTGTTCACCTTCGACCTGCGGGCCGGCCATGATCAGATGGGACGGCACCAGGGGATGTTGCGCAGCACCGGGTTGCGGCCCAGGTTCATGGAAACCTTCGCTGACCACGGGATCACGCTGCCGGTGGAGCTGTTTGGCCGGGGCCGATGATCAAAGCGGTAATGATGGTCGTGGCCGTACTGGCCACGCCGAACATGGCTGCGGAGCCGAGCCTGGCCGTCTCCGGGTTGCGCGAGGAAGCCGGACTCGTGGAGTTCTACGTCTCGGCGCAGGATCCTCCGGCCAGCGGGAAGATCGAACAGATCACGGTCTCGGTCGAAGGCCGCGCGCTCGAGGTGAAGACCGAACGGAAGTCCAGCAACACCAACAGCAATCCGGGTCGGGCCGCGGTCGTCGTGCTGGACACCTCGGCGTTGATGGCCGGTGACCCCATGGCGGAGGTCAAAACCGCTGCGGTGGCCTATCTTTCCCAGCTGCCGTCGGATGTCACTGTCGCAGTGGTGTCGGCTGGGCAGCCGCCCCAGGTGGTGCAGCCGCTGACCAACGACCGCGCCATCGCCATCAAGAAGGTCAAAGAGCTCACCACCGCGGGCGAAACGTCTGTCCACGATGCCATTCTGAGCGCGACTTCGATGATGGCCGTCGGCAACTGGAGCCAGCGCCGAGTGGTCGTGCTTGCCGGCGGCGAGGACACCGCCTCCGATGCCACCGATGATGTGCTGACAAAGTCCACCCGCACCGCGAACATCCCGTTGGACCTCATCGCCTACCGGACAACCGAAGGAGTCCTGGCTCCGCTGGGCGCTCTGGCCACTCAGACCGGCGGCCGGATCTACACGACCGCCGCCGCCCCGGCGCTGAACAACATCTTCGCCAAGGCGGCGGAGTCGTTCAGTCCGCTGCTGCTGGTACAGGTTTCGGTCCCCCCGGAATTCAGTGGCAAGCAGAGCAAGCTTCAGATCGCCCTCGGCGAGATGAAAACCGAAGTGCCGGTGAAGTTCGCACTCGACATGCGCGGCGGTGGACCGCTGCCCAGCCGCGACGCGCCTCCGCCCAGCCCGACCAACCTTTTGCTGATCGGGGGCCTGGCCTTCGTTGCCCTGCTGGTGCTCGGCCTGAGCGTGGTCACACCGATCTTCACCCGTGCGGAGCATAGGCGCAGGCTCGCTCAGGTCACCCACTTCACCGCGCCGAAACCCAAGCGGCCCTCCATTTCCGACATGGACCACACCAATCAGGTGGCACAGGCCGCGTTGGCCTTCTCGGCACAGGTCGTCAAATCGGCGAACGCCGAGGGCAGGATCACGCAACAGCTGGACCGGGCCGGAATCCGCCTGCGTCCACACGAGTGGGTGCTGCTTCGGGCCGTCGTCTCGCTGGGCCTGGCGGTGCTGCTGGCGATCCTGATACACCCGATCGGCGGGTTTGTGCTCGGTGGCGTGCTCGGGGTGGCCATCACCTCGCTCTACCACCGCAATCGCGCCACCAAGCGGGCCAACGCTTTCAGCGAGCTGCTACCCGACGCGCTCCAGCTGATCATCGGTTCGCTGCGGGCGGGTTTCTCGCTGCACCAGGCGGTCGACGCGATGGTTCGCGAGCTGCCGGACCCGATCGCCACCGACTTCGGGCGGGCGCTGGGCGAGACACGGCTCGGCATGGATCTCGAGGATGCCCTTGACCGGATGGCGGCCCGGGTCCGCAACCGGGACCTCTCCTGGGCGGTGGTCGCCATCCGCGTGCAGCAGGAGGTGGGAGGCAATCTCGCCGAGGTGCTTTCCAACACGGTGGACACGATCCGCGACCGGGAATCGGTGCGCCGCCATGTACAAGCGCTATCGGCCGAAGGCCGGCTCACCGCGTGGGTGCTGCTCGCTCTGCCGGCGATCGTCGGCACCCTCATGTTCTGGTTCCGCGGCGAATACGTCCGGCCGCTCTACACCCATCCGATCGGAATCATGATGAGCATCGTGGGAGTGGCACTGGTGGCGCTGGGCGGATTCTGGCTAAGCCGACTGGTGAAGGTCGAGGTCTGAGATGCCGGCAGACAAGGTGCTCCTCGTCGGAGCGGGCTTGATATTCGTGGCGATCGCCATCGCCGCCTTCATTTTCATCTCCGGAAGCATCGGCCGCCGTGGAGTCGCCAGAGCGCTGGCCTCGATCGATCGTGACTACGCGCCCGGCAGCGCCAACCCCTCCGAAGAAGGCCTGCGGCACCGAATGAGCCCGGCCGTCCAGCAGGTCACCACCCTGGGCAAGTCGTTGACGCCCAAGGGTGCCACCGCCTGGCTGGGCCGCTGGCTCGACTATGCGGGCAACCCGCCCGCGTGGCCGCCGTCGCGGGTAATGGAGATGCAGGGCCAGGGATTGCTGCTCTTCGCCATCCTCGGCGGTATTTACGGATTCGTGTTAGGACTGTCCGTCGCGGCCATCCTGGTGTCCGTCGTCGTGGGGGCGATCTTTGGATTCTGGCTGCCGTTCCTCGTCGTCTACAACGTGGCGGTCCGGCGGCAGGACCAGGTGCGGCGGCAACTGCCGGACGTGCTCGACCTGCTCACCCTTTCCGTGGAAGCCGGTCTCGGCTTCGACGCGGCCACCGCCCAGGTCGTCGTGACGATGCCGGGGGCGCTGTCGCGCGAGTTCGCCCGCCTGCTGCACGGGATGCAGATGGGTCAGCAGCGCGGCGAGGCGCTCAGGGCGCTGGCCGCCCGTACCAATGTGCTCGAACTGCGCGCGGTGGCCAGCTCCCTCGTCCAGGCCGGCGAACTCGGCGTACCGACCGCGCAGGTGCTGCGCGAACAGGCGCGCCAGATGCGGGTGAAGCGCCGTCAGCGAGCCGAGGAAGAGGCACGCAAACTCCCGGTAAAGGTGATCTTCCCGCTGATCCTCTGCCTCTTTCCGGTGCTATTCATCCTGATCATCGGCCCCGGAGCAATAAACATCATGGACGCGCTAACGCGATGATTCTGGCGCGTGCAAAGCAACGCGCGGCAGCGCCGCTCGAGAGCCA
>NZ_BONY01000057.1 GCF_016862955.1 Rhizocola hellebori | reverse complement strand
GGCGGGGACCACCGGTTGTGGTGGTCCCCGCCTATTGCTGTGTCAGGCCGTCACCCGGAAGGTGGCGTCGCTGCGGCCCTGAGCGGTGGTGATGGGGTCGAGGCGCAGCAGATAGTTGAAATGGCGGATGTATCGATCCGGGAAGCTGTAGGACTGGAAGGAACTCCAGCCCGGGTCGGCCAGGCCCGCGACGCGGCGGAAGGTGGCGTCCGCGGCGAAGCCCGAGGTGCCGTCGCTGGCCGCCAGCACGAAGTCGAAGCCGGACTGGCGCAGGTAGTAGCCGGGGAAGTTCACCGACTGGATCGAGACGTAGCCGGAGCTGTTGGCCAGACCCGGTACCAGACGGAACTGGGCGTCCTGGGCCGGGTTCACGTTCGGGTCGATGCGCACGTCGAAGTTGACGTGGCGCACGTAGCGGTCCTGGAAGTTGTACGACTGAAGGCGATTGACCGGCGTGGAGGCGCCCCAGCGGGCCAGCACGCGGCTCTGCTCGGCGGCGGTGATGCTCAGGATCGAGCCGTGCCGTTTGCGGCCGGCGCCCATGCTGTAGTCGGTGCGGGTGCGGAAGTTCTGCGTGCTGCCCAGGTTGGTGGAGCTGATGGGCATGTATCCGCGCCCGGTGGCGAACTGGTCGAGCCACAGGTTCCACTCGTCGCGGCCGTTGAACTGCGCCCACATCGGGCCTTCGACCACGTTGCCGCCGGTGGCGCCGTTGGAGATGCCCAGGTGCGACAGATTTCCCAGCGTCGTCCACGAACCCAGGATCGAGTTGCTGGCCTCGATGGTGATCTGGCCGTCGGCCGAGGCGCGGTAGTAACGGTACCCGCCAAGGCTATTGGGCACTTCAATGATCTGCGTGTCGATGACCCCCTGGCTGCCGGCGCGCTCGATGAACAGCTGTGGCGCGGTGAAGCTGCGGAAGTCGCTGGTGCGCACATACCAGATGCGGTGCTTGGTGACGCCGTTGCGCGCGGAGTTGGTGGCCCAGTACACGACATAGTCACCGGTCGCCGCGTTGTAGATGGCCTCTGGGGCCCAGGCGTTTCCGGCGCCAGGGATGCCGGCAGCGACGTTGATCAGCCGTGGTGCCGACCAGTTCACCAGGTCCGCCGACTCCCATACGACCAGGGAGGTGCTGCCGCGGTTGGCCGCGTCGCTCCATGAGGTGCCGCTGGCGATGCGCAGGTCGGTCGCCACGATCCAATAGCGATCGCCGGCGGGGGAGCGCACGAGCGCGGGGTCGCGCACCCCTCGCGTGCCGATGGCGGAGGTGAGCACCGGCCCGCCGTTGTTGAGATCGGTCCAGGTCAAACCGTTGGTGCTGTGGGCGAGGTAGATCTGCTCGCCGTTGGCGGACTCGCCGGTGAAGTGGGCCATCAGGTAGCCGGTGAACGGATCGAGCGCGACCGCCGCGCGTTGGGCCAGCACGGTCGATCCCGCCACCATCACGACGATGGCGGTACACAGGGCACTCATCCGGGCAATAGATCTAGACATGTCGCTGTCTCCTTAGCGGCTGAAGGTCGATGCCGATCGCCCGGATCACGGCATCGCCGGGCTCCAATGTACGCCGTGCGCCGCTGGTGCTGTGACTGCGAGCCGGTTAGGCTGCAAATATCGAGCAGCGCCGATGCTGCCGATCTCTGCTGCGGAGTGTGGCTGATGCGGTTGATCCGGTCGAGGCGGGTGCGGCATCGGATGATGGGCGCCGTAACCGGCGCGCTCGCCCTGATGCTGGTGGCCAGCGCGGTGCACGTTTTCGGCAGGCCCCTCCTGCCGCCGGCCGGTGCGGGAGAGCACGAGAATCCGGCCGAGCCCTACGAGTGGATGTGGTTGCAGCGGGCCAATCCGGATGGCTCCATCCCGGCCACCGCCTACCGCGACGCGCTGGCGCGCACCCGGCAGATCGAGGGTGAGACCCGTACCGGCGATCCCCAGCTGGGGCAGGCGAAGTGGCAGCTGCTCGGACCGAGCAATGTGGGCGGGCGTCTCATCGACGTCGTGGTCGACCCACGCACCCCTGGCATCGTGTACGCGGCGGCCGGCACCGGCGGCGTATGGAAAAGCACTGACGGCGGCGTCACTTTCGCCGCCGCCTGGTCGGACAAGCTGCCACAGTCGATGGGCGCGCTGACGATCACGCCTGACGGCACGCTCTACGCCGGCACGGGCGAGCCCGACCACGGCGGCGGTGGCTCCTACTACGGCGCCGGGGTGTACCGCTCCACCGACGGCGGTGCGAGCTGGAGCAGCCTGGGCCTGACCGACACCGGCGCGGTCGGGCGCATCGGCGTGGATCCGGCCGACCCACGGCGCATTCTGGTCGCCGCGCAGGGGCGGCTGTTCGACACCACCGGCGAGCGCGGCGTCTACCTGTCCGAGGACGGTGGGGCGAGCTGGCGTCAGGTTCTGCAGGGCCGCAACGACTCCACCGGCGCGATCGACCTGGCCATCAACCCGGCCGACCCGAACATCGTGCTCGCAGCCATGTGGGACAAGCTGCGCTTCCCCGACGGGCGCGAGTACGGCGGCCCCGGCTCCGGGGTGTACAGGTCCACTGACGGTGGCCGCACCTGGGCGCGGGCCGGGGCGCCGCTGCCGGCGGTGGAGGCCGAGTCGGGCCGGATAGGGGTCGCCTTCGCCCGCAGCAATCCCAGGCGCGCCTACGCCATCACCAACGACCGCATCGGCAACCTCACCGGCTTCTTCGTGTCCTACGACGCGGGCGCCAGCTGGACGCGGCCGCTGACCGGCGAGCCCGCGCTGGACGCCGGCGACGGCGGCTTCGCCTGGTGGTTCGGCCGGCTGTGGGTCGACCCGTTCGACGCCAACCACGTGTTTTCGGCCGGGGTGCCGATGATGGAGTCGCGCGACGGCGGCTTGTCCTGGATTTCCAGTCCGGGCAACAGATTCCACGCCGATCAGCACGCCCTGGCGTTCGACCCGCACCAGCGTGGCCGCGTCTACCTCGGCAACGACGGCGGGCTGTACTGGTCGGACAAGAACGGCGACGTCACCGGGCCGTGGAGCAGGGCCAGCGTGCAGCCCTACATGCAGTTCTACGCGATGGATGTCAGCGTGCAGGATGTGACGCGGGCGTCGGGCGGCACCCAGGACAACGGCTCGCTGCGGTCCTGGAACGGTGCGAGCTGGAACCTGTACCGCGGTGGCGACGGGATGATGAACCGCATCAACCCGGTCGACCACAACAACGTCTTCGCCTGTTCGCAGAACGGCGGCTGCGCGCGATCCGACAACGCCGGCGACACCATGACCTCCATCCGCGCCCGGTTCGCCGGGACCCGGTTCAACTGGGTGTCACCGCTGGAGATCTCGGCCGGCGGGGACACCGTCTACTTTGGATCGAACATCCTCAACCGCTCCGACGACCGCGGTGTCACCTGGCGGGCGGTGAGCCCCGATCTGACCGGCGGGCCGACGCCGCGCAACTCCACCTCGTACGGGACGATCACCGCGATCGGCATCGCGCCCACCGACAAGGAGACGGTGTACGTCGGTACCGACGACGGGCGGCTGTGGGTCACCGGCAACGGTGGCGGCACGTGGACCCGGCTCACCGACCCCGACCTGCCCGACCGGTGGGTCACCCGGGTCACCGTCGACCCGCAGGACGCGCGCACCGCCTGGGTCGCCTACTCGGGCTTCAAATGGGAAAGCGAAACCCAGCCCCACGTGCTGATGACCAGCGACGGCGGCGCGAGCTGGGTGGACATCTCCGGCGACCTGCCGCAGGCACCGGTCAACGACGTGATCCGCCATCCCAAGCATGGCGACTGGCTCTACGTCGGCACCGACATGGGCGTGTTCTTCACCCCGAACCTGGGCCGCGTTTGGCTCAAGGTCGGCGAGAACTTCCCGGCGGTCCCGGTCAACGACCTGCTTTTCCACGAGGAGACCAAAACACTGTTCGCGGCGACGTTCGGGCGCAGCATCCTGCAGACCACGATCGGCGACGGCTCAGAATGAGGCCGGTCAGGTCCATATTGGACCCGACCGGCCGTCAAATGCTTGTCAGAGCATCAGATTCGCCGCCGCAGTGCGCTTACGAAAGCTAGAACGCCCAGCACGAGAGAAATCAGGACCAGGATTCCAGTTTCCGTCCACTGGAATTGCCAGAACTTGGTCGACGGGTGAAAGTACACGACCTGGGTGTAGCCCTCTTCGAAGGCGCACTGGTAGTACTTGACGCTTGCAGACACCGCCCGGCACGCGTCGGCGATCGCGTTGACCATGGTGGCCCGGGAGACCTCCTGCCCGGAAGTGGTTAGCCAGACATCCTTCATGAGGATGGCATCGGCTGGCAGCGGGCTCACCTCGGCGCTGACTTGCACCGCTCGTTGCGGCGCCGCGTAGAAGGGGCGCGCCGCGAACACCCCGAAAAGCGAGACGGCGAACACTGCGAGGGTGACTGCCATGGCAGGCAAAGTGCGCCTTATCGTTGCGCCTGCGGCAACGCCAAGCGCAAAGGAGAACAACCACCAGGCGCCCGGCACGACGCCGGCGACGGCGAAGAGCCCCTTGTCGCCGAATGCGTCACCCAACCCGGTACCCCGGAAGGTGGACAGCCATGCCGTGGTCATGCCGCCGAGAGCGAGGCCGCTAAGGACGGTTGTCAGCCCCAGCAAGCCAAACTTCACGGTCAGCCAGCGGCGCCGCGGGACCGACTGGGTCCACGCAAACTTGTGGGTGCCATGTTCGAACTCCTTGGCCAGCAACGGGGCGCCCCAGAACGCGCCGATCAGGGCCGGTGCCACCGGGAGCCAGCCAATCAGCTGATATATCTGCTGGTAGCGGAGCCGCACTTCTTGCTCGAAGGCAAGACAGTCCGGTCCGGTGCCAGGACAGCCAGCTGAAGCGCGGTCACGGATAAAGTCTGCGGTCAGCAAGCCATGCACGAGCAGTATCGTTCCGAGCACCAGCAGCAGCCCAGCGGTGAGCAGCACCGGTGTCCGGTGCTGCCTCCAGGTAACCCACAACACGATCGATCTCCTTCGTTGTCAGGCACTGGCCAGGTTCGGATGAGGCAGCACGCCAACGTTGGGCCGACGCAGGTAGGCCAGCACGAGCTGCTCAAGATTCACCGCGCTGATGCTCCAATCAGGATGGAGCACCGGTTCGCTGGTCTGGATGCGCGCCACGCACGTCAGTTGCCTGGCTGTTCGACTCTGGTCTATGACTTGCACCTCCTCCAGCAGCCGATCGGCCAGCTCGACCGGACCGGAGATCATGCGGTGGCTGCTGAGGAGCTCCTCGATATCGCCGCACAGCTGAACCCGGCCGCCGTTGAGCAGGATCAGCCAGTCACACGTGTCCTCCAGATCGGATACGACATGGGAAGACAGCAGAACGGTTATCTCTGTCTCCGCGACCTCTGTCATCAGGCTGCGCATCACCTCGTTTCGGGCCAGCGGGTCGAGGTTGGCCAGGGGCTCGTCGAGGACGATCAGATGGGGCCGTTTGGCGATCGCTGCGGTCAGCGCCACCTGCGCCTGCTGGCCGCCGGACAGTTTGCCCACCTTGCTCTTCAGCGCAATCCCGAGCGCGTTGAGCCTGTTTTCGGCGAGGCCGTTGTCCCACTGGGGATTGAGGTGACGACCGAAGCGCAGGATGTCGGCGACCGTGAATCCTTCATACAGTGGCTTGTCCTGCGCCATAAACGCGACGCGGGACAGCGCGGCCGCCTGCTGCCCGACCGGTTCGCCCAACACGTCAACGTTGCCGGTGGTCGGCGTGAGCAGGCCCACCACGATGTGCAGCAACGTGCTCTTGCCCGCACCATTCGGCCCCACCAGGGCGGCCACTCGCCCGGCCGGGATGTGCAGTGCGCAGTCTCGCAGCGCCCATGTTTGCCTGTACCGATGCCCAAGCCCGGCCGTTTCAAGGGCCGTGGACGGTCTGCTGGTGCCCGTCTTCATCCAACTTCCTTCCGCATCGAGTTCGTGACTACAGAGGTGATGAGCGCCTCAACGTCTTCCCAGTCCAGCCCTGCCTTGCGCGCCGCATGCACCCACTCCGTCAGGTCGCGGGATAAGTTGGCCTTGTCCGTCACCGACCCGCTTCCCAGGGATCGCCGAACGAATGTTCCCAGCCCAGGACGTGCCTCCACGAGGCCGTCACGCTCCAGCTCCCGATATGCCTTGAGCACTGTGTTGGGGTTGATCGCGAGTCTGGACACGACCTCCTTGGCCGTTGGCAGTCGATCGCCTGGCTTTAGGACGCCGAGCCGCAAGGAGTGCTTCACCTGGTTGACGATTTGCTGGTAGGTCGGTACGCCAGATGCCCGCGCAAGGTGAAAGTCGATCACGACAACCATCATTTCACTATTCGGTTAGTGGAATGATGTATTCATTCACCGCCGTTGTCAAGCAACCTCTTGGTAAGCCTCGGATTGGAGGCGGAAGAGGCGGGCGTAGGTCTCGTCTGCCGCCATCAAGGATTGATGGGTACCCTCCTCGATCACTTGGCCGTCGTCCAGTACGTAGATCTTGTCCGCGCCGCGCACGCTGGAGAACCGATGCGAGATCAGCAACACGGTCCGCCCGGAGAACAGGTCACGGATGCTGGCAAGGAGAGCGGCTTCGGCCTGTGGATCAAGCGAGGCGTTCGGTTCGTCGAGGATCACGAATGGCGCGTCGCGATAGAACGCCCTAGCGAGGGCCAGCCGCTGCCATTGTCCTAGCGATAGGTCCGAACCACCGGTGAACTCGCTGCTCAGCAAAGTGTCGTACCCGCGCGGAAGGTTGGCGATGAAGTCATGTGCCCCAGCCTGATGCGCGGCGGCGACGATCCGGTCCATGTCGACGGGATTGCCCGGGGAGCCGAAGGCGATGTTCTCGGCAGCCGACAGTCGATATTGGACGAAGTCCTGGAATACCATCGCTGTCCCGGCCCGCAGCGTACGCAGGTCGGACACTGTCGTGTTGTCGTGCCACAGCGAGCCCGAGTCCGGCTGGTAAAGGCCACCAAGGATCTTGGCGAGCGTGGTCTTGCCTGAGCCGTTGACCCCCACCAGCGCCGTGATCTCTCCTGAGCGCAGGGTGATGCTGACATTTTTCAGGACCGGGCGGGCTGAGCCCGGGTAGGCGAATTTGATCTGCGCGACGCGCAGGACAGTGAAAGGCCCAGCGGCCAACGGATAGGGACCCGGCGCCGGCGACTCCGCGAAGCTACGCAGATCGTCAAGGTAGAGAATCGATTCGCCGACACCGTTCAGGATGCCGCCGACCATCTGCACGCGGTTGGATAGGAGCCAAAGGCCGGCCAGCGCGGCGACCGCGGTGGGAACGCTCACGAGTTTCGAAGCGGCCAGCGCGACCATCGCGCCCATAATGGCGATCATCGCTGCGTCAGAGGACAGCCGGGCCAGGATGCGCCGGCGCGTGTTGCGTCGGTGCATCGCGATCATGTCGTCGATCTCTTTGCTGTACTCGGTTGCCCACCGAGCCCTCAACAGGTCACCGAGCCCCAGCCCCCTTAGCTCCTTCGCCTCGTCTCGCCCGGTCAGGAGCCGTTCGAGGTACTGCCGAATTCGCCGCTGTTCGGCCCACTGGTGGTTCAGGTCGTAGCTGGCCTGACGCTCCTGCCTCGCCGACCGGAAGATTGGCAGCGCACCCAGCGCAGCCAACGGGAGCAACCACCACACCATCATGACGAAAGCGGTGCTGACCGCCGCGATCGTCAGCGCAGCTTGCGCAGCGGCCAGCATGGCCGTGATCACGGTGACGGGTTGGGATCGGGAGGCGAACACGGCTCGCTGCAGGCGGTTGTGAAAATGAGGATTCTCAAATTCGGACAGTTCCGCCTGTGCCGCGGCCCGCAGGACCGTGGAGATGATGTGCTGATCGACCTTCACCGCGAGCACTCGCTGCCGGGCGCTGCTGACAATGCGCAGGATTCCACTGACCGAGCCCAACGCGACCAAGGCGATCATGGTAGGGCCCACCTGAGCCAAACCGAGCGTGGTGCTGCGCGACCCAGCGGCCAGGACGTCGCCGAGCAGGCTGCGCATGAGCAGGAGAACACCCATCAGCCCGGCCGCCATCCCGACCTGTATCGACAGCACCTGAATCAGGCTGCGGCGGTCGGCAGACCAAACCAGCCGAATGGCGAAGGCCAATGGTCTTGAGAGGCGACGGTGACCCATCAGCGCCATTGGCTCAGCCAGGACTGGTGCTCCACGGCAAGGGCCTGGCACACCTCGCGGTACCGAAAGGTGTGCCCCTCATGGGGCAGCAACACCAGCCGCGCCCGGCCGCCCGTGGCGACTATGCACCGGTAGAGATCGACCGCCTGGTCAGGAGTGGTCGCCGGGTTGAGATCCGCGGCGCCGTGCACGATGAGCACCGGACGGTCGAGCCTGTCGGCGAAATGCAATGCGCTGAAGGCATGGTAGATGGTGGGAACCCTCCAGTAGTCGCGCTTTTCGTGCTGAAAACCCGTGGGCGTGAGGGTGCGGTTGTAGCAGCCGCTGTGGGCGATCGCCCCCGCGAGCTCGGCTACGTGGGCGAGAGCGAACAGGGCGAGTGTCGCGCCGAAGCTGTGCCCGCCTACGACCACTGTGCCGTTGTGGCTTGCTGCGTACTCGTTGCGAGCGATAGCCAATGCCGACCTGACGGCGGTGACGATCTGCCGGCGCAACATCTCAGGGTCGGCGTCGTCGGGCCAATCAAGAGTTAGGTCCAGGATGGCGGTAGCGCAGCCGGTGGCCGGTGGCACCTGGCCCGACCCGGCATTGCGGATCCACAGGATCAGCGGATTTGCCGGGTCGGCCGGAAGCAGGTCGACGCGTGCTCTCCCGCGATCTGCTTGCACCGACCGGCTCGTCCCCAGCCCCGCCGAGCCGCTGGCTGCCGGCTTCGGCGGCTGGGTCATGGCTGCAGCAGGGGCTATCGGTTTACGGCTCGTGCCGACGAGGTCTAACTGGGAGCTGCTCCACCGCAATCCGTTGGCGTCGGGGCTTTCGCCTTGGCTGTCGGCATGCTCGATGACAAGGGCGTCGCCGTCGGGTGCCAGTGTCAGGCTCCGGATCAACAGGGGTGGGCCTAGCGCGGTGATGTTCGAGGTTTCCAGGTCGTAAACCGCCGGGCGCGCCGCTGCCAGTAGCGCCAGCTCGCGCTGTTCCGGCTCGAAGGTGACGTACCCGGGCCCGATGGCTTCATACACCGCTGGCCGCCAGGTCGGTCCGGCAGCCGCTGGAGACGGCGGCGCGCAGTCTGATGCGGCGATCAGCAATGCGAGCTGATTCTCAGCGCACCAGACAAGCGGTGGATGTCCCTTGCCGCCTTGGCTGGTAAACGATGTGGCGGCCCTAATATTTGTATAGCGCCGCACTGTGCGAGTCTGATAGTCAGCCACCCACGGTGTGACCTTTGCGCCGTCGAACGCCAGACCGGCCACCACCGGGCGGCCTGGGTGCCAGCTGAGGGTATTTGCCAGCACGTCGACGACCGGAATGGTCCACCGCTCGCTCTGCTCGGCCAGCTCTATGTCTATCTGGACCGGACGTGCCCGAGTGGGGACCAACCCGATCAGGTCGGGGCACACCCTCAGGCTCCGCCATCGGACCGCCTCAGGACGGCACTCGGCCAGAGGTGGGAACGCGGGCGTTGAGATGACTGCGCTGGCGACGCCGCTCGGGGCGTGGTCCGTGGTGATCAGCAAACGTCCGAAGTCATCGCCCACGGTCGCCCACCGGTGCGCCGATGGTGATGGAGTTGATCAGCATCTTCACGGCCCCGATTCCACTGACCGGGGAACAGATCGGGTTTCCGGCCGCGTCCAACGGCAATGCGGAAGGCACCCCCAGACCGTGCAACGCCTGCGGCATCTCGCGTTCCGCCTCGATGACCGTCGTCGTGACCGCGCTGAGACGTGCTGCCTCCATCATGCTCAGCAGGTAGCTCAGCGATCGGCAGGAAGGACAGTCCTCGGAAATGAACAGGTGCACTCCGCTGATCCGCTCCGCGCACGCAGAAGGGATCGCTCGTGTGTTCCTGCGCCGGTGGCCTGCCGCCAACAGGATGCCCCACGTGGCGACCGCGGCCAGCAGCGCCACCGCGACCCGCGGCGCCGGCTGCCCGCCGTCAGTCCTCGCCAGCGCGGCGACGCCCACCGAGGCGAGGGCACCGGCGGTGTTCGCTCCAATGTGGACCCAGCTAACGGTAGCAAGAGCGGTCGCCCCGAAGCATGCGCACCTTTGGCCGCGCATGCCGTAAGCGATGCAGGCAAGCGCGGCGTATGCCACCGCAGCGAGAACTGCGGCCCACCTCCCGGGCAGCATGACCATCGCGGCGGCCACGACGAGTTCAGCTCCGCCGGTAATACGGGGCCCGCGCGGGGCTCGCAGTGGGCCACTGGATATTGGCCATTCGAGGCTGGCAGGGGAGGCCCAAAGCTTCGCAAAGCCAGCTGCCAGAAGCGGACCGGCTAGAACCGCCACAAGTATGTCGGTCAGCGTAGACAGCACGGCTAACTCCTTTATCGGGGTTCCTGGTCGAACACGAGCCATCCGGACTCGAGCAGATGCTTGGTCAGGCGCGCTGCCCGCTCGCCGTCGCTGGCGGCTGTGGCGTCGGCTAGCAATCGGCCGAGGATGTCGGCGTCAGTCTCGCCGTATTCGGCTAGCCGCAGCGTGAGCGAACAGACCAAAACCGCGCCGCCATAGGGCAGCCGGGTGAGAGTGACATGCCGAGCCAGTCTTGGTGTCGTCATCGGTGGTCTCGCAGCCACTGGTCGACCCACACCAGCCGAAGAAGGGGCAAGGCATTCGCGGCGAGCGTCGTGCCGTCGCGCAGAATGTTGATGAGCGGCTGGGGCCGCACGAGGCCAAGATCAGCGAGCGCACACTCACGAGACAGCTGCCGGACTATCTTCTCCCTTTCGCGGTGCAGGTGCTGTATGGCGCCCAGCCGCAGCCGGAACGCGGGCGACGCCTGGCGAAGGTCCTTGACGCCGAGGGCAGCGAGCGCGCCGTATAAAGGGCGGTGGTTTCGAAATGAGCCCTGCCGGATGTTCGCGATTTTGGAGACCGGGAGTGCGCCGGCGGCGGCGATGACTCCAGGATCGAGGGCCGGCATAGCGATCCCGGGATGCCCCCGCTGTTCAATGCCCGCCACCACCCGGCCAAGGACCGGGTCGAGGGCGTCCAGGTGTTCCTTCCAGACCGCCATGGCGGCACGGTGCGCCGACTCAAGGGCCTGTTTGCCTTCGTCGGTAAGCCCGGGCACTCGGCTGCCGCCCGTGGGAGACGGCGGTGGTGTCGCGGCCACCGGCTGCGCGTCCTGGCTCGCGTTAGGCACGTAGACTACGCCTTTGCCCAACAGGACGCGGGCCTCCGCGAGTCCACCAAGCGTGCCGGCAATGTGGAATGGCTCGCAGGCCAGCAACCGCCAGCCGCGCGTGCCCACGCTTACCTCGGGAAGCCGGGCCGACACCACGTCCTCCAGCAGCCCACCGCTGACCAGCGCCACATGGTGGTTGGCCTCAGCCAGCCTGTCGGCCAGAAGCCTGGGCACCTCGGTGTCCAGCAGCGGGGGCAGGAACCTTGGGCCAGTGAACCGATGCCGGTCAAGAAGTTCCGACAGATCGGTCCGGATCCGCTGGATCTCCAGACCCCGGATCTCTGACAGTGCCTTCCTCGCGAACAGCGGGCCGAAGTCGGCATGGATGAGCTGGGGTCGATGGCCTGCCGACAGAGCGCACGCCGCGAGGAACGCCGACGAGACGCCTCCGCTGTAGGCGATGGAGTACTGCGGGCCTAATTTCCGCAATGCCGCTCCCACCGCATCCACCAGACCGGGACCATTCGCCGGCAGTGGAGCTGGACGGCGGGTCACCGTGACGCCGGCCGCATCAAGCCGGACGGTCGTCCCGACTGACAATCGCTGCACGCCGGGTATCGGGACGGCGTCGGGAGCAGCTGCGTACCCCTCGACCAGGAGAAGCAGCGCGCCAGGATCGATGGCCGGTAGGGCGGATCCGGTCACGAATCCCTCAAGATCAACGCCCCATTCGAGCCGGCCATAGCCGAGGCGGTAGTAGACGGCGTCGCCGATGCGGTCCCTGCTCAGCTCGAGCGAAGTGGCTGTGCGTTGCGTCCTTACCCCACAAGACTCGAGGCTCAAGTCTGGGTCGGTGTACCGCAGCAGGCCGTCAACAATTTCCGCTACGCCGAGCACCTTCTTAACCTTCCGCCGAGCGATGGACCACGATGTACTCCTCGTGAACAGGTAGAGAGGTACTCACGACCTCGCCGGCGCATTCGACCCATGCGTAGAAGCCTGCGGGTCCCATACCCGGGGCGAGTTCTCGCCCGAGCTGGAACAACGACCGCACGCCCAGTCGCCGTAACCCTGCGGTGAGAAACAGGGCGTCTTCCACCGGGTCGAGAAAACCCATCAGCAACCGCTGGGCCACTCGTAGCCGCGTGACTGCCTTGCGCGGATTGAGGCCCCGTCCGCGCCTGGTTCGTACTTGTGGCCAATCGTTGAGCCGATAGCTGCCATCGTCTTGCCGAGCAGACTGCACAAAGTCCCGCGCGGTCACCACTGCGCTCACCAACATCGACAACTTCCTCGCCGCTCTGTCCGGGTCTGGCAAATCGTGGGGCCGCCAGGGCGGCGAGGAAGAACTCGCCGCCTGACGACCCGTGAAGCAGTTTCGTGCTACGCCTTGCGGCAGGTCCACCATTCGCAGTAGGACGGGGTGGGCGGGCCGTTGCAGCAGTCCGAGTCCCACCAGCAGCTCTCACCAGGAGACCTGCACTCTTCGGCCACGGTCGTCGGGGCCGCGTACATGTGCTGCTGGAGTGCATTACTGGCCAACCGTGCGGCGATCGATGTCACCGCAGGAGTGTTCACCTTCACTGTTCCTCCTTCCCATTTCTCAGGCCGAAAAGATGACGAGCATCAATTCGGCGGCTGTGGATAGGAGGAAGCTAACGACAGAATGTCTTAACAGGCAAGCGATCTCGGGATTCTCGGACTGTCCCGGATGGATCTGCGACATCGGATCGGCCATAGGCAACGACTGGCTAGGTATCTGTCGGTGATCACGATGTGTCCGTGTTGGACGAAGGCGGCGGCGTCGAACCTGCCCCCTATGTGCATCGACGGTGCGATAGGGTTCAATCTGCCTGATCCGACAGCCAAATCCGCTAGCCCCGTGGAAGTCATCCCGGGGTTTCAACGAAGACCGTGCGAAGGCGAGGCGCCTCTGGACTGTGCTTGTGAAGCGATCTACCTTACCGGCCGAAGCGCGTCCACACGAAAGTGGCGGTTTCGAGCTATGGCAACACCGAGACTCTACGGAGGGGCGCGTGAGCGCAGAGTTTCCAGTACCACAGCCTTATCGTGCGCAGACTCAGAGAGAGTTCGTCGCGCTGCTGCGCCAGCTCAAGGAGTGTTCCGGGCTCACCTACCGCCAGATGGAGATACGCGCGGAGAGACTCGGCTTTCGGCTCGCGCGAAGCACCGTCGCCTCGGTGCTAAGCCGAAACACCCTGCCACGGCAAGAACTTGTGCAGGCGATCGTGCACGCCTGCGGACAGGATCCGCTACCCTGGTTGCAAGCTCGCAGACGGCTCTCCGCCGCCGGGCACAAGCCCGATGCTGAATCCTCAGACGCGCCGGCGCAACCCCGGCAGCTACCTACGCAGATATCGGATCCAATCGGGCGCGAGCGCGAGCTGATGTATCTGACGACTCTGCTGCTTGAATGCCGCAGAAGTGGCGGGGTCCCGATCGTAAGCGGGCCACCGGGCAGCGGTAAGTCGATGCTGGCGGTGGCTGCCGCACGCAAGGCCGTGTCCCACTTTCCAGACGGGCAGCTCTACGTAGATCTCAAGGGATCCACCCCGGGGGCGCTGCCGCTCTCGCCGATCGATATTGCCGGCCGCCTGCTGTCCGGCATGGGCGTCGATGGGGCACAGGTGCCGGCGACGGTCGACGAGGCGGCTGCGCTGTTGCGCACGGTAACCACCGGGCGCCGGGTTCTCGTCCTGCTGGATGGTGCGGTGGCCGCGGCACAAGTGCGATGCCTGGTGCCGCTTGGCCCGGGCGCCGTGGTGTTCGTGACCTCGCGGGCGGGCTTGACGTCTTTGGACGGTTCACATCACCTCAGCCTGACCAACCTGTCGCCAATACAAGCCGTGGCGCTGATGGAACAACTACTCGGCATCGACAGGGTAAGGGCGGAGCCGGCCGCGGTGAGGCGCCTTGCGAAGATGTGCGGATACCTTCCACTGGCTCTGCGAGTGGCAGCCGCCCGGCTGACTGTCCGCCGGGATCTGCCGGTCGGCGCCTTCGTCGAACGCCTTGCCGACCAACGTCAGCGACTCGATGAGCTTCGCATCGACGACCTCGACGTCAGAGCAAGTCTCGAAATTAGCTACCGGCAACTCATCATCGGTGACCAGCCCGATCGCTGTGCTCTGCGGGCCTTTCTGCTCATAGGCGCCTCACCGCAACCTGAGCTCGAGGTGGCGAAAGCCGCGACGCTGCTGGAGATGTCCACAGCGGAGGTGGACCGGGCGATGGAACGGCTCGTGGATGCAGGGCTGGTGGAGAGCATCGGTCCGGGGCGCTATCGCATGAACAATCTCGTGTGGCTGCTTGCGCAGGAACACGCCAGAGCCGAGCAATCGGTATCCACCCCCGGGCCGGCCGCAAAGCTGCCTTGACCACGGCCGGCCGGTATCAAGCGTCCCGCTCGTCGTCACGCACCGACCGTGGGGAATGCTGGCGAGTTTGCCGAGCATGTCATGCCGGGCGACGGTAGCTCGCCATGGAGAAGGTAGCGCGTGGATATCTCGTCGGCGCACTCGTTGAGGCCCAGCGCCGTGTGACCGAAGCTGTCGACGGTGACCAGCGTGGCATTGGCTAGGTGAGACGCCATACTGCGAGCGAAGTCGTAGCGTGTGATCGCGTCGTAGCGGTTGCCCAACAGGAGCACGGTCTCGGCCGTGTTCCTGTTCCAAGGCCCGGAGAAACGGTCGGCGTTCCACCAGTGCACCGGCCACACCGTGCACGGAACACCCTCGAACGCGTGCATCCGCCCGAATGTGGGGGACTCATGCTCCCATAGCCGGGCCAGCACCGGCAGCACCGTGGGCGCCGGCGGGTATGGCTTGTCGAGACAGTTGAAGCCCTGTCCCGAGTCGCCGAACCGGTACGGTGTCTCGCCGGTCGTCTCCCGGCCCGCGACATCTGCGGCGGGAATGGCGAACCAGCCGGCAGAACCGACGTCGGTAGGGCCGCTCTCACGGCGCCCTTCGGTGCCCTGCTGGACCAGCTCGTACAGGTCGGCCAGTGACCGGGCAAGCTCGGGAAGCTGGGCGGCCACGGAAAGACCGTCGACGAGACGGCCGGTGAAATTGCTGAGCGTCACCTGCGTACCGTCTGGCAGCACGACAGGTCCTTGACGCAACCGCTCCCGCAGCAAAACGAACTTGGCCCGCACGTCGCCCTCGCTGAAGGCGCAACTTGAGCCCGCGGCGGTGCAGTAGTCCAAGAATGCGTTGAGCACCAGCTCGAGACCGGCCGCGCGCTGCCGGTCGTACTCGAGCCCGTTGTGCGTGCGCAGCTGCGGGTCGACGTTGCCGTCCAGGACCATGGCGCGAACCCGCTCGGGGTAGAGATTGGCGTAGGTCGCGCCGATCATGGTGCCGTAGGAGAGCCCGACGAAGTTCAGGTGTTCCTCGCCGACGCTGCTTCGCATGAGGTCCAGGTCACGGGCGACGTTCAATGTCGTCAGATGCGGCAGCAAAGGACCGGCGTTGCCGGCGCACAGCAGCGCGTAATCGCGGTACGCGCGCATCGCGGCGGTCACCTCTGCCTTGGTGACGGGCACTACGAGCCTGCTGGCAAAGGTCTGCTCGTACTGTTCCTGGCTCTCGAAGCACTTAACCGCACCACTTAGCCCGACTCCGCGGGGGTCGAAGCCGATAATGTCGTATCGCGCCACTACGTCCGGGGCCAGGATTCGTTCTGCCCGATAGGCCATGTGAAGACCCGACGTTCCCGGCCCACCCGGGTTGACGAACAGTGAACCTATTCGCCGCGCCGGATCGGTCGCTCTGCGGCGCAGCATCGCGATGCTTATTAGATCCTGTCTGCCACTCATGTAGTCACGCGGCACTTGGTACATTGCGCAGTCGGCCACAGCGGGATCGAGCGGTATGCCGATCACCTGAAGGCACGGTGCCCAGGCCACCGGGTTGGGTTCGGCAGTCGATTGCCACGCCCAAGCCGCTTGTGGCAATGGGTTTGTGGCGAGCAGCGTAACAGCAACAAGCGCGAACGCTATGCCCCTGGCACCAAGAAGTCTTCGGTTCACGGCGCTTCCTCCAAATTGGTAAGTGCTTCCCGCATGTGCGCCGTCACGGCGTCGGCGTAGATGCGCCGCCGCTCCCCGCTGAGGCTCTCGGTGGCGGCACGCCACAACAACGCCCTGCTCACGATGGCCGGAGCCGCGGCCAACCGGAGTGCCTGTGTCCACCGATCCGCAGGCAAGTCCTCCGCCCACTCGTTCATGTAGGCGGCGGCAACCTGCGCTGGAGCAGATAGATCGTTCGGCATCGTGGTTCTCACGTCCCGCAAGAGCTTGTCCAAGGAGAACAGCGGGTGGCCGACAACGCTCTCAGCCCAGTCGAATATCAGCACCTCCCCATTTCGCACCGCGAAGTTGCCACGCCATATGTCGAGGTGGGCGATGGATTCTGGAATGCCGAGTTCGGCAAGGGCGGCGCAGCGGCGGGCGAATTCGGGAATGTAGGTGACTAGACGGTTGACTTCGGCGTCTGAAAGCGTTTCCTGGCTGTGCCCGCCAGGTCGTGGCGACGCGCGCGCAGCGACGCCTAGGACCAGAGCGCAGAATTGCTCCGGCAGCGTCTCGAGGCGGTGGTCTGGGCAGCCGAGGATCGCGATCGCTGGTGCTGCGCCGGCCGCGTGCCGCTGGATTCGTGCCAGCCGCGGCGCGACGGCTAGGTAGTCGGCGAGCAGCTCGGCACCGCTGCGACGCCTTGGGACATCACCGAAGTCAGCCGTCATCATCCAGCCACGATTGGCGTCGACGGCGATGACCCTGGGCAGATGTTCGGGAAACCATTGCGCCAGGAGTTGTGTCACGGCGGGCTCGTGGGTGAACACCGGTGCCGATGCCTTGAAGTAGACCCAGCCGGTCGCCGTCCTCACCCGAGAATGGCGAGACCACGCACGGAAGCCCATCTGCTCCACCGGACCGGCTGCCGACACTCCCGACTCCTGTAACATCGTCGATATCCAAGCGCTGGCGGCGGCGTTCCAGCCAATGTCTGTCCACGGCAGAGTTTGTTCTGCCCTCGCGTTGTCATTCGCGGCGAGCCAGGCCGTCAGCACACGTAGCTGGCCGGGTACGGCCAGCTCGATTTTGTCCAGGTCAGAACTGTCACACCACCGGGCGTGCGGTGGGAGCGGTGGCAACGTGCCGTGCGTTTCATGCACGAAAATGCTGGACGGATCGGCGGTCGTCGGCGCCTGGATCCGATCCAACGTCGTCACCTCAAGCCGGAACATCCGCTTGATCTCTGCGTTCATCTCGGGCGGTTCCCGCAAGGTGTGGCGAGGCAGCGACCACCCGGATGGCTCGGACAGCAGCAGGACCGCACGAGGAGCGCGAACAATCACGCTGTAGCTCGTCGATACTCGGCTCATTCCGCTGATTATGGTGTCGTTGGCCGGTGCCGGTTGACCCGATCGTGTCCGGGACAGTCCCAGAATGCTGCGGCTGTCAACAGTGGGTGCATCCGCAGGACGCACGCACGGCAGGTATCGCCCACTCGGGCTGAGAAGACGGTCCGGTCCACATTGGACCGGACCGCCGCGGGGTCAGCAGTTCTTGACGTAATAGACCGGGTTCCAGTTGTACGGCCCGTGCAGCGTGTTGTCGGGGGTGATGTAGCTGCCGATCTGGTTGTGGAACACGTTGCGGAAGTAGGACCTCACGCCGTTGGGCCCGGACGGCGTCTGGTTGTCGACGTAATACCCGTTGCCGTTCCAGTTGGACACCGCGTACTCATGGCAGTTGTAGAGATAGAAGAGCGCCCAAACACCGAGGATGGCCCCGCCTTGACCGTCTGTCCACAGGTAATTGGGATCCCAGACGAAGGTGCAGAGGTTTCCTGAGCCGCAGCTGTAAGGGTAGCCCGGCGGGACGTAGATGACATTGGCCGACGGCGAGATCGTGGGGGAGCCGGCGGCGATCGAGGCGCCGGTTGCCGACCGTGATCCGCCCGGCGCGGGTGGAGCGATCGCCTCGACGGCCGAGCCGTAGCTGGGCAGGGGCGACGCCTGTGCGGGCACGGCAACCGTGAAGGTCGTCAGCACCATCGCTGCGACAACGGCCGCGCCAGTTCTCAGGATGTTCCGATTCATCGCACACTCCTGTGGATGGGAAGAACCAGTGGACATTCCGCAAACTGGATCGGGAACCACGGCTTCACGCCCTTGCCGATCCGCGACCCCCGTCCACCAACGATCGTCGTGGGCTGATCGTGCTTCGTCAATGCCGAGGTCCCTGCGACGACACAGGGTGATTGAGACGGTCCGGTCCACATCGGACCGGACCGTCGCCGGACCGCTACGCGGTGTGAGGCGTTCTCCCCCGTGATGTGGAACGCCTGCACCGGATATCGATCCCTGCGCTCGGCTCGGGTACCCAGGTTGATCCACAAGGGATCGGTCAAGCGGGGAGTCCGGGGTACCCGGGCCGTGCACGGCAAAGCAAACCCGGTGCCCGGGTGCGGGTGGGCCGACACCGGCGCAGTCCGGAATTCGCTCACATCGACGCTGGTAGGGTGTGTCCGGTCGGGTGGAATGCCGGACTTCACCGGAAGCGGGGTGGCCGATGACGGCAGCGGGGGACAGCCCCGTGACGGTCTTCTGCGCCGATCTGAAGCGGCGCTGGCGTGAGTCGGGCCGCGATCTGGCCAGCGTGGCGCGTGAGGTGCGGATCAGCCGGGCCCAGCTGTACGCGATCCTCAACGGGGAGATCAAACGCCCGCCGGATTTCGGCGACGTGGTCCGGCCGTTCCTCCAGGCGTGCGGCGGCACCGAGACGGAGCTGGCGCAGTGGCGGCGACGCCACGAGGTGCTCGTCGGCGTGCACACCGAGCTGCGCCGCCGGTCGGAGAGCCGCGCTGCCGCCGCGCCGCCGGCCCCGGCCCAGCTGCCGGTCGACGTCGACGGTTTCACCGGCCGCGCCGAAGCCCTGGCCGCTCTCGACGATGCCGCCGCGCAGGTGGTGGTGATCACCGGGACGGCGGGGGTGGGCAAGACCGCGCTGGCGGTGCATTGGGCACATCGTGCCGCTGCCGGCTTTCCCGACGGCCAGCTCTACGTGAACCTGCGCGGCTTCGATCGCAGCCAGGAAGTGATGGATCCGGCGGAGGCGATCCGCGGGTTCCTGGAGGCGCTGGGCGTGGAGCCCTCGCGCATCCCGCGGGGCCGCGATGCCCAGGCCGCGTTGTACCGCAGCATGTCGGCGGGACGCCGGATGCTGGTGGTGCTGGACAACGCCCGCGACGCCGACCAGGTTCGCCCGCTGCTGGCGGCGGGCTCCACCGTCTGCACCGTGGTCACCAGCCGGGACAGGCTGACCGCACTGGTCGCCGAGACCGGCGCGCAACCGCTCGAGCTGGCTCTGCCCGACGCCGAGGAGGCGGCTGCGCTGTTGCGCCAGCGCATCGGCGCGCAGCCCGCCGAGCCGGATCCGCCCGGCGCGGTGGAGGCGCCTGCGCTGTCGCGCCGGCGCATCGGTGCGCAACCCGCCGAGCTGGCTCTGCCGGACGCCGAGAAGGCGGCTGCGCTGTCGCGCCAGCGCATCGGTGGGGCGCCGGGGGACCGGCAGGCCGCGGCTGCGGTCGTGGCCGCGTGTGGCCGGCTTCCTCTGGCCCTGGCGCTGGTCGCGGCGCGGGCCCGGCAGACCGGTTTCCCGCTGGCCACCCTCGCCGGTGAGCTGCGCCAGCCCGACCCGGCCGCGCTGGACGACGTTCGCGCGGTGTTCACCTGGTCCTATCGTCTGCTGGGCGACCCGGCCGCGCGCCTGTTCCGCTTGCTGGGCCTGGTCTGCGGGGCCGACATCGCCACCGCCGCGGTGGCCGCGCTGGCCGCTGTTCCGCTCGGCGATCTACATCGGACATTGCGCGAGCTGACCGAAGCCAACCTGCTCATCGAGCATGCGCCGGGCCGGTTTCAGCTGCATGACCTGCTGCGGGTCTATGCCGGCGAGCTGGCCTACCAGACCGACCCGGCGCAGGTGCGCCGTGACGCGCTGACCAGGCTGCTGGACCATTACACGCACACCGCGTACCAGGCTGAGCTGGTGTTGAATCCGACACGTGTGGCGATCCTGATGGAATTGGGCACGCCCGCCGATGGCGCGCAGCCTGCCGAGCCGCTTGAGGTCAAAGAAGCCTTGGAGTGGATGGGTACTGAGCGGGCGGTGCTGTTGTCGGCGTTGCGCCAGGCCAAGCAGGAGGGTCTGGACCGGCACGCCTGGCAGCTGGGCTGGGCCTTGGACACCTTTCTGTACCAGCACAACCACTGGCATGACCAGGGTGTCGCGTGGACGGTGGCGCTGCGCGCGGCCACCGCGCTGATGGACCGCGCCGCCGCCGCGCACGCCCACCACTTCCTGGCCGTCGTCGCGGGCCGGCTGGACAGCTTCGCCGAGGCCCACGACCACATGCGCCAAGCCGCCGAGCTGAGCCGGGCGGCGCAGGACCGGCAGGCCCAAGCCGACAGCCAGTTCAGGATGTCCTACATCTGCTGGCTGCAGGCAGATCACGACCGCGCCCTGCAGCACGCACAGGACGCCCTGACCCTGTGGGCGCAGGTGCGCCATCCCGGCTGGGAGGGCAGGGCAAGCAATGCCGTCGGCTGGTACCACGCCCAGCTGGGCGGCCATCACCAAGCGCTGCCCTATTTCGAGCGGGCTCTGGCGCTGCAGCAGCAGGCCGGAGATCGGGCCAACCAGGCTGTCGCCCACGACAACCTGGGCCAGGCCCACCACCATCTGGGTAACCACGAGACCGCCATCGGCCACTATCAGCAGGGCCTGAAGCTGGCCCACGCCATAGCCAATCCCATCATGCAGGCCCAGCTCACCATCCACCTCGGCGACCTGCACCAGAGCATCGGCGAGCACGCCACGGCCCGCCAGCACTGGCAGCAGGCCCATCAGACGCTCACCGACGTCGGCCATCCGCAGGCCGCCGATGTGCGCCGAAAGCTCGACACCGCCCCGCCGCCGCCCAGCTGACCGGGCGGCGGCCTGCGCCGACGCGCGGGCATGGGTAGATTGGGGCGCCGTGAACGCGATCGCTGTGGTCTTCATGTTGCTCATGCTGCCGTCGCTGACGCCCGGCTGCCGGCAGCTGCACGCGGATCGCCTTGTCCCCCTTGCCATCGCGGTGGTGATGGTGCTGCCGATGGCAGGCGTTGCGGCGCAGCCGCAGCCGCCGTTGCGCGACCTGGCCTCCGCCCGCGGCATCGCCGTCGGCACGGCGGTGGCGGCCGGGCCGTTGCGCGACAACGAAAGTTACCGCGACCGCCTCGGCGCCGAGTTCGGCTCGGTCACCCCCGAGGACGCGCTGAAATGGTCGGCGGTCGAGCCTGCGCGCGGGCAATACGACTTCACCGATGCCGACCGGATAGTCGACTTCGCGGTGCAGCACGGTCAGGCGGTGCGCGGGCACACCCTGGTGTGGCATCTGTCGCTGCCGGAGTGGCTCACCGGCGGCGGGTTCGGCGTCACCGAGTTGCGCGGCATCCTCAAGACGCACATCGAGACGGTGCTGACCCGCTATCGCGGCCGGATCGCGGTGTGGGACATCGCGAATGAGGTGCTGGCCGAGGACGGCACCCTGCGTCGCGGGTTCTGGCTGGACCGCCTCGGGCCCGATTACCTTGCCGAGGCGTTTCGCTGGGCGCGCGCCGCTGACCCGCAGGCTCGGCTCTACCTCAACGAATACGGTGCCGAGCACGCTGGCGCCAAGGCGGATGGGCTGCGCGCACTGGTCAGGGATTTGAAGGCGCAAGGGGTACCCATTGATGGTGTGGGATTCCAGACCCATGTGCGGTCATCGACCAGTCTGTCGGAGCTTGGCGACGTGATGCGCCACTTCGCCCAGCTCGGCGTCGACGTGGCCATCACCGAGCTGGACGTGCGGGTGCCGCTGCCGGCCGACGCGGTCAGCCTGGGCCGGCAGGCCGAGGTCTACGCCCACGCGGCGCGGGTGTGCCTGTCGGCTCCCCGCTGCCGTTCGATCACGGTGTGGGGGTTCACCGATGCGGTGTCATGGATCCCGGACTACTACTTCGGCTACGGCGCGGCCACCCTGCTGGACGCCACGCTGGCCGCCAAGCCCGCCTACCACCGGCTCACCTGCGCACTGGCTGCCGCACCGACCCGCAGGTGCCTTTGGCAAGTCGCCTGACGGTGACGCATCATGTAGCCGGTTCACCACCCATGTTTCGTCGTCGAAGGGTTGCCATGGAGCTCGCCTATTGGATCATCGCGGGTTTGCTTGCGGTGTTCTACCTCTACGCCGGGGGCAAGAAGGTCGCCCAGAGCAAGGAGCAGCTGCAGCCGATGATGGGCTGGGTCGACCAGATCCCCATGCCGCTGGTGAGGACGATCGGCGTGCTGGAAGTCCTCGGCGCGGCCGGCCTCATCCTGCCCCCGCTGACCGGCATCGCGGCCTGGCTGGCCGTCGCCGCCGCGATCGGATTCGTCCTGATCCAGGCCGGCGGCATAGCGCTGCATCTGTCGCGCGGCGAGGCCCGCCTGATCGGCCTCAACATCGTTCTGCTGGCGATGGCCGCCGTCACCGTATGGCTGGGCACCACCTGGCTCTGAATCAGCCTTACCGCTGACCGCCGCGCAGTGGACCGCTCGGCGTAGGCGCTGGGGGTCTCGCCGACCAGCTCGGTGAAACGGGAGCTGATCCCCCGTCGTGTCGCAGGAGCCCGCTGCCGGATTCGCTCATACAGCTGGAGTCCTTGTCAGGCTGCGTCATCGGCACAAACCCGCTCGCCTGGGCACCGGCGGGCAGTGCGAGCACCTGGACACGCAGCCCCATGCCTACCAGGCCGCCGCCCGAGACTGGGCGGCGGCCTGTGCGGATCCGCGTCGTCAGGTCATTCGCCGATGGCAGCTTTGAGTGCTGCCGCTAGCTTGTCGTGACCTTTGCCGTTGGGATGTGGGCACCCCATCGGGACGGTCTTCTGGATGTCGCCGGCGCCGAGCGCGGGCGCGGGCTGGGCAACCAGCTTCGCATTGACCGGCAGCTGCGCTTTGATCGCGTCGTTGAGGTCCTTTTCCAGCTGGCGTATTCGGCCGACCAGCGCCACCGGCACCAGCGACGCATCGCCCAGATTGAATATTGCGGGCACGATGTTCTTGAGATATTTGATGCCCGGATAGGAACCCAGCACATCGGAGACGGCCGCCTTGAGGTCGACGGTGGCCGGGATGATGCTGTAGTAGAGCATCCACACGACCTTGTCGGCGCCGGCCGCGAGCATAGTGTTGACGATCGTCTTGGCGTCGCCCGGGATCTGCTTGGACAACGCGCTTTCGTTGGCACCCGATCCCGGCCCGTCATAGGCGGGGATGCCGATGCGGATCGGGTTGAGCAGCAGCGGCGGCCAGAACGGCCCGCGGTTGACCCACCAGGTGGCGCGGCAGCCCCCGCCATTGTCGATGATCTTGTCGGGTTTGCCTGGCAGCACCTGCTTGGCCCACCACTGGAACGAGGTCTGGTTGGTCGAGAAGACGGTCGCCTTGAACGCGTCGGTGAGCACCTCGAGCCCTTGGCAGAGCGCGAACTGGGTCAGGATGGTGGTCCAGTTGGTGTTGTTGATGCCGCCGGTGGTCACGAAGAAGGCTTTCTTCCCGGCCCGCTTGGCCGCCTTCACCGCGTCGTCGGCCAGGTCCAGCGGCGGCTTCACCCTGTTCCACGGGTTGGCGCACGAGTCGGTTTTGGCAGCGCCGGCTTTGATGATGTCGTCGGTGCTGAACCCGACCCGGGCGAAGTTGTAGTACTCGCTGATGTTCTTGTTCATGTTGTAGTAGCGGCCCGCGTAGCTGAACATCATGTCGTTGCCGGGCAGCTTGCGGGCGTCCTGCGCGGAGTTGTTCTTCGTGCAGTCGGTGGAGTCGGCGCTTGCCGTCTGGTGGTAGGCCGAGGTCACCGAGTCGCCGGTGGCGACCAGCACGGCGTCCTTGGCCGCGTCCTCGGGCTTCTTGCAGACGCGGTCCTCCTCCTTGTCCTTGGGACTGTTCACGCCCGCGCGCTCGGCCATCGGGGTGGCCGACGAAGTCACGCACGGCTCCGGCGAGGGGGAGGGCGGGATCGACGTCGGCGGCGGTGACGACGGCGGAGCCGACGTGGGTGGTGGTGTCCACGGCGGGGATGTGGGCGGAACTGTCGGCGGCACAGTCGGTGACGGGCACGGTGACGGGCTCTCGCTGGGGCTGCCGGTCGGGCTTGACGTCGGTGGCTGGGAAGGATCGGCCGTGGGCGTCGGCGGCACGGTCGCTGTCGGCGGGACCCCGGTTGGCGTCGGCACACTCGTCGCCGTCTGTGTCATCGTCGGAAATGCCGTCGCCGCAAGGGAGATCGGCTCATAGGGCTGCACCTCGGCGCCGGTGCAGTCGATGATGTGCCGGATGTCGTCGATCCACGGCCCCATGTCCTCGGGCAGCGGTTCGCTTTCCGGCACGCAGGGATCGAGGTAGAACGGAATCCCGAAGATGATCCGGGTGCAGGCCGAGTCGAGGGTCGTCATGGCCTGCGGCACCGATGCCGCGGGAAGCGCGACGGCGACACCGACCGCGCTGACGACCAGCGCCGCGCCGGCGGCGACCCACCAGCGCAGCCGGCGGGGGAGTGAGGTGGTGAGACGAAGCAAGGCGATCCTCCTGGACGAGTCAAGGAAGCAGATGCCCCACATAATCGACCACCGTCGAGCCAATCGACATCCTTAACTATTGGCAAGGTCTGGCCTGGCAACAAGCGGACACAACGTCAACATTCGTATCTGGAAATGTATTGGTCAAGGCCGCGAAGTCGTTGTCCCGCGCCGCGGATTGCTTACCATGTAACCACTTCGGTCATACCCGAAAGTGCCGCCGTGATCTTGACGCTGATATATGTGGATGTGAGGATTCTCCTCCATCACTCACCACAGTGACAGATCACGGGAGGCCTCATGCGGCAATGGCGCGCAAAAGTCATGCACCTCAGCAAGTTCTTGGCAGTCTCCGTCGCAGTTCTGGTCACAGTCGCAGGTCTGGGACCGGCGCCAGCGATGGCGCATGAATTCAACTTGATAAGGATGGACGACGCGTTCATGGATTTCGCGTCCGACGAGTCTATCGACGACCATCACCTGTTCTGGAACCACTTCGTCCATTTCCAGAACTACGACCAGTACGGTGCCAGAACGGATCTCACCGTGAGCGAGAAGTGCCGACGATGCTGGAACGACCACACCGACATTGTCTGGTACGCGTGGGACCTCGGAGTCGCCGATCCCGACACCGGAGTGACAACGACCGGCATGGAGAGGTGCAGAAAGTCCTACCCTCCCCCGAACCAGGTCTGCGACCGTGCCGAGGTTCTATTCAACGAACGCTTCACCCGCGATATCTCAGGGGAGGCCGGCTTTGCCATCGCCTGCCATGAGATCGGTCACGCAGTGGGATTCTGGCACTCTGATGAAGGCTGCATGTGGGCCGATTTCCCCTATTGGATTCCGCCCTCGAATGTGCTGACCGACGACATGATTTCCCATATCAACGGCGCTTACTGATGGGGGCCGATATGCGAAAATGGATCGCAGTTGCGGCAGCGTTGCTGCTGGCGGGATGTGCTAGCCCAACTAGTGAGACCTCGTCGGTGGTCGTTGCTCCGTACAATGCCTCGACTATCCCGTTCAAAACCCTCCAAGAGTTCCTCGCTCACCGGCCCGTCATCGCCACCGGCAGGGTCGTCGCGGTGAATGATCGCGCTTACGAAGTCCCGGTTGACCCCAACGCCGAGGGCAACACCGAAACGGACGGTCCCGAAATCTTCGGGACGGTTTCCTTCAAAGTCGAAAGCGTTCTCAAGGGCGACCTCGTCCCAGGCGCCACCATGACGATCATCTATATGAGCGGCAAGTGGAACACCCTGGAAAAGGAAAGCCGGATCGCCTACACCTACGAGCATATGGCGAACCTTCAGAAAAATGACGGCACGTTAAAGACCCCGGCCGAGTTCAACGGCGCGACCTTCGCGATATTCGCTCAGCCCAACGAGGGGAGCATCCCCGTGAAGGAAAACAACCTTTACCGGGGCCGCGTCGCGCCCATAGACGCCGGTGGACAGGTCACCTTCCCCAGACCGGCGCCGTTTGAGTCCAGTGCGACAGCGGCGGTCAAGCTCGACGACATCAAGGCCGCCATCGGCCGATGAACCACGCTCTCCCCGAAAGCGGGTGGCGAACCTCGTTCGCCACCCGCTTTTGCGTGCCCGCCCGCCGAAGGCCAGAGGTTCGGTCAGTCGGCCAACACCGGTGTGCGCAGCCGGGCCGGCTAACGGGGTCACGCATGGCCGGCGCTGTGGGCTCAGCTGCCTTTCCGCCGCGGCCGAGGTGTGCAGGGCCCGGGGTTGTTGCTCCCCGACCCTGACGTGACCGTGACGCCACCGTGATGGCCGGGCGCAGGCTTGCCGAGCAAAGGTGGTCAGCGGTGAGGCTGGCCGCGGCATTCCAGCCCCACGTGAAAGAGGGAGCCGAAGTGGCAGTCCAACGCCCCGGGTCGAATGCGGTTGGTGTCGTGAGTCTCCGCCCGCCGGCCAGCCCTATCCGCAAGCCGCTGGCGATGCTGCTTGCCATGACTGTCGGTGTGTTCAATGTGGCTTTCCCGATTGCGCGGGCTGGCGCGGTGCCTGGAGCGGAGCCGATCCGATACTCGTACGACGACGCCTCGCGCCTGGTCGGGGTGACCGATCCAACCGGTGACACCGCTTCCTACGCCTACGACGCGGCTGGCAACCTGACCGGCATCAACCGGTACCCGTCGTCGCGGGTTTCGGTTTTGAGCCTAACCCCAAGCCGGGGCTCGGTGGGTGCCGAGGTGATCGTCAGTGGCACTGGATTCAGCGCGACAGCCAGCGCCAACGCGGTGACGTTCGCGGGTGCCCCCGCCGCGGTCGTCTCGGCCAGCGCGACACAGCTGGTGGTCACCGTCCCGGCCGGGACTACGACTGGGACGGTCGCGGTGGTGACGTCTGCGGGCAGTGCGTCCAGCACCCAGCCGTTTACCCTCGAGGTCGCCGCCAACGCGCCGACCGTCGCCGGGTTCTCGCCGGTAAGCGGAGGCGAGGGGACCGTCATCACCATAAGCGGCACCGGATTCGACCCGGACCCCGCCCGTAACACGGTGTTGTTCAACCAGGCGGCCCGTGGGAAGGTCACCGCGGCCACGTCGACCAGCTTGACGGTCGAGGTGCCGAAGGTAGGCGCTGGAAAGATTGCCGTGCGGACAAGTGCGGGCGTTGCCGTCAGCGCCGAGGACTTCAGCGTCGCGCCGGGCACCTACGCCCAGGCCGATGTGGTTTCGACCACCCGTGTCGCGGTCGATGGCGCGACTGCGACCTCGACTGTCGGCACTGCTGGAAAGGTTGCGGTGCTGCGCTTCGACGGCGTGGCGGGGCAGCGGCTCAGTTTGGCGTTTACCGGCAAGACCATTGCGGGGGCTGTGACTGTGCGCCTCTACCAGCCGGTCGGAATCGAGTTCAGTGGCAACGAGTTCAGCGGGTCTTACTCGTTTGTCAACAGCACCAGCATATCCCTGCCACCGCTGGAGGCGACCGGGACCTATCAGGTCGTTCTTGACCCGAACGATAGCGCCGCGACGGGCTCGGTCGTGGCGACGTTGTCGAAGGACCTGGACGCAGGCACGCTGGACCGGATTGGGCCGAGCACCGCTGTCGCCATCTCCCGGGTGGGCCAGCGGGCCCGTATGGTCTTGGACGGGACGGTGGGGCAGCGCTACACCGTCGCTTTGTCGGGCAACACCGTCGCGAGCGGCACGATGGTGCTCAGCGTCTTTTGGCCCGACGGCGAGGCGCTCCTGTCGACCGTGAGCTTCTCGGGGAACCGGACGCTGGCGCTGGATCCGCTGCCCCAGACGGGCCGGTTCCAGGTCGTCGTCGACTCGGGTATCACCCCCCGATCGTTCACGGTCAGTCTTTCCACGCCAACCGACTTGGGATCGATCAGCCTGACCGGTCCCGGGGTCGCCATCTCTTCGGCCCGGCCTGGGCAGAGCGCATTGCTGCGCTTCGACGGCACCGCCGGGCAGTTGCTCGCTGTCGGGCTCACGGCCTCCACCTACAGCTCCAGCCTCAGCGTCACCGTGCGCAAGCCCGACGGTGAGCCACTCACCGTCATCCCGATGGCTTTCTCGGCGACGCTGCTTGTGCCGCAGCTGCCGTTGACCGGGACCTACGAGATGTTCTTCAGCCCGGCCTCCGGCAGCACCGGGGGTGCCACGATCACGCTGTCGTCGGAGCTGGACGGCGGGACGCTCACCACGACCGGCGCCAGCTCCGTCATCACGGTGGCCCGTCCGGGGCAGAACATGCGGTTGCGCTTTGACGGGACAGCCGGGCAGCGGTTGAGCCTGGGGTTCACCGGAACGTGGTTTACCGGATCGTCTGCCATCAACGTGTTCCAAGCCGACGGCACGGCTTTGGTACCAGTCGAATTCCTCTCCGGAGAGAACTCGCTCAATCTGCCGATCCTGCCGGTGACCGCAGCGTATGAGGTGGTCATCAGCCCGGTGGCCGCCCGCACGGGCACCGCCACGGTCACCCTCTCGGCCGACCTGGACGCCGGGGTGCCCACCACCACCGGTGCCGGGGTCGGGGTCACGATCACGCGGCCGGGCCAGAACGCGCGGCTGCGCTTTGACGGGACAGCCGGGCAGCGCCTGAGCCTGGGTTTCACCGCCTCGACCCTGAGCAGTTACCGGGTGAGCGTGTACAGGCCCGACGGGACGTCGCTGATGTCGTCGACATCGATAAGCGGCGTCGCAGCCGACGTCGATGTGCCGATTCTGTTGGTAAGCGGGACTTACGAGGTCCTGATTGACCCGTCCGCCGCCCGCACCGGCTCGGTGACGGCGACGCTATCGTCCGAAGTGGACGCTGGCATCGTCGATGCCGTGGGAGCCGGGACGGCGGTTACGGTCGTGCGGCCAGGGCAGGACGCACGGGTGGCTTTTGCTGGAACGGCAGGGCAGCGGCTGAGCCTGGCGGGTACCAATCTGTCCTTCGGCGGCTCATATTCCGTCAGCGTGCTCAGGCCGGACGGGACTGTATTGGTGACGCCGAAGGTCCTGAGCGGCACGGCGCCCGAACTTGACCTTCCGGTGCTTGCGGTGACCGGAACCTACCAGGTGCTCATCGACCCCGAGCTGGCCAAAACCGGGTCGGTGACGATTACCCTATCGTCCGATGTGGACGCAGGCGTCGTCACTATCGGTGGTGCTGGCATCGTGGCCACCTTGGCGCGTCCAGGGCAGAACGCCCGGCTCCGGTTCGGCGGTACCGCGGGCCAATCGCTGACGGTTGCGCTGAGCGCCACCACCTTCAGCGGCCTGGTCGGGCTCAGTGTGCTCAAGCCGGATGGAACGGTGCTGACCACCCGCAACATGGCGGGAACGGCGACCCTTGCCCTATCGGCCCTTCCTTCGACTGGTACCTACGAGATCCTGGTTGACCCGATCGCCGGGCAAACCGGCTCGACCACGGTCGCGCTGAGGTTCACCGCCGCAGCCAATGCCAACGCAGCCGTGGCCACGATTGAGGATCAGCCTGACGCCGGCGCGATGTCCGATCACGACGAGTGGCTGGCGATGCGAGCCATGCGAATGAAGTCGCCCGGCTTCGGTGTGAGTGTGCAAGACGAGTGGATCCCAGGCGCCGTCAACCTCGCGGGAAAAGACTGGCGCAGTCGCCTGCCCAGCCCGGAATACGCGCACGCGGCGGCCCAGCGCACGCCGCAAGGCGTGACCGCCTTGGCGGGTCACGTACAGACGCTGGCCGGCCGGCCGCTGAGCGGCGTAAGCGTGAGCATCGACGACACCAGGGGTACTACCGACGCCGACGGCCGATTCCGGCTCACCGGGCTGTCGGCCGGCCATCACGAGTTGCTCGTGGAGGGCGGTGAATACGGCATCTACGAGATCGGGGTCGACGTTGCCGCCGGGCGTACCACTGTGCTGCCCTATCCGATCTGGCTCACCCGCATCGATACCCGCAACAAGGTGCAGTTTCCCTCACCCACCACCAGCGAGGTGGTGATCACCACTCCGCGGATTCCGGGGCTGGAGGTCCATTTGCCGGCTGGTTCGGTCGTCGAGGACTCGCGCGGCCGCGTCGTGACCGAGCTGGGGATCACCGCGATTCCTGTTGACCGGCCGCCTTTCCCGCTGCCCGAGCACATCATCGTGCCGATCTACTTCACGGTGCAGCCGGGCGGGTCCTATGTGTTCCCCAAGGGCGCCCGGATCGTTTACCCGAACTACACCCATCTGGATCCGGGAACCCGGGTGGAGTTCTGGAGCTACGACCCGCAGGAGCGCGGCTGGCACGTCTACGGACACGGCTCGGTCACCGCCAACGGCCAGCAAGTCGTCCCCGACCCCGGGGTGCGGGTGTACGAGTTCACCGGCGCGATGATCAATCAGCCCGGAACCCCACTGACCGGACCCAGCACGGGGCCGCAGCAGGACTTCCTCGACTGGCTCAGCGGCGATCCTGTCGATCTGGGGACAGGGCTGTTCATCGACACCCACACCGACCTGTTCCTGCCCGACGTGATGCCGATATCGCTGAGCCGCACCTATCGGCAAGCCGACGGCACGGTCCGCGCTTTCGGGCTCGGCCAGAATTTCAACTACGGCATCTTCTTGCACTCGAAACAGGAGTATGAGGAGGTTGACCTGGTGCTGCCCGATGGTGGCAAAGTCCACTACGACCGCATTTCCCCTGGGACAGGTTTCGGCGATGCGGTATTCCTCAACACGAAAACACCGAACGAGTGGTACCACTCCACCATCAGCTGGAACGGCAACGGATGGAACCTGAGCCGGCGCGACGGCATGACCTACGTCTTCGGCGACACCACTCCGCTGCAGGCGATCCGCGACCGCCACGGCAACCAGATCACCATCACCCGCACCGGCGTGAACGGCAACCCGAGTGCCGGCGCCATTACCAGGATCACCTCGCCCAACGGAAAGTGGATCAAGCTCACTGGCGGCGGCCTCGTCAGCCGGGCCGAGGACAGCCTAGGCCGGGTCGTTGAATACCGCTACGACAGCCGGCTGCGGCTCACGAGCGTCACCGACCCGGCTGGAAAGGTCACCACATACGGCTGGAACGAAGCCAACCAGGTCGCCACGATCACCGATCCGCGCGGCATCACCTACCTGACCAATCAGTACGACGGCAACGGCCGCGTCCAGCGCCAGACCTTGCCGGGCAATGCCGTGACCGAGTTCGTCTACACCCTCAACGGGGACAAGGTCGTCTCGACCCGTGCCACCGACCCCAACGGTCACGTGCGCCGAGTCATCTTCAACGCCGACGGGTTCGCCACCAACGACACCTACGCCGTCGACACGGACAAGGAACAGACCAAGACGCTGGTCCGCCAGCCCGGCACCAACCTTGTCACACGCAGCATCGACTCGCTCGGCCGCGAAACCGCCTACGCCCATGACGGATTCGGCAATACCACCTCCGTCACCGCCTTCGACGGCACCGCTCACCCGGCGACCACCACCACCGTGTATGGCGGGCCGTTCAACCAGATCACCGAGACCACTGATCCGCTGAGCCACACCACTCGCTACACGTACGACACCGAAGGCAACCTCGCCACCCTCACCGACCCGGAAGGCCGGACGGTGACGTTCACCCACACGCCGACCGGCGAGGTCGCCACGACCACGGACCAGCTCGGCAAAACCACCACCTTCCACTACCAGCTCGGCGACCTGGTCGCCACGACCGACCCACTCGGCCGCACCACGCACATGTTCACCGACGCCGCCGGACGGGTGCTGGAAAGCAGGAATCCCATCGGCGGGGTGTCCCGGCTCACCTACGACCAGCGCAACCAGCCCACCACTGTGACCGACCCGCTCGGGCTCACCACCACTTTTACCTATGACGAAAACGGCAACATGCTGAGCCGGACCGCCAACGGACACACAGCGACCTGGACATACGACCACAACGACCAGATGCAGACCTCCACCGACCCGTTGGGCCGCATCGCGCGCTACGGCTATGACGCGGCGGGCAGGCTCACGACCCTTACCGCTCGCAGCGGCAAAGTCACCACCTTCGACTACGACGAGCTGGACCGGATCACCACCACCAGGTACGGCGTAGTCGGGGCCGGAAGTGAAAGCTCGGTGACCAACAGCTACGACCCGGGTAACCGTCTGACCGGGATCGTCGACTCCCAGGCCGGTGCCATCGTGCTGACCCCCGACGACCGTGACCGTGTCATCCAGGAGACCACCGCGCAAGGCACCATCACGTACGGCTTCGACGACGCCGGGCGCCGCACGTCGATGCAGATCGCCGGGCAGCCTGCGGTCACCTACGGCTACAACAACGCCGACCAGCCCATCTCGATCACCAAAGGTGGTCAGACGGTCGGCTACGCCTATGACGCTGCCGGGCGGCCTTCCACCCTCAGCCTGCCTACCGGCGTCAGCCAGACGTATGGCTACGACGACGCCGGCCAGCTCACGAGCATCACCTACAAGCGCGGCTCCAGCACGCTGGGCGAAATCACCTACGGCTACGACCGCCTCGGCCGGCGCACGACTGCGGGCGGCAGCTACGCGCGCACAGCTATCCCCAACGCGTTCACCGGATCGGTCTACAACGCCGCCGACCAGCTCACCAACCTCGGCGCGGTCAGTTACACCTACGACGCGGACGGCAATCTGACCAGCGATGGCAGCACCACCTACACCTGGAACGCGCGTGGCCAGCTCACCGGCCTCACCAGGCCCGGTACCTCCGCCGCGTTCGGCTACGACGCTGTGGGACGGCGCATCGCCAAGACTGTCAACGCAACCACCGTCGGCTATCTACACGACGGCGACACCCCGGTTCAGGAGCTCAACGGCACCACCCCAACCGCCAACCTGTTGACCGGAGGCACCGACGCCTTCTACGCCCGCACCGACGACGCCGGCACCACCACCAGCTACCTCACCGACGCGCTCGGCAGCACCGTAGGCCTTGCTGGGCAAGCAGGCCCGCCCGCGACCGAGTACACCTACGAGCCTTTCGGCGCGGCCGAGACCAGCGGTGCCGCCGACGACAACACGTTCCAGTACACAGGAAGGGAAAACGACGGCACCGGCCTGTCCTATCACCGGGCCCGCTACTACCACCCAGGTCTGCAACGGTTCATCAGCCAGGACCCCATCGGCTACGCCGGCGGCTCGAACCTATACGCCTACGCCGACAACAACCCCACCAACCTTGTCGACCCGAACGGCACGTTCGCGTTCCTGGCGGCACTTGTGCCGATCGCCGCCACCTTCATCTCCGGCGCTCTGATCGGCGGGGGGATGAGCTTTGGCATGCAGCGCCTGTCCGGCCGCAAAGTCGACTGGAGCCAGGTAGGTTTTGACGCCTTCATAGGCGGCGCGCTCAACGTGATCACCGCCGGAATGGGCGCGGAGCTTGCGCTCCTCGACGACATCGCCAGGATCCCCCGTCCCTGCAACAGCTTCACCCCCGACACGCCTGTGCTGATGGCCGACGGCACCACCAAACCGATCGCGGACATCGAACAGGGCGAGGAGGTGCTCGCCACCGACCCCCAGACCGGTGAGAGCGGTGCCCGGCCCGTCACCGCATTGATCGAAGGCAAAGGGGAAAAGAAACTCGTCGACATCCAGATCCAGGGCGACACCATCACCGCGACTACCGAGCACCCCTTCTGGGATGCCGGCAAAGGAACCTGGGTCAACGCCGAAGACCTCGAAGCGGGCGACCTCCTGCGCACCGTGAGCGGCGAGCAGGTCGTCGTCCAGGAGGTCGGCAAGCGTTCCGCCACGGTGCGGGCCAACAACCTCACAGTCGAAGACCTCCATACCTATTATGTGGTAGGCGGCGATGCGCCGGTCCTCGTCCACAACTGCAATGACATACGTGTTTCGCCGATGGCATCGGACTGGGCAACCAAGGGCGCACATGTCCACGTGGGCGCAAACGAGGTTAGAGTGTTCCCCACAGGTGCGGGTGGGGTCGGCGCGGAACCAGTTCGTTTGAGAACGGGATCGGCGACGGAGACTCAGGTGCAACATGTGCTCGACTGTGTCGCGTCGTGTGCCGCTCTTCGCGAGGACATCACGGCGAAAGCCGGTGCAGCTATGGTCGAGATGAACAGTCACAACTGGGGAAACTCGTTGAATCGAGCCAGTGAGATGAACTTCCTCATAAAAGCATTGGCCAAGATAAAATGAGCCGAATCGACGAACTTGCAAGCATCTGCCTCACGGGCCGCCTACGTGGTTTCGCAGCACGGCCAACGCCTGACGATGTAGAGCGTGCCATGGGTAACGAATACCTGGATGTCTGGGACAAGAAGCGTCGTTTCCTGCGGCGCGACTACGGAATTGTGGAGTTCCATTTCTTCCGCGATGACGCATGGAGATGCCGCACTGTCGGGATCCAATTGCACCGTGTTCAGAACAGTCCCCATCCGCCATCAGGCCCCGAGTTACCGCTATTAGGTGAAGGTACGGGCCGAGTCGTCTGGGCTGACCTCGCAAGGGCCATCCAAGCCGCCAACGGCTCGATACCTACGGCTGACAGCGTGCAAGGCTATCTGCGATACCATTTCCCCCAGGCTGGCGTTGAGGTCTTTGTAGAGGTACCCGAGGACTGCCCAGACGACAGCGACGACGTATGGTCAATTGTCATCACCTACGGCGATAGCGGGGTCATGTTAGCCCCCTGAGCTGAGCTGGGGTAGCGGACGTTGTGCGCCGTCACCGGATCGCCGCGTCCGCAGGCGCTTCCCCCACGAACAGCAGCGAAAGGCATTGTCGGCGCGCAACAAACGCCATCGGAATCAATTCTTGATGCGCCCACCGGAGTGCTGGATGATGTTGCGGGCGATCAGTTCGGTGATCACGATGACCGCCACGGTTTCGGTGGCGAGAAGTCCAATGAGGACAAGCAGCTGGGTGGCGCCGGCCTGGACCGGGCCGCCTCCGCCGAGCAGGACGCCGACGAAGGCGCCGGGCAGGCTCACCAGGCCGACGGTGCGGGTCTGATCCAGCGCGGGGATCAACGCGTGGCGTAGCGACGGCCGGCACAGCTCGCGGACGGCGTCCGGGTCGGTGAAGCCGAGGGCCAGCAGCGCCTCGTATTCGCCGCGCCGGTGGGTCAGGTCGTCCATCACCCGCCGCCCGGCCAGCGAGGTAGCGGTCATGGCGCCGCCGATGAGGATGCCTGCCACGGGGACGATCGCGACGGTCGCCAACGGCACCGTGCCGGCGGCGACGACCAGTGACAGCACGGGCAGGACACCGGCGATGATGGCCGCGGCCGCCCACAGCCCGGTGCGGTGCCGCGTGATGCGCCGGGCGCTGGTGGCGGCGGCGACGAGAACCATGACGGTGACGAATGCCGCTGTCAGGCTCCACGCGGTGAGCACCGCGGTGATCACCAGCGATACGGCCGCCAGTTGCACGGTTGCCCGCGCCGACGCGGTGAGCATCGCCCGCCACACCCGTAACCTGCCCGCGGCGGAGGCGATCGTTGCTGCGGCACAGAGCACTGCCAGCACGATCCAGAAGGCGGGGCCCACGACGATGGATCCGGTTCCCATCGCGGGCCGCTAGTGGGTGGGAGACGTCATGCAGGAGTTGCCCTTCAGCGCGGGGATTGGTCGTGCGGTGGTGAGCGTTTGAAGCTCACCATAGCGAGTGCGGGCTCATTCGAACCGGATCGCGTCGTGCTCGGTGGTGGTCTTGACCAGAGGCAGCGCGGCCGCCGCGACGGTGATGGTGACGGCGGCGGCGACGAGCAGAACGAAAAGCATGGCCAGCCTCAGCCCTCCCTCCAATTCGGTCAGCTGGCGGCGGTCGAGTTCGATGTTCGCTTCATTCTCACCGGCCGCTCCGCGCTCGCGGGTCGGGCTGACCGGCACCGAGTAAGGTGACCAGGCAGGGCTTTGCGCGCGAATGGGGGAACTGTGGACTACAGCGGTTTGGTCAAGAGCCTGCAGCTTCCGCCGGGCCACCCGGCGCCCACACAGCTGGCCTACGACGACATCCACGCCCGAGTGCTCGGCCGCATGGACCTGCACGATGACGTACGGGGCGTCAATGCCAGCATCGAGCTCATTCAACGGACCAGGGGCGGCGGCTGGCCCGTGGAGCCGGTCACGGAGGAGTTCAATTACGTCGACCTTGTCTGGCACGAGTGCGAGTTTCGTGAGGGTTACTCGTTCTCCTACGCCTTGTACGACTCGGAAGGCGGCTACCTCGGCTGCTGTTACCTGTATCCGATGGGAAGACGGACACCGCTGACCGAGCAGCTGATCGAGCACGATGTGGATGCGAGCTGGTGGGTCACGCCGCAGGCATACGAGCGCGGCTACTACACCAAGGTGTACTTGGCCCTACGGCACTGGCTGCGCGACTGCTTCCCCTTCACCAACCCTTACTACTCCAACCTCGAGATCCCCGGCGCCGACCCGGCCTGAGCCGCCCCTCGCGGTTCGAGGCAAGTCCTAAGCTGCCGGCCTTGCGGTCCAACGCCCGCCGGGAATCCATCGGCCGCGCAGCCCGCCGGACCCTCAGCCTCGGCCCGAGCGTCAAACGCCGTTTCACCAATGAGTGTCGCGTGGGGCACATGAGTAGAGGTCGATGGCGAAAGTCTCGACGTTATCGACGCCCAGGACGACATCGACCCCCCAGACGGTCAGACATCGTCGGGCATGAACACCATGAGCTGGGCATACCCGTTGCCGCCTGACAGCATCACGCAATACCAGAAGACCCACTCGGTGCCCTCGCGCCCATTGCCGATGGCTTCGCACTCTGTGTAGTAGTCGTAGAAGCCATAGGGGACCCAGCCTGCAGAGGCTGGCTGGGCGATGCCGACGGCGAAGGCCGTCGCGATGGCGACCGCACCGAGTCGGGTGCATATGCGCCGTATCGAGGATTTCATGTGTTCGCCTTTCCGTTAACAGGTGCCATGGTCAACGAGTTGGCATGAAGCTTCATAGACGCGATTGGACAACGATTGAAATCTCACTGGACGGCCAGTGCGTCGCTCGGGACGTCGTTCTCAGCTGACACCCTGTCCCGCTTAGATTTCACCCACGAACAGCACTGAAAAGCTGTCGCTCTGGAGCGCTTCCGTGAGGACATGGAAACGCTGACGGCTGGGGACGGCCGGCGCGGCATCGAAGCCGGTGGACAGCCCGTTTGGCGGCGCAGCGATCGTTCGGCACCGCGCTTGTGGGGCGAACGCGGCAAAGCCAATCGACTCATAACCGGTTTGAAGCTTATCGTGCCGCCGTGGTGCAGCCGACTGTTCGCGTGTCCCGTGCTGAGCGCAGATCGTGGCTACTGCCTGATCATCAGGTGAGAACCGTTCGCGAGTACATCGTCGTCGATGACCCAGTGCGGGGCAGCGGACGGATCGATGCCAGGATCGTAGATGCGAATCTTGAGGTGATCCGGGGAGCCGGCCGAGCCAAGGGTGAGGTCGAAGCGCACTGACACGTTGGCCGTGGTGGTCTGCACGCCGCCGTTGTAGACCGTCAGGGTGGCATGGCCGAGGATGCTGGCGTGGAGGCTATCGGGCACCACAAGCCAGTCGACGGACGTGCTGGAGATGCTGAACTCATCCTTGTTGTTCTTCACCACATAGCTGAGGTCGAAGCTGCCGGAGGTTGGCGTGGTGGAGGTAGCAGCCTTGACATTGGTGAAGCCGACAATCACTTTGGCTGGGTTGTTGGAGGCGTCGCGGGCGATGGGCAAGGTGTCTGTGGCGTTGGGGAGGACTTTAGCGTGTCCCGTGACATAGCCGTTGGTGGCGTTGTACACCGCCAGGACGTCGACGCCCACACTCTCGTTTCCGACGCCGTCGGTGACGAAGACCTCGATGTTGTAGGTGTTGACGGCCAGGTTCGCCCCCAGAACGGCTTTCCACGTGTTGGTGGCCGCGTCGTACCCTAGCGGCTGCCTGGCGTTGCCATCGACTGTGTATTCGACGGACGCTACGTTCGTCAGATTGTCGTTCGCCGCGACACTCAGCTGTGTGGGCTGGCCCTGTGACAGCGGATTGGATGTCCAAGTCAGCGCTGAAATGGCGGGACCGGTCTTGTCGACCACGACCGTTATCGTGTTCGAGGCAGCGCCGGTCGAGCCGAACGCGTCGACGGCAACAACGTGGTAGCTGTGGCTGCCGTCGTTGGCCGTGTTGTCGCTGTACACCAGACTGGTGGTGGAGCCGAGCAGAATCGAGTCGCGATAGACGTCATAGTGGTCAGCGTTGGTGACCCCCTGCCATGTCAACACCGGAAGCCCCGTGGGGCTGGTGGCGGCCAGGTTGGTGGGTGAGGGCAGCCCGACAACGAGCTGAGTGGTGAACACACTGACGTTGCCGATGGAGTCGCCGGCCACGATTTCGATGGCGTGGTTGCCGTTGGGCAGGTCGGTTTGCGAGCCCAAGCCGGAGCTGAAAACTGCCCGCCATTTTCCTCTGCTAAGCGTCATCGGTTTGGCCGGACCGCCATCGACTCGATACTGGACCGGCCTGACCACACCTAAGCCGTGATCTGCCACGTCGGCGGTGAGGGTGGTGTTGTCTCCCGCCACGATGGGGTTGAGGGTCCAGGCAACATTCGATATCGAGGGCGCAGTGTTGTCGACACCGATTTGGATTTGCCTCGCATGCCAGCTTTCCTGGCCAAACTGGTCCACGGCCGTGACGGTGTAGGTGTGTGGGCCTTCAACAACTGCTTGGGTGTCGGTATAACTGGGCTGAGACGTGGAGTCAATCATGATCCCGTCGCGGCATACGTTGTAGTGGTTCGTCCCTGGCAACGACTGCCAGCTGAAGCTCGCAGCTCTGACCCACTCTTGCGGCGCTGTCAATCCTTGCGGGATCGGCATGGCGGGGGTGTCCAAGGATATCCGGCCGATGTGGTTTCCGCCGGCCGCCGAACTCTGGTCGGCAAACCATAAAGAGTTGCCTGGGCCAGCGGTGATCTGGCGCAGGGCAGACTCGAGGTTGGGCGAGTAGAACGCGCTGATGCCGAACGGCGCGAGGGTGATTCGATTTACCGCATTGTCGCCGCCGGTGTACCACAATGTACCGTCAGGTGCGGAGGTTATCGCGAACGGATTCGGCCCGGCGTCATATTCAGCTACTTCACCATCGGTCGTCATCCGCCCGATCTTGTGGGTCCGATATTCGGTGAACCACAGCGCGCCGTCAGACCCGGCCACGATGCTGACCAATCCCTTAAGCTCACTGCCCAAGGGGTAGAGGGTGAACTGCCCGTCCAGGCTCACGCGGCCGATCTTTTCGACGACCGGAATGTCGTTGCCTTCGGCGCGACCCTCGAAAAGAAACCAAAGCGCGCCGTCAGGTCCAGTTGTTATGGCGGAGATCTGCGGGTTGGCCGTCATCTCGTAGGCGCTGACTGGGACGGTGAAGCTGGTAACGTCGCCGCCTGTCGTGATTCGCCCAACCTTGGGCTGCCCTTGAACTGTCATGCCGAACCACAATGCGCCGTCGGGTCCTGCGGTCAGGCCGTAGGCGTCCGTGGACGAGCCGAGGGAGAACGAGGTAAATGCGCCGTCGGTCGTCATGCGGCCGACCACACCGCTGTTGCCCGAACTGGTGACATACCACAAAGCGCTGTCTGGACCGGCGACCAAGCTCGCGATTTGGTTTACTTCGGTGTTGTACTCGGTGATCTGGCCCGCAAGCGTGATCCGGCCGATTCTGTGCGTGCCCGTGAGCTCGCTGAACCAGACAGACCCGTCCGGGCCGGTCGTCACGGCATAGGGATTGCTGTCCGCTGTGGGCAAGGAGTAGACGGTAAATGGCGACGGACATGGTTCACCAATGGAGGTGGCATTGGCGGCGCCAGGTCGCAGCAGAACCACAAGCGGTACAGCGACAATACCCAGGGCAAACAGTGAGATGCGACGCCGTAGGCTCGCAACTGATCGCATAGTTCCACCCTTCGCTAAGGTCGCCACTACGCAATGTCATCACCGAATAGCTGTGTGCGACACCGTCTGGTTAGGTTGATGCGGTAGCGGTCGATTGACGCCAGCTCACGCTTACAGGCGCGATTCATCGACGAATGACTGAACCCGAAAGGTCCCCGCGCCGGGAGCGCTTGCCGCGACGTGGAAGCGGAATGCCTCAGCCGCTTGCGCAGCTGCAGACATCGAGCTCGCGCCCAGAAGGCAAGTCCAAAGCTGTCGGGCTTCCGGGACGTCTAGGCCCGGTGAGAGCGGCTGTGGCAGGGGCAACTGGACAACTGCGTGACAGCCGACCTCGGACGTGGCCTCTTAGCGTCGACGGCACCCGCGGCGGGCGGTCCGTCGCGGGTAGAGAGGCATCATATGAAGGCCACAGCTTTGGTGGCGGTGGTTGTGCTGCTGGGCGCGACCGGACCAGCCCAGGCCCGCCCGTGCGAGCCGCGGATCCTGCACACTTTCGTCGGCCAGCCGGCGAGCGTGTATGGCGGCGCGGTGGCGCGAATATCCGATGTGGACTCCGATCGGGTGGCGGACATCATTGTCGGCGCCCCCGGCTACACCGACACCGCCGGTGTGGTCGGCCTGGTCGAGGTTCGCAGCGGACGCACGGGAAAGCTGCTGCACAAGTTTCACGGCCAGCCCGGTGACAGGTTCGGCTACTCGATCGCGGAGGCGGGCGATGTGGACGGCGACAGTGTGCCCGACATCGTCGTCGGCGCCCCGGGCGTGGCACAGCTGGCCTGCGTCCAGTCGCCAGCCAAGGGCAGAGTCTATGTCCACTCCGGACGGACGGGAGCGCTGATCGCCAGGCACGAGGGTGTGGAGCCGGGCGGCCAGTTCGGCGCGGCGGTGGCGAGCGCGGGCGGCGGCGACGTCGTGGTGGGTGCGCCGTGTGCCAATAAGGCTGTCGTCATCGACGGCCGAAGCGGGGCCGTCAAGCGGACGCACACCGGCGCCCGCGAAGGTGACGCGTTCGGCTGGGGTGCGGGTGCGCTGGCGGACGGTTACGTGATCGGCGCTCCCGACGCGGGCGAGGGTCAGGGCGGCACGGCCTCGGTCTACGACCGCCATGGCCGGTGGCGGTTCACCGTCGCGGGTCAGACGCCGGGCGGCGACTTCGGCTGGTTCTTCACCGCGAGTTCCGGAGACGTCACCGGCGACGGACGCGACGATGTCTACGTCAGCGACTTCTCCACGGCCAACGGCGACGCCTATGTCTTCGACGGCCGTGACGGCAAGCTGGTGTGGCGCTTCACCGGCACCGAACCAGGTGAGGGCGCGGGGCCGGGCCGGGGCGCGGGCGACGTCGATCGCGACGGTCGCGCCGACGTGGTGGTCGGCTCCTACCTGAGCAGCGCCGGGGCGGATCACGGAGGCAAATTCACCGTCTACTCCGGACGGACGGGCAAGGCCATCGTCACCTATCCGGGCCCCAATGCGGGTGAGCTCATCGGATTCGATGTGGTCGGGCTCGGTGACGTGAACGGTGACGGCCGGGCCGACATGCTCGTCTCCGCCCGTGGACGCAACACTGTCTACGTCATAGGGCTCTAGCGGACCCGTCTCGGGCGGCCGATGGCGTGCAGCCGAAAGCTTCCCGGAACACGCGAGAATAGTGGCTGTGGCTGGAGAAGCCGTAGCGTTGCGCCACGGCGGCGAGGTTGGCCTCGGGGCGCAGCGCTTCTTGCAGCGACGCGCGCAGCCGCTGCTGGCGCCTATATGCCCACAGGCTCATGCCGGTGACCCTGGGGAACATCCGCGACAGGAACCAGGGGGAGTAGTGCGCGATGGCCGCCAGTTCCGCCAAGGACCACTGCCGGCCAGGATCGGCGGCGATCGCTTCTTTGATTTTCTCGACTTCTTTGCTGGTACCAGACAAAGCCTCGTCGGCACCGGAAAGCTCGGCCAGCGTGGTCAACGCGAGTTCTTCGAGTGCCAGCTCGTCGGGATGCCCGCAGGCGATCTCGCGCCGAATACGATAGGCGGCCATAACCGCTCTGTCTGTGCACACCCTGGCTTGGACGCCCGGCCGGATTCGCAGCCGCGCGGCCAATTCTGGCGACAGGGCCACGAAAGTGCAATGGTCGCCGCGGGTGGCCACCATCGTGCGGCGGTAGCGGACCCCGGGCGAATACCAGACACTCTCGTTGGTCGCGACCGTGTCGAAGCGGCCCGCGGTGATCCGCACCGCCGAGCCTGCGAAAGCGACGACCGCGTGCTCACGAATGCGATTGTCGGTGCGCCACAAGCCATCGGCCGGTGGGCAGCGAAACTCGCCCCACACGAACCCCGGCCCGTCGAACAGATGCCGCTCATGCTGGCAAACCCACCGGTCCAGAATCATTGCCCATCTCCGCGCGTCGTGGCTTCCGGAGGGAAGATGCGCCGGGAGCACGATTCGGTTGCGCCGGTCGGCTGGGCCACGGGCGGTCGGCACGTGATGAGGCTTCACAAGGGCGGGGGAGTCTGCTTAACTGTCTGCACCTGATTGGAGAGCGCTCTCCCATCGTCAACGAGGGGGAGGAGGTGAAGGCGCACACGCATTTCGTGCCGCCAGGGGGCGGCCGGCAGTTCGCGGTCCCGACGTGATCGGCGCACGTCTTCATAGTTTTTCCACGGAAGAGGTGCCAACCGATCATGTTCATTCGCAGAGTGCTGCTCTGTGTCACCCTTGTGCTGGCCGGGGTCGGCTTCAACGTCACCCCGGCGCAAGCCGCCGACTTCACGGTGCTGATCTTCAGCAAGACCGCGGGGTTCCGGCATGACTCGATCCCGGTGGGTATCACCGCGATCCAGCAGCTCGGTACGCAGAACAATTTCGCGGTCGAGGCGACCGAGGACGCCACCCAGTTCAACGACGCCAATCTGGCCAGATTCCGGGCCGTGATCTGGCTGTCCACCACCGGTGACGTGCTCGACGCCACCCAGCAGGCCGCCTTCGAGCGCTACGTGCGCGCCGGCGGCGGGTATGTCGGCGTGCACGCGGCATCCGACACCGAGTACGACTGGGCCTGGTACGGCAGCCTGGTGGGCGCGTACTTCGCCAGCCACCCGGCGATCCAGCCGGTCACTGTCCGCATCGAGGACACGGCCCACCCGTCCACCGCCGGCATTCCGGTGAACTGGAGCCGGACCGACGAGCTGTACAACTACCGCACCAACCCGCGCTCGGCGGTGCACGTGCTGGCCAATTTGGACGAGTCCACCTACACCGGTGGCAGCATGGGCGCCGACCACCCGATCTCCTGGTGCCGCGCCTATGACGGCGGACGCTCGTGGTACACCGGCCTCGGGCACACCCAGGAAAGCTTCAGCGAGGCCAACTTCCGCACCCACCTGCTCGGCGGTATCCGGTACGCGGCGCAGGGCACCGGCAGCTGCACGGTCGGCAGCCAGCCGCCGGTCGGCACGTTCAGCCAGGTGACGCTGGCCAAGGGCGTGGACGAGGTCGGCGAGCCGATGGGCCTGACCGTGCTGCCCAACCGCGGTGTGCTGCACACCTCCCGCAGCGGAGTCGTCCGCTACACCGACGTCAACGGCAACACCAAGGTGTCGATGACCCTTCCGGTGTACACCCACGACGAGGAGGGCATGCAGAGCATCAAGGCCGACCCGAACTTCGCCACCAACAAGTGGGTGTACATCTACTACGCCCCGCCGCTGAGCACCCCGGCCGGCGACGCCCCGACAACCGGCACCGCGGCGCAGTTCGCCCCGTTCAACGGCTCCAACAAGCTGGGCCGGTTCACGGTGCGCGACGACTTCACGATCGACCCGGCGTCGCTGGTCACGATCCTGGACGTGCCGACCAGCCGGGGGCAGTGCTGCCACGTCGGCGGTGACATCGACTTCGACGCGGCCGGAAACCTTTACCTGTCAACCGGTGACGACACCAACCCGTTCGACTCGGCCGGCTCCGCGCCGATCGACGAGCGGGCCGACCGCAACCCGGCCTTCGACGCGCAGCGCAGCGCGAGCAACAGCAACGACCTGCGCGGCAAGGTGCTGCGGATCAGGCCGGGAGCCACCGGTGGCTACACCATCCCGGCGGGCAACATGTTCCCGGTGGGCATGGCCAACACCAGGCCTGAGGTGTACGCGATGGGCTTCCGCAACCCGTTCCGGATGGCCGTGGACAAGGCCACGGGGGTGGTCTACCTCGGTGACTACGGCCCCGACGGCGGCGCCATCGCCGACCGCGGGCCGGCGGGCACGGTGGCCTTCGAGCGGATCACCGCGCCGGGCAACTTCGGCTGGCCGTACTGCTCCAACTACAACACCCCTTATAACGAGTACACGTTCCCCACCGGACCGTCGCTGGGTCTGTACAACTGCGCCGGTGGGCCGACGAACAACTCGCGCAACAACACCGGCATCACCGTCCTTGCGCCGTCGCAGGCAGCCTGGCTGCCCTACGGCGGCGCGGGGCCGTGGCGGCCCGAGCTGGGTGGCGGCGGCCCGATGGGCGGCCCGGTCTACAACTTCAACCCGGCGCTGGTCTCCGACGTGAAGTGGCCGGCCTCGTACAACGGGAAAGCCATCATCGGCGAATTCACCAGCCGCTGGATCAAGGCGGTCACGATCAATGCCAATGGCAGCGCCGGTGCGATCGATCCGGTGCCGTTCACCGGGACTTCGATCATGGATCTGGAGTTCGGGCCCGACGGTGCCCTGTATGTGCTCGACTACGGCACGACCTGGTTCGGTGGCGACGCCAACTCGGCCGTCTACCGCATCGAGTTCAACAGCGGCGGCAACCGGGCGCCGATCGCCCAGGCCGCAGCCAATCCGTCCAGCGGCGCGGCGCCGCTGACCGTGCAGTTCAGCTCGGCCGGCAGCAACGACCCCGACGGCGACGCGATCACCTACGCCTGGGACTTCACCACCAACGGCAGCACCGATTCGACAGCGGCCAACCCGACGTTCACCTACCCGGCCAACGGTGAGTACACCGCGACGCTGACGGTGCGCGACACGGGCGGGCGCACGTCGACGGCCAGCGTCGTCGTCGGTGTCGGCCGGGCGTCGATCCAGATCATCGGCCCGCCCAACGGCTCGGTGTTCCAGTTCGGCGACCTGGTGCCCTACGAGGTGCGGGTCACCGACCCGAACGTCGGCACGATCGACTGCAACCGGGTCGTGGTCAACTATGTGCTGGGCCACGACAGTCACGGGCACCCCATCACCAGCAGGACCGGCTGCACCGGGTCGATTCAGACCACAGTGGACGGTGAGCACGACGCGGCCGCCAACGTGTTCGGGGTGCTCGCCGCCGTGTACACCCCGCCGACCGGGACAGCGGTCCAGGCCCAGGCCCAGCTGCAGCCACGTACCCGGCAGGCTGAGCATTTCAGCACGATGAACGGTGTCATGCTCGCCGCCAAGGCCAGCGCGCACGGCGGCAACGCCGTCGGCTACATCGAGAACGGCGACTGGATTTCCTTCACGCCCTACAACCTGACCGGTGTCACCGGATTCAGGGCTCGCGTCGCCTCGGCCGGTGTCGGCGGCACGCTGACCGTAAGAGTCGGCTCGCCCACCGGCACCGTCGTGTCCACGGTGGCGGTCGCTCCGACCGGCGGCTGGGAGACATGGGTCGATGTGAACGGCACGGTGACCGTGCCGGCCGGAACGAACCAGCTGTACCTGGTGTTCACCGGCGCCGTCACCGGCTCGCTGTTCGACATCGACGATTTCACCTTCACCTCCGGCACCACCCAGCCCCCGGTGGGCAGCAACCTTGCACTGAACAAGCCGGCCACCGCATCCAGCGTCGAAGGTGCCTACGTGGCGTCGGCGGCGGTGGACGGTTCGCTGACCACCCGATGGGGCAGCGCCTTCGCCGATCCACAATGGATACAGGTCGACCTGGGTCAGTCGTATGCGATCAACCGGGTCAAGCTCACCTGGGAAGCCGCATTCGGTTCGGCGTACCAGATCCAAACCTCGGCCGACGGCACCACCTGGACGACGGTGCGTGCGATCACCGGCGCTGACGGCGGGGTCGACGAACATACCGGTCTCGGGGCCACCGGCCGGTTCGTGCGCATCAACGGCACGACCCGCGGCACCGGCTTCGGGTACTCGCTGTTCGAGTTCGAGGTCTACGGCGACGGCACACCGCCGCCTCCGACCAACAACCTCGCGCTGAACAAGCCGGCCACCGCATCCAGCGTCGAAGGCGCCTTCGTCGCCTCGGCGGCAGTGGATGGTTCGCTGACCACGCGATGGGGCAGCGCCTTCGCTGACCCGCAATGGATACGAGTCGACCTCGGCCAGTCGTATGCGATCAACCGGGTCAAGCTGACCTGGGAGGCCGCATACGGTTCGGCGTACCAGATCCAGACGTCCGCCGACGGCACCACCTGGACGACGGTCCGTTCGATCACCGGCGGAAACGGCGGAGTCGACGACAACACAGGACTCGGGGCCACCGGCCGGTATGTGCGGATCAACGGCACGGTACGCGGCACCGGATACGGCTACTCCCTGTTCGAGTTCGAGGTCTACAGCTGACCACGTAGGCTGGCACATCGCCAGGCGCGGACGACCGCTCAGGTCCTCCGCGCCTGGCCCGGCCTGAACGAGCGACTACGGCATCCGCCACCGGAAGGCTGTCGCAGGTACCCTCCAACGCTGGCTCTCAGAAAGGAAACAGGGCAGGCTGTCGTTGATTCCACCCGGTTCGCCGATCGGGATGGTTTGGTGGGCATGTGCAGTGAGGTCGCCTTGCGCGCTCACGGGCGCGCGCATGCGCCCAATCGCCGTCGTAGCCGCGTCACAGGTGGCCATATTGCGCCGTAGCTCCCGGCTGATGGTCGAAGGTGCTCTGCCTAGTTGCGCGGCGATCTCTCGGACGCTTAAACCCTCGCGGCGCAAGTGTCAGTGACACGTAAGGTGGCGATGCGCTGGCGTTCCAGCAGCGACAAATAGCGCTGGAGTACTGATGCTGGCTGCGCACGACTGGGCCGCTTCGGCGCCGTTACCTGAGCTCGTGGCAGCCCGCCGGTCTCGGCTCGCCACCGATAGCCGGTCTTACGGCCGATCCGCAGTCGTTGGCATGCCTCCACCGTGCCTACACCCGCCGCGATCAACAGCCGCACACCACGCGGAGATCTCAATGTCCGTTGACAATCGACGAGGAACCGGCGCCAGATGTCGAGGTCGTTCGGGCGTAGATGTGCGGTAGAACGGAAGAGCGCTACAGCAAGATCCGGCATACTGGATGCTTCCCGACACTGAGTGTTTGCGACCCAGGCGTCCAATGCCTGTTTGAGAATTTGCGGTGTAAGGAACTGGCCATGTGGCACTACGGCAGCTGCGGTAACCTCTTCTGCCCCACGGAAGCTGCGTGCGTCAGCCAGGAACCTGTGGAACAAGCGGCGCAAAGTATGCGTCTGGCCGCTCTGCCATCACCAGATGGCGTTGCCACGACGTTAGACCTTCGAAAGTCGATTCAAGCAATGAAAGACGTTCGCGGGCGCGGGGCGATGCAACTGTCGCCTGCCACGATCATGGGTTCTGGCGAGGATCTTGTGGCGGCTCCTACTGTCTGGTGAGTACTCGTTTTCGGAGCAGGTCGAAGTTTGCACGTCCGAACATTTGACGTTTCAAGGATTTCAGCCGGTTAACGTTGCCCTCGCAGGCGCCGGAGCTGTGTGGCAGGGACAGGCCGTTGCGGACCGCGGCGTAGTCCTGGCGGATGCCGCGGGCGAAGGTGTGTAGTTCGGCGATGTCGTCTGCTTCCACGGTGGCCAGCCAAGGTGTCCAGGTCGGCGGTCGCGGTGCGGTGGACCATCATTTTGGCGAAGCCGGTGATGTGTGCGGCGAGCCGGTCCAGGTCTGGGCATGCGGCTTGAATAGCGGCCAGGGTGGTCTGTTCGTGGTGGTCGAGATCTTCAGGGCGGCGTAGCAGCCAGTTGGTGTCGACAGCCCCGAACTGGCCGCCACCCGGGATCCTGCCCGCAGGTTTACCGTCCTGCTACGCGAGCGCCGCGGCCACGAACTCGAAGCCTGGGTCACCGACGCCGAACCCAGTCTGGTGCCCGAGATCGCCACCTTCGCCGCAGGCCTACGCAAAAGACTGGAAAGCCGTCGTCGCCGGGCTCACCCTGCCCTACAGCTCCGGCCGGGTAGAGGGGCGGATCAACAAGGTGAAGGCGTTGAAACGCAACATGTTCGGCCGCGCCAACCACCAACTACTCCCGTCAACGCATCCTGCTGAACGCATGAGCAGGCCATTCACCAAGATTGCAACAGAGCCATTTTCACGTGTCCTCTGACAGCACCCATCTGAGAAGGCGGCGAAGATCGTTCCGCCTCAATGGATCATAGGCTGCGGCAGGCGTTTGGGTCATGCAGCTGGACCGCTCCCTTGGTAATTCGGTATAGCGGGGTTGATCGCTTGTGCCGCGAGGTTCTTCATGTCCTGCCCTGACTCCGCCGTCCGACTCTGCAGGCCTATGCCCGTTTGGCGCCTTCGTTCCATGATGTTGATCATCCGTTCGTGGAGGTCTGACGACGACGCAACCGTCGATGTACCTAAAGGAACATGTTCTAAAATTTTTGAGCTTTGACATGTGCGAGTGTGCGTCAGATATTAGAACGTGTTACAGGTTACTATCTCGGTCCCACGCATGAGTACATCTAAGGATTGCTATGTCTGCAACTCACAGTAGACGCAAGGTGCTTGCTGGTGCTACCGCTCTTGGCGCTGGCACGCTTGTCGCCTCCTCCGCTCTCACCCGCGTCGCCTGGGCCGCGGAGGAGGAATACGACCTGGTCGTGATCGGATCTGGCGCCGCTGGAATGACGGCGGCCCTGCGCGGCGCGGCACGCGGCCTGCGCACGGTCGTGGTCGAGAAGGCGCCGACCTTCGGCGGGTCGGCGGCCCGATCGGGTGCCGGGATCTGGATCCCTAACAACGAGGTCATCCTGGCCGCGGGCGTGCCCGACACCCCAGCCAAGGCGGCCGCTTACCTGGCGGCGGTCGTCAAGGGCGACGTGCCGCCCGACAGGCAGGCGGCCTTCCTCGCCAATGGGCCCGAGATGATCGCCTTCGTCCAGCGCAACAGTCCGCTGCGCTTCCGTTACATGGACGGCTACTCTGACTATTACCCCGAACTGCCCGGCGGCATCGCCAGGGGTCGATCAATTGAGCCCGATCTGTTCGACGGCAACCTTCTCGGCGCGGAGCTGCCCAACCTGAATCCCGCCTATCTGCCCACACCGGCAGGAACGACCGTGTTCAGTACGGACTACAAGTGGCTCAACCTGGCCACGGTGAATCTCCACGGCGCCGAGGTCGCGGCGGAGTGCGTCGCGCGGTACCTGACCGCTGTCGCCCTGGGCAAGGTGCCGTTGACCATGGGCCAGGCGCTGGCCGGCGCCTTGCGTGCGGGTCTGATGCGCGCTGGTGTTCCCGTCTGGCTCAACACTCCGTTCGAAGAGCTGCGCTTCGACGGCATGGGCCGGGCCACCGGCGTGATCGTGCGGCGCAACGGGATGTCCACATTGGTCAAAGCCCGCAAGGGCATCGTCATCGGTTCGGGTGGGTTCGAACACAACCTGAACATGCGCCTGACCTACCAGCAGCAACCGATCGGCGTGGATTGGACGGTCGGGGCGCAAGAGAACACCGGCGACGGCATCCGCGCCGGGTTGGCCGCGGGCGCCGCGATCTCCCTGATGGACGACGCGTGGTGGGGTCCGGCGATCCCGCTGCCCGAGGAGCCCTACTTCTGCCTGGCCGAACGCACTCTGCCGGGCAGCATCATCGTCAACACTGCCGCGAAGCGGTTCGTCAACGAGGCCGCGCCTTACAGCGACGTCGTTCACGTCATGTACCAGAAGAACGCCGTCACGCCCGACATTCCGGCCTGGATGATCTTCGATCAGAACTACCGCAACCGGTACCTGTTCCGCGATGTGCTGCCCACACTGCCGTTCCCGGACGCCTGGTACAGCTCCGGCGCTGTCGTCAAGGACTGGACCATCGCCGGGCTCGCCCGCAAGATCGGGCTGTCGGGGAGCGCGCTGTTGTCCACGATCAACCGCTTCAACGGGTTCGCACTGTCCGGAAGGGACACCGATTTCAAGCGGGGCGACAGCGCCTACGACCGCTATTACACCGACCCGGCGGTCGGGCCGAACCCGTGCCTGGCAACGATATGGCTGCCACCCTTCTACGCCTGCAAGATCGTCCCGGGCGACCTTGGCACCAAAGGCGGCCTGGTCACCGACGTCCGCGCTCGGGTGTTGCGGTCGAACGGTTCGGTGATCCCGGGCCTGTACGCCGCGGGCAACGCCAGCTCAGCGGTCATGGGACACAGCTACGCCGGAGCGGGATCGACCATCGGCCCCGCGATGACGTTCGCCTACATTGCCGTCAACGACATCGCGGATACCACCGTATAGAACGAAGCAACCCGCGCCGAAAGAATTCTGAAGGCGATTGATCTTTGATGGGTGGATCCTCTGTGAGGCGGGGGTTCACCCAGCAACTTTGCTGTCGCTCATGTTGCCCTTGGTGGTCTCCCACAAAGAGCTTCGACAGCACCACCTACAGATCGAGGTCCGCTCCCGCATGTGGACCTTTCAAGGTGAACCCAGCGGATCCGCTGATGCACTGTTGACATCTTCAGACCAACGCGCGGATCAAGCAAAAGCGGTCATTACCTGCTCGCCGTCCACGCCCCCAAATTCGCTTGATCGTGCATAGTGCAACGGGTGCCTGTCACTACCTCTGCCGTCTGTTCTGCAAGGGCGGCTGTGACCGATCCTGGTTACCATGCCGTCCATGGATGAACACGGGGACGGGAAGAATCGGGCAAGGTGGCGCAGGAGCGTGGCGACGCTGGGCATCTGGTACGTCTTTGCCGCGCTTGCGCCGATCGTAGTGGGCGCCTGGCTCCTGGGTACGGAGTTCCTGGATCTCGGCGCGAAGCCGCAGGCTCCGTTCAAACCCTGCACTGGGCCGATGAGGTGCGGCGGATGGTTCCCGAACTGGTGGGACGTGCTGCGCCATACAGCAGCGTTCCTGGTGGTGAGCCTAGTGATCGCGCTGCCGCTGCGTGCCTTCCTGGTTCGCCGGTTCGAGTCGCCGGTAGCGGCCGGTACCTTAGCAGCGGTTAACGCTTGGACGGTCTGCGCGCTGGGTGTCTGCTGCCTATCGTGGCTGCTGGCCCGCTGACCAACATCACTTGGGACTCCTGCTGCGTTCCGGCCATCCAGCCGGCTGGTGCCTGACTCACCGCCGAGGCGGCACTTGCAAGACCGATCGCGCACCCGTGCATTCGCGGCGCGACAAACGTGGCTGCGGTGCGCATGACCGGGCGAAGATAAACGCTATGCAAGTTTTCTGACACGTTTGACGCTGGCCTGCAAGCGGTCTTGGGGAAGCCGAAATCGGGCGATCTGGCTGACCAAGCGGATCACAGCCTGCACCCGGCTATCGCCACCTGCCGCCACCGTCGGTAACCAGGCAAGAAGCCTCTGCCGCGCGGCTGGCGGGGTAGCCGCAGAAGCGGCCACGAACAAGACGGCATCGAGTTCGGCCACGACACCGTCCAACGTCGACCGCGCCGGCAGCAGCGCCTTCAGCGCGTCGCGAAGCACCTGATCGCCTCCTGCCGACATCCGACCATGCTGCCACATCCTCCCACTCCCTGCTGATATCGATCCACCTCGAACTATTCCGTCCTTACCGCCTTCAGCGTGTCGGCACGCGGCTCTCGGCAAATCCGTGCGTAGCCTTCCGGAGCTGACAGATCAGTTTGTCCGCAAGCGGTTGGCTCTGAGACGCAAGGCGATCGCGGCTCGCTGATCTGGAGGTTCAGCCTGATTAAGCAAGCCGACGTTGCCTATTTCACCTCATCTTTCACCTCATCGCCGAAGCCCGTGAGGACGGCTGCAGCTGGCACGACATCGCCACACTGCTTGGTACCACGCCAGAACAGGCCCGGCTCCGCTACGGCCCCGACTCGCCTGGCGCGGACGCCCGCTGGATGCTCAACCCATGGGTTATGCACTATCCCGCCTGATCCTGGCTGGTTCAGAGGAAAAAGATCGAGCGCCAAGCCGCTCCGCCGCGCTAGCGTCCCGGGCATGGAATTTGGCGTTCCGACGGCACAGCAGTTGGCTGAGTTCTTCTTGGCCGCTCAGCACCCCCTCACCCGCCGGTGGGTGGACGATGGCGCCCGATTGGCGCTACTGGCCGAGCAGCGGTCCGACGACGTGTTGTTGGCCACCGATGTGACGGTCGCCGCATCACGGGCGCGGCGATTTGCACCCCGGCAGCCGGCACAGGCGCTCCTCAACTACTGGGTCGCCGCTGCCGCTGATCTTCACGCCATGATGAGCATCCGGTACCAAGGCCTCGACCCGGCCAAGCCGTTCGTGGACGCCACGGTATTGAGCAGACCGTTCACCGCCGATGACATGGCAGCGCTGGCGCAAGCGGCGGCCAAGACCTACGGCACCCTCCAACCCCGGTATCTGCGTCTATGGAGTGCCGCACCGGCAAGCCGCTTCGCGGACACCATCCCGGACAAACGCTTCCTTGCCGCCCCTGTCACGGCCCTGCGCGCCGGCGCTGGCCAACCCGTCCCCACCGGACTGGGGCTCGCGCCAGCCAGCTCACTGGAACACTACACACATGCCAGAGCGGCCTACGACGCCATGGCCACCAAACATCCAGGTCACCCCGAACAGGCCGGGATCGCCGATCTCGAAGACCTGCAGGACAACCTGGCCAACGGCACCTTATTCGACGTCACCATCGACGACCGGTGGGCAGGCTACCTGGCCGTGAGCACCAATGGTGAAAGCCTCGGCATGCCGGCGTACATCGTTGAGGAACTCGTCCTGGCCACACCGTTCCGCGGCCGTGGTTACGGGCCATACCTCACCACACTGCTTGCGCGGGCCTTGCCCGACGCGACCCGCATCCTGGTTGGCACCATCCACGCAAACAACCAGGGAGCCCGCCACGCCGCCGAACGCGCCGGCCGGCGTGACATCGGGGGCTGGATCCAGCTGCCCCTGCAACGATCGCAAGACTCCGCAGAATCTACACCAGACCACACTGACCAGCGGTAACCAACGCTAAGTCGAGTCCCCTCACCATCCGAAATGGAGCCGAGGTAGCCCTAAACTCTGCGATGCCAGCATTAACCCCAAGTCAAGTCCCCGGACACATCTTCCTCAGGGTTCCTGATTGGTCGGCTCGCTTGGGTGTCTCCTTCGAGCACGAGCTCCATCAGACCGCGCTAGAAGCTTCCCCGCCCTTCCCAAAGCCTATCTCTGGACGCCAACCAAGGTGTGAGATTTGGCGATGAGTTCCCGCTCACCGCCGACGTGGTCGAGCCCGATTTGTCAGCCCACAGCAAAGCGTCTACCTCTGCTGCGGAGGTTCGTAAGGTCAACCAGTTCTTGTAGCCCGGCATGACGAGGGTGCCATCGACGAACCCCGCACAGCTTCTATCGGCTGCTCGGAGGCACTTTCCTTCTCGCTTTGAGCGACCGCCACGCAGTTGACCTTCCCGGCTGCCAGCCACCAATAGGTCAACAGCGCGCCAAATGAGTGCAGTGCCAACGTATCGCCGGGCGAAGTACTGGTCATCGACTTCCATCTATTGACGACGCATCGACTGATGATGGGACAGGACAGTTCAGGACCGCAGTCGGGCATCAGCGTGGAGTCGATAGCGTACGAAGCGCCTGTTCCAGATGTTGGTTTCACCGTCATGGCGGAAGCCGAGCCGCACGACGGCGTGGGCGCCGCCACGGGTAGGTGGCAGGAGAACGATCACAGAGTCGAACCCGCATGTGTCGAATGCGTAGTCCAGGATGCGGTCGAAAATCTGCCTGCCATGGCCCCAGAACCGCTGATGCAGGACCATCGCGAGGTCGACGTCGCCGTCACGTTCTGGCTGTAGGCCACCCCAGCCGGCGAATTCGCCGTCGACCAGAAACGCCCAGGGACCATATCCGTGATCGCGCCAAAGGGCTTCCTTGCCTGTGACGAACGCCGCGCACTCGGCGGCGCCGAAATCGCCTTCAGCCAGTGGCATGTGCCGTCGAACCAACCGATCGTTCATCAGCTCGATGATCTCAGCAGAGTCGATCTCGCTGAGCCGTCTCAACTGAAGGTCCACGTGTCCTCCGGCAGGTGGTCTCATGGCGGCGCACCACCATCGTCACTGTTGGCGTACCGTCACGCAAACCCCAATCGGCATTGGCATCGCTGGACGCCTCCACCCCCGTAAGCCAAGCCCCGAGAAGATGAGTCAGCGCGACACCGACGCGCGACTGCTCGGCAACGTTCCGATGGATAGCAACGAATAGAGCAATCGTCGCGCGGACAGCGCGAACTCGTCTCAGTCACCGTTCCCTTCGCGACCAACGTCAACAACTGCACCGAAGAGGTCTGTCGGCGGCTAGGGAGACGGCGCTGCGCACCGTCTCCCTAGCCCCTTTTGGATGTCGGTGGTGATGCGAGATGTGATGTGTGGGGTGTGCCGAGATGGTCTCAGCCCGATGGGCGTGGCTGTCACCTCGCAACGGCGCCGAAGCGGCGGCTGTGGTGCGAAGTGGGCCGCTGCACCCGTCGCTTGTGGCGGGAATGCGGCCACCGCTGCTAACGCCCCACTATCGGTAGGCTCCGGCAATGGCTTCTGCTAACCGCACGCTGAGCGCAGATGTTATCGAGGCGTTGACATACTGGCCAGATAGCTACGGACTTGGTAAGGACGTCCCCACGGACCCTGTGGATCTGTCGGTTCTGCCACCGTTGTTCGACGCCTTATTGCTGGAGCTGCCGTGGTGGAATCGCGATTGGAAGGTCACGCACGTTGAGCACGGTCGCCCATCGGAGGTCGCGAGCGATCACGACCGGTCGATGACAGGATTCACCGAGGTATCCGTACCAGGTTTCGTCGGCACCGAATCCGGCGATGCGTTGCCGTTCTTCGCAAGGGTCAGGTTTGAAGGCGACCAGCTGATCCGATTCCAGGCCAAGATCGGCGACATGGTGCTTGGTCCTGCGAATGCACCGGCCGGGCAGCCAGAACCTCATCCCTTCGGCAAGGTGTTCAGCAAGCTGATGGATCTGCGCGGGATCTCCATCAGAGACGCAGCCGTGCAAAGCGTGCGGTCGATGTCCACCATTAACATCCTTCGCAGCGGCCGTTGGAACCCGCATCCGATTCTTGTCAGGGAAATCGCCGCGGTTTTGAGCATGTCCGAGGAGGATGTCGCGGCGATCGCAGGACTCGACGATTAGACCGGCCGCCACGATTGCGTTGGGGTCCCACAGCCGTCTCATTTCCGGATGGGTCACCGTGACGAGTGATGTCAATATTAATTTCAATGATTGGCTTGACTTAGTTGGCAGTGGGCGAGGACGGTTGATTCCGCTGAGGTGACCCGTCTGTGCCAGGAGGAGCGATGCAGCTGTGTGGCAAGGCGATGGCGGCGACCGTGGTCTTCGTGGTGGTAGCTGGTCTACAGATAGCGGCGGTGCCCGAAGCAGTGGCTGCCCAGGGGTGCCGGGTGATCACGGCCGACCTTGGATACGGCGGATTCGCCCAGGATGTTAATGAACGCGGTCAGGTGGTTGGCACGACGGGGAATGCTGCAGGGCAGGTGCGCGGCTTTGTGTGGGATCGCGGAGTCACCACTGATTTGGGCTCGTTGGGGGGAGATCTCACTTGGGCCACTGACATCAGTGATACAGGCTTTGTCATCGGGCCGAGTTCCCTGGCCAGTGGGGAGCCGCGTGGTTTCGTCTGGCATCGTGGGGTGTTGACCGACCTCGGTGGCGTGGGTCGGCCTGCCATGGGTGCCAGGGCCGTCAACAATCATGGCTCGGTCACTGGGGGAAGCGATGTTCTCGGCACTGGCAGCGGCGCCATATGGCGGGATGGCGTTATCACGCCTCTGGGTACCTTGGGCGGCTCCTATAGCCAGCCGATGGCGATCAACAACCGTGACGAGGTCACTGGTTACAGCGCTTTGCCTGGCGGCATGGAAACGCATGCGTTTCGCTGGCGCCGTGGCGTCATGACCGACCTCGGCACGCTTGGTGGCCCGGATAGCGTGAGTACCGATATCAGTGACGCGGGCCATGTGGTGGGCTGGAGTTCCACTGGGGTGGCCGATGTGCAGCACGCGTTTATCTGGCGCGACGGGGTGATCAGAGATCTTGGTTCGCTAGGCGGTCCGTTTTCGCGCGCCCAAGTGGTCAACGCCCGCGGGCAGGTAGCCGGTTATGGCATCACCGCTGCGGGTGAGGAACACGCGTTCTTCTGGGAAGACGGTGTCATAACTGACTTGGGCACGCTTGGCGGCAGCGTCAGCCGCGCCAACGCGATGAACAAATGGGGTCAGGTGGTCGGGATCGCCAACACCGCGTATGGAGAGGAACATGCGTTTGTGTGGCAGCGCGGTGTCATGACCGATCTGGGCACCTTCGGCGGCATCTACAGCGAGGCGATGGCAATCAACGACCGTGGGCAGATCGTGGGCGCATCGCTGCCTGCCCAAGGCGGAGGCCACATCGCCCTCTGGACACTCGACTGCCACGGACGGCCCTGAACTGACCGCAACAAGGCACCGAAAGCGCTAAAGGCGGCCAGCGGCGGACATCGACAAAGCGTGTCACTCACCGTTCCCATGCGAACAAGGCCAAGGGGATGGAGGACCTATGGTCCTGGCCGTCGCGCGCTGACTACGCCGTGCCGCCCGAACGGCCCCTCAGTCCCCGCGCGGTCATGCGCGGGCCGCGAATCCGTCCAGACGGCACGACGTCGCTGCCTCACTCCCCGGAGCTGACTCCGGTGGCGGTCAGCAGGTTACCTCGATCACTGGGCTCTGCGTCTGCGCGGTGCCCGCCGGTGGCTGGAAGCCGGCCGGGAACACCACGGTTTGGTAACCCTTGGTGTAGTAGTACTGCGGTATACCTCGGCAGAAGTCGAATGCCGTGGACTGCTTCGGACCGGCGCTGCGGTAGTCATAGTCGAGCGACCCGATGCCGATCAGCGAAAAGCCGTACCCGTCGAGGTAGCGGTAAAGCTCTGCCTGCACCCCCAGATATTCCACTACTGCGTCGCACCCGATCTTGGACTTGCCGTCCACCGAGGAGGGCATCTCCCTGGAGATGTGCGGCCAGTCCGACGACGCGGTGCAGTTGATCACCGCCGGGCCCGCGGCCGTGGCCATCGCCGCGGGCCGGCTGGTCACCGTGCTCCGCTCGCCCGCACCTTTCTTCGCAGCGAGCTGTACCTCGAGTGGAATGCCCTTTGTCGTGACTATGACCGTCCCAGCCGGGGCCACCGCGGCGACCGGGACGGGCAGTGCTGCCTGCGCCGGAGCCGGCGCGACGGCCATGATGAGCGTGGCGCCGAAGGCCGCCGTGGAGGCGTAGCCGAGTGCCCGCCTGGTCCGGCCAAGGTTGAATGAGTGCATTGCGATCCCTCCGTCTCGGCAACGGTTCCTGTCGATCCGTTGCGCGATTGGGAGCGTAGGCACGCGCGGTACCCGCGGTCGTCCGTAGAACTACGGCACTCAGTACGCTAAGTATTCGATCTAGATAAGGCGTGCGGCCTGTTGCGATGACGGCGGTCTCGGGTGAGCATGTGGTGTGCAGGAACTCATTTCGGTGGACGACGTACGCGCGGCTGCGGCCAGGATCGGGCCTGTGGGGTGTCAGCGCTCACGGATTTCCCCACTTTGAGCTGGGTTTCGCTCACGTAATTCCCCACCCTGCGGCGGCGTCGCTCACGTAATTCCCCATGGGGAGTGTGAGCGGG
>NZ_BONY01000056.1 GCF_016862955.1 Rhizocola hellebori | reverse complement strand
TGGCGGCGGTGGAGTGGGGCCGCTCAGCAGTAGGCGGTCAGCACATGTAGCATACAGATTTATGACAGGTCCAAGATTCCAGTGGCTCGCGTCTGAGCTGCGGGAACGCATCGCGCTGGGCGACTACGCGCGAACGGGAGCGCTCGACAGCGAGGCCGAGCTGGTCCGGCGCTACGGGGTCAGCCGGGTCACCGTGCGGCGGGCGCTGGAGGACCTGCGCGACGAGGGGCTCATCACCGCCAAGCGCGGCTCGGGTTGGTACGTGGTCTCCGGCGCTTCCTTCGGCCAGTCACTGGCGCTCGGGTCGTTCCAGCACGCCCAATCGGCGGTCACCGAAGCCGGGGTTCCCTTGGTGCGCAAGGTAACCGGCTACGAGTACACGGCCGCCCCGACCGATGTCTCCCGCCTGCTGCAGATCCCGCCGCACAGCGAGACCCTGCGCGTCAGCACCGTGCGCCACGCGGGCAAGCATCCCCTGGACGTGGTCGTCGAGTGGGTGCCGCTGGAGTTCGGGGCGCCGGTCAGCCGCGCCCAGGCCCAGCAGCCGGGAGTGTGGGAAACCTTGCGCCGCAACGGCCACACCATCGACCTGGTGCGCCAGAGCATCGCCGCCGGCGCGGCGAGCGCCAGCACCGCGCCGCTGCTCGAGGTGGCGCCCGGCACGCCGGTGCTGGTGGTGCGAAGACTGGCGCTGCGCAACGAATCCCAGCCGCTGGCGCTTTCCGAGCATCGCTATCTGGGCCACCGTTTCCGGCTCGATGTCGAGTTCCGCGGCTGGCCGGGGACGGCCGCGACCGACCCACCCGGCATGACCACCATTCCCGACCACGATTAGGAGAACCCATGCGTTTGCTCGTCACCGGAGCGGCCGGCTTCATCGGCTCCAACTTCGTCCACTACTGGCTGGCCCACCATCGCGGCGATCACGTCGTCGCGCTCGACGCGCTGACCTATGCGGGCAACCTGGCCAATCTCGCCGTCGTCCGCGAGCGCATCACCTTCGCCCATCACGATATCGACGACCTGCCCGCGGTGCAGAAACTGTTGCGGGAACACCAAATCGACGTGATCGTCAACTTTGCCGCCGAGTCGCACAACAGCCTTGCCGTGTTGCGGCCACGTGTCTTTTTCCAAACCAACGTTCTGGGTACCCAAAACCTGCTTGAAGCCGCAAGAAACGTTGGCATTGCCCGCTTTCATCACGTGTCGACCTGTGAGGTCTATGGTGACCTGGCTTTGGACGACGCGAGCGCTTTCACCGAGGAGTCGCCCTATCGACCCCGCACGCCCTACAACGCGAGCAAGGCGGCGGCCGACCACGTGGTCCGCGCCTATCACGAGACCTTCGGCCTTCCCATCACCATCACCAACTGCGCCAACAACTACGGCCCCTACCAGTTCCCGGAGAAGGTGATCCCGCTCTTCGCGACGCGGGCGCTGACCGGGCAGACGCTGCCGGTCTACTCCTCCAGCGCCAATCGCCGCGAATGGCTGCACGTCGACGACCACTGCAGCGCGATCGAGCGGGTGTTGCTGGCGGGCACGATCGGGCAGACCTACCACGTGGGTTCGGGGGTCGAGGTCAGCGTCGCGGAGCTGGCCACACGCATCCTCGGCCAGCTCGGGCTGCCGCTTTCCAGGATCGAGACCGTGCCCGACCGGCCCGGCCACGACCGGCGATACCTGCTCGACTCGTCCAAGCTGCGCTCAGAGCTGGGCTGGCGTCCCGCCATCGATTTCGACGCCGGTCTGGCCGGCACGATCTCCTGGTACGCAGAGCACCGCGACTGGTGGCGGCCGTTGCTGGAACGCGCGCCGGTGGACGAGAAGGCATGGGCCACAAGCGTTGATGCCGCCCACGCCTGAGGCTGTCTCAGGCGAGGGCGGCACCACCATCGGGGGGATGGGTGTCACCGGGGGGTGACGTAAGTTCTTGCGGGCAAAATGTCGAATTTTTACCTTCGGTGTAATTTACCCGGAACCTGAGGCTTCGTCAACTAGGGCGTGGGGCTCGGTTCCGCGCTGGCCAGGTCCGGCCCGAGCTGGTAGGCGATCGCGTCGATCGGCGCGTTCGGGCCGCCGCCGGGCGACTCGCTGGGCCTGGGTTCCGGTGGCGGCCCGTTCGGCGGCGGCGGTGGCCCTCCGGGCGGGCCCTCGTCACGCGGGCGGAAGGTCACATAGGCGGTCTGGCTGTCGACATGGATCTGATCGGGCATGAGGTCACCGACCGCCGCCCGGAACGGCTCCTCCCACAGCGGCTCCCCGGTGGTGTCCCTTATGGACAGTCCGTTCTCGTTCACCACCACGATCGCGTCGCCCGCCTGCGTCACCGCCAGCCTGGCGCCGCGCACCTGCTTCTCCCAGATCGGCTTGCCATCGGCCAAGCCATAGGCGACCAGCCGATCGGCGGCCAGCAGGACCAGATTGCGGACCTGCTTCATCGTCACCACCGGGGTTGGCGAGGTCACGTGCCAGATCAGCTTGCCGGTCGACAGCAGCCGCACCTGCACCCGGGAACTCTCGCGCAGCACGAGATAGTCGCCGACGATGACGCCCTCCGAGGCCTTCCATGCCTCATCGCGCCCGCCCGGACCGGGCCCGGGCGGTGGGCCGGGCGGGCTGTCGGTGGCCCGCCAGATCGACTTGCCGCTGCTCATCTGGCGCAGGCCAACGCGTGAGGTGGTGGCCGTTTCCCGGGTGACCAGATGGGTCTGGGTGGCGAACAACGGCACCGGGATCGGGGTGTGCCGCCCATTGGCGGCCATCGGCCGGGGCATCCGCCAGGTGACCTTGCCCGTGCGATCGATGGCCAGCAGCGCCGTTCCCACGCTGAGCAGCGCCCGGTCGGGACCGACGAGGACCCGCTCCAGTTGCACGGCCATTCCGTCCGGGTTGTCCTGGGCGGCGAAGGGCTCCTCCAGCTTGGCGACATTGAGCTCCGGCCCGATGGCGCCGGTCTCGGCGTTCAGCAGCCAGAGCGAGTTGAGGTTGCCGACCAGCAGGACATCGTCCCACGGCCACAACTGAAGCGACGAGGTGGGCATCTCCTTCGTCCAAACAGGACGGCCCAGCACATCGGTGGCGAGAACGTTTCTGCCCGACGCGGCGATGATCCGCCGCCCCCGATCGATCACCACCCGGACCGAGAGGCTGTCCGGCGCGGGCGGCGGGCCATGGTCGGCATGGGAGGCCACCTGCCACAGCACCCGCGATGACCGGCCTGGCCGGGTGGTGCCCGAGGGGGTGGCGCTGGGCAGCGGCGAGGCCCCCGGCTGGCCGCGCTTGAGGTAGCTCCACGCCGCGGCGGCTCCCCCGCCCAGCAACGCCAGCCCGAAAGCGCCGCCGGCCACCAGCAGACGCCGCCGCGAATGCCGGGGCGGCCTCTGGAAATGCGTGCGGGTCGGCAGCGGCTCGCGCTCGGCCCACCAGCCGTGGGCGGGCTGGATCGCGCCGATGCCGACCAGAATCTGCACCAGCTCGGCCGCGGTGGGCCTGTCCTGTGGGTCCTTGCTCAGGCAGCGGGTGATCAAAGGCTGACAATTGACGGGTACCTCGGTCAGCTCGAACCGGCCCAAGGCGACCTGGATGACCTGCTCATAGAAGGTGCCGTCCTTGATCAGAGGCGACCCGGTCGCGGCGTAGAACAGCGTCGCGCCAAGGGAGAAGATATCCCCGGCCGGCCCGGCGTCGACGCCGTTGATGCGTTCGGGCGCCATATAGGAGGGAGTGCCCACCAGCATGCTGGTGGTAATCCGGGTGGCATCACCGGAAAGCGCAATCCCGAAGTCAATGATGTGCGGCCCGTTGATATCGATGATGATGTTGCTTGGTTTCAGATCGCGGTGCACCAGCCCGGCCTGATGGATCGAGGCCAGCGCCTCGGCCAGGCCAAGGGCAAGGGCCAGAACGGTTTCCGAGGTCAGCTTGCCGTGCTGGCCGACCCACTCCTCCAGGCTGGGACCGTCGATGTAGGTGGTGGCCAGCCAGGGTGAGGACGCGTCCTTGTCGGAATCCACGACCGCCGCCGTATACAACGGACTGACCAGCCGGGCCGCCGCGACCTCCCGCGCGAACCGCTCGCGATATTCCGGGTCCTCCGCGAAGTGTTCGCTGAGCACCTTGATGGCCAGACGTTTTCCGCTGCGCGACTGTCCTAGGTAGACCCTCCCCATGCCACCGCCGCCCAGCACGCCGAGCAGGCGGTAACTGGCGACAAAGTCGGGGTCGTTCTTGCCGAGTGGGAGCACGCAGCATGGTAACCATAAATATCTAGATCATTGCAGTGGCCTCAACGGCTGGAAACGTCCACAGCCTCGCTACTCCCGGAAGCCTCCCATGAGACGGCGGAAGAAGCCACCCTCCCGTGGCAGCGCGGGTCGTACCGGCGCGGGCCCGGAGCGTGGCCGGGCGATGGGCTCGTCATAGTCCGTTCGGGCGATCGCATCGATCACCTGCTCCTCGGTGAAATCCTCCGAACCATCGATTTTGGGAACGAACCCGACCAGCATCCCGTTGCGCATCACTTGGGCTTCCAGACCGGCCGTGCCGTCCGTGTCCCACAGCGCCTCGCGCCCGTCGAGCAGCACCACCCGCACCCCGAACTGCGAGATGCCCGCTCGCGGTTGGGCCATGTGCGCGGGCACCCCGCGCTCACGCAACACGTCGACGACCCGCCGGGCCCGCTTTTCATCCATCCCCATACGGTAACCGCGGCGGCTGTGCGCGGCCTGGGCGAAACCTGTTAATCGGAAAGCGCGGCGGCCATCCGGCGGACCGCCTCGGTGATCACCTCGGGCGAGGTCGCGTAGTTCAGCCGGACATGCCCGGCGCCTCCGGTGCCGAAGAGCAGACCGGCCACCAGGGCCACCCGCCCGCGCTCGAGGAAGACGTCGGCCGGCCCGCTGCTGAGCAGGACGTTGCCACGGTCGGCCGGGGCGATGCTGCCCTCCGGGATGCCCAGGGCGCGGCAATCGAGCCAGGACAGGAACGTCGCCTGCGGCGGCCGGAGCCGCACCGCGGGAAGGTGCTCGGCGATCAGCTCGCCCAGCAGCCGCCGGTTGTCGTCGAGCGCGGCCAGCAGCGAGTCGAGCCAGTCCACACCCCCGCGCAGGGCGGCGGTGTGGGAAAGCACGCCGAAGTGGCTCGGGCCGTGGCTCACCTCCTCGGGGATGCGGGCGAGGTCCTCGGCGGCGTCGGGCCCGGCGACGGCCACCGCCGCCTTGAGCCCGGCCAGGTTCCACGCCTTGGAAGCGGACATCATCGAAAACCCGTTCTCGGCGCCCGGCACGCTCAGATACGGCACGTGCACCGCGCCCGGCAGCACGAGCGGGGCGTGGATCTCGTCGGCGATAACCCGGACCCGGTAGGCCCGCGCCAGCGCGGCGACGGCGGCCAGCTCGTCTGCCGTGTGCACGGTGCCGGTGGGATTGTGTGGGCTGCACAGCAGATACGCGGCGCGGCGGCCGTGGGCGGTGGCCGCCTCGAACGCGGCCTGGATCCCGGCCAGATCCAGCCGGTGATCCTCACCCAGCGGCGCCTCGACGATGCCTCGGCCCATGTGCTCGACGAACGCGTAGAAGGGAGGGTAGACCGGGCTGTTGACGATCACCTGATCGCCGATGCCAGTGACGATCTTCAGTATCTCGGCGGTGCCCTGCATGACGTCGGGTACCACCATGGTGCGCTGCGCCACCACGCCTTCCCAGCCCCACCTCTTGCGGGCGAACTCGTCCAGCGCCTCGGCGTATTCGGTGCCCATCGGATAGCCGGTGTCGGAACGCTCGACGGCGTCGATGAGCGCCGACGCGATCGGTGGTGCGAGCCGCACATCCATCTCGGCCACCCATAGCGGCAGCACATCGGGCGGATACCGCCGCCATTTCACACTGCTGCGCGTTCTGAGTTCTTCCAGTGGTACCCAGCGGAAGGGCTCGGCAACTCCCATAGCGCCCAACCGTACCGTCCCCGCCCGCCGCGCTTTTTGTCTTCATGAGGAAGAATCGTTTTATGGATTATGTGCGCTTGGGCGACTCTGGCCTGAAGGTGTCCCGGATCTGCCTGGGCATGATGAGCTTCGGCGGCGGGCCCACCCGCGTATGGGCCCTGGGCGACGAAGCGGCCGAGCCGATCGTGGCGCAAGCGGTCGAGGCGGGCATCACCTTCTTCGATACCGCCGACACCTACTCCGACGGGCTCAGCGAGGAGATCACCGGGCGGCTGCTGGCCAGACTCTTCCCACGCCGTGACGACTACGTGCTGGCCACGAAGGTCTACAACCCGATGGGCGAGGGGCCCAACGATCGCGGCCTGTCACGCAAACACATCCTGTCCGGCATCGACGCTTCGCTTCGCCGGCTGGGGACCGATTTCGTGGACCTCTACCAGATCCACCGCTGGGACTACGAGACGCCGATCGAGGAGACCATGCGGGCGTTGCACGATGTCGTCCAGTCGGGCAAGGCGCGCTACCTCGGCGCGTCGAGCATGCATGCCTGGCAGTTCGCCAAGGCGCAGGAGGTGGCCCGCGCCAACGGCTGGACGCCTTTCGTGTCCATGCAGAACCACTACAACCTGATCTATCGCGAGGAGGAGCGGGAGATGATCCCGCTCTGCATCGACCAGGGCATCGGGGTGCTGCCGTGGAGCCCACTGGCACGCGGCCTGCTCACCGGCACCCGCGACCGGGGCGGCCAGGGCAAGACCGTGCGTTCGGCCAACGATCCGCTGGCCGGCAGCCTCTACAGCGCGGAAGACTTCGCGGTCGTCGACGCGGTCCGGGTGGTGGCCGAAAAGCGTGAGCTGCCGATGGCCCAGGTCGCCCTGGCGTGGCTGTTCAGCCGGGCGGGCGTCACCGCGCCCATCGTGGGCGCCACCAAGCCCGCCCATCTTCAGGACGCGCTGGCCGCCATGGAGGTCACCTTGACCGACGAAGATCTGTCCACTGTGGAAGCTCCCTATCGGCCGCACCCGGTGATCGGCCACTCATGACCGCCGGCGGGGAGTCGCTGGCCCGGGTTCGCGCTGCGCAAACGCAGGTGCGCCAGTTCGGCCTGGACCTGATCGCCTCCATCGGCAACGCCAGCCCGACGCTGGGCACGGTGCGCATCGGCCCGGTCCCCTGCGCCGGCGGTGGCGGCAGCTACCGCATCGAGGGGAGCTGGCAGGTTCCCCTCGCGCCGGAGAAACATCACGTCACCCTGCGCGCCGTCCGCGACTCATGGCCGGGTCTGGGCTGGCAGGTTCTGCTCTACGAGGAGTCCGGAAACAAAATCACGCTCGAAGGCCAGGACCCGAGATCGGGGATCACCTTCTCCATCTCCAGCACCACCCCGCCGCACGCCGTGAAGATCGCGGTTGCCACCCCGTGCACCCAACCCCCCGACGGCACGCTGCCCGCTCACAGCCTGACCGTCTTCGAGTAGGGCTCAGGCATGCGACTCTCGGCGGGCGCGCAGGCCAGCCAGCCGGCGCAGCCCCAACAGGTCGCTGCCGGTGCGGCGGTGCACGCCGCGCCAGCGGTCGGAGTTGGACTGCGCGGCCAGCTTGGCCAGCCGCCCTTGCGCGTAGAGCGGTGTCGCCGGGGAGCCCGGCCCGTCGGACAAGCCGTTGTCGCGCAAAGGTTTACGGCGCGCCACCAGCCACGCCTCGACGGCGTGGGCCAGGCTGCCGGCCGCCTTCTGCTCGGCCGCGACCCGCTTGCGCGCGGCTAGCCACGCCTGCACCACGTCCGGATCCCCACCGCAGGCCCGGACGAAAGCGGCGATTGTCGCCTCACGCGGCAGGCTTGCCCGCGCCAAGGCGCTGGCGATCGTGCTCTGCGGAAGCCTGTCCCCGTTAGCCCGCGCTTTACCTTCCAGCTCGCCATACGTCAGCGCGGCCCAGCTGCGCAGCGCCCGCATGGTGTGGACGAATTCGGCCGGAGTGCGTGCCCCGGCCGGGCTTGGCAGGTCGATTTCCGATGCTCCCTCGGACATGAGGTGGCTCATACCCGAAAGCCAGCCGGCCATAACCGGCTGTAGATCACTCCTACCTCGTTTTCCGGCCCGGCTCTAGTTCGGAGCGGCCGTCACGCTGAAACGGCGCCTTGCCGGCAGCGCGGCGACGGCGCGCCAGATTCGTCAGATAGATGAGAGCTGCCGCGAGAACGCCCATATCGTCCAGATAAATGGGATCGGGCAGCAGGTCCACCGGGAAGAAGGTGTAGAGAAGCGAGCCGTAGAAGGCGATCTTCCCGCCTGTTCCCAGCTCCCCCAGCATCCGCTTGGTCGCAAAAAGCTTGCGGCCAACCCGAAACGCCCCATATGCGGTGGCCACGGCGACTAGCGCGACGACGACCCCGACCACAATCCAAGCTTCACGCGACACGCCGCGCAATGTACCCCGTGACCGGGGAATTGATACATGCGCAGGCCGTGCCGACCGGTGCAGAAACCGCAATCAGCACGCCCGCAGTACATCCCTTTTCGTGCTGGCAGCTTCCCGCCCTGCACCGGCCGACCCGGCGCAGCCGCCGATGCCCGGTCGACGGCTGCGCGGTAAGGCTTCAGTGCTCGTGATCGAGCTGAGCCCGGATCTCGCCGCCCGGGTATAGCGACGAGTGCACGTTGACATAGCTGGTGCCGGCCCGGATGGCCGCCACGAACTCGTCGAACTGGCCTGCGGTAATGCCCTGTCCGGTCGGGCCGATGATGTCGGCCGGCGTGATCGTGCCTGTCACGGTGGCGGGCGCCGCCGGGCAGAGCTGGGTCCCGGCTGGGCCGTTGCCGTTGTTGGTGCAGAGGAACACCATGATTCCTCCACTTTGGGCACGGCCGCCGAGGTGGATGTGGGCTTGGGCGACGTTTCCTTCAAGACCTGTGTAGGAAAGCCTGTACGTGACCTCTTGCGCGCGTTCGTCGATGTTGACCCGGAACGTGCCCCGGCCGGTGGTGGAAAACACCAGCGGGTCCTCCTGGTATCCGGAGAGTCTCACATTCAATGTGCTGGAGTCGTTGTGGGCAAGGGCGGCGCTGCCGGCGGTCGTGGCTAGAACCGCCGCACCGGCCACCATCACGACCGCCAGAACGCGGGCGCGCTTAACTATCACCGGTTGTCTCCTTCCGAGAACATTGGTCCCTTCCAATGCTCACGCCCGATATAGCGAGCCGGTTCAATGCGTGACGGCCGCCGCCAAATTGGCAGCGGCCGTCACTCGATCGGGTTAATGCCTGAAGAGGAACCAGTCCACGTCAACGAAGTCCGCCGGCTGCCCACTGGTGAAGGTGAGATACACGCTATGGGTACCGGTGACCGCCGCGACGTTGCCCGGAACCTCGCGCCACGAGGTCCACCCGCCGGTGTTGGCGATGGCGAAGGAGCCGATCGGCGGCGCGGTCGGGCTGTCGATGCGCACCTCGACCAACCCGCTCACGCCCCCGGCCGCGCCGGAGGCCACCCTGGCGACGAAGTCGCGCGGCGTGCTGGAGCCGAAGTTGACCCCGTCGTATCGGGCCCAGTTTCCGTTGCCGATGCTGCCAATGTGGGCGCCGTAGTTCACCAGACCGCTCTGCGCGTTGAAGCTCTCGGCCTGGATCTGGGTGTAGGCGTCACGGTTGCCGCTGGGAGGCGGCGAAGACGGCGGCGGTGAAGAAGGCGGCTGTCCGCCACCACCGCGCGTCCACACGGCCACATAGTCCACCCGCATCGGCACGCCCGAGGCGGTGCTGCCAGTCGGCGTGCCGGTGCCCGCGAGCGCGTTCGGGAAAGCCCCGCCCATCGCCACGTTGAGCAGGATGAAGTAGCCCGCGTGGTTGGTCATCTGCGCCCAGGACGCGCCGACCTGGGACTGGTTGACGGTGTGGAACTGGGTGCCGTCGACGTACCAGCGCAGCTGCTGCGCGTTTTCGTTGGTGCGATCCCACTCGAAGCGGTAGGTGTGGAACGCCGACTGGCACGACGACCCGGGGCAGGCCCTGTTCGCGCCGAGGCCCGTGGTCTCGTTGCACGGCCCGCCCGGGCTGACCCCGCAGTGCAGCACGCCCCAGACCGCGTTGATGCCGTTGACGTTTTCCATGATGTCGAACTCGCCGATGCCGGGCCAGTTCCACCAGTTGCCCCGATAGGGCGCGCCCAAGGCCCAGAACGCCGGCCAGTAGCCGAGTGCGGCGGCGCCGGTCACGTTGGGCATCTGGATGCGGCCCTCGATGCGCAGCACGCCGCCGGCCGGAGCGGTGAAGTTGGACCGCTGGGTCTCGATGCGCGCCGAGGTCCAGCTGCTGCCGTTGCGGATCGGGGTGATCACCAGGTTGCCCGTGCCGTCCTGGCGAAGGTTGGCGGTGCTGTTGGTGTAGCTCTGGATCTCGCCCGTCCCCCAGTTGGCGGGTCCGCCGGGGTAACTTGTGCCGGTGTCAATGATCCAGTTGGCGCCGGACGGGAGCGTGTTGTTGGCACCGTTGAAGTCATCGGCGAAGGCCAGGGTCCAGCCGGTCGGGGTCGGCGGAACGGCGGCGTCGGCGCTGACGGTCAGGAAGAATCCGCTGGCTGCGGTCAGAACGGTGACAAGAGCGACGGGCAGCAAGCGGGAGCGTTTTCTCATATGCCCATGCCTCCTCGATATTGGCGAGAGAGCGCTCTCTCGTATGGTTAAGGCCAGGAAACACCGAGGAAACAGAGATGTCAACACATCGATATTGTGCGGCTCCTCCCGGTACCCAGAAAAAATCTTGAGAAGAGCTGTCGATCCGCCCGCACTTTGTTCGACGTATGGGTGAAGCTGACCTTTGGAAGGAGCAAGCCATGCAGAAGATCAGGCCTTACCTCTGGTTCGACAACCAGGCCGAGGAGGCCGCAAACCACTACGTCTCCATCTTCAAGAACTCGAAGATCACCGACGTGCAGCGCTACGGCGAAGCCGGGCCCGGCACACCCGGCTCGGCCATGATGGTCAGCTTTGAGCTGGACGGCCAGGAGTTCCTCGCCCTCAACGGCGGGCCGTTGCACAAGTTCAACCACGCCATCTCCCTGTTCGTCAACTGCGAGTCGCAGGCGGAGGTCGACGACCTCTGGGACAGGCTTGGCGAGGGCGGCGAGCCGGACGCGTGCGGCTGGCTCAAAGACCGCTATGGGCTGTCCTGGCAGGTCGTCCCGAAGCAGCTGGGCGAGCTGATGAGCAACCCCGATCCGGAAAAGGCCAACCGCGTCATGCAGGCGATGCTGGGCATGACGAAGATCGACATCAAGGGCCTGGAAGACGCCGCCAAGTAGACACGACGACGTCCCGGCCGGCTGCGCAACCACGGCCGGCCGGGACGTTGCCTATATGGAAGCCATCTGGTGCTCCAGCGCGGCAGGGTCGCTGCGCCACAGGTCGTAGCCGTTGCGGGACATGGGGTCGGGGAAGATGTTGTCCTGTTTGGCCTCCAGCCCGTCCAGGATCGCGGCGGCCACCTCGGCCGGGGTGGCTTTCGGGATGGGGAAGGCACTGCTCATGTCGGTGTCCACGGCGCCCGGGAAGACGCCGTGGACGGTGATGCCGGTGCCGGTGAGCTGAGCGCGCAGAGCCTGGGTGGCCGAGGCTGCGGCCGCCTTCGAGGCGCTGTAGCCGCCGATCGCCGGGACAGGGGCGAAAGCGAGCAGGGTCAGCAGGTTGACGATCGCGCCCGGCGCGTTGGCCTGCAGCACCGGGACGAAGGCACGGGACATGGCCAGGGTGCCCAGATAGTTGGTGCGCCAATCGGATTCGACCGCCGCGAGATCGCCGGTGAGCGAGTCGGTGAAGGCCAGCGAACCGGCATTGTTGATCAGAAGCGTGACATCGGTGGCCAGTGCGGCGGCAGCGGCGATCTGGGCCGGATCGGTGATGTCGAGCTGAAGCGGGACAACGCGTTCGTCGGTTTGGGTCATCGCGGTGCGGCTGGCGGCGTAGACGCGGCGCGCTCCCCGATCGAGCAGCGCGTCGAGCAGAGCGCGGCCGATGCCGCGGTTGGCGCCGGTGACGAAGGCGGTGCTGCCAGAAATTTCCATTTCCTTCTCTCCTAGGTCGGTGTCCTTCCAGGCTCGGCTGGAACGACACCGCTACCCAGGGCCCGGCTTAACCATGGGTCTGACAGAACCAGGATGGCGAAGCCGCAGGAGGCCATACTGGACCGCATGGATCGACGCAGTGAGCTGTCGGAGTTCTTGCGCTCCCGCCGCGGCCGGATCAGCCCCGGCGAAGCCGGCGTGGCCGGGCACGGGCAGCGACGCCGGGTGCCGGGGCTGCGCCGCGAGGAACTGGCCCAGCTCGCGGGGGTGAGCGTCGACTACTACGTGCGCCTGGAACAGGGCCGCGCCACCAACGTTTCCGACCAGGTCCTCGACGCGGTGGCGCGGGTGCTCAAGCTCGACGCCGACGAGCGGCTCCACCTCGACCGGCTGGCCAAGCCCGGACGCGAGCCGCGGCGGGTGGTGCCGCAGCAGCAGGTGCGTCCGGGGTTGCAGCACCTGCTCGACGCGATGTCCGATGTGGCGGCCTACGTCATCGGGCGGCGCACCGATCTGCTGGCCTTCAATGCGCTCGGGGCAGCGCTGATCCCAAGCCTGCAGACCACGCCTGCGCGCCAGCGCAACTTCGCCCGGCTGCTGTTCACCGACCTGGCCACCCAGTCCCTCTTCGTCGACCTGCGCAGCAAGGCGCGCGACGCGGTCGCCTTCCTGCGGGTGGCGGCCGGCCGGTTCCCCGACGACCCCGCCCTTGCCGAACTGATCGCCGAGCTGGACCTGCGCAGTGAACTGTTCCGGCGGTTGTGGCAGGAACATCCGGTACGCGACAAAGGCCACTCGCTCGTGCAGGTCAACCATCCCGTGGTGGGGCCGCTGTCGCTGGGCTATCAGGCGCTGCGCCTGCCCGATGAGCCCGATCAGACGCTGGTCACCTACAGCGCCGCGCCCGGTTCGGAGTCGGCGGGTTCGCTGCGCCTGCTCGCCTCATGGCACCTCACTGATAAGAGATGAACACCGGCGACGGGTTCAGCTCGACGGTCTGGGCCGGGGTGAAGGTGGGCGTGTCCTCGTCGTAGAAGTTCTTCCAGCCCCACCGCACGTTTGGCGGCGGCGAGACGCGCAGGAACCGCCACGTCTCAAGCTTCTGGCCGCGTGAGCCGAAACCGTCGGCGTGGATGACCACCTGCAGCTCATCGTGGGATGTGTCCAAAGTGGACCGATTGGTGATCATGTCGAGGCGGAACTGGTGCAGCATGAGCAGTTTCTGCGGCAGCTTGCGTTCCCGGGTGAGCTGCGCCAGCCAGGCCGAGGTGGCGTTGACCTCGCCCGCGGAGACCGAGCCGATCTGTTCCATGTGCCGCTGGCCGGGTTTGAGCCGCCATTCCGGGTCCAGCGCCAGCCCGACATGGGGCAGGGCAAGCAACTCGGTGTAGCGCTTGGCCTGGGTGAGAAAATCGGTCAGACCGGGTTGCAGATCCAGCACCACGTACATGCCCGCCGCCCCGGCCGCGTCGACCCAGGGACGCAGGTGAGCCAGGCTCGACTCGCTCGAATAGTCACCGTCGGGTCCGGCCCCGCCCGAGGCGACCGTCGCGATGATCTCGAAGGCCGGCACCACCGGCTCCTTGACCAGCGAGGCATAGCCGGCCGCCACCTTCTTCGCCCGCGCCACCGCCTCCGGCACGCCCTGCTCGCCCAATGAGCCGAGCTTGGTGTCGCCGGGGTGGCCGTAAAGGGCGACCATCCGCCGGCCGGGAAAGAGCACCTGTCCGCCCGCGGGCAGCAGTATCCCGCCGGCCGCGGTGTCGACGCGCTGGCGAAGCCGTTCCGGCGGGCCGAAAGCGCTGCCGAGGCCGAGCACGTGATCGACCGGCTGGCCCGCCAAGGCCTTGATGGCCGGGGCCTCAGCACGCGGATCGAACTGCGTCATGGTGAGGATGCGGGCGCCGCTGGCACGCACCGTGGCCAGAGCCGCCTTGCTCAAAGCATCGTCGACGGCGAGCACCAGCACCCGGTTAAGGGGCGGATCGGGTTTGATGTCGCGCAGGGCGGCGTCGAAAATGCTTGGCGGCGCTGCCGAGGCCGAGGGGCTGACCTGTGCCCACTTGGCGGCCTGCGCGCCGATCGTCACCAGCGACCCCGTTTGGAGCCGGACCAGCTCGGTGCGCAACGGCCCACCGTCGCCCGCGCTGGGCGTGAGCAACAGCGGAACACCCATCCTTATCGCCGACTCGGCCGCCTTCGGCAGCTCAGCCTGATTCTCCTCGCCCAGCAGCACGACCGCCGGGGCACGGCGGAAGAGCACTCTGCTGGTGGCCAGGGCCACCTCCGCGGCGGTCGCGCCCGCGGCCACCAAGGTCGCCTCGGCCGGGACCGCTGTGCGCAGCTGGCCCGGTAGCACCATTCTCGGCGGATCGTCCTTTGTGCACGCGGAGATCACCAGCATTCCTGCGAGCATCATCGCTGCCAGCCCGAGCCGGGTCACATCAACCGAGCCTACACTCCAGTGAAGGCGATCTATTCGGGGTGGTTGTCGCCATGGTGGTGATAATTTGGCACCAACCCTTCGTACCGAATGTGCAGCATCATGCCCTGGGCGGCATGCTTCAGATTGTGGCAGTGAGCCATCCACACTCCTGGATTGTCGGCCCGTAGCGCCACCTCCCAGGTCTCGCCGGGCAGCACCTCATAGGAGTCCATCCACAGCGGACTGCCGGTGGGCGCGATCCCGTTGCGGCTCAACACAAGCACCTGATGCCCGTGCGGGTGCATCGGATGCGCCTCGCGGTCGCGGTTGACCACGGTCAGCTTGACCAGCTCCCCTTTTCTGACGATGAGCTCCGGCGCTTGCGGCCAGGTGCGCCCGTTGACCGTGTAGGCGTAGCCGGGCAGGCCTCCCATCAGGCGCAGCTGACGATCGAGCACTACTGTGTGCGAGCGGTCGAAGGCGACCGGGGCCGCCGTGCCGGGTTTGCCGTAGCCGAACAGGTCAAGGTCGGGCACTCCCATCTCCACTGCCGACGCGGGCGCCGACAGGCCCAGCCGGGGCTGGCCGTCCACCCCCAGCTGCACCGCTCCTTCGGGCATGGTGAACGTGACGTCGTACCGGCCACCCGCGGCCAGCCGCAGCGCCTTCCCCGCGACCGGCCCGGGATCGATCAGGTCGGTGCCGTCCACCGCCGACAGTCGCCAGGACACGCCGGTGAGCAGGAACCGGTGGGTGACATCGTCGGCGTTGATGAGCCGCAGCGTGACCGGTGTGCCCGCGGCCACCTGCCGCGAGGCGGCACCGGTGACCAGCCGGTGGGCGAAGATGAGCACCTCTTCACCGGGCTCGGGCCGCTCCTGGATGATCAGCGCTCCAAACAGGCCCTTCTTGACGCCCGCATGAGAAACCTGATGGGTGTGATACCAGAACGTGCCGGCCTTGTCCGCAGCGAACCGATAGACGAACTGCTGCCCCGGCATCACCGCTTCCTGAGTCACCCCTGCCGTTCCGTCATCTCCATTGGGTACCGGATAACCGTGGAAATGAAGGGTCACCCCCTCCTCGATGTCGGTGTTGCGCAACAGCACCTCGACCGTGTCACCCTTGCTGGCCCGCAGCACCGGCCCGGGTGTCTGCGCGTTGAAACCCCAAGCGCCCGAGGCAAGGCGGCTCGCGGTGAGCTCGAATCGTGACACCGGCCCCAGGGCCGCCGAGGCCAGCCGCAGCGGCGCGGCGTCCACTCCGTGCAACGGCGCGGTGAAGGTGCTCAGCAGCGCCGACCCGGGCCCGGCCAGCAGGGCGGCCACCAGCAGGCCCACCGCCACCGGACGCCGGTAACCGATGATGAGCAGGAAGACGGCCACCGTCAGCGCGACCACGATCACGCTGTTGAAGAAGGTTGCCGGATAGCCCACCACCAAGGTGACCACCACCCCGGCCACCGCTCCGCAAGCGGCCGCGATCGCCGGCAGCACGCTCGTCCGGCGCGCGAAAACCACCACCGCGATCGCGGGAAGAACCAGCAGCGGCAAGGAAAGCAGCGCCTTCTCCTGAACGAAAGCCCATCCCCTCTGCGCAAGCAACCCGACGAGCAACACACGCAACGCCGTGAGCCCAAGCGCCGCAGCGGTTACCGCGATCGCCGCCACCCTTCCGCCGACAGCGCCGCCCTCACCGCCTTGGCCTGCACCGCCGCGTTGGCCTTCCGCACCGCCGCCTTGGCCTGCACCGCCGCTCTGGCCTTCCGCACCGCCGCCTTGGCCTGCACCGCTCTGGCCAGCACCGCTGCTCTGGCTTTCCGCGCCGCTCTGGCTTTCCGCGCCGCTCTGGCCGGCGCCGACCGGGGCCGGCTTCCCGGCGTTGGCTGTGGCGCCTCGGTGGGCGGCCAGGACTGCGGCGGCTACCCAGGCCACCGCTACCAGGATCGTGGTGAGCAGGTCGAGGGCCAGCAGCGCTTGCGTGCTCATGCGGTTGCGGGAGCTAGGCTCCTCGCCTTGTCGTGCTTGAGCGCGAGAATGAATGTCCGCACCGACGCGGCCAGAACGGCCAAGGCGTTTACGGCGTGGAAGGCGACGATGAGATGCGCCGCCGGGGTCGATACCGGCGGCACCGAGTCGATGTCGGCTCCGGCCGCCCCGGCCACAATGAAGATCACGATCTGGAGCACGACCAGCAACATCGGGGTGAGCGCCAGCATCGCGATGCGCCAACCGGCCTTCGCCAGAAACGCTGCGGTCATCGCGAGCAGCGAGAGCACCATGATGGTGTCCGCGTTGGCCGAGTGCAGAAAGAACGCCTCGTGATGGTCCTCGGTCGTGATCGGCCACGGGACGGTGAAGCTGCCGTAGGCCGCGAAGTAGAACTGGAGCACCACCGCCAGCAGCATCAGCCCGCTGATCGCCACGAACACTTTACGCATAGAGCACATAATAGAGTAATTCGGACTAACCCTACAAGGAAAGCCCGGCACACCTCTCGGTGGCCGGGCCTTCGCCGATCGCCTTGCTCAGCAGCGCGGCACTCCGGGAATGAACCCGTCGTACCCCGTCAACGCATAGGTGTCAGAGATGTAGCCGCTGCCGATGTTGTCCCAGATGTTGCTCGTGCCATAGGTGCCGGTGACCGTCGTGCCGGTGGTCTGACAGCGAATGGTGACCCTCGCGCCGTCCGCCACCGAACCCACGACCGCGTAGCCCGTGCCGGGCCCGGAGCGCACATTGAGATTCGCGCCGGCCGTGTTCACGGTGGCCGTCGCGCTGCCGCCGCACGCGTTGTCACTGGTGTAGTTCTTCGTCCCCCAGTAGAGGGCGAGAGCACCATTGAACCGGGCCTGAATCGCCGACCCGCCCGAACGCTGCTCGTAATGCAGATGCGGCCCGGTCGAGCCGCCGGTGGTGCCCACCCAGCCGATGACCGAGCCGTACCCCACCGATGCGCCAACGGACACATTGAAGCCGTTAAGGTGCGCGTAGTAGGTGGTGTAGCCTCCGCCATGGTTGATCCGCACATACTTGCCATAGCTGGTGTTGCCCAGGTTGGTCACCACGTCCACCGTGCCGGGCGCGCTCGCCACGACCGGGTCGCCCAGGTCGTCTGTGCGGTTGAAGTCGATGGCGTTGGCCGGGCTGTGATTGGTACGGGTCTGCCCGGACCAGGTCTGCCCACAGGGGAACGGAACCTTGAAGTTGGGCGCGGCCAAAGCCGAGCCAGGCGCCACCACCACGGCCGCCCCCACCAACACCGCGATGATGCCTATCCGCAAGGTGCGCATACCATCTATCACCTTTCATTCGAGGTGATCGAGATGGTAGGGCCGCCGCTTACAAATCGTCTACAACAGACCCACATGAGGTCAGATGCGCTGGCTAAACCTCCTCCTCTTTCTCAGCTGCGATGCGATCTATCGCGGCAGCGACTTGGTCTTCCCAGGGCTGCGTGGGATGGTGCGCCGGGTCGTAGGGAGGCAGCTTTGGAATTTGCGCTCCCAGTTCCTCCAGAAGAGACTTTGCACATGACAGCGGGAACCTTCTGACGTAGGGATCCCCATCGGCCCAGGCGCGCCGATAGGCCGCGTTGGCGTGGTGGATCGCCGCCTGGGTATCTCCGACAGCCTGCCAAAGTCGGGCCAGCTCTAGGTCGGCTTGAACCGGGACAGCCGAAAGGCGATGGGCTTCCTCCCGCGCGACCTCATGTTGCCGCAGGATCTGAAAGCGCGCCAACGCAAGCAGGGTGTCCGAACTGGCGTCCTGTATGCCAACTTCATTCGCCATACGCACCGCTTCCTCAAGGCTCTCCACTGCCAGAGCAAACTCGCCGTGATCGAGCAGCCACCTGCCTCGCACGCTGTGTAGCATGCGAGTGACTCGCCGATTGTGTCCCTCACGAGCCAAATCCTCGACCGCCGCGAAGTCGCCCACGCTCACTTGCCCACGTGGGTAGCGAAACTCCTGCAGGTATGCCAGCTCGGCGCGCCCAGGCCGATAAACGTCCAGCGACCATCCTCGCCCCATCGAATCGAGGAGATTCCAGGTCTGTTCGGCTTCTTCCCAAAGGCCCCTTACACAGAGGGCAGTGAACTGGTTTAGCCGAGTAACGAACAACTGCTGCGGGTCTTGGATCGCTTCAGCCAAGCGGACAGCTAGCGTCGAACATCGCACAGCCAGCACCATTTGATTTATTGTGGCGTAAGAAACCGATAGGTTATGCACTGCCATGGACAGCGCACGCCAATCCTCGGATCGAACATAAATTTCAGCTTCCAAATGCCCAAGTTTCAGTGCCTCGTCGAAATGATCCAGCCCGTGCAGACTATTTGACACAGTATTGAGCATGAGACCTAAGTCTGGGTCAAAGAAACCTTTCGGCGATGAGTCCCAGCCGCGCGGGAAGAAGGGGCGCATTAAGGAAAGCACTTCGACATGAGCTTCAATGTTGAAATAGAGCGCACTCAGCAAATTACTATAGATCGTATCCCATGCATCTTCGAATCTGCCAAGGTGCAGCAAGGTTCGAACGACGGTGAGCGCATTACGCAGATCACCGAGTGTCTCCGCCTCTTCATATGGATTGTGTGGCTGTTGCGAGAAGTGGTCGACGATCTGCTGCCCGACAAGGTCCCGGGCCTCGCCGCCAAGACTGGTGGCGGCTACTGCTCGCACGACTGGGTGTAGATCCCAGCGGCCAGCGTGACGGTCATATTGGAGCAGGCCGCGTTTTTCGAGGTCACGCACGGTTCTAGTCAACGCCGCCGGGGCATCGCGCGACTCGAGCGATCGCTGCCAATCAATGTGCTTCTGTTGGTGCTCACGCCACCATTGCATGTCCTCCTGATGTTTTCGCTTAGCATCAACACGCGCCTCGGGCGACATTACTTCCCAATACGGATGCTGCTCAGGATCTTCCGGCTCGAGTATCGGCGGGGGCGGGGGCGGTAGATGCGGGTTGAGGGCCTCCAGCGTGGAATAGTCCAGGGTTCCGTGGACCAGGCTCATGGTGCACAACAACTCGCGGCTCTTCTCGGGAAGGGCTGCCATCGCCGTGGTGAGGATGTGGTTGCGCTTTTGGACTAGGTCGAGGCTGGCGAGGTTGAGCTGGCCGCCGTGTTCGGGGTCGGTTGCCCATTTGTCGAAGTCGCCTCGGGCGGGAAGGTAGTCGTTGATGAGGCCGGCGAGGATTCCGGTGACGAGTGGGTGGCAGTCGCAGTGGCGTTGTAGGTAGTCCTGGATGTGGTTCGAGTCGCCTTGGACGCCGCAAGCACGGATCAGGGCTTCAGCGGCGGCGGGGCGCAGGCCTGGGAGGCGTTCGTGGAGGACTCCGGGGACTGGCTGGCTCGCGGAGTTAAGGAGGACACGAGGCACGAGTCGTGAAGTGATGAGGATCTTTGATGGGCTTGCGGCGGCCAATCGGCGCAGCAGCTCGTCGTCCATGGGACGTATTGCGCTGCAAGGGTCGCGGCTGGCGATCTCGTCGGTTTGGCCGGCCTGTTCGTCGGGCAGCTGTGGGGCGTCGTAGCGGTGGTAGGCGACCAGGACCCGTTCCAGGCCGTCGAGGATCAGCAGCCATGGTCGCGCATGCAGTTGGCGCAGCAGCAGCTCCGTCAGGATGGTCTGCTTCAGCTCTTTGAAGGTGTCGCGCGGCTGGCCGGTCATATAGGCCAGCGCATGCCGGCAGAAGTCGGCCATGACGGCGCCGTCTTCATAGAACGAGTACCAGAAACGCCCCGCCCAGTCGTCGCGAACACCGGTGGCGTGGCGGGTGGTCCACTCCCAGGTGAGCATGCTCTTGCCGGTGCCGCCGATGGCTTCGAACAGCAACAGCGGATGGGCTTCGGCGGGGGCGGCCCAGTCGCTCAGAGTGTCCAGTTGCGACATTCGGCCCACGAAGTCGTGGGAAGCCATGTAAATCGGCTCCGCGTATAGCGCTGGTGGCGCCGGAATCCCGTCACCGGCGTCCGCCTTCTTCGATTTTCCTTTGCCCAGCGCGATCGGCCGCCGCGGGCCGGGGACGAACGAGAGGTTCTTCAGCCAGGACAGCTGGCTGGCCCAGGCGACGTCGTTGTGGACCGGCTTGTGTTCGGCGGGAAGCAAATCCGTCAGCGCCCGCCAGACATCGGCGGGGGTCAACAGCTCCCGCGTGTCCGGCGCGCCTTCCAGGGCTTGCAGCAAGGCGGCGGTGAATAGTGTCGTCTCGCCGTCCTGGGGCGCGGACGCTGGGGTCCCGGCGTCTGCCGCGCCCACGAAATACCAGCCGGCCGTGTCGTCGAGCTTTACCGCAACGCCAGGCAGGTGACGCGCGGCGCGACCGGAGTAGCAGCAGTCGAGGATCAGCATTCGCCTGTCGGTGGGCCTGCCGCCGACGGCGGTTACCAGGTCGGCGATGGTCACCATGGTGGCTTTGGCGTTGGCCCGATCGGCATCCGTCATGGCCATGCAGAGTTCCGCGCCCACTGGCTCGGCATGCCCGACGAAGTACACCAGAAGGAGTCCTTGCCGGCCAACCAGTTTGCCGGCGTCGGCGATGGTGCGCAGGACGGCAGCGCGGTCCGGGTCGAGGAGTTCGACGAGCCGCAGCGGGCGCGTCAGGCCCCACGCCTTGCCCGCCAAGGCGGCGGCTAGCCGCTTGGTGTTCTCGTGTGCCGCGAAGACCGGAGGAAAGTCTGACCCCGGATATTCGGCCACGCCGATCAGCACTGCCACCGACTGACCGGGATCTATGCGCTCGAGTTGATCAACCGCCGTTTCGGTCACGCTGGCTCATCCTTCACGGCGTCAGCGCGTCGCGGACCATTTCCACGGCCGCTTCCGGGGTGCCGGTGAATTCCACCTCTACCCGGCGGGTGCCGTCCGGGAGGTCGGTGCGGGTCAAGACCAGCCGTGCCTTGTCCGAGCCACCGCGAACCCGCCCGCGCAGGAAGTCGTACAACGCCTGAACGGCAAGGGGAAGGAGAGCATCGGTAGCGATGAACTCCAGCACTTCAGGCGCGCCAAGCGAACCTGGCCGCACGGCCGGCTGGCCCCGCTGCACCGTCGCGTCGTCCAAACGCGAATCGGCTTGAAGGAACGCGAGCAGCTCGGCTAGCCCTTCGTCGGCATCGTCAACGAGTTCAACCTCAACCCGCACAGCATTCCTCCACACCAAACTATGTTCAGGTTGACTACGTCGGCCAGCCTGACATGATCGGGAAGGGATCAGAATCCCCCAACGGGCTCCAAATGCGTCAGCAACCCGACAGCAGCCGGCGGATCTGGTCGGCATCGGTAGGTGAGAGTTTTTCGTAGAGGGCGAGCGCCTGCTCCAGGTGTGGGGTGGCCCTGTCCCGTCGATTGGTGTGCAGGTGGGCTTCGGCGGCCTGGTGGTGGGTCTGGGCTTGGCCGTAGGCGTGATCGAGGCGTTCGAAGAGGGCCAGCGCCTGGTCGATGTTGGCTTGCCCTTCGGGATCGCCGGCCTTGATGCGGGTCGCGCCGAGGTTCTTGGACGCCTCGGCCTGGCATTCCAGGTCGCCCAATTCCAGGGCGATGTCCAGGCTCTGGTGCTGGCAGCGGATCGCCTCGGGCAGATCGCCGAGGCGATCATGGATGATGCCGACGTTGGCGATGCTGATGGCCTCGCCGCGGCGATCGCCCATCCGGCGGCGCAGCTCGAGGCACTCATGATGGCAGGCCAGCGCTTCGGTGAGGCGGTCCTGGCCGCCCAGAACCACGCCGAGGTTATTGAGGATCACGGCCTGGCCGCGCAGATGTCCCAGCTCACGGAAGAGTTCCAGGGTGCGCTGCTGGCTGAGGATGCCCTCGGCCACCCGGCCCTGCTTGGCGTAGACGATGCCCAGGTTGCTGTGGCAGGCCGCGGCGCCCAGCTTGTCGATGAGGCGCTCGCGGATTTCGAGCGCGCGCAGGTGACATTGCTCGGCCATGGCCAGGTCGCCCTGCCGATCATAGGCCACGCCCAGGTCGCCGACGGCCAGCGCGAGAGCGGGCAGGTCGTTGTTCTTCTCGGCGAGCCCGACCGCGATCTCCTGAATGCGAATCCAGGTCTCGGTGTGCCCGCGCACCCGGAAGAACGCGAACAAGGCCTGCGCCAGCTGGAAGGTGGCCGCCGCCGGGGCCCGCTCGCAGGCGGCGGCCTGACCGATGAGCGCCAGCAGGTTGGTGCGCTCCTCCTCCAGCCATTCGATCGCCGCCGCCGCCGAGTCGAACCTCAGGCCGGACCCGGCCCACCTTCCGTCGATATTGGACAGTCTTTCCGCGCCCGGCATCAGCAGGGCGCTCGCCGCCCAGGCCGAGCCGATGGCCAACGCCAGCACCCGTTGCAGGGCCTCGGCCTCACCGCTCGGGGCGAGGGTGCTCGCGGCGAGCTCTTGGGCGTAGAGGCGCAGCAGATCGTGCAACCTGTACCGGCCCGGCGCGGTCGCCTCCAGCAGGTGCACGTCGACGAGGCGTTCCAGCACCTCCTGCGCGGAGGCGGCGTCGAGCTCCATCAGCCGGGCCGCGGTCGCCACCGCGATATCGCCCCCGTCCGGGATTCCCAGCAGCGGGAAGGCGCGCGCCGCCTCCTTGTCCAAGGGTTCGATGCTGCGCTTGAGGTCCTCATAGGACACTGCGAAGCTGGCCCGCACCCCGGTGTCGCCCGCGTTGAGGGCGTCGAGCCGGCCGCGCGCCGCCGACAGCTGCTCGACCAGGGTGCTGACCTGCCAGCTCGGGCGGCTGTTGAGCCTCGTGGCCGCTATCCGCAACGCGAGCGGGAGCCCGCCACACAGGCTCGCCACCATGGCGGCGGCCTCCTCCTGCGCCGCGACCCGTTGGCCCGCAAGCTGTTGCAGCAGCGCCACCGACTCGGCCGGGTCGAACATGGCCAGGTGAACGTGAAGCGCCGCGGGAAGGTCGGTGAGCATGCGCCGGCTCGTGGTGATGACCGCGCAGCTGGACGCCCCCGGCAGCAGCGGGCCGATCTGGGCCGAGTCTGCCGCGTCGTCGAGCACCATGAGCAACCGCTGCCCGGCCAGCGCGCTGCGCAGCGCGGCAGCCGCCTCGTCGAGCTCACTGGGAATCTGCGAAGTGTCCACGCCGAGCGCGCGCAGGAACCTGCCCACCACTTCGAGAGGGCGCAGCGGCAGCTGCCGGGGCGAGGCGCCCTGTAGGTTGACGTAGAGCTGCCCGTCGGGGAAGCGGTCGCTGAGCCGATGCGCGGCCTGGATGGCCAGGGCCGACTTGCCGACCCCGGGTGAGCCCTGAATCACCGCGACCGGGCTGGGCCCGGACCCGGCGGGTGTGGCGAGCAAACTCTCAAGTTTGGTCAAATGCTCGGCCCGGCCGGTGAACCCCCACACCGCCTGCGGAAGCTGACGTGGGCCGGTGGCCCGGCGCTCCACATTGGAGGTCTCGGTGCTCGCCTGCTCGTAACGCCTTGCCCGCAACCATAGCTGGTGCAGCTCCACGAGCTGCTCGTTGGTGGTGCCGTGCACCTTGGCGAAGCGCAGGATCGCGGTGAACTCCGAGGGCACCGATTCCCCTGTGCAATAGCGGTGCAGCGCGGCCGCGCTCATCAGGCTGCGGCTGGCCAGCGCCCGGTAGCTCTGGCCGGTGCGCTCCTTGATCTCGCGAAGCGTTTTTGCGAACACCATCACCGGGTGTCCCGAGTCGTATGTGGACACGCTGGTCACCGGCCCCCCTTTGTCCCCCTGTCCCTGGATACTGCCAGACGCTATGCCTGCGCATCACCCCTTCGGTTTACTTGAGGTCATCGGGTAACGACGCGAGTATCCACAGTGGACTATCCGAGGGCTAGCCCGCTTCCAGCTCCTTCTTGAGACGGGCCAGCGTTTTAGCCATATTCCCCCGGTTAGCGGCCGGGCGGTCGTGGGCCACCTTGCCGGTGAAGATCCGGCCAAGGACCATTCCCGCCCGGCCGCGACGGTCCTGCCAGTATTCGGTGACCGTGGTGCCCTCCCCCTCGGGGGTGAGCCGGTAGCCCCAGCGTGAGATGGGCTGGCCGAAGCTGGTGACGTCGAAGGCGAATTCACTGCCCGGCTTGGCCACGGCCACTTGGCAAGTGGTGAACCAGATGTAGCCGGCACGCCTGTTCCAGCCGACGAAACTCCTCGGCAGACCGTCGGGGCGGCGGCCGAGGACCCACACGGCGAAACATTCCGGGCTCCACCGCGCCATCCGCCGCACGTCGCTGACCGCCGCGTAGACCCGCTCGGCCGGGGCCGCGACCGTGATCTGCTCACTCACCTCTGTCGTCATGCCCACACCATAGACATCGGTCAGTCGTGCAGCCAGGGGAGGTAGCCGGGCAGATCGCCGGGCACCCGCCCGGTGAACTGCGGCTCGCGCTGTTGCTGGAAGGAGGCGAAGCCCTCGGCCGCGTCGTCGTTGCCGACCGCGTCGGCCGCCAGCAGCGAGTCGAGCCGATGCGCCGGCATCGGGGAATCCATGGCGCTCATGCGGTACAGCATCTGGCGGATCACGGCCACCGAGACCGGCGCGGTCTTGGCCGCGATGGTGAGGGCTAGCTGACGTGCCTTGGCCATCAGCTCGGCGGGCTCGTACACGCTGTGCACCAGACCGGCCGAGAGCGCTTCCGCCGCGCCGAAGGCCCGGCCACTGATCATCCAGTCCAGCGCGCATCCCATGCCCACAAGCCGGGGCAAGAACCATGCGGATGCGCCTTCGGCGTAAATGCCGCGACGGCTGAACACGTAACCAAAGCGGGCATCGGTGGCGGCGAGGCGATAGTCGCAGGGCAGGACGATGGTGGCCCCGGCACCCACCGCCGCGCCCCGGATGGCGGCGATGACCGGTTTGTTCATGGCGAAGATGCGCATCGAGCAGCGTCCGGCGGGCTCGGCCCACTCCGGTGTGGACTCGGGCGAGTGGTCCAGCTCGGAGATGGTGAGGTCGAGGCCGGAGCAAAAGTGCTCGCCCTCGCCAGTGAAGATCACCACTCGGACGGTGTCGTCGTTGTCGGCCCGCCCGAACGCGTCAGCCAGCTCGTCGGCCATCACCAGCGTGTAGCTGTTGCGGGCCTGCGGGCGGTTGAGCGAGATGGTGGCGATGCGCTCGGCAACCTCGTATTTGATCTCCCGGTACGAGTCCACCTTCGCCACCCTAGGGCTCGCGATCACCGCTGGCAATCACTAACCCGACTGCACAGGGTCCGCCAACTGCCTTGATAGGCAGCGATCTCTACGGCAGACTTCGATGCGTGCCTAGCAGGATCATCGATCTCTACCGCCGGCACCTAGGCGACGGGCAGGGCCGCGTCGCGGCCATGCTGAACACGCCGCTGGAGGCCGCTGCCCAGGGCGCCCTGCTGTCCACAGTGGATGGACGGGAGATGCTCAACTGCGGCGGGTATGGGGTCTTTTTCGTGGGCGCGGGACATCCCACCGTTCTCGGCGCGGTGCGCACACAGCTTGAACGCCAGGCACTTTCCACCCGGGTGCTGCTCAACGAGCCCGCCGCGCTCGCGGCGCAGGCGCTCACCTCGGTCGCGCCGGCCGGCCTGAGCAAGGTGCACTTCTCCTGCTCGGGGGCGGAAGCGGTGGAGACGGCCATCAAAATCGCTCGCGCCAACGGGCGTAACCGGCTGGTGTCCATGGCCAACGGCTACCACGGCAAGACCACCGGCGCGCTTTCGCTGACCGCGCGGGCGCTTTACCAGGACCCGTTCCGGCCCTTGCTGCCCCAGGTGTCGCATGTGCCGTTCGGCGACCTCGACGCGCTGGCCGCGGCGCTGGGCGAGGACGTATGTGTGGTGGTGGAGCCGGTGCAGAGCGAGGGTGGCGTGGTGGTCGCTCCGGCCGGGTACCTCAAAGCGGTTCGCCGGCTTTGTGACGAGCACGGTTCGATGCTCGTGCTCGACGAGGTGATGACCGGGCTGGGCCGGCTGGGCACGTGGTGGGGCGCGGATCGTGACGGGATCGTGCCCGACATCCTGCTGGCGGGCAAGGCGCTCAGCGGCGGCCTGGTACCGGTGGCGGCCACACTGGCCACCCCGCAAGCATTTGCGCCTTTTGACCGCGACCCCTACCTGCACACGTCGACCTTCTCGGCGGCACCGCTGGCCATGGCCGCGGTCAGGGCCACCGTCGAGGTGATCCGCGACGAAGGCCTGGTAAAGCGAGCCGGCCAGATCGGGGAAAGATTGCTCGCCGGGCTGACCGCGATTACCGCCGCCCAGATCCCCCATCTCGTCAGCGAGGTGCGCGGGGCGGGTCTGCTGATCGGGGTCGAATTCCGTTCCGGGCACTACGCCGCCGAGTTCCTGATGGATCTGCTCGACAACGACGTGATAGTCAACCATTCGATGAACGCCCATCCGGTGATCCGGCTGACCCCGCCCGCAGTGCTGACACCCGAGCAGGAAAGCCGTTTGCTGGAGTCATTCGAGTCCGCCTGCAAGGCACTGGCCGCCAAGTTCGAGGCCGCGGCATGACGGTCCTGGTCACGGGGGCCAGTGGTGTGGTGGGCACCGCGGTGCTGCGCGAGCTTTCCGGCTACGAGGTGGTCGCCGGGGTCTACCGGCGCCTGCCGACCGGCACGGACCGGATGGTCCGGCTCGACCTCAGCGCTCCCCTGCTTGGCCTGGATCCGCTTGCCTATCAACAGCTTTGCGCCGAGGTTGAGGTCATCGTGCACTCGGCGGCGATAGTCAACTTCTCCGCCGACCAGGCCGAGGTGGATCTGGTCAACATCGAGGGGCTGGGCCGGGTCATCGAGCTGGCGGCCGAGGCCGACGCGCTGCTCGTGCACATCAGCACGGCCTACGTGTCGCGCTACGGCAAGGCCGGTGGCGGTGACCGGCTGGGCACCGCGAAACCGGCGGCGCGCACCGACGAATACGTGACTTCGAAGTTCCTGGGCGAGCAGATGGTCCGCGACAGCGGGGTGGACGCCGTGATCGTGCGCCCGTCGGTGGTCATCGGTGACTCGCGCAGCGGGGAGATCCGGCAGGCCCAGGCCGTGCACACGCTCGCCGAGTATCTGCTCAAGGGCCAGCTTCCGTTCCTGCCCGCGCATCCGGGCTCCTATTTGGATCTGATCCCGCAGGACCTGGTGGCGCAGGGGGTGCGCGCAGTGCTCGACGCGGGGTTGCGCAAGGGCGAGTTCTGGCTCACCGCCGGGCCGGCCGCGATGCCCGCGGAGCGCTTTCTGGAACTGGTTGCCGAGGAAGCCACCCGGTTGGGCCGGGTGGCCGCCAAGGGCAGGCTGGCCGACCCCGGCATCGTGGACCGTCTGGTGCGTCCGGCTTTTGCTGATGTGGTACCAAAAGACGACCTCGCCCGCCTGGACAGCGCGGTGGCCGTATGCGGGTTGGTGATCATCACGGATCTCCTGCCCACTTCGCTCGGCCGGCTTCCCGGTGGTCCGGCCGCGCTCACCGTCGCCGACGTCGAGCAGGCGTGGCGAATCTCGTTGCGCCGGTTGATCCCGGACCTGACCTAACTGGAGGCCCTGCGATGGAGTGTTCGGTCGTGATGCACGCGGTCATCCCGCGTGGCGACGTCAAGAAGGCCTTCGACCGGCTGGCAGACTTCGCGGCCTATCCCGATTTCACCGCCACTGTGCGCACGGTCGAGGTGGTGACGCTGAGCCCGACCGAGGTCGAGTCGACCTGGGAGGTGAACTTCCGCAAGGGAATCCTGGTCTGGAAGGAGCGCGACGACATCGACGCGGTGACCCGGCGCATCGCGTTCCAGCAGACCACCGGCGATTTCGCCACGTTCACCGGCTCCTGGCTGGTGCTCGAAGAGGGCGACGACGTCCGGGTCGAATTCGCCAGCCGCTTCGACCTTGGCATCGCCTCGCTGGCCTCGCTCGTGGACCCGGTGGCGTGCGCGGCGTTGCGCGACGCCGTCCGAGACATCCTGCTCGGCCTGTTCGGCGACCAGATCGAAATCCGGGTGATCGAGGCGGCCCCGGTCGGCTAGCCGGTGAGCAGGTCGTGGAAGTCGTCTCCAGCCGCATCGATGACGTCCCGCCGCCCCGAGTCCACTTTGGACAATAGGCTGGTGAGGGTGTCGGTCAGCCGTTTGCGAGCCACTTCGTCGATGGTCAGCTTCGCCACGCCCGCCTCCAGCCGGGTCAGTTCCTCGATCAGGCCGATCGCGGAGGCCGCCTCCTGCGGCACCAGCTCGCCCAGCAGGTGGGCCACCAGGGAGTCGATGGCGGGATGGTCGAAGACCAGCGTGGCGGCCAGCCGCAGCCCGGTCGCGGCGGCAAGCCGGTTGCGCAGCTCGACGGCGGTGAGCGAGTCGAAACCCAGATCCGGCAACGCTCGCGTGACATCCAGCTCGCTCGCGGAGGCATGGCCCAGCACCTTGGCGGCCTGCTCCACCACCAGCTCGCGCAGCAGGGTCTCGCGCTGCGACGCGGGCATCCCGGCCAGCGTCTGCGCCAGGCCGCCCGCAGCCTGGCCGGCAGGGTCTGCCGCCCCGGCCCGCCGGGTGGCCGGGCGGATCAGGTGGCGCAGCACGGCCGGGATCGCCTCGGGATCGGCCCCGCCCATGGGCGGAGTGAAATTCATGGCCACCAGTGCGGGGATCCGCTTGCGCAGCGCCTCGTCGAAAAGGGTGAGCCCCTGTTGCGCCGTCAGCGGGGTGAGGCCAACTCCTCGCATCCGGCGAACCCCAGCCGGGGTCACCTCGGCGGCCATCCCGCCTTCGGTCTCCCACAGCCCCCAGGCGATCGCCTGGCCCGGCAGCCCGCAGGCGCGCCGATGCGCGGCGAGCGCGTCGAGATAGGCGTTGGCGGCGGCATAGCCGGCCTGACCCGGGGAGCCGAGGATCGCCGCCGCCGAGGAAAACAGCACGAACGCTTCCAGGTTGGCTTGGCCGGTCAGCTCGTGCAGGTGCCAGGCGCCGGCGGCCTTCGCCCGCATCACCGCCTCGATCCGCGAGGGCGTCTGTGATTCCAGCATCCCGTCGTCGAGCACCCCGGCCAGGTGAATCACGGCCACGAGCGGATGTTCCGGCGGCACTTGCGAAAGCAGCTGGGCCACGGCTTGCCGATCGCCGACATCGCAGGCCACCACGCGCACCGCGGCGCCCAGCCCGGTCAGCTCGCCGGCCAGCTCCGCGGCCCCTTGCCCGGCCATGCCTTTCCTACCGGCCAGCAGCAGGCTCGGTACCCCCCATTGCAGGGTTAAATGTCTTGCCACCAAGCGACCCAGGGCTCCGGTGCCGCCGGTGATGAGCACCGTGCCCTTGAGTGCGGGCGGAGTGGCAGGGCCGGTCTCGGCCAGCCGGGTCAGCCGGGGCACGAGCAGCCGGCCGTCTCGAATGGCCAGTTGCGGCTCGCCTGTGGCCACCGCCGCGGCCAACAGCTCCTCGCTCGGATCGGCGGCGTCGAGGTCGATGAGGGTGAGGCGGCCGGGATGCTCGGACTGGGCGGCACGAGCCAGGCCCCACACCGAGGCCTGGGCAGGGTCCTGCTCGGCGTCGCGGGTCAGCAGCGCCAGCCGGGACTGACCCGCCAGCCGATCCTGAATCAGGGTAAGGGTTTGCGCCGCCGTCGTGGCGTGCAGGTATTCCGCTTCCACCGCCTCGCCTAGCGAAGGTTCGATGGGCAGCCAGCTGAGCTGAAAGCCGGTGGCAGGCGCCGGGCGCTGTGCCATCATCGGGCGCATTTGCACATCTCGGATGGTGGCCACCGGCATCCCGGCCGGATCGGCCATCGCCAGCGTCAGCCGATCGGCTTGGCGGGTAAGCCTTACCCGCAGCGTGGTCGCCCCGGTTGCGTAGAGGCTGACCCCGCTGAAGGAGAAGGGCACCATCACCTCGGCCTCGGTGGGGCGGGCAAGGCTGAGCGTGTGCAAAGCCGCGTCCAGCAATGCGGGATGCAGCCCGAACTCCCCCGGCTCGGCAATCGTGGAGACCTCCGCGAAGGTCTCCTCGCCGCGTCGCCAAGCCCGTTGCAGCCCTTGGAAAGCCGGCCCGTAGTGATAGCCGTGCGCGGCCAGCTCGTCGTAGAGGCCGTCGACGGCAAGCGGCATCGCCCCCGGCGGCGGCCACACCTTGAGCCGCGCTGCGTCGGCGGGACGGGCCGGGCCGAGAAGGCCGGTGGCGTAACAGGTCCACGGCTGTGCCTCGCGGCGGGCGTGGATGGCGAAGGGCCGCAAGCCATCGGCTGGCGCGTCGACCACCACCCGCAGCTCGATACCCTCCTCCACCGGCACCGGCAACAGCTCGCGCAGCAACAGCTCGGCGAGCACCGGCGTTTCGGTCTGCTCGGCGGCTTTTAGCGCGAGCTCGGCGAAGAACGCGCCCGGAACCACGGTCGCGACACCAACGCGGTGGTCGGCCAGCCAGGGCTGCGTGCGCAGCGACAACTTCCCGGTGAGGACCAGGCTCTCTGTCCCATCCGCCGCGGGAACGCCGATCGCCCGGCGCAGCGCCGGCCCGCCCGCCGGGCTGAGCCAGAAACGCTTGCGCTGGAACGGATAGGTGGGAAGATCGGGCAGGATCACCTGGGCACCGGCGGCTTTGGCCCAGTCGACCTCCATGCCTTGCAGGTGCAGCTGGGCCAAGGCGGCAAGCACCGCCTCGGGCTCAGGGCGGCCCGCCCGCAGCAGCGGCACGGCCACCCCGGGCAGCAGCGCGGTCAGCACACCCGGACCTATCTCCAGGTACCAGGTAACGCCTTCAGCGGCAAGCAGCTCGACCCCTTGTGCGAAGCGCACCGGCGCCCGCACGTGACGGGTCCAGTGCCCAGCTTCGAAGGTGGTGACAGGCAGCCCGGTGAGGTTGGAAACCACTGGCACCGCCCCGGGTTGCGGCACCAGGTCGCGTTCGGCTTGCGCGAAAACGGCCAGCATCGGCTCCATCAGCGGCGAGTGGAAAGCATGGCTGACCCGCAGCCGGGTGGTGCGCCGGCCTTGTTCGGCGAAGCCTTCCGCGAGCGCGGCCACCTCCGCCTCGGCCCCGGAAAGCACCACCGAGCGCGGCCCGTTGACGGCGGCCAGGCTCCACTGCCCGGGTGGCAGCGCCGCGACCTCCGCCTCGTCGGCTTCCACCGCGATCATCGCCCCGCCTTCGGGCAGGGCCTGCATCAGCGCGGCCCGCGCGGCGACCAGCCGGCACGCGTCGGGCAGGCTCAGCGCGCCCGAGACATGCGCCGCGGCCAGCTCGCCGATGGAGTGCCCGATCAGGTAGCTCGGCCGCACACCCCAGGCCAGCAGCAGACGGGCCAGCGCCACCTCGATGGCGAAAAGCGCGGGCTGTGTGTAGCCGGTTTGGTCCAGCAGACCGTCATCGGCGTCGATGACGCTCCGGATCGGACGGTCAAGGTGCTTGTCCAGCTCGGCACAGACCGCGTCGTATTCAGCCGCGAACTCCGGCCACGCCGCGGCCAGCTCGCTGCCCATGGCTCGGCGCTGCGCGCCCTGGCCGGCGAAAACCAGGGCCAGCTTGCCGGGGGCCGACTTCACCACCTCCGGCTCGGCCAGGTCGGCGGGGCCGAAAGCGGCGGCGCGCCACTCGAAGACGCTTCGCCCGGTGGCTGCGGCCGCGATGCTCTCCCAGTCGTGGGTGGCCAGATGACCGCGCCAGCGCGTGGCCTGCTCCCGCACGGCCGCCTCGCTTCTTCCCGAAAGCAACAGCGGAATCCTCCTCGGCAGGGCCGCCGGCAGCGGGGCGGGCGCCTCCTCCAGGATGACGTGAGCATTGGTGCCACTGATGCCGAAGGACGACACCGCCGCGCGCCGCACGACCTCTCCCGCGGGCCACGGCTGCTCCTGGGTCAGCAGCCGCAGCGGACCGGCGGACCAGTCGACGAAAGGACTCGGCTTGTCGACGTGCAGAGTGCGCGGCAACATCTCGTGCTGCAGCGCGAGCACCATCTTCATCACGCCCGCCGCTCCCGCGGCGGCCTGGGTGTGGCCAAGGTTGGACTTCACCGAGCCGAGCCAGAGCGGACGTTCCCGCCCACCGCCGTAGGCGGCCTGCAACGCTTGCGCCTCAATGGGATCGCCCAGCCTGGTCCCCGTCCCGTGCGCTTCCACCGCGTCGATCGCCTCCGCGCCGAGCCCGGCGTCGGCCAGTGCGTCGGCGATGAGGCGTTGCTGCGCCGGGCCATTGGGGGCGGTCAGCCCGTTCGACGCGCCGTCGGAGTTGACGGCACTGCCCCGGATGACCGCCAGCACCGGACGATGGTGCCTGCGGGCCTGGGAAAGGCGTTCCAGCACCAGCACCACCGCGCCTTCGGCCCATCCTGTCCCGTCTGCCGCCTCGGCGAACGATTTGCATCGCCCGTCCGGGGCCAACCCGCGCTGGCGGCTGAATTCGGTGAAGACCGTGGGCTGAGCGAGCACGGTGACCCCGCCGGCGAGCGCCAGCGAGCATTCCCCGGCGCGCAGCGCCTGGACCGCCAGGTGCAGCGCCACCAGCGAGGAGGAGCACGCGGTGTCGAGGGTGACCGCGGGGCCTTGCGTGCCCAGCAGATAGGCAATCCGTCCGGACACCACGCTGGTGGCGTTGCCCGCCAACAGGAAACCGGCCACCTCGGCCGGGATCCGATCACCTCGTGGCGCGTAGTCGTTGCCGATGACCCCGGTGTAGACACCGCTCCGGGTCTCCCGCAACGCGCTCGGGTCGATGCCGCCGCGCTCAAGCGCCTCCCAGCAAACCTCCAGCATTATTCGCTGTTGCGGATCGGTGGCGAGCGCCTCCCGCGGCGACAACCCGAAGAACGCCGGGTCGAATCCGCCCGGGTCGGCAAGAAAGCCGCCGTGCCGGACATAGGAGGTGTGCGGGTGGTCCGGGTCGGGGTGGAACAGCTCGGGCGGCCAGCCCCTGTCGGTCGGGAAAGGACCGATTCCGTCTTCGCCTTGGGCCAGAAGCCGCCACAGCTGTTCCGGTGTGCTCACCCCGCCGGGCAGGCGGCACGCCATGGCCACGATGGCAATCGGCTCATGGGAACGGGAATGTGTCGTCTCTGCGCCGGTCTGCTCGCCTTGCCCGGGTGCGAGCTGTGCGGCCAGATATGCCGCCAAACTTGCCGGATTCGGATAGTCAAAGGCGAGTGTGCCGGGCAGGGCAAGCCCGGTCAGCGCTCCCACCCGGTCGGCCAGCTCGAGCGCGGTCAGCGAGTCGAAACCCAAGTCGGCGAAGGCTTGCGACGGGCCTACCGACTCCATCGGGCAGCCAAGCACCTCGGCGGCCTGGGCGCGGATCAGCTGCAGCAACCGCTGTTGTTCGGTCTCGCCCATCAGCACATTGTGCCCCGGCTCGCACAGATTGCTACAGGCCAATTCCTGACTATACGAGTGCGGACATACGACTAGTGTATGTAGATGTTTCTCCCTAGGCTGTCCGGCATGACTCTGGACGGCAGCGCGTGAGCCGCTTCGTCGAAGCGGTGGCCGCCACGGCGGCCCGATCGCCACAGGGCATGGTGACCGGTGAGCCGCAACAGCCGCTGACCCGCAGCTGGGCCCAGCTGCACCGGCTGGCGCGACGTCTCGCCTCGGGTCTGGCGGCGGCGGGATTGCAGCCGGGGCACGCCGTTGCGGTGCTCGCCGGGCAGCCGGCCGAGGTGGCCCCGGTGGCACAGGCCATCTGGCTCGCCGGCGCCAGTCTGACCATGCTGCATCAGCCCACGCCGCGTACCGATCTGACGGTGTGGCGCGATGACACCGTCCGGGTGCTGCGGATGATCGAGGCCGAGGTGGTGCTCATCGGCGCGCCCTTCGAGCCGATGGCCGACGTGTTGCAGGCCGAAGGCATCAAGCACCTGATGATTGCCGACATCGACGGGGAGGACGACTTCCTCATCGTCGATGTCGATGAGGGTTCGACCGCGCTGCTCCAGCTCACCAGCGGCTCCACCGCGGAACCCAAGGCTGTACGCATCTCGCATGGCAACCTCTACGCCAACCTCACCGACGCCGCAGCCCACCTGGAATGCGACTTCACGCGCGACACCATGGTTTCCTGGCTTCCGCTGTTTCACGACATGGGAATGGTGGGCTGCCTGTTACTGCCCATGTTCAGCGGCATCAACCTGGTTGCCATTACTCCCACCGACTTCCTGACCCAGCCTCTGCTGTGGGCACAGTTGATGGACCGGTACCGGGGAACCATCACCACCGCCCCGAACTTCGCCTGGGCCATCCTCACCCGCCAGCTGGAGAGGGCGGAGCCGCAATCGCTTGACCTGTCAAGCATGCGGGTCACCGCCAACGGCGCCGAGCCGATCGACCCCGCGACGATGGCGGCCTTCGTGGCGGCGGCCGCCCGGTTCGGGCTGCGGCCGGAGGCGGTCAATTGTTGCTACGGCGCGGCGGAGAGCACCCTGGTCATCTCGATGGCATCGCTCGCCGAGCCGATGCGCCTGGACGAGGTGAGCGCGCAGGATCTCGAAACCGGCCGTCGTGCGGTGCCGGCTGCTCCCGGCGCCCCCGCGGTGAGGCGCTTTCCCCTGCTGGGATCGCCCTTCCCGACCGTGCGGGCGCGAGTGGTCGACGATGACGGGCTGGTGCTCGGCGAGCGTCAGGTCGGCCGCATTCAATTGCGCGGCGCTTCGGTCACCGAGGGGTACCTGACCGAGGCGGGCTTCGTCCGGGCCGTGGACGAACACGGGTGGCTCGACATCGGTGACGAGGGCTACCTAGCCGACGGGCAGATTGTCGTTTGTGGACGGCGCAAGGACGTCATCATCATGGCCGGGCGCAACATCTACCCCACCGACATCGAAAGGGCCGCCGCAGCGGTGCCCGGCGTACGCGAGGGCAACGTGGCCGCGGTGCGGCTGCTGGCCGGCGATGGGGTGGCGCGCGAGTCGTTCAGCGTGCTGGTCGAGTCCCGCCAGGCCGGGGACGCGGCAGCCGAAGCCGCCATCGTGCAGGCGGTGACGGCCAGGGTGATCGCCGAGGTCGACGCCCGGCCGGCCCGCGTCATCGTTCTTCCGCCCGGCAGTCTTCCCAAGACCCCGTCGGGCAAGTTGCGCCGCGCCGCCGCGGGCGCCCTCGCCAATCCTTAAACGCCGCTGGAGGTTTTGAAGATGCGCTCCCTGGATCAGGCCCGCCATGTCTGCGAGAACTATCTGCCCGGCCTGATCGACGGCCTGGCCGCCATCCCCTTCGAGCAACGGGAAGCCCCCGGCGGCGCCACCCTGCCGGTCTTCCGGTCCAGCCGCGGGCCGAGCCTGGTGATTCCGCGTGACTACGGCGGGCTCGGGGCCACGCCGCTGGACGCCATCCGAGTGGCGCGCGCGGTGGGCTCCTATGCGCCATCGCTGGCGGTCGCCACGACCATGCACCACTTCTCGGTGGCGACCCTGTTCAGTTTCGCCGAAAGCGTGCAGAAGTCCGGGATGGAATGGGCGCTGCTCGAAGCGATCACAGGTAACAATCTTCTTGTCGCTTCGGGCTTCGCGGAAGGCCGGCCCGATCAGGGCATCCTGTCGCCCACGATGACCGCGGTGAAGGCCGACGGCGGCTACCTCATCAACGGGTCGAAGAAACCGTGCAGCCTGAGCCATTCGATGGATCTGCTGACCGCGAGCATCGCGCTTCCGGTCAACGGCACCGGCAGCGAGACCGCGTTCCTGCTCATTCCCTCGTCGCTGCCCGGCATCTCACGGCATCCGTTCTGGGCCAGCAGTGTGCTGGCGGGCGCGGAGAGCGACGAGGTGCGGCTCACCGACGTCCTGGTCGAGGAGGAGCTCATCGTGCGCACCGAGGCCAGCCCGGACGGGACCCTCGACGGCTTGCAGACCATGGGCTTCATCTGGTTCGAGCTGCTTATCTCCGCTTCCTATCTGGGCATGGCCAGCTCCCTGGTGGAGCGGACCTTCTCCAACAAGCGCGGTTCGCTTTCCGACCGCGCCGCGCTGGGTGCGCGTCTGGAGACGGCAACGCTTCTGCTCGAAGGCGCGGCGCGGGCCGTGATGGCCGGCCAGACCGACAACGACGCCCTCGCCGATGTGCTCATGTCGCGTTACGGCGCGCAGGACGCGATCGGCGACGCCACCCGCCAGGCCGTGGAAATGCTGGGCGGCATGGCCTTCATCGGCGGCGGCGACGTGGGTTACCTGGCCGCCGCCTGCCAATGCCTGGCGTTCCACCCGCCCTCGCGCAGCAGTCTCGCCGATTCTTTGGTCGACTATCTGTCGGGTACGGGGCCACTGCTGCTCGCCGATCCACCCGCCCCCAAACCCCAGCCGGAGCCCGAGGTGACCGTGGATCCCGTGCTGCCCGCGGAACAGGCCGCCGATTGGGACAACGCGGCGTCGCTGTTCGATGGCGCGGAGAACCTGCGGCTGACCGCCCGCGACTGCGACATGAAGTACTGGTTCGCCAACGTGCCTCAGAAAACGTTGCGCGGCAACGTGGTCGGCTATTCCCCCGACCTGGTGACACCGGACTTCCTGCGCGCGCCCGGCCCCCTCAACGACGCTCTCATGCAGGAGGTGGCCTTCCGCGCGCTGGCCGAGGAGCGGGCGGCCCGCGCCATCGGCTACGTGATGGCCTGCGCTCCCGACTCGACCACGATGGAGTTCTACGCCACCCAGCTTTTCGACGAGACCCGGCACGCGATGATTTTCCGCAATCATCTGCAGAACCTCGGGGTGTCGGAAAAGGACGTCCCGGAAATGATCGAGCTGCTGGCCGGCGGCGACCGGGAGACCATCCTCAACCCGCTGGAGGAGTTCGGCCTGCCGATCGTGCGCGACAACTACGACTTCATCGGCGGCGTGGTGCTGCTGACCGTTCTCGTGGAAGGTTTCCTCGCGCCCTCGTTCGAGCTGAGCGAGCGCAAATGGCGCCCGCTGGACCCGATAATGGCCGACATGGAAAAGGGCGCCGGCATAGACGAAGTGCGGCATCTCGCGGTGGGCAGCTCCATCATCCGCGAACACCTCGACAACCACCCCGAGGACAAGGAGCGCCTGCTCGAGCTGGTGCGCGGCGGCATGATGATGTGGGCGGCGCTGCCCGTCTTCGACCAGCTCGGCCGGTGGGAGGCGCTGTTCCAGGAGGGCATGATGGCCCACGCCGACCTCATCGGCGACTACGAGATCTGGCCCGGGCAGAAGCTCATCGAGTCCACCCCTGAGGACCGGATGCAAAAGGCGCTGGAGCTGACCGGGATGGTGCACACCACCCGCCTGATGGACATGGGCCTCGGTGAAGCGCTGATGTAGCGCTTCACCCTCTTTCCCTTATCCCCCAGCGGTTGTAAAGCGGACGCAGCGGGCCGGGCACCCACCAGTTGAGCCGGCCCAGCAGCCGCATGGTCGCCGGCATCAGCAACGCCCGCACGATGGTGGCGTCCACCACGATGGCGATGGCCAGCCCGATGCCGATGATTTTGACCACCAGCACCTGCGACGTGGCGAAGGAGAGGATCACCACGACCAGCAGCAGGGCCGCGCTGGTGATGATGCGGCCGGTGCGCTGCAGGCCGATCGCGACCGCTTCGGTGTTGTCACCGGTGAGGTCATACTGCTCGCGGATGCGCGACAGCAGGAAGACCTCATAGTCCATCGACAGTCCAAACGCGACCGCGAGGATGAGGATGGGCTGCACGACGTCGATGTTGCCAGTCGAGGTGAAGTCGAGCAGGCCGGTCAGGCGACCGTCCTGGAATATCCAGACGACGGCGCCGAAGGCCGCGCTCAGGCTCAGCACGTTCATGACGATCGCCTTGACCGGCAGGATGAGCGAGCCGAAGGCGAGGAAGAGCAGGACGAAAGTGGTGAGCACGACAAGCAACGCCATCCACGGCAGCCGTTGCTCCAGCATGTCCATCAGGTCGGCGAAGCCGGCCGCATCACCGCCGACCAGCACCTCGCCGCCGGGGGACTCGACGCCGCGTACCGCCTCGACCAGCTGCCGCCCCTCGGGCGAAATCGGCTCGGCGGCAAAGCGAACCGTGACCCTCGCCGCGTCCTCGGTCAGGCCGGTGACCACCGCGCCGTCGACGCCGTCGAGCCGGGCGAGGGCGTCCACATAGGTGGCGAGAGCCTCCTTGCCGCCGGGCTCGCGGACAATCGCCTCGATCGGGCGGGTCACGCTGGCCGGGAATTGGTCCTCCAGCATCTGCTGCACCTGGCGGCTGGACGCCGAGGCGGGCAGCACCCTGGTGTCGAGCCAGCCGTAGGAGATACGCAGGAACGGCAGGCCCATCACCACGAGCACGGCGATGACAGCGACACCGACCAGCACCGGGCGGCGCATGACGCCGCGGGCCACCCGCGCCCACAGACCGCTGCCCCCCTCCTGCGCGGGCTGCTTGCCACGCAAGCGCTCGCCGAGGACGGCTAGCAGCGCGGCCATCACCGTCAGCGAGAACACCGCCGCCAGCACCACCGCCGCTATCCCCCCGAAGCCGATCGAGCGCAGGAACACCTGGGGGAAGACGAGCAGGCTGGCCAGGGCCAGCGCCACGGTCACCGCCGACACGGCTATGGTGCGCCCGGCGGTGAGCATGGTGCGCCGTAACGCTTCTGCGACTTCGTGTCCTTGGGCCAGCTCTTCCCGGTACCGGGAAACCATGAACAGGCTATAGTCGATCGCCAATCCGAGCCCCAGCAGCGTCACCACGTTGACCGCGAAGATGGAGACCTCGGTGGCCAGGGTCAGCAGGCGCAACCCGGCCAGCGAACCGACGATCGCCATCAGTCCAATCACGACGGGCAGCAGCGCGGCCAGCAGACTGCGGAAAATGAGCACCATCAACAGGAACAGCACGGGCAGGGCCAGCGCCTCGGCCCTGGTCAGATCGGCCTTGCTCTGCACGTTGACATCGTCGAACATAGCCAGCGGGCCGCCGATGAAGACCTGGAGGTCGGGGCTGGTGAGCTTGTCCTTGATGGCCAGATAGCTGGTGAGACGGTCGTTTTCGCCCTCGCCCGCGACCTGGATGGTGGCCAGCGCCGCGTGCCGGTCGGTGCTGACCAGCTCGGGCAGCTGTGAGTGCCAGAAGTCCACGACACCTTCGACTCGCTGCGCGGGTACAGCGGCGAGCGTCTTCGTGGCAGCCTGCTCGAACCGGGGATCGTCCACGGTCCAGCTTTCGCTGCGGAACACCACCACCACGTCTGCGTCGTTGCGCCCCAGCGCCTCGCGTTCGAAGTCAGCAGCGCGAGAGCTTTCGCTTGCCGCGTAAGTGAACCCGCCACCGGCCAGGTCGGCGAAAGCGTTAGCCCCCCAAGCCCCGGCCAGCACCATGAACACCGCAGCCGCTCCCAGCACCCACCAACGCCGGCTGAACATGGCCCGCCCCAGCAGATCCAGCATCGTGCCCGCTCCCCTCCCCACCACCAAAAATTCCCACCCGCAACAATGCAGCGCCGCTTTGAGGCGGCGCTGCCGCGCGTTGCTTTAGCGCGCCATTTACTCAAGTCCAGCGGCCGATGCCGATGGCTTTCGCGTCTTTGAGCAAGGTCTCGCGTAGGTGTACGCGGCGGATCTTCCAGGTGCCGGTCCGCGGGAACTCGTCCCACTTGATTTGGATTGGTGACTCCATCGGCGCCAGGTCGGCTACTGCCGCGGCCCAGTCGGCGGGCTTGAGCGGGATGTCGTTCTCGGTGCTGACCACTGGCACGGGCAGGCCTCCGGCGACCGGCAGGATGACCACCTCGGTGGTGTAGGCGATCCGGTCGAGGATGAGGTCCTCGAACTCGATCGCGCTGCCGCCGGGGATGCGGTCGATCTCGCGGTCGACCAGGCGTACGGCGCCCCACTTGTTGATGATCCCAAGGTCGCCTGTGTTCCACCACCAGCCGTTGCACTTGATGTCGTGGCGGTCCTGCTCGCCCACGTAAGCCAGGCAGCGGCCGGGCTGACTGATCTCGATGATCCCGACCTGGCCGCGCGGCACCTCCTTGCCCGTCTCGGGGTCAAGCGAGCGCAGCTTGGCGTGGAACGGAATCGGCCAGCCGATCAGCTGGGTCGGGGGCGGCCGGTGTCCCTTGCGGCGCACCACGAACCGGAAGTAGGGCCGGATGCACAGCGCCCCGTTCTCGCTTTGGCTCCACGACTGCACCCAGACCGGGAAGCGTTTCTTGGTGGCGTTCATGAAGGTGCGGATGGTCCGGGTGTGGATGGCGTCGAACGAGTTGACATATTCGCGAACGTGCTGGAAGTAGCCCTCTGGCTCGCGTGTCAGCGGCTCCCACGCCAGATAGATGTTGGGCAGCGCCTCGACGAGGGTTGGCTTGTGCTGCACCAGCAGCTCGCGCAGGTTCGGCCCGAACGGTTCGGACAGGAACAGCACGCGCGGGCCCACCCGGGCCATGGCGAGCTGCATGGTGGTCAGCCGCTCGTGCGTGTACGGATCGCAGAAGGCCACCACATCGCTTCGGCGAAGCCCGAATTTGGGCCACCGCTCGGTTTCCACGATGGCCATCGCGTAGATGGACTCGGCCGAGTGCATGACCAGTTTGGGAATGCCGGTGGTGCCGGAGGTGTGCGTGATGACCACCGGCTCCTTGAGCTCACGCATGGCCGGCTGCACCGGCGGCGCGTCTTTGAATTCGCTGAGCTGAACCACATCGGAGCGACCCGGGACGGCGTCGCAGCTGATGGTGCGCACCGTGTCTGCGCTGACGACCTCGGGGGTCAGCCCGCATTTCTCGATGTGCTTCTGATCGGTGATGACGAAGGGGCGTTCCAGCCGTTTGAGCATGGGCACGAACGCTTCGGGCCCATACGATCCGGAGAACATGCAGGGGATGGCGCCGATGCGGGCGATGGCACAGCCCAGAATCACGATGTCCAGGTGGTTGGCCTTGACGATGGCGACCCTGTCCCAGGGGCGTACCCCGGCGAGGTGAAGCGAGGCAGCCATCTGGTCGACCAGCGCCGCCCACTGGGTGTAGGTGCGCGACATGGGGCCGTCGGGGTCGATGTCGGCTGGGCGGTCCACGATGACCAGCTCGTCGGGCGCGGTTTTGGCAGCGACGTGCCAGGTCTCCCCCATCTTGGAATGGGCGGGGGTGCGCGAGAACGGGCTGAGGCGGCGGCGCCACCGGGTCGGGGTGAACTCGGTCAGAAAACGCGGGATCGGACGTTGCGGCTCAGCGCCGTCTTCGACGGGCGGCGCCTCGACTGGCGAAGCCATTGGCGTTCCTCCGGCTCTAATGATCGACATCATTAAAATTATCGATCACCATAGCCGATGTGCTACGCGCTGGTAACCCGTCAATCGGCTTCCCGCCTCAACCCTTTACCCAGGCACTCTTGCGTGCGCGATGGGTGAGAAGGCCAGCATGCGCGGATCGCCGTCGGTGTAGCGGGCCGACAGCTCCGGCCCGGCCAGATTGGAGCTGAGCCGCAGGCCGCGTTGTGCCACAAAGGCGGGCACATAATCCTGATCGATGCCGAACACAATCAGCTCACCGTGTTTGGCCGTGTAAGCCTTGTACTTCAATACGTCGGGATAAACCGGCGGTTCTGCGAACGCTTCGCCGTAGAAGTAGTCGAAGACGATGCTGGAGCGCGCCGGAAACGTGGCCACCTCGGCCAGGGTCGCGTCGACCGCGGCCGCGGTCAGATAGTGGGTCACTCCTTCCCACAGGAACAGCGCGGGCTTGGCCCGGTCCACACCGGCCCGGTCGAGCGCATCGGCCAGCGACTCGTGGTCGAAATCGACGCCGGCGTAACGCACGTGGGCGGGCAGCTCGCCGAAGAGCTTGCGCACGCGCCGCTGCTTCCAGGCCGAGGTGAGCGGATGATCCAGCTCGAAGACGGTGCTGCCGGTCAGCTGCGCGGCGAAACGATAGGCGCGGCTGTCCGCTCCCGCTCCGAGGATGACCACCTGTGTCACTCCACTTTGGACTTCGCCGAGCAAGATCGAGTCGAAATGCTTGGTGCGCGCGACCACGAAGCGGTAGAAGCCCGGCAGCAACCGCTGGATGGTCCAGACCGTCAGCGGCCGGACCGGTTTCCAGCAGGCGCGCAGCCAGAGCAGAGGGCCGAGGAACCGCTCGGCGAGATAGTCGGGGTTGCGCAGTCTCGGGTCTGCGTCGCGGTGAGCAGTCGCACGAACAGCCGCCGCTCCCTCCGCGGTGTGACTGCGCCGTGATCTCCGTTCATCGGGCATCATCCATTTTCACATCGACCCCCACCCGGGCGGGACGCACGGTCTGCAACAGGCCGTGCACGAACCACAGCTCGTGTCCGGCGAGCGTCACCAGCCATTGCGAGGGGATGTCCGGGTCGCGCTGGGAGGCCGACGGATAGCGGGTCATCACGTCGCCCACGACACACGACCACGGTGCCAGCCTTTCGGGCTCGGGCAGCTGCGGCACCTGTGCGGAGGTGGCGCGCACCAGCCCAGCCGTGCAGCACCACCCGCTGCACTCCGACCGTGGCCTGCCAGCGCAGGTCGGGCCATAACCCGGGCAACCGCCAGGCGCACTGGGTCACCGTCGCATCGCCGAAGCGCATCTCCTGCTCTTCCTCGGGCGGCCCGAGGGTGGCCACGTAGAGCTCCAGCCCGCGCGGCGCCCGAGCCGACCTGAGCATGGACTGCCATCGATTGTGCGCGGCCATGTATTGGGCATGGGTGACGCCGAGCTCGTCGCAGGCGGCGCTCACCAGCTCCGGCTGGAAGTCGGCCATGCGGCGCAGCAGCATGAGCTGAAATTCACGACGGGCAAAGCCTTTCATCGGCACGAGCATAAGCCCGGCCGTATACGCTGCCTGGTATGGCGCTAGTTGCCCGTCATCTGCGCTTCGGACAAGCACTGCGTGATGCCTGGCGACTGTGGCGAAGCCACGAGAGGCTGTTCCTCTCGATGGCGGTCGCGGTGGTGACGCCGCTGCTCGTGCTTGACCAATTTCTGCAGCGCCGCTGGGACAACGAGGGACGGGCACCCGCGGCGGCCCTGCTCCTGCTCACCGGCTTGGTGCTGGCCGCATTCGGGGAGGCGCTGTGCGCCGGGCTCGCCGAGCACGCCCTGCGCGACGAGCTGATGGACCGGCCCAGGCGGCCGCTGCGCGTGCTGCTGCCGCTGTTGCCCCTGGGCACGCTGAGCGTGCTTGCCTTCATCGTCGGCGTGACCGTGACCCTCGGCCTGGCCGCCCTTTTGCTGCCAGGGCTCGCCATTTTCGCCTGGCTGGCCTGCGCCAGCCCGGCGGCCAGCTTCGAGCGGCATGGCGTGCGCGCGGCGCTGGCGACCAGCGTGCGGCTGGTGCGCGGCCGCTTCTGGCGGGTCGCCGCGGTCACCAGCGTCACCTTCCTGCCGACGGCCATCGGCGGCGCTGTCGAGGCGTGGCTGCATTCCTACCATCCGCCGCTGTGGCTGATGATCGTGGTGGAGGCTCTCATCGAGTCCGTCGTCATCAGCTACACGGCGGCAGTGGTGGTGATCGTCTATCACACGCTAAGGGCGGAAGCGGCGCAGCCGGACGTAGCCGTAGATGGCGATGGCGCTCCAGGCTAGGGACCAGAGGGTGAGCAGGGCCGCGGTCGACACATCGACCTGGTTCACTGTTGCCCGCGCGGTGGCCATGAGCGGTGGCACCAGCCAGGGAACGGGTGAGCCCTTGAGGCCGAGCACGATCGCCAGCACCGCGCCACCGGTGAGGACGAGCGCGCTGACTCCGGCCGAGCGGCTGATCGGCCTGCTGGCCAAAGCCCCGAGCGCCACCGCGGGCGGGATGGCCACCAGGTGCGCCCACAGCCCCAGCACCAGCGACGGACCCAGCGGCACCTTGGCGTTCAGCTCCGACACGCCGCCGAGAAGCCACGGCAGCACCATCCCCAGGCCCACCGTGACCAATGTGGTGACCGCACCGGTCAGCAGGCCGTTGCCCATCTCACGAGCCCGTGAGCCAACCGCGGTGATGGCGATGTGCCGCTGCACATCGGGCTCCACGTCGAGCAGGATCTTGACCTGCCAGGCGAAGATCGGGAAGAGCACCACCGCGGACATGCCGTAGGCCTCGGCGGGCTCGGCCTGCCCGCCGCCGTAGAAGATGCCCAGAATCGCCAGGGCCACCAACAGCGGGGCCAACGCCACCTGGGCGCGCACGTAGGCGCTGAGCCGCATGGCCATCAGGCCGGTCATGCCGTAGCCGCTCACAGCCGCACCGCCAGCACGTCGTGGCCGTCGGCGCGCAGCCGGGCCGCGGTCGACTCGGCCTGCGACTGCGCGACCGAAATCTCGATGACACAGCGCCTTTCCGCCTCGCCCGCCGCGGTCACGGTCAGCCGGCCGTCGTGCACCAGCCACTGGGTCGTGTGCGGCATCTTCACCGTCTCGCCTCGGTGATCGCTGACCAGAACCATCCCGCCGGCCGCGGTCACCTCGGCGATGAGGGCCGGGATCTCTTCGCGCGTCTGCGCGTCGAGTCCTTCCCACGGCTCATCGAGGACCAGCAGCCCCGGCGGCACCAGCAACGCCTGCGCCAGCCCGACCTTTTGCGCGCTTCCTTTGGACAGCTGGCTCATCTTGGTACCCAGAAACGGTGTCAGATAAAGACGTTGCGCCCACCGATCCACCGCGGCACGGGCGGCCACGGCGGTCAGGCCACGGATTGCGGCCATCTGCAGCAGATACCTCCGAGCCGTGAAGGGCTGCGCGGCGGCGAACCGCTCGGGCACCCAGCCCACCACTGTCGGCCGGTCGTCGACGGTGCCCCGAGTCGCCGGGCGGATGCCAGCGATCACGCTGAGCAGGGTGGACTTGCCCGCGCCGTTGCGGCCGGCGACTATGCCCACCTCCCCCGGCTGCAGCTCGGCGTGCACTTCCCGCAGCACCCAGGGGGCGCCGCGACCATAGTGGACCCACAGGTCGCGCAGATGCATGACGCGAGAGTATGTCAACTTCGCGGCCCCGCCCGCCCCGGCAAACCACCCCCTTAATGGTCTTCCGCCCACCTAGGGTGATTTCGTCCTGTGCGCACGGGTGTCGATATCCAATAATTAGCCGTCACTAATTGGAAGCGATCCAAATAGTGAATCCGGGCGATCCAGCGGAGGTGCACCAACAACTGGAGGCAGAAACAATGTCACAAGACAACGACGAAACCTCGTCCCATAGCCGGCGCAAGTTCCTGGCCGGCGTAGGTCTGGGAGCAGGAGCGGTGGGAGCGGCGGCGCTGACGCCCAACCAAGCGCTCGCTGAAATGGTCCGCGGGGAGGCCGCGATCGCGGCGACCCAGCCCGACCGCTTCGGTCGCATGTTCCCCAACCTGCCATCGTTCATGACCACCACCCAGCCCAACTTCCAGCGCGTGGTCGACGCCCTCACCGACATCAGTCAATTCGGCGGTTTTCTCGACGCCAAAGACCCGCTGGGCCGTGGCCCGATCGAGCTGATCACCGATCCGGCGGCCAACGTCAACAATCCCAACAACCCCACCCACACCGCGGGCACGACCTTCCTCGGTCAGTTCCTTGACCACGACATGACCTTCGATGCCGCATCTCGGTTGACCGTACCGACCGAGCCGCTGACGTCGGTCAACACCCGCACCCCCGCCCTGGATCTCGACACCCTCTACGGTTTCGGTCCCACGGCAAGCCCGCAGCTCTACAGCACCACCGACCGCGCCAAGCTGCGCATAGAAAGCGGCGGCAAATTCGAGGACGTACCTCGGATGGCCAACGGAACGGCGATCATCGGTGACCCCCGCAACGATGAAAACGTCGTCATCAGCGGTTTGCAGGCCGCGTTCATCAAGTTCCACAACCGAGTAGTCGACCAGGTTCGCTCGCAGAACCCGGGCGGCAGCCCCGACGCCATCTTCCAGCAGGCGCGAACGATAGTGACCCACCACTATCAGTGGATCATCGTGCACGAGTTCCTGCCCCAGATCATTGGACAGGACCGCGTGAACCAGTTCCTTGCCCAGCGCCGCTTCTACACCCCGCCCTCTGGACAGCACTACATCCCAGTGGAGTTCCAGGGCGCGGCCTACCGCTTCGGCCACAGCATGGTCCGGCCGTCCTACCGAGTCAACCTGGCCGGAAACAACAATGGCGGCGCGTTCTTCGCGATGATTTTCGATCCCGCAGGCGAAGGACAGGCCGACCCGGTCGACATGCGTGGGGGGCGACGCGCGCCCCGGCGCTTCATCGGCTGGCAGACGTTCTTCGACTTCGGGCCTCAATTCACCGACCCCGGCGCCACCACACCGGCGGTCAAGCCCAACAAGCGCATCGACTCCAAGATTTCCACCCCGCTGTTCCGGCTGCCGCTAAGCGCCATCGCCAGTGGGGATCAGCCGATCTCGCTCCCGCAGCGAAACCTGTTGCGTCACATCACCTGGCAGATCCCATCCGGTCAGGCCATAGCCCAGGCCGCCGGACTGCCCTTCCTGGGGGCTGCCAACTTCACCGAGTTCCGCGGCTACAACGTGGGCTTGGACAGCAACACTCCACTTTGGTACTACGTGCTCAAAGAGGCCGAGCTGATGGAACAGGGCCTGCGGCTAGGCCCGGTCGGCTCGCTGATCGTCGGCGAGGTCTTCATCGGCCTGCTGCAACTCGCACCCGGCTCCTATCTGCGCGACAACCCCGGCTTCCGGCCCACCCTGCCCAGCCGTGTCGCCGGAAACTTCACCATGGTCGACCTGCTTACCTATGCGCAGGTGGACCCGGTGAGCCGCGGGCAGTGATCCGTTAACGCCAGCTGTTCCGGAATCTTGCCCGGATATTCCGGAACAGCTGCGTTCACCTCTGGTAGCGAAGCTCGTGACTTTTGGTAGTCTGGTGCCTGCCCGGCCAGGGTTTTAAGCGCGCTCATGGTCGGTAAATAGAAGGGCCACCATGGCTACACCCCGATACTCGATGGCGCGCCAGCCCATTGCCGACGGCGGTCAAACACGTCTTGTCATCGCCGGCGAAATAGACCTCGCCGCGCACGACACCCTGCTCGCCGAGATCCTCCAGGTGGTCAATGGCTCGGCGACCGACCTCGTGGTCGACCTCGGTGCGGTGACCTTCGTCGATTCCGGGGGCATCGGCGTGCTGGTAAAGGGTTTCCACTCGGCCAGCGAGGCGGGATGCGGGTACAGGGTGGTCAACCCACAGGGCATCGTGCGCCAGGTGCTGGAGATCACCGGGGTGTTCACCATCCTCAGCGACGGCGCCCAGTCTCAGCGCGATCGTTCCGCAGCCGGCTGACCGGGCTCGTCACCCGAGGGCGGTAGCCAGCTCGGGCTCGCGGGTGCGTTGCGCCCACCGGGTCGCCACCGGCACCGCCATCCCGCTAGCGGCGAAGAGGAACCCGAAAAGTGCCCAGCCCGGCCAGCCCCAGCCGATGACGACCGTGGCGAGCACGGCCGGAGCGATCACGTTGGCGAGGGCGAAACCGGTGCTGTACAAGCCTTGGTACTGGCCCTGGGCGTGCGATGGGGCCAGGTCGAAGGAGATCCCCCAGGACCCGGCCGCCTGGCGCAGCTCGCCGAGGACGTGCACCGCCGACGCGATGAACAGAATGCCGACCGCCACCCACATCGGCTTGCCGGCCGCCAGCGCGTAGAGCACGCACGCCCCGGCCAGCAGGAAACCCGCGACCCGTTGCGCCGCAGCGGCACCGGTCGCCTCCCCCGCGCCCCGGCTCGCCCGCACCTGTAGGAAAATCACCGACACCGCGTTGAGCAGACCAAGCCCGCCCACCACCCAGGCCGGCGCGCTGGTGCGCTGCACCACCCAGAGCGGGACAGCCACATTGAGCATTCCATAGTGGACACACAGCACCGCGTTGAGCACGGTCAAAGCCAGATAGGGCCGGTCGCGCAGCACGACGAAGGTGGGCCCGTCGTTGCGCTTGGCCGCGGCCGCCACCGCCGGCACCCGCAGGTCGAGCAGAGCCGACAGCAGAAAGAACGCCACACATACCAACAGCAGCGTCGTGTACCCCGCCCGCGTGTCCGCATGCAGCGCAAGACCCGCGCCGATCGCCCCGATCGCCCAGCCCACGTTGGTCACCGAGCGCAGGATCGCCCTGGTGCGCACCCGCTCCTGGGCCGGAATGGCCCCCGCCACCAGCGCGCCGTGGGCCGCCCCGCTCGCGGCGTCGAGCAGCGCCAAAGTGCTTGCCACGGCGACGAATCCGGCGAATTCGTGGACGAGGAGGTAGCCCAGCGGGCCAACGGCGCGCAGCGTCGCGAACACCACCAGCGTGTTGCGGGGGCCCATCCGGTCGGCGAGGTGCCCGGCCGGAACACCCGCGAACAGGCCGCACACCGCCGCGATGGTCAAGCCGACGCCGACCTCGCTCGCCGACAGCCCCACCGACCGGGTGAAGAAGACGACGCTCATCGTGATGAACAGGGCCCGTCCGCTCGACCCGGCCAGCGTGCTGTAGATCAGAGCCCTGGTCGCCGGATGGGAGGGCAGCAACCTGACCAAGCGTGAGGGCATGGGCGCAGGCTAGCCCAGCGCCCCGGTTGCTCGCGCGCCCATTTCACGTGGCCCGCCTCACTTCGCCCTAGAGCTCGAGCCACCCGGGCAGCGGCTCCCGCGCCTCGATCCAGGTCTGCGGGATGCCGGGCTGACCTGTATACGCCGCAACGATTCCGCCCACGATGGCGGAGGTGGTGTCGATGTCGCCGCCCGCGGTGACACAGTCGGCGATGGCCTGCGGGTAGTCCGCCAGACGCCGTGCGGCCACCCACAACGCGAAGGGCACCGTGTCCTGCGCCAGTACCAGATGGCCGCTTCCCAGCTCGTAGGCCACTTCCGCCACAGGCAGGTGCAGCATCTTGCGCGCCCGCACGATGCCGCGGCGGGTCTGGCTCTCCGGCGCGGCGGCGATCACGGCATCGAGGAACGGACCCGGCTTGGGTTTCGCGCCCGCGAGCCGACCGGCCGCGGCCCGGCTTGCCGCCACCGCCACCGCGATCGCCCCCGCCACTCCCTCCGGATGGGTGTGGGTCACCTGAGCGCTGAGCCGTGCCTGGGCAACGGCACGCGGCACATCGTCGGCAAACCAGGCCCCCAGCGGGGCGATGCGCATCGCCGCGCCATTGCCCATCGACCCCTGGCCGTCGAAGACGCGCCCGGCCGCTTCCAGCCAGGGCATGCCCTGGCGGATGGCATGCAGGATCACGAATGCGCCCGCGCCATAGCCCCGATTCGGCTCGCACCGCTGGGCGAAGGCCGCGGCCAGCCGCTCCTGGTCGATGTGACCGGCCGTGGCGAGCATCCACACCACGGAACAGGCCATCTCGGTGTCGTCGGTCCATTCCCAGACCGGTGGCGGGACCACGCCCGCCTGCAGATCGCCGACCTTGCGGCCGACCATGAAGTATTGCGCTCCAAGCGCATCCCCGACCGACAGCCCGGTGAGGCTGTCGAGGGCGTATCCCAGCCGCGTCGACTCCGTCAGAATCATTCTCATCCTGAGAAGATCCTGCCACTGATGACCGGCTTGGGCAACGGAGACCGGTACCCACATATTGATTTTCCGGAATGTTTCCGGAAGGATTCTGCACGGAGCCGATTGCGCACGACAGCGGGCATCTCCCAACCCGTCGGAGGTTCACTATGCGCAAACGTTCCCTCTATGCCCTTTTCGCGGCGGCAGCCGCGGCGGCCAGCACCATCGTCGTCACGATCACCGGTAACTGGCCAGCGTCGGCTCAGATCGCCGGCGGCTTCAACTTCACCCAACCGCAGACGGTCGCCTCCGGGCTGGTGGCCCCATGGAGCATGGCCTTCCTGCCCGATGGCAGCGCCCTGGTCTCCGAACGCGACAGTGGCCGGGTGCTGCAGGTGCGGCCCGGCTCGGCGCCACAGGCGCTGGGGACGGTCCCCGGCGTGGTGCCCGGCGGAGAGGGTGGCCTGCTCGGGCTGGCCGTCTCGCCGACCTACGCCCAGGACCAGTGGGTCTACGCCTATTTCACCGCCGCTTCGGACAACCGGATCGTGCGGTTCCGGCTGGCGGCCTTCGCCACCCAGCAGGTCCTCGTCTCCGGATTGGTGAAGAACACCATCCACAATGGAGGGAGGATCGCCTTCGGGCCCGACGGCATGCTCTATGCCGGGGTGGGAGACGCGGGCAACACCGCCAACGCCCAGAACACCAGCAGCCGCAACGGAAAGATCCTGCGGATGACGGCGACCGGCGGCGTGCCCGCGGGCAACCCGTTCGCCAACTCGCTGGTCTACAGCTTCGGCCACCGCAACGTGCAAGGCCTCGCTTGGGACTCGCAGGGCAGGCTCTTCGCCACCGAGTTCGGCCAGAACACCTTCGATGAGGTCAACCAGATCGTCAGCGGCGGCAACTATGGCTGGCCCACCTGTGAAGGCACCTGCAGCAACCCCGCGTTCCGCAACCCGATCGTCACCTGGACGACCGCGGAGGCATCGCCGAGCGGCGCCGCCATCGCGAACAACAACTTCTTCGCGGCGGCCCTTCGCGGCACGCGGCTGTGGGTGGTTCCCATCACCGCCAGCGGCGGCGCCGGAACACCCGTTGCCGAGCTGCAGGGCCAATTCGGGCGGCTGCGCGACGTCAAACTCGGGCCGGACGGGTGGCTGTGGGTGGCCACCAGCAACCGCGACGGCCGGGGTACCCCAACCGCGCAGGACGACCGGATTCTGCGCTTCCCACCGGTAGGGACAAGCCCGTCGCCGTCGGCTTCGGCGTCGCCTTCGCAGAGCCCTTCGCCAAGCCCAAGCCCGAGCCCGAGCCCGAGCAGCCCTCAGCCAGGGCAGGGTTGCACGGCCACCTATCGGATCGCCGGTCAATGGCAGGGCGCCTTCCAAGGTGAGATCACGGTCCGCAACACCGGCACCACCAGCACAACCTCGTGGACGGTGACGTTGGTCTTCCCCAACGGGCAGGTCATCACCCAGCTGTGGAACGGGCGCTTCACCCAGACCGGCAACACCGTGGTGATACGCAACGAAACCTATAACGCCGTCATACCGCCGAACGGAAACGTGATGGTTGGCTTCCTCGCCAACTGGAGCGGCACCAACGGCGTGCCCAGCAGTATTACTTGCTCAAGAACGCCGTAGACAATCCCTGGATTGAGGCGTCGAGTATTTGTGCCGTGTGGGCCAGGCCAATGGTCTGGCCCATGCGGCGCATCGACGACGAGATCTGCATCAGACAGCCCGGGTTGGCGGTCACGAGCAGCTTGGCGCCGGTGGCGATCACGTTGCGGGCCTTGCGTTCACCGAGATCACTGGCGGGCTCGGGATTGAGCACGTTCCAGATTCCCGCCGAGCCGCAACAGATCTCGGCATCGGCGATCTCGCGGACCTGCAGCCCGGGGATCCCGGCCAGCAACGCTCTAGGCTGCGCCCTTACCCCCTGGGCATGGGCCAAGTGGCAGGCGTCGTGGTAGGCGACCGTCATCGGCAGCGGGTGGCGCACCGCCACCGGGCCCAGCTCGACCAGGATCTCGCTGAGGTCTCTCACCTTGGCCGCCAACGCTTCAGCGCGGGGCGCATACCCGGGATCGTCGCGCAACAACTCACCGTATTCCTTGAGCGACGAACCACATCCCGCCGCGTTGACCACCAGGTAGTCGATCTGCTCCCGCTCGAAGGTGTCGATGAGCGAACGGGCGAAGCGGCGCGCTTCCTCCGCGCGTCCGGAATGGACACTGAGCGCACCGCAGCAGCCCTGCCCCTTCGGCGCGATGACGTCACAGCCCTCCGCGGCCAGCACCCGGGCCGTGGCGGCGTTGACCTCCGGGAAGAAGGTGCGCTGCACGCACCCGGTGAGCATGCCCACCACCGCGCGCCGGGGCCCTTGCGCCGCAAGGCGTTCGGGCGTCTTCTCGGGTTTGCTCAAGCGCGGCGCAAGCGACTCCAGCATCGCCAGCGTCGGCGCCTTCGCCAGCTTGATCCGAATACCTATTTTTTGGTACGCACGCAGCGGCCCGCGCAGCAGGCGAAGCCGGCGTGGATACGGGAATAGCCCGAACACCAAGCCGCGCAACGCTTTCTGCCGCAGACCGCGCGGATGACGGCGCTCCACCTGCGCTCGGGTCGCCTCGATGAGCCGGTCGTACTTCACCCCGGACGGGCACGCGGTCACGCACGCCATGCACCCCAGGCAGTTGTCGAAATGCTGGACCATCGAGTTGCTGAGCGGCTCGCCGCCACGCACGGCCTGTTCCATCAAGTGGATCCGGCCCCGCGGCGAGTCCATCTCCTCGCCCCACAGCACATAGGTCGGGCAGGTGGGCAGGCAGAATCCACAGTGGACACAGTCGGAGATCAGATCCAGGCTGGGCGGGTGCTGCTCGTCGAAGGCCGTCACGGCTCAGATCCCTCCCACGAAGCTTCCGGGCGCGAAGCGGCCGCCCGGGTCGAACTGCTGCTTCACCCGGCGCATCAGGTCCAGCCCCGGCACCGGCCCCCACATGTCGATCTGCTCCCGCGAACCGGGCGGCGCCATCAGCACCACCGCATGCCCACCCGCCGCGTGCGCCGCCGCCCGCAACTGCTCGACGACATCCACCACCGACCCCCCACCCGCACCAACGCCGCCGGCATCGATCGCCGCCGGCCTTGCACCCGAGCCGGGGCCGGGCACCGCCTGCCCGGCCGGGGTGAGGCCGGCGTAAAGAACGCCCACGCCGAGCGAGCCTCGTAGGTGCACGGAATGCTTCTCCCGCAAGGCGAGCAGCAGGTCGAGCTGCGAGAGCGCAGCGGTCAGCTTGAGCCCTATTCCGCCGGGCTGCCACGGGTATTGGCCCCACCACGGTGGCGGCTCGTCGGTCAGCTCGCCGCCGATAAGCGCTCGGGCCGCCTCCGCGCGGGCCGGTGTCCCTTCGAAGAGCACGGCCACCTCGGCTTCGCCTCCCGGCGGGGCGTCCACCTCGATGGCGGTGGCGACCAGCTGCGAGCTGCGGATCAGCGCCGCGGCCCGGGCCGGGTCGCTCAGGCCTTGGCAGCGAAGGAAAGTCGAGGCCGTCGGCAACGGATGCAGCCGGAACGCACACTCGGTGATCAGGCCCAGCGTGCCGGAAGAACCGGTGAACAGCTTGCCCAGGTCGTATCCGGCGACGTTCTTGACCACCTTGCCGCCCGATCGGGCCACCACACCGTCGGGGCGCACCACGGTGATCCCGATCAGCAGATCCCTTACCGTGCCGTAGAGCAGGCGGCGCGGACCGCTCGTGTTCGCGGCCACGCTTCCGCCCACAGTGGCTTGCGGGAAGGGCGAGTCGAGCGCCAGCTGCTGGCCGGAGCGGGCAAGCTCGGCTTGCAGCTGCGCCATCGGCGTTCCGGCCCGCACCACCACGATCAGATCCCCGGCCACGTGCTCCACAATGCCGATGAGCCCCTTGGTATCCACGGTCAAGTCCACTCGCGACGGTGGCGTGCCCCAATCGTGTTTGGTGCCCGCCCCCGCGATCTGCACCACCCGAGCGTCCTCGCGCAGCAGGGCAGCCGCCTCCTGCGTCGAACCTGGAGCGACCACCGTCATCAGAACACCTCCGCTATCCCGGCCTCCTGCAGCGGATGCGCGCCCTTGCGCCGCCCGGGCGCCTCCCCGCACAGTCGCGGAGTCGGGAAAACCTTGCCGGGATTGGCTATTCCGGCCGGGTCGAATGCGCATCTGAGCAACTGCATGGTGTCCAGGTCGTCGGAGGTGTACATCAGCGGCATGTGCTTGGCCTTGTCCATGCCGACCCCGTGCTCGCCGGTGATGGAACCGCCGTGCTCGATGCACAGATCGAGGATGGCCGCCGACACCTCCTCGGCGTGGGCGGCCGCGCCCGGCACGGCGTCGTCGAAGAGCACCAGCGGATGCAGGTTGCCGTCGCCTGCGTGAAAGACGTTGGCCACCCTGACGCCGTGCTCCTGCGAGAGGAGTGCTATGCGCCGCAACACCTCCGGCAGCGCGGTGCGCGGGATGACCCCGTCCTGGACGATGTAGTCGGGGCTGATCCGCCCGACCGCGGCGAAGGCGGACTTGCGGCCCTTCCAGATCAGCGCTCGTTCCGCCTCGTCGCGGGCGACCCGGACCTCGAACGCGCCGTGCTCGCGCAGCAACGGCTCCACCCTGGCGAACTGGGCATCGACCTCGGCGGCCGGACCGTCGAGCTCCACTATCAGCACCGCCCCGGCGCCGGCCGGGTATCCACAATGGACGGCCGCTTCGGCCGCCTCGATGGCGAGGGCGTCCATCATCTCGATGGCGGCCGGCACCACCCCTGCCGCGATGACGGCTGAGGTCGCGTTTCCGGCTTCCTTGGCCCCCACGTAGCCTGCCAGGACAGTGCAAACCGCCTCCGGCGACCGGGTCAGCCGGACAGTCACCTGGGTGGTGATGCCCAATGTTCCCTCGGAGCCCACGAAGGCGCCGATCAGGTCATAGCCGGGCGGGTCGGGAGCACGCCCGCCCAGGCTCACCAGCTCCCCCTGCGGCGTCACCAGCTCCAGCCCGGTCACATGGTTGGTGGTGAACCCATATTTGAGGCAGTGGGCACCGCCGGAATTCTCCGCGACGTTGCCCCCGATCGAGCAGATCTGCTGGCTCGACGGATCGGGGGCGTAGTAATAGCCATGCGGCCGGGCCGCCTTGGTCACGTCAAGGTTGATGACACCCGGCTCGACGATCGCCCTCTCATCGGCGGCCGCCACCTCCACGATGCTGCGCATCTGCGCGGTGACGATCAGCACCCCCGCCGCGTGCGGCAGCGCGCCGCCGGACAGCCCGGTGCCCGATCCCCTTGCCACGAAAGGAACCCCAAGCTCGGCGCAGTGGCCGACGATGGCCGCGCATTGCGCCGCGTCGTGCGGCAGGACGACCAGGCCCGGGATGACCCGGTATTGCGCGAGCCCGTCGCATTCGTAGGTGCGCAGCTGCTGCCGGTCGGTGATGACCTGCGCGGGGCTCAGCAACCCGCGCAGGCGGGTGGTGAGCTCCTGCAGCGGATTCATCACGGCATCCGCTCATACGCGGGAAGGGTGAGGAAGTCGACGTATTCGTCGGCGACCGCCACCTCCATGAACAGGTCGACCGCCCGCTTGTCGGCGTCGGGGCATTCCTGCGCCGCTATTCGTTGCACCAGTTCCGCGGTGACCTGCTCCCCGGTGTCGTCGAGCACGACGTGGTTGTGCAGCCATTGCCACACCTGCGATCGCGAAATCTCCGCGGTGGCGACGTCTTCCATCAGGTTGAAGATGGCCACCGCGCCGGTGCCGTTGACCCAGGCGGCCAGGTATTGGATGCCGACGCTCACCGCGTTGCGCAGCCCGGCTTCCGTTCTGCCGCCCGGGGTTTCGCCGACCGACAGCAGCTGCGCGGCGCTCACCCGCACCTCGTCGCGCTTGCGCGCTATCTGGTGCGGGCTCGTGCCGAGCACGGAGTCGAAGACCTCGCGGCAGATCGGCACCAGATCGGGATGCGCCACCCACGAGCCGTCGAACCCGTCGCCGGCCTCACGGGTCTTGTCGTCGCGCACCTTGGCCAGCGCCACCTCGTTGATGGCCGGGTCGCGGCGGCTGGGAATGAAGGCCGCCATCCCGCCGATGGCGTGCGCGCCACGCCGGTGACAGGTCTTGACCAGCAGCTCGGTGTAGGCCCGCAGGAAAGGCGCGGTCATCGTCACCGCGTTGCGGTCGGGGAAGACGAACCGGCCCCGGAAGTTCTTGATGACGCTGAACATGTAGTCCCAGCGCCCGGCGTTGAGACCTGCCGAGTGCTCACGCAGCTCGTAGAGAATCTCGTCCATCTCAAAAGCAGCCGGGATGGTCTCGATGAGCACGGTGGCGCGCATGGTGCCGCGGGCCAGGCCGAGGGTGTCCTCGGCGAAGGTGAACACGTCGTTCCAAAGCCGGGCCTCCCGATGGCTTTCCATCTTCGGCAGGTAGAAGAACGGCCTTGTGCGCTGGGCGCTGTGGAAGGCGTAGAGGCCGAAGTCGACCAGGCTCGCCGAGAGGCGCTCAAAGCCGTGCAGCAGGTGTTTCTCGGTCAGGTGCCAACCGCGCGGGCGAAACACGATGGCGGGCCGCGGGCCTTCATTCAGCTCGTAGCGCTTGCCCTCCGGGCTGGTGTGCGACAGCGTCCCGGCGATGGCGTCACGCAGGTTCAGCTGGCCTTCGATGACATTTTCCCACAGCGGCGCGTTGGCGTCCTCGTGGTCGGCCAGCCACACCTTCGCCCCGGAGTTCAGCGCGTTGATAGTCATCTTGGCGTCGGTCGGCCCGGTGATCTCGACCCGCCTGTCCATGAGCTCCGGCGCGGGCGGCGCGACCGTCCAGTCGCCTTCGCGGATCGCCCTGGTCTCCGCCAGAAAGCCCAAATCACCGCCCGCGGCAAGGGCCAGCTGGCGCACCTTGCGCGCCGCCAGCAACTCCACCCGGCGCGTCTCGAAGCGGTCGGCCAGCTCCGCGAGGAAGCTCAGCGCCTCGGGTGTCAGAATCTCGTCATAGCGTTCACGCATCGGGCCTTCGATGCGAGCCTTGCCTTCTGTCATCACGCCTCCTGGGACTTCACTTCGAATCCTAGGGCCTTACCATGGAGCCCGCCGAGTGAGCACGCGCGGCTGATGCGGGAGGGATCGATGATCTACGTAGTCGGGCTGGTGCTTTTCGCCCTCGGGATTCTGCTGTCGCTGCTGCTGCACGAGGCGGGCCACTTCTTCACCGCCCGCGCCTTCGGGATGAAGGTGACCCGGTTCTTCGTCGGCTACGGGCCCACCCTGTGGTCGGTTCACCGCCGCGGCGTCGAGTATGGAGTCAAGGCCATCCCGGCCGGCGCGTTCGTCAGGATCGTCGGGATGACGCCGCAGGACGACGAGGTCGCCCCCGCCGACGAGCCGCGCGCCATGTGGCGCTTCCCGGTGTGGAAACGCACCATCGTCATGGGTTCCGGCGCGGCGACCCACTTCCTGCTTGGCATCCTCATTCTCTGGGGGCTTTTCTCCTTTGTACCGCTGCAGGACTCGGCCCGGTTGCAGAGCGAGCCCGTGCGCATCGACCGGGTCTCCGAGTGCGTCGACGCGCGCTGGAACAGCCCGTGCACGCCGGGCACCGACCCGGCCAGCCCGGCCCGCCAGCTCGGGTTGCGTACCGGCGACGTGATCACCGCGGTCGACGGCAGCCCGGTGCTGGGCTGGGACGCGCTGACCGCCAAGGTGCGCGCCGCGGGCGGGCAGCGCATCGAGCTCACCTATCTGCGCGACGGCCGGGCCGCCACCGTCGCGGTGACATTGCCGATGGTGCAACGGATCCGGCTCGACGTGCTCAACGATCCGAAAAGGACGGTCGATTCGGTCACCGACGCCGATCTGGAGCAGGTGGGCTCGTTCGGCATCACCCCGGTGATCCCCACGAGCACGGCCGGGCCGATCGCCGGCGTGGGCAAGGCGTGGGAGCAGACCGGCACCATGTTCGCCAACACCTTCGCCTCGCTGGCCCGGTTCCCGGCTAAAATTCCCGCGCTCTGGGCATCGGTGACCGGCGGTGAGCGCGACCCGCAGACCCCGGTCAGCGTCATCGGGGCATCCCACATCGGCGGCCAGCTCTTCGACCGCGGCGAGATCGCCTCCTTCCTGCTCCTGCTCGCCGCGCTGAACTTCTTCATCGGGCTGTTCAACCTGCTGCCGATGCTTCCGGCCGACGGCGGCCACATCGCGATCTTCTGGTTCGAACGCGCGCGGGCCTGGTTCTATGCTTTGCTGGGCAAAGGCGACCCGGGGCGGGTCGACTACTACAAGCTGATGCCGATCACCTACGCGGCCATCCTCATCTTTGGAGCATTCACCGTGCTGACCGTCGCGGCCGACCTCATCAACCCGATCACCCTGCCATTCTGATGACCGATCTCCTCTACGAAGTCGAGCAGTATTTGCGCGCCACCACGCCCAAGCGTGCCTGGCGCACCACCGCCTATCTGCCCGACGGGGTGGTGCAGGCCGCATGCCAGCCGCTGCTGGTGTGCACGGCCGACACGTTGCGCCCACCCCGGCCGACCGCACACCTGGAAATCCTCGAGCTCGGCCCCGGCGCGCAGCTGGCCGAGCTGAAGGAAAACCTCGACCTGAACGCACGCGGATTCGACCCGGAGGCACCGCTTTCCTCCGACGAGGAAGCCGCCGAGTTCGGGCGCAGCCTCGGCACGGCGACGGCCTTCACCGCACGGCTGTCCGGCCAGGGCGCAGGCGCGGGAATGTACCTAGCGCCAGTGGCCGCCGTCACCGAGCTGGTCGGCATCGCCACCCTGGAGCCGTTGCGCGGCCAGGGCGTCGGCGCCGCACTGACCGCAGCGATGGCCCGTCACGCGTTCAGCCAGGGCGTCACCGTAGCCTTTCTGGCCACCGACAACCCCACCGCCCAACGCGTCTACGAACGCGTAGGCTTCCGCCCCCTAGGCAGCATCCGCGAAGGCACGCTGTAATTCTGGCGCGTGCGAAGCAACGCGCGGCAGCGCCGCTCGAGAGCCACTGCCTTCCCTCACGATCATGAAAGCAAAG
>NZ_BONY01000055.1 GCF_016862955.1 Rhizocola hellebori | reverse complement strand
GGCGGCCGGGGGTGGCGCGGGCGGCGGGGGGGTGGGGCGGGCGGCGGGGGGGTGGGGCGGGGTGGCCGCCGGAGGCGGCGGGGTGGGGAGCACGGAGGGATGTGCCGCCCGGGAGGATGCGGCGGCCAGCCACGGCGGTGCGGCGTAAGGGAAAGAAGAGATAGAAACCGCGCGGCGGGTGAATGGGCCGCGCGGTGACTGGGGTTTGCGGGTTGCGGTTAGCGGGAGCGGGCTAGGTCTGCGGCGCCGATCAGACCGGCTTCGTTGCCCATTTCGGCTGAGCGGAGCTCGGCGACCGGGAGTTTGCCGCGTTGGGTGAGGGCGTCGGCGTAGGCCTGGCGCAGCGGCTTCATCAGCAGGTCACCGGCGTCGATGACGCCGCCGCCGATGACGATGACCTGTGGGTCCAGCAGCTGGACCATGTCGGCCACACCCTGGGCGAGCCAGTAGCCGACCTGGCCGAAGGCCTCGACCGCGACGGAGTCGCCTTCCATGGCGGCCGTGGTCACCATGGGGCCGTCGATGGCTTCGATGTCACCGTTGGCGGCCTTGAGCAACGCGGAGGGCGCGGTCATCGCGCCTTCTTTGGCGAAGCGTACCAACGCATTTCCGCTCGCATACTGCTCGATGCAGCCGAGCCGGCCGCAGCCGCACAGGTGGCCTTCGGGCACGGCAAGCATGTGGCCCACTTCGGCTGCCATGCCGTGCGAGCCGCGCAGCAACTGTCCACCTAGGACTATCCCGCCGCCGATGCCTGTCCCGACGGTGAACATGACCATCGAGTCGTCGGCGTGGGCGGCGGCGCCGTACTTGAATTCTGCCCACGCGGCCACGTTGGCGTCGTTTTCCACCACTACCGGCACGTCCACCGCGGCGCCGACATAGTCACGCAGCGGCTCATTGCGCCAGGCCAGGTTTGGTGCGAAAAGCACGGTCGAACGGGAAGCGTCTATCCACCCGGCGGCGCCGATGCCGACGGCCTCGACCGGGTGCTGGGCGATGAGCTCGCGAACCACCTCGACAATGACGTCGCGGGTCGCGGCGACATCGTTGGCAGGTGTCGGGCGGCGGCTGGTCTGGAGGACGTTGCCCTGCGGATCCACGACGCCGCCGAGCACCTTGGTGCCGCCGATGTCCACACCGATGGTAAGCGACACGGAAGTTTCACCCGACTTTCTTGGGTATTGCCTTCTTCTTGACGACCTTCTTCGGTGCAGGCGGCGCCGATGGTGCAGGCTCCGGCTCAGCGGTGGCCTTCTCCCAGGTGGTGTTGCCTCCGCCAACGTGGCGCAGGAAGCTGGCCATCCCGGCCGCGAGATCGCCCGCGCCGGTGGCCAGCCGTTCCACCATCTCCGGGTCGGGATCGCGAACCGCCGCGATGACCTTACACAGTGGACACACGCAACACTCTGCACTGCCGGTGGAAAACTGAGGGTTCGCGTTCGCCGCGAGCGTCGCCGCGGCGAGAACCGCCGCTACCAGCCGCTCCGCCTCCTGGCGTGCAGTGCCGGGCTCGCTGAACATCAGGCAGTCGCCTCAACCCTCTTCTTGAGCTCCTTAAGCGCGGTGTCCATGATCGCACGCTCGGCCTTCTTCTTGAACATGCCCAGCATGCCGATCGAAAGATCCACCGACAGCGTATAGGTAACAGTGCAGGTTCCATCGCCGTTGTCGTCGATGTCGTACGACCCCTGCTGGGCCTTCTGCATCTTCGAGGGCTCCACGAGCTGCCATTCGATGCGCGAGATGTCCTCGGCGTAGTCGTAATGCAGCTTGTACTCGTCCTGCACCACGCCGGCATCGATGACAAACCTGACCGTGGCCGGGTAGCCGTCTTCGTACTCCTCGAGGACCTCGGCCACTTTGATGGCCTGGGTCCACCGCGGGTAGGACGGGTAGTCGCAGATGACCTCGGCGATGCGGGCCGGGTCAGCGCTGATCACGATCGACTGGGACGAGGATTCCGCCATGTTCAGCAGGCTACCGCAGGCGGGGAGGGTAGTTTTTGCCGTGTGGAGTTCACACAAGCCCCCGCCGTGATGATCGCGGATCACGCGCAGCTGACCGATCCGGTCTGGGACAACGCTGACAAGCACCCCAACGTGGTGCAGTTCGTCACACCTGCCCGCAATATTTCGTGCGCCGAGTTTCGCGAAGAGGTCGCGAGTGTCGCGTCCGGGCTGCGTGAGGCTGGGGTGAAGCCGGGCGACCGGGTCGCCCTGATGAGCAAGACCCGCTACGAGTGGACCCTCATCGACTATGCGATCTGGGCCGCCGGCGCGATCACGGTACCGGTCTACGAGACCTCAAGCGCGGAACAGGTCCAGTGGATCTTGTCGGACTCCGGGGCGGTCGCCTGCTTCACCGAGACCGCCGCCCACAGCGCGCTCGTCCGCGAATTCGTCAACACGGTGTGGCAGATTCCCGATCTGCCGCGCGGCACCGCCGACTTCGAGCGCCACCGCGGCCAAGCCGACGACCCGGCCACCATCGTCTACACCAGCGGCACCACCGGCCGGCCCAAGGGCTGCGTGCTGACCCACCGCAACATGCTCTCCGACATCGGCAACGCCATCCCGGTGCTGCCCCGCCTGTTCCACCAGGGCTCGTCCACGGTGCTCTTCCTGCCGCTGGCGCACGCCTTCGCCCGGCTGCTGCAGATCGGCGTGGTCCAGGGCCGGGTCACCACCCTGCACACCGCCGACGTGAAGGACCTGGTCTCCGATCTGGGCGCTTTCAAGCCCAGCTTCATCCTGAGCGTGCCGCGGGTCTTCGAGAAGGTCTACAACGGCGCCAAACAGCGCGCCCACGCCGACGGCAAGGGCGCCATCTTCGACCGGGCCGAAAGGGTCGCGATCGCCTACAGCGAGTCGCTGGACTCCGGCGGTCCCGGCTTCGCGCTGAAGATGCAGCACAAGCTCTTCGACAAACTCGTCTACGGCAAGCTACGCGCGGCTCTGGGCGGCCGTTGCCACAGCGCGATTTCCGGCGGCGCGCCGCTGGGCGCCCGGCTCGGCCACTTCTTCCGCGGCATCGGGCTGCTGGTGCTGGAGGGCTACGGGCTCACCGAGACGTCACCGGCCATCACCTTCAACCGTGAGGACGCGCAACGCATCGGCTCCGTTGGGCAGCCGTTGCCCGGCGTCAGCGTGCGCATCGCCGACGATGGCGAGATCCTGGCCAAAGGCGAGGTTGTCTTTTCTGGGTACTGGAACAATGTCGAAGCCACCAAAGAGGTCCTCGACGACGAGGGCTGGTTCCACACCGGCGATCTCGGCGCGCTCGACAGTGACGGGTTTCTGACTATCACCGGTCGCAAGAAGGAAATCATCGTGACCGCCGGCGGCAAGAACGTCGCGCCCGCGGTGCTGGAGGACAGGGTGCGGGCGCACCCTCTGGTCAGCCAGTGCATGGTGATCGGTGATCGCAAACCATTCATCGCCGCGCTCGTCACCATCGACGCCGAGGCGCTGCCGGACACGCCGCTGACCGACAGCGACCTGCGCGCGCGGGTACAGGAGGCGATCGATGAAGCCAACAAGGCGGTTTCCAAGGCCGAGGCGATTAAAGTGTTTCGCATTCTCCCCCGCGATTTCACCGAAGCCACCGGTGAGCTGACCCCCTCTCTCAAGGTGAAGCGCGCGGTCGTGATGAAGGAGTACTCCGACGAGATCGACGCTATTTACGGCAGCTGACCCGGTGCAGGGTCGCCGCAACTCCCCCAAGGACTTCAGCGCACACACCATCGCCGTGCTGTTGCGCTGCGTCATGCTCATTCTCATCGCGGCGCTGACCTGGCTGTGCACCCGTGACCTGAGCCAGCTCAAGTGGGTGGTGATGCTGGCGCTGGCGTCGATCCCAGCCGTCATGCCACCCCCACCCCATCGGATAGCCGCGCCGCTGGGCCGTTTGGCAGAGGTGGTCCTGGTCGGCCTTGGCGCGAGCGCGATCGCCGTCGCGGCCGACAGCGCCGGCTTCGTCGACGCGGGCATGGGCGCGGCGGCGATCCTGCCCTATCTGGCTGTGCCGCTCACGGCTGCCACCTTCCAGGGCCGCCCCTTGGAGGGCGCGGGCTTGCTCGCCGTCGCCGCGCTCACGTTGGGGGTGGCGGGATATCTCACCGATGGCAATCAGCTCAAGCAGCTCGGGTACCTGACCCAGGTGACCCAGTGGCTGACCCTGGCCGCGATCGGGACGGTCACCGCGGGCGCCATGCAGCGCGCCGTGCTGGCGCGGCGAGCACCACAGCCGTACGCGGAGGCGACCCGCCTGCTGACCCAGCTGCGCCAGGTGGCCCGCCAGCTGCCGGGCGCGACGCTCGACCCGGGCAGCATCGCCGAGCATCTTTTGGAGGAGCTGCGCACCATCGGCCGGGCCGAACGCGCGGCGGTCTTCGCGGCCAGTGGCGGTGGGCGCCTTGAGGTGCTGGCCCAGTTCGGGGTCGACGGTGACTCGTCGATGCGCGCGGCGTGGGAGACCCACCTGGACGCCGATTCGGCCATCGCCGACGCCTGGGCCAGCCAGCAACCCCAGATCTCCAGCCGCACCCAGCTTCGCTCGGTCGCCCCCACCGACCCGGTTTCGGCTCTGGTCGTGCCTTTGATCGCCGGAGTGCGCACGGTGGGCCTGGTGGTGCTGGAACGTGACGGGGTGGGTGGTTACCCGCCGAGTCTCACCTATCGAGTGATTTCCACGGCCGCGCCCGCGGCACTGCGCCTGGAGGCCGCGCTGCTCTTCGACGAGGTGCGTTCGCTGGCCACAAACGAAGAGCGGCAACGCCTTGCGCGCGAAATCCACGACGGGGTGGCCCAGGAGCTGGCCATGATCGGCTACGGCATCGACAACGCGCAAGCCAGCCTGCCCGACAATCCGCAAGCCACCGCGAGCGATCTGCACGAGCTGCGCGGTGAGGTGACCCGGGTGATTACTGAGTTGCGACTCAGCCTCTTCGAGTTGCGTACCGAGGTCGATCGGCACGGCGGTCTGACCGCCGCGATCGCCGAATTCGCGCGTATCTCGGGCAACCAGGCAGGGCTGAAGGTGCATCTTTCGCTGGACGAAGTGGGCCGCCTACCTGCGTCTATTGAGTCAGAGCTATTGCGTATAGCACAGGAAGCCATCACTAACGCGCGAAAGCACGCCTATGCCGGTAACCTCTGGGTGACCTGTACGGTGGATCCGCCATTCGCACAGATCGAAGTGTCTGACGACGGACAAGGACTGTCCGATCAGCGTAGCCAGGGAAGCTACGGTCTTGCGATCATGGCGGAGAGGGCGGAACGTATCCGTGGTCGGCTCGAGATCAGCCCTAGACAGCCTTGCGGCACCACCGTTGCGGTTGTGGTGGGAGGCACCGCTAGACACGAAACTCGGTCAACAAGATAACGTGTAACACCCGCATACTCTGCGGGGATATTCAGATATGGGTGTTTCAGACAGGGAGCAAGCAGGAATGACAACCAACGCAGTGCCACCACCGTCGGGTCGCACCAGGGTCCTGCTAGTCGACGACCATGACCTGATCCGCAAGGGCCTGCGTCACGCGTTCGAGCGCGACCGCCAGTTCGAGGTCGTCGGCGAGGCCGGAACCGCGGCGGAAGCGGTACGCCAGGCCGGTGCCCTGCACCCCGATGTGGTCATCATGGACCTTCGCCTGCCCGACGGCAGCGGCCTGGAGGCCACCCGCACGCTACGCAAGTCCAGCGCCACCATGGGAATCGTCGTGCTCACCATGTACGCCGGCGACGACCAGCTTTTCGGCGCGCTGGAAGCCGGCGCGAGCGCCTTCGTACCCAAGACGGCCCCAGCCGACGAGGTGGTCGCCGCGGCACGGCACGCCGCTTCCGCGCCGAGCGCCTTCACCGCAGCCGACCTCGCCGAGGCCATGAAGCGCCGCCTCACCCCGAGCGGGCCGCAGCTGTCGCCGCGCGAGAGCCAGGTGCTCAAGCTGCTGGCCGAGGGCATGAGTGTCTCCGGCATCGCCAAGCAGCTGTTCGTCAGCGAGTCGACGGCCAAGACGCACATCTCCAAGCTGTATGAGAAGCTCGGCGCCGCAAACCGCGCCCAGGCGCTCATGACCGCGCTGCGCCTCGGCCTGCTGCAGGCCCCAGACGCCCCGAACCTGAGCTGAATCCCATGGGCCGGCACTCCTCAGCGCCGCTGCTGCCCGACGGCGAGCCAGACTGGCTCGCCGAAGCGCGAAGCGGCGACAACCCGCTCGTCATGGCCAAGCTCGACAGCGGCTACGTCGTCTTCGGTGACACGCAGTTCCTTCCGGGGTACTGCGTCCTGCTCTCCGACGTCGACGAAGCCAACCACCTGACCGATCTCCCGCTGGCGCAACAGCGCCAGTTCCTCAACGACATGGCGTTGCTCGGTCAGGCCATCTACAACGCGTGCAGCGGCTACGATCCGTCGTTCCGGCGGGTCAACTACGAGATCCTGGGCAACCTCTACGAGCACCTGCACGCGCACGTGACCGCGCGTTACAGCTGGGAGCCGGCGGAGTACAGGCAGGGTCCCGTGGCGCGCTATCCCCTCGAGATGCGCAAGGCCATCGAGCACGACACGATCAGATCCGAGCGGGCCGAGGAGTTTGACACCCTCCGGGAAGCCATCGGCGCGGAACTCAACCGACTAGTGTCCATATAGGATCGTGCGCACCTTACTGATAACGAACGACTTTCCGCCCCGCACGGGTGGAATTCAGATCTTCGTACACGAGCTGGCCACCCGCTTGCCTGCCGGCGAGCTGGTGGTCTACTCATCTGACTGGCGCGGTTCGGCCGAATTCGATGCGCAGCAACCGTTTCCGGTGATCCGCGAGAACACCAAGGTGCTGCTGCCGACCCGCGGCGTGGCCAGGCGGGCGGCGGCGCTCGCCGCGGAACACGGCTGCGACCGTGTGTGGTTCGGGGCAGCCGCGCCCTTGGGCCTGCTCGCCGGTGGGCTGAACAGACGCGCCGTGGCGCTCACCCACGGCCACGAGGTGGGCTGGGCGGCGCTTCCCTTCGCGCGCAACGCTTTGCGCCGCATCGCCGACCGTTGCGAGGTCATCACCTACCTCACCGAATACCAGCGCCAGCGGCTCGCGCCCATCGTCGGCGATCGCGCGCAGCTGCAGCGGCTGACCCCGGCCGTCGACACCGGCCTGTACCACCCGGGCGTCGACGGCTCCGCCATCCGCGCCGCACACGGGCTGTCCGACCGCCCGGTCATCGTCTGCGTCTCCCGTTTCGTGCCGCGCAAGGGGCAGGACACCTTGGTGCGGGCACTTCCGTTGGTACGCAAAGAAATCCCCGATGCCGCCCTGCTCCTCGTCGGCGGGGGGCCGCACCGCAACGCGGTGCGAAAACTCGTCTCCTCGCTCGATCTGGAGCCTCACGTCGTGATGGCCGGCTCGGTGCCGTGGGCGCAACTGCCCGCACATTACGCGGCCGGCGACGTCTTCGCGATGCCGTGCCGCACCCGCAACCGGGGCCTGGACGTGGAAGGCCTCGGCATCGTCTACCTGGAGGCCTCCGCCATCGGCCTGCCCGTGGTCGCCGGCGACTCGGGCGGCGCGCCAGATGCCGTCCGCGAAGGCGAAACCGGCTTCGTCGTGGGTGGCCGCGACCTCCCGGCGCTCGCCGATCGGCTCGTCACCCTGCTTCGCGACCCCGCACTGGCCCGCAAAATGGGCGCCGCGGGCCGCGACTGGATCGAGTCCGACTGGACCTGGGCCCAGCGCGCCACCGCCCTGCGCGGCATGCTCGCCGGCTGACCCGCGGGTCAGTGGGTGCGGGAGTAGGCGCGGGCGAAGGCGATGCGCTCGACCGTGCTGGGGTGACTGCCGAAAAGGAACTGCTCCAACGGGTGTGGGTCCGGGTCGCCGAGGTTCACCAGGGACAGCCGCTTCTGCATCTGCTCGAAGGTGGCTGGGTCGTTGGTCAGGTCCAGGGCATGGGCATCCGCGCGGGCTTCGATGCGGCGTGAGACATAGGCCTGCACCGGGGTGGCCACCAGCCCGATCACCGCGGAGATGGCCAGCAACAGCCCGATCGCCTGCGGGACGGCGATGGAGTCGACTCCGGCCATGCGCAGCAGCCAGCTCCAGCCGCCTATCAGGTAGAGACCGACCACCAGTGCCGCGGTGCCCAGCGCGCCGATGAGCGTGAACACCACGACATCGCGGTCCTTGGCGTGGCCAAGCTCATGCGCCACAACGCTTTCCACCTCCGCGGCGGGGGCCTCGCGCAGCAGCGTGTCGTAGACGACGATGCGCCGGGTGGGGCCGATGCCGCTGACGTAGGCGTTGACCGCGGTGGTCCGCCGGGACGCGTCGGCGACGAGCACGTCCTTGACCGGAACTCCGTCGCGCGCGGCCAACTCCATCAGCTCGGTGCGCAGCGGGCTGGCTTCCATGGGGGTGAATTTATTGAACACCGGCTCCACCAGCACCGGGAAGATGAAACTGAGCAGGACCACCAGACAAGCTGCCCCGGCCGCGCCGATCGCCCACCACCAGGTGGGAAACAGGCGGGTCAGGCCGAAGAAGCCCAGCAGCATCACCGCGCCGAGCACGGCTCCGACCGCGTAACCCTTGAGGAGATCCACCGACCACGCCGCCCAGTCCTGTGTGGACAGTCCATAGCGGACCATGACCGAGTGCCGCCAGGCCGCGAAGGGCAGCGTCACCAGCTCGGCCAGGAAGAACACCAGCAACCCGCCGCCGATCGCCTTCGCCAGCCACGGCCCCGGCACCAGGTTGACCAGCTTGGCGCCCAGCGGCGTCAGCCCCAGCAGCAGAGCAAAGAGCAAACCCAGAATCATGCTTGGGTACGAGATCCAGCGCGTCTCGCCCCGAAGCTCCCGAGCCTGCGCCACCCGGTCCTGCGGCAGCTCAGCCAGCGCGGCCAGCTGGTCGGACCGCGGCGCGGGCGGGCGATGCCAGGGCACAAGCAGGAGGGCAGCCACCACCAACCCGGCCACCAGCACGATCAAGGTGAGGTAGGCCCATCCGCGCACGGTCATGAGCCCGATGGTAGACACCACGGTTTTCTGTCACGAGCGGGAGATGCGTTTGAGCAGGCTGTCCGAGCCCATGGGGTAGGCGCCGTGCCGCTTCACACCGTCGGCCACCTCGCGGTCGGAGGAGACGACGACCAGCGGCCGACCGGGCGGCTCGGCCCGGACCAGGCGGCGAATCAGCTCGTCGGCGGTTTCGCCCTTATGGGAGAAGAGCACCCGCACGCCGCGCGGAGCGGGCGGCAGCCCGTGCACGCGCTCAGCGCCATCGAAAACCACCGTCACCTCGGCCCCGGACTGCGCCGCGACCAGGCCGAGCGCGGCCACCAGCCGGTTGCGCTGCTGTTCGAGCGACATCTCGGCAAAGCCGCGTTTGGTGACGTTGTAACCATCGACGATCAAATGGGACTTCGGCAGCGCGAGCAGCTGGCCAAGCCGGGCCGGGTCGTCGGAGTCCAGGCCGCGGGTGGCCGGGGTCTGCGCGCCGGGCGTCTGCGCGTGAGCGCTGGCCACCGCGTCGGCGGGCAGCATCTGCGCCGGGTCCAGCCCCAGCTCGCGGCGCAGCCCGACGGCGGCCTGGCCGATGGTCTCCAGCAGCAGCCAGATCCGGGCCTCGTCGATCGCCCGGGTATCCCGGGCAGCCTGGCGCGCGTCGTCCTTGACCGCCTCCGCGTCGGCCAGCTTCGAACGAAGCTTGCGCAGCTCGGCGTCGTGATCGTGGACGGCCTTGGCGGCCCGCCCCTTCTCGATCGCGAGCAGCTCGTTGGCACGTTTGAGGGCGGCCTGGACCTCCCGCAGCGTCTTGGCGTTGGCCCGCGACTCCTGCTGCACGCCGGTCATCTCGTCGCGCAGCCGGGAAAGCTCGGCCCTCAGCTTGTCGGCCTCGACCTTGGCCAGGGTGCGGTCGTGTTCGGCCCGGTCGGCCCGCGCCTCCGCCTCTCTTACCAGCTCGGCGACGGCCGCCGTCTCCACCTGGACCTGGACCGCCTCGCCCGCGCTGATCAGCAGATCGCGCCAGCCCTCGGGGCGGGACAGGTAGGCCAGGGCGGCCACCTCGACCGGGTCGGCGGCGGCGGGCGTGACCCCAGCCAGCACCGAGTCCCCAAGATCGCCCGCTTCGGCCACGGCTCGGGCGCTGATCCGCTGGCGAAACACCGGATCCATGCTGAGCTGCGACGCGATGGTCAGACCGCCCAGCCGGGCGCGCCGGTTGGGGGCGAATTTGGCCACTTTGCGTAGGGCGGGGGGAAGCTCGTCGTAGGGGATGGTGGTCAGCAGGGCCGCCGCGAGCGCGATCACCCGCTGGCGTACCAGCTCGGGAAGGATCGGCTCCGGCAGGAACTCCGCGGGCTCAGCAGACTCACCCCGGAGGGGGTCGAAGGCATGCTCAGCGGCGGACATGCAACCCAGTCTCCCACCGCCCGCCGATCTTGTCTCTCTATTCCGAATCCATCGACGTGGGGCACTGTGTCGGACCGTCCGATTAGGGTGCCCACGTGCATCTCCAACTCCAGTTGCCGGGCCTGCTGGGCGACGAGGATCCGCTCGCACAGGAGCTCCGGAACATCACCTTCGTGATCGTCGATCTTGAGACGACCGGAGGTGCGCCCGACGGCGGGGGAATCACCGAGGTCGGGGCGGTGAAGGTGCGCGGCGGAGAGCAGCTCGGCCAGCTCGCGACCCTGGTCAACCCCGGTGTGCCAATCCCGCCCTTCATCACCGTCCTGACCGGAATCACCACGGCGATGGTCTCCCCGGCCCCGACGATCGAGCGCGTGCTGCCCTCGCTGCTGGAGTTCCTCTCCGGCGCGGTGCTGGTCGCCCACAACGCGCCCTATGACGTGGGGTTTCTCAAGGCTGCTTGCGCTGCTCACGGGTACAAGTGGCCCGCTCCCCGGGTGCTCGACACCGCGCTCATGGCCCGGCGGGTGTTGCTGCGCGACGAGGTGCCCAATCGCAAATTAGGCACACTCGCGGCCTACTTCCGCACCCACACCCCCACCCACCGCGCGCTCGACGACGCCTTGGCCACCGTCGACGTGCTGCACGCCCTCATCGGCCGGCTGGGCAGCCTGCGGGTGACCACGCTGGGCGAGACCATCTCCTACCTCAAGCCGGTCACGCCGACCCAGCGTTCCAAGCGTTTCCTCGCCGAAGGCCTGCCGCACGCGCCCGGGGTCTACATCTTCCGCGCCGCCGATGATCGTCCGCTCTATGTCGGCACCTCGGGCGACATCGCCACCCGGGTGCGCAGCTACTTCACCGCGGGCGAGAAGCGCGCCCGGATAAGCGAGATGCTCGCCGCCTCCACCCGGGTCGACGCGGTGGTCTGCGCCCACTCGCTGGAGGCTCAGGTGCGGGAGCTGAGGCTGATCGCCGCCCACTCCCCGCCCTACAACCGGCGGTCCAAGCATCCCGAGCGGGTCCACTGGATCAAGCTGACTGCCGAGGCTTTTCCCAGGCTGTCGCTGGTGCGCCGGCTCGGGCCCGAGCCGGGCGCGATTCTCGGCCCGTTTTCCGGACGGCGCACGGCTCAGGCGGCAATCGACGCCGTGCACGAGGCGATCCCGCTGCGCCAATGCTCCCAGCGGCTCTCGGCGCGACGCGCCAGCTCGGCCTGCGCCCTGGCTGAGCTGGGCCGGTGTCCGGCGCCGTGCCTGCTGCACATCAACCCCGAGCAATACCAAGCCGAGCTGGTTGACCGGGTTCAGCAAGCGTTTCATGCCGATCCGGATCCGGTGGTTCAGCCCTTGCTGCGCAGGATGGCCAAACTGGCACAGACTCAGCGGTTCGAGGAAGCCGCGCAGGTGCGCGACCGGATGCTCGCCTTTCTGCGCACAGCCAGCCGCATGCAGCGGCTTGCCAGCCTCACCAGCATCGCCGAGCTGGTCGCCGCGAAGCGCACCAAGGAAGGCGGCTGGGAAATCGCCATCGTGCGACACGGCCGGCTGGCCGGGGCGGCCACCGCCGCGCCCGGCATCCATCCCCGCCGCACGCTGGACATACTTTGGCCAACCGCCGAGACAGTGATACTTCCCGTCACTGGCCACAACCCGACACCATGCGCGACCGCGGAGGAGTCCGAGCGCATCATTGACTGGCTGGAGTTGCCTGAGACTCGCTTGGTGGAGGCGTCAGCCGGTTGGGCGTCACCCATGCGAGGGGCGATGCGCCTTCGCTCTCTGTTAACAAGCGCTGACTCAAAGCACTCTGACCGGCAGTAATAGACAAGTGTTGCCCGAATGACCAATGGGTATTGACCATTCGGCCACCACGTTCGTTACTAGGCTATAGAGCACCGGCTTTGGGAGGTGTCCGGAATGGATGTCGATGCCGGCGCGAGCGCGGGGGCCCCGCTGGGCCGCATCGGCGAAAGCCTGCTGGCTTCCCGGCTACGTGCCATTCTGAGCTGGCCTGTGCCGCGAGAGCGAATGCAGCCGCAGGCCGATCCGGTTCAGCGACTCATTCGCACCCACCGCCATGTCCATCCCGATGCCGATGTGAACCTGTTGCGCCGCTCCTACTCGGTGGCCGAAAGATGGCACCGCGACCAAAAGCGAAAAAGCGGCGAGCCTTACATCACCCACCCCCTCGAGGTCGCGCACATCCTTGCCACGCTCGGCATGGACACGATTACGCTCGCGGCCGCGCTGCTGCACGACACGGTCGAAGACACCCCCTACACGCTGGCCCAGCTTCGCGCCGACTTCGGCGGTGAAGTCGCCCTGCTCGTCAACGGCGTCACCAAGTTCGACAAGGCCCACTTCGCGCAGGCGGAAGCCGAAACCACCCGCAAGATGATCGTCGCGGCCAGCAAGGACATCCGCGTGCTGGTCATCAAGCTCGCCGACCGGCTGCACAACATGGAGACGCTGGAGGCCCGCTCACCGGCCTCGCGTGCTCGCATCGCCGGGGCCACCCGCGAGGTGCTCGTTCCGCTCTGCGACCGGCTGGGCATTCAGGCGCTGAAGGGCCCGCTGGAAGACGTGGTGCTGCGTTACGTGGAGCCCGACGAGTACCAGCGCATCGACGAGATGGTCACCCGCGAGCGTCCACAGTGGAACGACTACGTCGGCCGCATCGTCGCCTCCGGTTCCGAGGCGCTGCGCAAGGAGAAGCTCGACGGCCACCTGATCCCCAGGCCCCGGCACTACTACACCATCTGGAAGGACACCAAGGCGGCCGGCAGCCCCTCCCCCATCAACCTGCCCCGCGTCGTGGTGATCCTCGATGAGGAAGAGTCCGACTGTTACGCGGCACTGGGTGTCATGCACCAGAAGTGGCTGCCGATTCCCGGGCGGTTCAAGGACTACATCGCCGCCCCAAAGAACAACCTCTATCGATCCTTGCACACCACCGTTCTTGGCCCCGAAGACCAGATGGTCGAGATTCTCATCCGCACCGACCAGATGCACCGTGAGGTCGAATATGGCGTCATAGCGCCATATCGGTACCCACCAAAGCTCGCCCGCTTCGGCAAGAAGTCGCGACCACAGGTGGCCAAGACGGATATGGCAGCCTGGCTGCGCCGCGCGCTCGAGCTGGAGCAGGCGGCCCCCGACGCGGTGCAGTTCGTGCAGACGCTGCGCTGCGACCTCGCCGAGCAACAGATTCAGGTGTTCTCGCGCGGCCGCCAGTTGCTGCTGCCCGCCGGCGCCACCCCGGTCGATGTGGCCTACGAGCTCAGCTCGCGCACCGGCGACCGCTGTGTAGCCGCCACGGTCAATGGGGTGCTGAGCCCGCTCAACGCCGAGCTGACCGACGGCGATGTGGTCGATGTGCTGGTCAGCCGCGACCGGCAGCACACCGGGCCGAAGGCGGAGTGGCTCGAATTCGTCAAGTCGCCCAACGCCCAGCTCCGGCTGAGCCGCCGTTTCGCCGAGCCTGCGGCACCGGCCGGCACGGTGAGCGACCGCCTGCAGATCGGCCGCGCCGCGATCGGGCTGGCGTTGCGCCGCCGCGACCGCGCCCTCTCCGACGAGCAGCGCCTGGCAGATCTGGCCCAGTCGCTGGGTTATCCCGACCTCGACGCGCTTCTCATCGCCATCGCCGAGCACAAGGTGCGCGCCGATGTCATCGTCGACCAGCTGATCGCCAGCGTCGACGATCGCAGTCTCGTGGTGTCGCCGCGCCGCAGCCCAACAGATGAGGTTGCCGATTCGTCCACTAGCCTGGCTGGGTGAATAGACAACGCTCCGAGCTGCGTCGCCGCCTTATGACGCTGGGATATAGCGTTTTCTATCGGTTGCCGGTCCACTGGCGCACCCGGGTGGTCAAACTCATCACCCCGCGGTATGTCCTCGGTTCGGTCGTTCTCATCTTCGACTCGGAAACCGTTGAACCGAAACGGATTCTGCTGTTGCGTCAGCCGCCCGGGCGCGGCTGGACTCTGCCCGCCGGTCTGCTGGAGAAACATGAGTCCCCGCTCGCGGGGGCGATTCGTGAGGCGCATGAGGAGACCGGCATCTTGCTCACCCAGGATCAGGTGCAGCCCGCTGTCCCCAACGCGATGGTGCACACCAAGGGACATTGGGTCGACATGGTTTTCACGGCCCACGTTCCGGCTTCCACCACCAAGCTGAGCGTCGACGGCGCCGAGGTGTGGGAGGCCGCTTGGCATGCCGTAGACCACCTGCCGAAGCTGACGGTCGCCACGGCTCGGCTGCTCGAATACTACGGAGTGCACGAAAATGACCGCACCTGACGACGTTTGCGCCGTGGTCCTCGCGGCCGGGCTCGGCACCAGGCTGCGTCCACTCACGACGGTCTTGCCCAAGGCGCTGGTGCCGGTGGGCAACGTCGCGCTGCTGGACCGCACGCTCAACAGGCTGGCCGCGGCGGGTTTGACCGGCCCGCGGCGGGTGGCGGTCAACGCCCATCACTTCGCCGACATGGTGGCCGCCCACGTGGGTGAGCGCGCCCATCTGTCCATCGAGGCCGAGCCCCTCGGGTCGGCGGGCGCCATCGGGCAGCTGCGGGAATGGATCGATGGGCGCGGGGTTCTGGTCATCAACGCCGACGCCTACGTCGCCGCGCCCGAGGGCGACCTCAACTCGCTGCTCGACGATTGGGACGGCCGCATCGTGCGAATGTTCGGCCGCAAGGCCGACGACGGCCACCCGCCTTTCGGTGGGCTCTCCTTCGCCGGCGCCTCCTTGCTGCCGCACGCGGAGGCGGCCGCGCTCAAGCCCGACTACTCCCATCTCGTGCTGACCACGTGGCGTCCGGCCGAGCGGGCCGGGCGGATGGAAGCGATCCCGCTGGAGGGCACCTACATCGATTGTGGGAGCCCGGCGGACTATCTGGCCGCCAACATGCACGCCGCCCGCGGGGAGAACATCATCGCGCCGGACGCTGTGGTGACCGGGCGGGTGCAAAGCAGTGTCATCGGCGGGGCGGCGACCGTGCAGGGTTCGGTGCAGCGCACGGTGGTGTGGCCCGGTTCGCAGGTCAGCGCCGAGGAGACGATCACCGATGCGATCCGGGTGGGGAGCGAGATGACGGTCGAGGTTACTCGCGCGTAATATCGCGGCATGCAGCTTCTCGTTGACCGTGGCACCGATCGGCTGTCGGTCCGGTTCTATGACAATGCTCGGGCCGAGACCGTCTTCGTCGTGTTCCCTGCGATGGGCGTGCCCGGCGGTTACTACGAAAGGCTCGCCGTGTCTTTGGTGGACGCGGGTTACGCCGTCGCCGTCGCCGACCTGCGGGGCACCGGCGAATCGACGCCAGCGCCCAGCCGGGGCAGCTCATATGGGTACGCCGAACTCCTCGACGACATAGGCGCGGTGCTCGAAGTGCTTGCCCCGCAACGGGAGGGCCGCAAGACAGTCCTGTTAGGACATTCACTGGGCGGGCAGGCGTGCGTGATGCGTCTTGCCCTCGGGCAGCAGGGCGTCGACGGGCTCGTGCTCATCGCGGTGGGCATGCCCTACTGGCGCATCTACGGCCGCCGCCGGCTCGGGGTGTTCGGCTATACCCAGGGCATCGCCGCGCTCACCGCGGTGCTGCGGGTCTGGCCGGGCTGGAGCTTTGGCGGCAAACAGGCCCGCGGCGTCATCCGCGACTGGGGTTACACCGGCCGCCACGGCGTCTTCCCGCCCCACCTCGGGGCAGAGGAGAAGCTGGGCGAGGTCAAGGTTCCGGTGCTCGCCATCAGCGTCGACCACGACCAGTACACGCCGCCGAACACCATGGACTACATCGTGGGCAAGCTGACCGGCGCCCAGGTCACCCGCAAACACCTCACCATCGAACAGGCCGGGATCCCGCTCGACCACTTCAAGTGGGTCAAGGCCGGGGCGGTGCTGGCCGACGAGTTCAAACAGTGGCTTCGCTGAGCCGCACCTGCCAGTTCTGGAAGGTCTGCATGCCGCCGAAGCGCTCTTCCTGCTCTTCGGAAATCAGCTGGAAGCCGGCCCGCTCGTAGATGCGGCGCGCGGCGTCGAGGTCTTTGTTGGTCCAGAGCACCATGTCGCGATAGCCCGCGTCGATGGCGAAGCGCAGGCATTGGCGCACAAGCTTTCCGCCCACGCCGAGCCCCCGTGCCCAGGGCTCCACGAACAGCAGCCGAAGCTGGGCGGTGGTCTCGTCCTTGCGGACACAGAAAATCGACCCGGCCGGGACCCCGTCGACCTCCGCGATCCAGGCGTCCTCCAGGCCGGGCACGTGGTTTTCCACGTAGTCGGCGACGATGCGCCCCACGAGCGCCTCGAAGTAGTGGTCGTAGCCGTATTCCTCCGCGTATACGACTCCCTGGCGGTGCGCCACCCAGCCCATGTCGCCGGCCACCGGTGGGCGCAGCGTCACCTGCGCGCCAGGCGCAGGCGTGTAGAGCAGACGCTCGATGGTGGACATCGCGGTGAGCAGCCGCATCTGATCGCTGTCGCCCAGCCGGTCGAGCAGCGCGGCCATCTCCAGCCCCGCATGCTGGTCGAGGGTGGCGAACACCCGCCGACCGCTCTCGGTGAGCTGCACGGTCTGGCGACGGCTGTCGGCCTGAGAGCGTCCCAACCGGACCACCCCGTCGGCCTCGAACCTGGTGAAGATGCGGCTGAGGTAGCCGGGATCGAGCCCGAGCCGGTTGCGCAGCTCGACGGTTTCCATCTGCTCGCCCTGCGAAAGCTCGTAGATCACCCGAGCCTCGGTGAGCGAGTAGGGGGTGGTCTGCAACCGATCGCCCAGCACCCCGATGGTGCGCGTGTAGAAGCGGTTGAACTGCCGCACCGCGGCAACCCGCTGAGCCGACGACATACGAGCCTCCCGATAATCTTTGACTGAGTCAAAGGTTACAGCGGGCGCTCCAGGCGATGGGTCATTGTCTCAATAGCCGAGAGGGCCGCGTCGCGAACCGACGGCTCGGGATCGTCTGTGCCGTCTCGCACCAGCTCCGCGTGTTCGCCCTCGCCCACCAGAGCGAGCGCCCGGATCGCGGCGACCCGCACCCGGGTCACCTCGTCGGTCACCAGCGCCGCGGCGGCTTCGGAGGCCTCGCCGATCTCCCGTTTGCGCACCACCTTGAGCGCCATTTCCCTTACCCGCCAAGCGGAATCGTCCAATGCCCCGACCACGGCCGGGACGGCGCGCGGCGACCACGCATAGAGCAGCCCCCTCGCCGCCCACACCCTCGGCCAGTACTCCTGCGCACCCAACTGTTCGTAGGTAGACAACAGCTCTGCGTGGGCACCGCCGAGCAGGGTGAGGGGCGGCCGGTCCGCAGCGTCAAACGAAACCTGTCCGGATAGGAGTTCAGCGCACCATAGCGCTACACTTTCGCCGCCGTACACCCGAGATGCCTCTTCTATCCGTTCCCGCGGGCTCATAAGCGCATTATCGTCATCCCATGGCGACGACACCTGAGCCGCAGCCCTCCACGCGCGGCACCGTCCGCAGCGGGAAAGCCAGAATTCTCGGCAGGATTGCCGCCGCGCTCATACTGTTGCCAATCCTGATCGGTATCGTCCTGCAGGTGCTCAACCTCTTGGCATGAAGCAGTGGAAGGAACTGGCATGACCAGCACTGAAGAAAGCATCACCACCACCCCCCAGCAGGCGCAGCCCGAAGAGGCCGCCGCAGACTCTGCCACGGACCTGTCCGCCACCGCAGAGGCAGCCCTCGACCGCGGCCGCGAGGCCATGGAGAAGGGCCGTGAGGCTGCCGAGCGCGTGGGCGACGCTGTCGAGCGCGCGGCCAACACGCTCGTCACCCGTTTCCGCAACACCGCCGAACTGACCGAAGACCGTGGCCAGACCACCATCGCCGACGAGGTCGTCGAGAAGATCGCCGGCATCGCCGCGCGTGAGGTGCCCGGCGTTCACGACCTCGGCGGCGAGGTCTCCCGGGTCTTCGCTTCGCTCAAGGAGCGCATCGGCATCGGCGAGACCAACAACGACGAGGCCGACCGCGGTGTGGCCGTGCGGCTCCAGGGCACCACCGCCGAAATCGACATGAAGATTGTCATCGAGTTCGGCTATGTCGTGCACTCGGTGACCGATGCGGTGCGCACCAAGGTAATCAGCTCGGTGGAGAACATGCTCGGCCTCGAGGTCACCGAGGTCAACATCCGCGTCAACGACGTGCACGTCCCCGAGAACGGCGACGCCGCACCGGCCGCCTGAGCCAACACCATCGCGGGAGCCAGCCTTTTCGGGCTGGCTCCCGTTTTGTTTACACGTCGTCCCAGCGGAACAGGAACGAGGCGATCGTTCCCACCACGATGGCGAAGCCGAGCAGGATCCCGATCGCGGGCATGGCGCTGCCCGGACCTTCCCCGCGCACCATCACCCCGAGCAAGGCCTCGTTGAGGTGCTTGAGGGGAAACACCTCCGACACGTTCTTCAGCCAGCCCGGCGCGTTGTCGAGCGGGAAGAACGAGCCGGACAGGAACGCCATCGGCAGCACGATGAGGTTGGCGATAGCGCTTGCCGCCTCAGGTGACTTGGCCCACGAGCCCGCCAGCAAGCCGATCGACATGAAGGCCAGCGTCGCCGAGACCACCAGCGGAATCGCCATCCACCAATAGTTGGACAGCTTCAGCCCGAAGTAGGGAAGCGACGCTATACCAACAAAAAGAGCCATCTGCACCAGAGCGACCAGCAAACTCACTGCCACTCGTGCGCCGACAATGCTGCTGGTGGGTACCGGGGAAAGCCGCAACCGGCGCAGAATCTTCTTCTGCCGCCAGGTCACCAGCGTCATCGCCGCGCCGAAGGTGGCGCCCACGGCGATCGCCCAGCCGAGAATGCCCGGCGTGACGTACTGGATGGTCTTGAGTGACCTGTCCTCCACCGGCTCGGCGTCGAGCGTGAAGGCGGGCGTGGAAACGCCTGCGGCAGCGAGGTTCGAGGTTTGCACCATGGATTCGAGCAAGCCCCGCACGATCCCCGATCGCACCACGTCGGCCGCCGCGTAGTGCAGCACCACGTTGCCGCCCTGCTGTTCCACCGCCGCGGCGTAGTCGCCCTTGCGGACCTGGTCCAGAGCCTTCTCCCGGTCGTCGACCTTGATCAGCGTGACGATCTGGCCGATATCGGCCCGGTCGGCGGCCGGCATCTGGTCGAACATGGCGACCGGGCCGATCTGCAGCACCTCAGACTTCGACAGCCCCGAATCCTTGAAGAGACCGCCGAAGAGCACGAGGAACATCAGCGGGAAGAGGATCGTGAAGAACATCGCCGTCCTGTCCCGGACGAAACCCAGGATCATCACGCGGGACAGGCTGCCCAAACCTCGGGTCATTCGCGGAACTCCCTACCGGTCAGGCTCAGGAAGACATCCTCGAGCGTGGCACCGCGCACGGAAAGACCGCGCATGGCATTGCGTTCCGCGAGCGCGGCCAGAACCTTTGCGGGAGTTCGGGTCGCGATGGTCAGCGAGATCCCGTCGTCGGTGACCTCGAGATCGGGGTCGGCGAGCGCCTGAGCGTCCACTTCGGACACTGAGCCGCTTTCGATGGAGATCCGGGTCGGCGCCTCCAAACCACGGACCAAGGTGGCAGGCGGCCCCAGCGCAAGGATCTTGCCATGGTCCATGATGGCGACGCGATCGCAGAGAATCTCCGCCTCGTCGAGGTGATGGGTGGTGAGCACCACGGTGTGCCCCTGCCCGTTGATGTCGCGCAACAGGTCCCACAGGTTGCGCCGCGCCTGCGGGTCGAGACCGGAGGTGGGTTCGTCGAGAAAGACCAGATCCGGATCGTGCACGAGGGCGCACGCGATCGACAGCCGTTGCGCCTGGCCGCCCGAGAGCTTCTCGGTGCGGGTATGCGCCTTTTCCGTCATGCCGACCAGATCGAGCAGCTCGTCGGCACGCGCAGGCCCGATCCCGTAAAGCGAAGCGAACAGGCGGATCTGCTCCCGCGCGGTCAGCCGCTCAAAGAAACTGCTCGCCTGAAGCTGCACTCCTATTCGTTTCATCAGCTCGGGTTTGCGGGGCCACGGCGAGGACCCCAACACCGAAACCTCCCCGGAGTCGGCCTCCCGCAGGCCCTCCAGGATTTCCAGGGTGGTGGTCTTTCCCGCTCCGTTCGGCCCCAGGATGCCGAAGAACTCGCCCTGCTGCACTTCGAAGGTCGCACCGTCGACGGCGTGCACTTCCCCGTAACTCTTGTGCAGCCCGGCAACCGCGATGGCCAAAGTCATGCCGATCATCCTAGGCGGCCCGATCAAATCAAAAAGGGCACCCGTTTCCTCCGGGCGCCCTTTTCGTTTGGTACCAAGCAAAAATTAGACTTTTTCTTTTTCCTTTTCCGAAATCTCGGCGGGCTTTGCACCATTGCTGCGCGGCTTGACCGGCTCTTCGATCGGTTTGAAGAAGCCGCGCAGGGCCGGGCCGAGCGCCCCGAGCCGGTTCATCTTCTTCGGCACCGTCCACCCGACATAGGGCAGCTCACCGTGACCGTGGTCGTCGACCGGGGCCAGCGGCTGGTGCACCTCGACGTATTGGCCGTTGGGCAGCAGCTTGATGATGCCCGTCTCCACGCCGTGCGCGAGCACCTCCCGGTCGTGTTGCTGCAGACCGAGGCTGATGCGGCGGGCCAGGTAGTAGGCGATCGGCGGCACGATCAGCAACCCGATGCGGCCGGCCCACGTCATCGCGTTCAGGCTGATGTCGAACTTGTCGGCGATGATGTCGTTGCCGCCGGAGAAGGCCAGCACCAGGTAGAAGGCGATGCCCGCGGCGCCGAGGCCGGTGCGCTCGGGCATGTCCCGCGGCCGCTGCAGCAGGTTGTGGTGACCCTTGTCCTTGGTCAGCCTCGCCTCGATGAACGGGTAGAGCATCGGCACGGTGGACAGGATGCCGGGCAGCACGACGGTGGGCCAGAACAGCGGCGGAATCGTGTACCCCCAAATCCTTATCTCCCAGGCCGGCATCAAACGGGTGGAACCGTCGAGGAACATGACGTACCAGTCGGGCTGGCTGCCCGCGGAGACCACCGCCGCTTCATAGGGCCCGAAGAGCCAGATCGGGTTGATCTGGAAAAGCCCACCCATCAGCGCGATCAGACCGAAGACGACCATGAAGAAGCCGCCCTGCTTGATCACATAGCGCGGGAACCAGCGCTCGCCGACCACGTTGTGGTTGGTACGCCCCGGCCCCGCCCACTGTGTGTGCTTCTGCACGATGACCAGGCCGACATGCACCGTGATCAGCGTGAGCAGGATCAGCGGAAGCAGGAACACGTGCAGGATGTATAGGCGGCTCAGGATGATCTCGCCCGGGAACTCGCCGCCGAACAGGGAGGCGGTCACCCACGAACCGATCACCGGGATGGACAGCATGATCGCCGAGGCGATCCGCAGGCCCGTGCCGGACAGCGCGTCGTCGGGAAGCGAGTAGCCCGCGAAACCCTCGGTGAAGCCCAGCCAGAACATCAACATACCGATGATCCAGTTGAGCTCACGCGGCTTGCGGAACGCACCGGTGAAGAAGATGCGCGCCATGTGGATCACGATCGCGGCCATGAACAGCAGCGCTGCCCAGTGGTGCATCTGGCGCATGATCAGACCACCGCGCACGTCGAACGAGAGGTTCAGCGACGTCTCGTACGCGCGCGACATGTGCACATCACGCAGCGGCAGATAGGAGCCCTGGTAGTTCACCTCTTGCATCGACGGGTCGAAGAAGAGCGCCAGGAACGTCCCGGTCAGCAGCAGGATGATGAAGGAGAACAGCGCGATCTCGCCCAGCAGGAAGGTCCAGTGGTCGGGAAACACCTTGTTCAGGATCCCGCGCAATGGTGTCGCGACCTGGAACCTGTCGTCGATCTCACCGGCGGTCTTGGCCGGGATCTCCTTGACGTTGAATTTACGTTTTCTCATGCTGCTGGCTTCTCCCAGAACGCAGGGCCGACAGGGACGCCGTTGAAGTCGTTCCTCGCCACCAGGTAACCCTCGCCGTCCAGCTCGATGGGGAGCATGGGCAGCCGCCGGGATGCCGGGCCGAAGACTGGCCGCGCATTTTCGGTAATTTTAAACTGCGACTGGTGACATGGGCAGAGCAGCAGGTTGGTCTGCTGCTCATAGAGGCTCGCCGGGCAGCCCGCGTGCGTGCAGATCTTGGAGTAGGCGACCAGGTCGCCGTACATGCCGCCCACGTTCACCGGGTGGTGGTGCAGCTGGCTGCGCAGGAACTCGGCGTCCTTGGGGCGCAGGCGAATCAGCAGCACCGGCGAATCGGCGTACTTGTTGGTCGCGCCGAGGCCGTCGGCCGTCATCGGGAACGCGGTGATCTGGCCGCCGATGCTGACATCCTCCGGCCGGATGGGCGTCATGTCCTCGCGCATCATCCGCACCATCTTGCCGCCGTTGGCTTCCGGGCTCCATCCGGTACGGAACAGCTCGTCCGGGTTGTGCGGATCCTTGATGAGCATGCCGACCGGCACCGCCAGCGCGGCTGCGCCCAGGCCCGCGGCCGGAGCCAGCAGCGCCACCTTCAGCAGCGGACGCCGGCCCAGCCCGAACTCTTCGCCGATGAAGGCGAGCGTGTTGCCGGTGAGCTTGCGCTCCTCCGGGTCGGAGCCGCCGTCGTGGCGGTCCTGCAACGCGATCTCGTGCGGCATGAGCTTCTTGCCCCAGATCAGCACCGCGAAGCCGATCAGGAACAGGGCCAGTCCGAGGCTCAGCCCGAGGATCGGGGTGTAGCCCTTCATGAACGAGTTGCCCGGCTTGTACTCCCAGCCGTCGGTGGCCGGAAAGTCGGTGAACGGCCACCAGATGTAGGCCGCGACGAAGATCAGTGCAGCGAGCCCGCTGAGCAGGAGCATGAACGCGACCAAGCGCACCATGCGCCGCTCCGCCTTGGATCCGGGCGGCAGATTCGGCTCGTAGTAGACGATGTCGACGCCATCGCGGGTTTTGGCACCCTCGCGGACGTACTCGAATCGGCTTTTCTCACTCATGACTTACCCGCTATCCAGAGCGCGGCGAACGCCAGCGCCACCATGCCGAAGAGGAAGATCGCCAGACCTTCGGTCACCGGGCCGAAGCGGCCCAGACCCCAGCCACCCGGGTCCACATCGGACTTCAGGTTCTGGACGTAGGAGATGATGTCGTACTTCTCCTCGGGCGTGAGCTGGTTGTCACCGAAGACCGGCATGTTCTGCGGCCCGGTGAGCATCGCCGCGTAGAGCTGGCGATCGGTGCTCAATTCGAGGGTGGGGGCGTACTTGCCACTGGAGAGCGCGCCGCCGCCGCCGGAGAAGGCGTGGCAGGACGAGCAGTTGACGCGGAAGAGCTTGCCGCCGTTGGCGATGTCACCCGCGGGCGCGGTCTGGCCGGCGAACGGAATCTCCGGACCACCGCCGAGCTCCTGGATGTAGGCGCCCAGCTGGCGCGCCTCGGCATCGTCGAACAACGGCTGCTTGCGCTCGATCTGGGCCTCCTGGCGGGCGGCCGGCATCCGGCCGGTCTCGACCTGGAACTCCACCGCCGCCGACCCGACACCCAGCAGGCTCGGCCCGCGGCCCTCGACGCCCTGGGCATTGTTGCCGTGGCAGCTGATGCAGCTCGTGTCGTAGAGCGCCTTGCCCTCTTGCGCCGCGGCGCTGAGCGGGGCGGTCGCCTGCGCGCTGGGCGAAATCAGCGTGTAGATACCGCCGGCAAGCACGAGCGCAGCCAACATCCGCAACGCGGCGGTCACCTTCCGCGCGGCCGGGCTACGCGTGAGCATTAGATCGCCTCCAGCAGGTAGATCATGAAGAAGAGTCCGACCCACACCACGTCCACGAAGTGCCAGTAGTAGGACACCACGATGGCCGAGGTCGCCTGGGCCGGCGTGAACCGGCCCATGGTTGTCCGGATCATGAAGATGATGAAGGCGATCAGCCCACCTGTCACGTGCAGGCCGTGGAAGCCTGTGGTGAGGAAGAACATCGACCCGAAGCCGTCGGTGTTGATCTTAATGCCCTCGGAGACCAGGGTGCGGTACTCGTTCACCTGGCCGAGAACAAAGATCAGTCCCATCACGAAGGTGAGGGAGAACCAGCGGCGAAGCCCGTGCACGTCACCTCGCTCCGCCCGCAGCACACCGATCTGGCAGGTCACTGAGGACAGCACCAGGATCACGGTGAAGACAGCCGCGTAGGGCAGGTTGAGCTCTTCGTAGCCATGCGCCCATTGCTCCGGCGCTGCCGCACGGATGGCAAAGAACATGGCGAAGAGCGCCGCGAAGAACATGAGCTCGCTGCTCAGCCAGACGATCGTCCCCACCGAGACCATGTTCGGCCTGGTCAGGGAATGGATCCGGCTCTTGTCGATAATGGCTGGGGCCGCAGTCACGCGATGATTATTGCCCCGCAAGCCACGTCCATGAGCACTGGGGTGCCCACATCGGTGCGTGTCGTGCCTGGCCTACTCTGGGGACATGCCCCCGTTTTCGGTTGAAGCCCTGTTCAGCCAGGCAGAGCTGGCTTCCTGGCTCGCCGTCGGGCTGGTCGCGGTGGCGGCTGCCTACCTCTACGGAACGCATCGGCTCCGCCTGCGCGGGGACAGCTGGCCGCTCTCACGCACCATCGTCTTCCTTGGACCGGGCCTGGGTTCGATCGCCCTGGTCACCGTGAGCGGCTTCGGGGCCTACGACACCACGCTGATCAGCGTGCACATGGTTCAGCACATGGTGCTGAGCATGGTGGCGCCCATCTTCCTGGCGCTCGGCGCCCCCATCACCCTCGCCCTGCGCACCCTGCCCGGCCGCCCCCGCAAGGCGCTGCTTTCCGTGTTGCACAGCCGGGTCGCGCGGATCCTCGCGTTTCCGCTCGTCTCCTTCGGCATCTTCGTGGTGAACCCGTTCGTGCTCTACTTCAGCAGTCTCTACGAGCTGACCCTGCACAACGGGTTCGTCCACGAGCTGATGCACGCGCACTTCCTCGCCACCGGCTGCCTCTTCTTCTGGCCGCTGGTGGGCCGCGATCCGCTGCCCGGCCGCTGGCCCTACCCGGCCCGCGCGTTGCTGATGGTGCTCAGCGTGCCGTTCCACACCGTGCTCGGGCTCACCGTCATGCAATCGGCCACCCTGCTGGGTGGTGACTGGTATCCGTCATTGCACCTGCCGTGGGTGGATCCGGTGGCCGACCAGGTCACCGCCGGAGGCGTGCTGTGGGCCGGAGGTGAAATCGTTTCGGTGGCGATGCTGGCCGTGCTGGTGGGGCAATGGATCCAGCAGTCGCGGCGGGAAGCGGCCCGGATCGACCGACAGCTGGACCGTCTCGAAGCCGCCGAAACCCCGCCGCTAGGATCTTTGGCATGACAGATCGCACTGTGCTGCTTTACAGCGACGATCCCGAAGTCCGCGAACGCATGAAGCTGGCCATCGGGACACACCCGCGGCCGGATCTGCAGGTGGAGTTCGTCGAGGCGTCGACCTACGCCGAGTGCGTGAAGCTCGTGGACGACTACGAGATCGATCTGCTGGTGCTCGACGGCGAGGCTTCCCCGGCCGGCGGAATCGGCATCTGCCGCCAGCTCACCGACGAGATCAAGAACTGCCCGCCGCGGGCCATCGTCATCGCTCGCGCCGCCGACCGGTGGCTCGCCGCCTATGCCAAGGCCGACGCCACGCTGCTGCACCCGCTCGACCCGGTAACGACCGCGGCCACCGTCGCCGACCTTCTCGAGCACCGCAGCTCCCTGACCGCGTAAAAGCGCGGGTGTCCGAATTGGACACCCGCGCTTTTGCCCCCCGTCAAGCCTTTTTCGGTCGTACCGGTGCGCTGCGCACCAGCAGGAAACCGAGGGCGGTCGCGAGCGCCAGACCCACCGTCAGGGTGACGATGCGCGCACCTTGTCCGATCAACGGCGGCAGCGAGCCGCCACCGATGATGGGGCCGAGGCCTACCGGGATCAGCAGGATGGCGTACCACACCCGCAGCCGGTAGAAGAGCAGCCCGATCGCCCAGCCGCTGAGCATGAACCCCCACAGGGCCAGGAAAGCCTCCCCGGTGTAGCTCGCCGCCGCGTTCCAGCTGTTGAGCGGATAGTCCACGGGCAGGAAGCCGGTCAGCCCCTGCGTGGCGAAGCCCGCCCGCTCCACCCCGAACCCGGCCAGCGACGCCACTTCGAAAAGGGCCGCTGTGGCCAGGGTGAAGGCGAAGACCGCGGCGAAATACGCCCGCCTGGTGATGCCGCTGGCGATGACCACCGTCAGGTTGACCGTCGCGAGCATGATGCCGATCACGAAGACGAACCAGCGCGGCGCCGCGCCCGCGGCCCCCTGCCACACGCTCGCGTCCATGACGTTTTCGATGTACGGGCCGAAGACCACGAAGCTCAGGACGATCGCGAGCACGAAGAGTGCCATCACCGCCCAGAACCACAGATAGACCGTGCGGTAGGTGGAGAACAGGTGCTTGAAGACGTTCATCGCACGATCCCTTCGGCCTCGGCGCGGGTCAGGTGCACAAAAAGGTCCTGCAGCGCAACCGGACCCAGCTCCAGGCCGGCCAGTTTGGCGGCACGCACCTGGGTGTCGTTCAGCTCGCCGTAGATGGTGGCTGCCTTGGTCCGGCCGAGCGTCTGCTGGCCGAGCACGGTCAGGCTCGCCACGAACGTGTCCACCACGTCGGCCGGGCCGGTGACCGTGACTCCCCTGCCCCGCAAGGCATCCGATTCCTCGTGCAGCACGAGCCTGCCCCGGTCGATGATGATCACCTCTTCGAACAGCGAGGCCACCTCCTCGATGAGATGGGTGGAGATGACGAAGGTGCGCGGGTGGGCGGTGTAGTCGGCGAGCAGCTCTTCGTAGAAGGCGTAGCGGGAGGGGGCGTCCATGCCGAGGTAGGACTCGTCGAACATGGTCAGCGGCGCCCGGCTGGCCAGCCCGACCACGATGCCCAGCGCCGATTTCTGGCCCCGGGAAAGGGATTGCACCCGCTTCTTGGTGGAGAGCTGGAAGCGTTCCAGCAGCTTTTCCGCGTAGTCCGAATCCCAGTCGCGGCGCAGCTGCCGCCCGGCGCGCAGCACGCTCGCAACGCGCTCGTTGTCGTAGACGTCGCCGCTTTCCCGGATGAGGCAGATCTGGCTGACGACACCGGCGTTCTCGAAGGGCTCGGCGCCGTTGATGAGGACCTCGCCGCTGGTGGGCCTGCGGAACGCGGCCAGCACCGACAGCAGGCTGGTCTTGCCCGAGCCGTTGCGGCCCAGCAGGCCGTAGATCTTGCCGCCGGCGAGGCTGAACGAGAGCCCGTCGAGCGCGTCGACGTCTCCGAAGCGCAGGCGCAGATCGCGCACTTCAATGCTCACGCTTGCTCCTTGAGGTGGTGGATGATCTCTTGTAGGTCGATGCCTACCGCGCGCGCCTCGGCCACCATCGGCCGGACCACATCGCTGAAGAACTTCTCGCGTCGCCCCGCCCGCAGCCTCTCCTGCGCGTCAGGGCTGACGAACATGCCGATCCCCCGCCTCTTGTAGAGGTAGCCGTCGTCGGTGAGCTGCTGGAACGCCTTCGCCGCGGTGGCTGGATTGATGCGATAGAAGGACGCGTATTGATTGGTGGACATCACTTGCTCATCGGCGGTGAGGTCGCCGTAGAGGATGTCCTTTTTGATCTTCTCAGCGATCTGCTGATAGATCGGGCTTCGGTCGTCGAACATCTTTAGTTCGCCGGTTCACTACTCATGTAATGAACCATAGAGCTGAAGAAGCCCGCCTGTCAAAGGCGGGCTCTGTCAGATCTTGGAAGGTCAGTGCTCGGCGACGCGGCGCGTTCCCGTGTAGTACTCGAACAGCAGCGCACACGACGACAGGATCACCGCGATGAGCCCGAGACCGATCAGCCACCACCAGAAGAAGACCACGCCCAGCCCGGCCACCGCGACCGAGGCCGCAATGCCGAAGGGCCAGTAGCTGCCGGGGCTGAAGAAGCCGATCTCGCCCGCGCCGTCAGCGATCTCGCCATCGATCCTGTCCTCCGGGCGCAGATCGATGCGCCGCGAGACGAACCAGAAGTAGCCGCCGACCATCGCGCACAGCAGGCCCGACAGGACCAGGGCCGTGGTGCCGATCCAGTCGGGGCCGTTGAGCGCCGAGTCGCTCCAGAACCAGTACACGACGGCACAGGCGAACAGGAAGCCGGCAAGGCCAACGAAGAGACGGTATTCGGTCTTCATGAGTTCGCCGCCTTCGAGTCGCGCTTGGTTTCGAACGGCTCCGTGGTCACCGCGTAGGCCTTGTCGCCGGTGAACCCGATCGCCTCCATGGCTTCCGGCTGAGTCTTACCCGACTTCAGCGCCGCCAGGTACTGCTCGAACTTCTCCGGCGAGACGGACACCAGCTCAAAGTTCATCATCGAGTGGTAGGTGCCGCACAGCTCCGCGCAGCGGCCGACGTAACGGCCCTCTTCCTCGATGGTCACCTGGAACTCGTTGCGCGTGCTGCCAGGGAAGACATCTCGCTTGAAGAGCAGCTCCGGCACCCAGAACGAGTGGATGACGTCCTTGCTGTGCTCCTCGAACAGGATGGTGCGGCCGGTCGGCACCACCAGCAGCGGGATGAGGCTGCTCGTGCCGGTCACCGAAGCCTCGGTCTTGGCCGCCTCGCCGGGGCCGCTGCGGTAGTTGAACTGCCAGTTCCACTTGAACGCGACCACCTCGACGGTGACGTTCGGGTTGGCCGAGACCTGGTTGACGTTGGTCTGGATCACCGCGGTGTAGTAGAAGAGCACCGAGACCACGAGGAACGGCAGAACCGTGTAGAGCACCTCGATGGGCAGGTTGAACCGGGTCTGCACGGGCAGGTCGGTGCCGCGCTTGCGGTAGCGCACCACGCACCAGAAGATCAGGCCCCAGACGAAGAAGCCGACGGCCAGCGCCGCGACGACCGAAGCGATCCAAAGGTCGTACATCTTCTCGGACTGCTGGCTGATCCCGCCTTGCGGCCAGCCGAAGCCGTCAAAGGTCTCGCCCACATCGCAGCCCGCAAGCAGGGACGCAAGCCCGGCCACGGTGATAAAGCCGCCGATCCTCCTAAGCACGGTCGCAGAGTACTTCACCTAACGGTCCAGAGTGGTCTTGGGGTGGGGCGTGTTGGCCCTTGACGTAACGTCAAGGAGTGCAGCCTGCATATTTTGATGCCGCGACCGCGGTTCCGCTGCACCCGGTCGCGAAAGAGGCGCTGATCGCGGCCCTCGACGAGGGCTGGGCCGACCCGGGCCGGCTGTATACCCAGGCGCGTCGCGCGCGCCTGCTGCTGGAGGCCGCTCAGGGTGCTGTTGCCCAGATTTTGGGGGTACGAAGCGACGAGGTCACCTTCACCCCCAACGGCACCGAAGCCGTGCGCGCGGCCATCTCCGGCGCGCTGGCCGCCCGTAAACGGGTCGGGCAGGTGCTGGTGCACTCGGCGGTCGAACACTCCGCCGTGCTGCACGCCGCGGGTGAGCAATCTGTTTCCGTGAAAGTGGACAACACCGGCCGGATCGACAGCGCCGCATGGGAATCCGCGATCGACCAGCCGGGCGTCGGGCTCGCCGCGCTGATCAGCGCCAGTCACGAGGTGGGCACGCTGCAGCCGGTCGAGTGGGCCGGTGAGGTCTGCGCGCGGCACGGGGTTCCGTTGTTTGTGGACGCTGCCATGTCGGTCGGGCGGATCCCGGTACCCGACGGATGGAATCTGTTATCAGCAAGCGCTCGCAAGTGGGGCGGCCCGGCCGGAGTGGGCGTTCTGGTGGTGCGCAAGGCCACCCGATGGGTCTCGCCCTGGCCGCACGGGCAGGGCTCGCTCGATCTGCCGGCCATCCTCGCCGCCGCCGCCTCGCTGCAAGCGGTGCACGCCGAGGCGGCTTCGGAAAACGCGCGCCTGTCAGCGCTCGTCGACCGGATCAGGGCAACGGTGGCCGCGACCGTGCCCGATGTGGAGATCGTCGGCGACCCCGGGCAGCGTCTCCCCCACCTGGCGACCTTCTCCTGCCTCTACGTCGACGGCGAGTCCCTCTTGCACGCCCTCGACCGGCGCGGCTTCGCTGTCTCGTCCGGCTCCTCGTGTACCTCGTCCACCCTGCAGCCGAGCCATGTGCTGGCCGCGATGGGCGCGCTGACGCACGGCAACATCCGCATCTCGCTCCACCGGGAGACCACATCGTCCGATGTGGACAGATTTTTGGCCGAGCTGCCCGGGATCGTCAAGGACCTGCGAGCCGAGGTGGGCATGTGACGGCCGAGCTGAACTGCCTCGGTCAGCGCTGCCCGCTGCCGGTCATCGCCCTGGCCAAGAAGCTGCCCACGGTCGCCATCGGCGACATCGTGCGGGTGCTCGCCGACGATCCCGCGGCAGCCGTCGACATCCCGGCCTGGTGCCGGATGAGGGGCCAGGAGTTCCTGGGCTCACCGGCACCAGCCGCGTTTGAAGTGCGCCGGATCAGTTGAGGCCCAGGAACGGGCGAACCTCGGCGGCCGCCTCGTCGCCGTAGGACTCGGCCAGACGCTTGACGAAGATGTCCGGGTGCACGTCGTACTCCTGGCCGCCCGCGGTCTCCAGGACCAGGGTGGCCAGCAGCGAGCCGACCTGGGCGGCCGAACGCAGGCTCAGACCCCACGACAGCGCGGCGAAAAAGCCGCCACGGAAGCCGTCGCCGACACCGGTCGGGTCGTAGGCGTGGATCTCCCGCGCGATCGGGACGTGGATGCGCTCGAAGCCGCGGCCGGTGATCTCGACGCCGCCCTTGCCGAGCGTGGTGACCCGGACCTCGACGCGATCGAGGATCTCCTCGGCGTTCAGGCCGGTCTTCTGCTCAAGCAGGGAACGCTCGTAGTCGTTGGTCATGAGGTACTTCGCGCCGTCGATCAGCTGCAGCACCTCCGCCCCCTCCATGCGGGCCAGCTGCTGCGACGGGTCCGCGGCGAAGGCGTAGCCGCGCTCGCGGCACTCCTGGGAATGGCGCAGCATCGCGACCGGATCGTTGGCGGCAACGATCACCAGGTCGAGGCCGCCCACCCGGTCGTGGACCGGCTGCAGCTCGATATTGCGCGCCTCCGACATGGCGCCGGCGTAGAAGCTGGCGACCTGGCAAAGATCGTTGTCAGTGGTGCAGACGAAGCGTGCCGTGTGGGCCGTCTCACTGATGTGCACCGAGTCGGTGTCGACGCCGTGGCGCTCCAGCCACGAGCGGTAGTCGGCGAAATCGGAGCCGACCGCGCCGACCAGAATCGGGCGCAGACCGAGCTGCCCCAGCCCGAAGGCGATGTTGGGAGCCACCCCACCGCGGCGAATAATCAGGTCATCCACGAGAAACGACAGCGAGACCTTGTCGAGCTGATCGGCGATCAGCTGGTCCGCGAAACGTCCCGGGAAATGCATCAGGTGGTCGGTGGCGATCGAACCGGTCACCGCGATCTTCATAACTGCCTCGGTTTTTTTGGGGGAAAGACAACGGGGCCACCCTAGCAAGGGTGGCCCCGTTTACCGTTCATTCACTCAGTGGAACGAGTCTCCACACGCGCAGCTACCGCCCGCGTTCGGATTGTCGATCGTGAAACCCTGAGCGTCGATGCGGTCGGCGAAGTCGATCGTCGCGCCCATGAGGTAGGGGGCGCTCATCCGGTCGACCACTACGCCTACCCCGTTGAAGTCCTTGACGACGTCACCATCGAGGTCACGCTCGTCGAAGAACAGCTGGTAACGCAGGCCGGAGCAGCCGCCGGGCTGCACCGCGACCCGCAGCCGCAGGTCATCGCGGCCTTCCTGCTCAAGCAGGGCCTTGACCTTGACCGCCGCAACCTCGGTGAGGTTGATACCGGTCGTGTCAGTGGTGGTTTCGGTGCTGGTGGTTTCGGTGCTCACTATCGCTCCCAGCTGTCGGGCCAAATCTGTGCTGTTCGACGTCAGTGGTAACGCTAGCTCACTTGAGCTTGATTCCCAGTTTGAGCCGCGACCCGATCGCCGTGATCCGCCGCTGGGAGCTGTGGTCTTCGCCACCCACACCCATCAAAAATGGAATCACTCAAGAAACAGGCTAGATCAACGGCGTGAATACTGCCCGGCCATCCGGGCGCTGAGCTCCCGCAACCCTCTCGCCGGCGCGGTCATCGCCAGATCCACATCGCCGAAGTGATCGACCAGGGAGTGGGCTTCGGTGATACCCGCCGCCCCCTGCTCCCGCCGGCCTGTCGTCACCCGCCCGGCCAGCACCACACATGGCACGCCGTGGTCCCGGGCCGCCCCGGCCACGCCGGCGATGACCTTTCCGCGCAGCGACTGATGGTCGAACGAGCCCTCCCCCGTGATCACGACGCCCGCTTCGGCCACCGCCTCGCCCAGGCCCGTCTCGGTGAGGATCAGGTCGATCCCGGACACGATCCTGCCGCCGAGCGCGAGCACGGCCGCGCCCAGCCCGCCCGCCGCCCCGGCCCCCTTCAGCGCCGCCAAGTCTTGCGGGCACCCGGGCAGATCCCGTTGCAGCACGGCGGCCCAGTTGGCCAGCGCCGCATCCAGGAGCACGACGTCGGCCGCTGACGCGCCCTTCTGCGGCCCGTAGACCGCCGTCGCCCCCTGCTCCCCCACCAGCGGGTTGTCCACATCAGACGCCCCCACCAACTCCACCCACCGCTGCCCAGCCGCCGCGCCGCCCACGCCGCGCGCCGGCAAGATCGTCGTGATTGCGGCGGGGGGCGCGGGAGCGGCGGAGGTGGGGAGGGTGAGGGCGGCGGCGCGGCGGAGGACGGCGCCGCCGGGCGGGAGCGGGTTGCCCTCCCGGTCAAGTGGCTTGAAGCCAAGGGCGGCAAGGAATCCCGCCCCGCCGTCGTTGGTGGCCGAGCCGCCGAGTCCGATGATCAGCTTGTGAGCGCCTTGGGCGGTGGCGGCGGCGACCAGCGCGCCTAGCCCTGCCGAGGTGGTGATCTTCGGGTCGCGTTCGCCGGGGGCGAGGTGGTGCAGGCCTGTGGCCTGGGCGCTTTCCAGATAAGCGGTGTCGCCGACGATGAGCACGGATCCGGTGACCACGCGTCCGAGCGGATCGGTGGTGGGGACTTCGATGAGGTCGCCGCCCAGGCTCGTGTGAAGAACCTCCAGGAAGCCTGGGCCACCGTCGGCTACCGGACGCAACACCAGCTCGTCGCCGGGGGCCACCGAACGCCATCCTTCGGCGATGGCCTGCGCGGCCTCGACAGCGGTCAGGGTTCCGGCGAACTTATCCGGGCAGATCACCACTCGCATGAGGGTGGAGTGTGGCAGCCCACACCGCTAGGGGCGGCACGCGGGGGGATGGGTGGAGGGATGATGAGAGCGTGACTGCTCCCGTATTGCTTCTGCTGGGCCGCGGCAGGGACGCCGGTTCAGAGCGTGGCGTCGACTGTCCGGGTGACCTGCCCGCACCGAGCGATCCCCATTTGGTTGAGCGGGCCAGAGCCGCGAAAGCGGCGCTCGGCAACCGGGTCTTCGTGCTTGGTCACCACTACCAGCGCGACGAAGTGATTCAGTTCGCCGATGTCACCGGTGACTCCTTCAAGCTGGCCAAGGAGGCGGCGGCCCGGCCCGACGCCGAGTTCATCGTCTTCTGCGGCGTGCACTTCATGGCCGAGTCGGCCGACATTCTGACCTCGGAAAACCAGCGGGTCATCCTGCCCGATCTGGCCGCCGGTTGCTCGATGGCCGACATGGCCGTCCTGGAGCAGGTGGAGCAGTGCTGGGACACGCTGGCCGACCTCGGGATAGCAGAGTCAACCGTCCCGGTCACCTATATGAACTCCTCCGCCGACATCAAGGGCTTCGTCGGGCGGAACAAAGGCGTCGTCTGCACCTCGTCCAACGCCAAACGCGCCCTCGACTGGGCTTTCGCGCAAGGCGACAAGGTGCTCTTCCTGCCCGACCAGCACCTGGGCCGCAACACGGCGGTGCTGGAGATGGGCTTCTCGCTCGACGACTGTGTGCTCTACGACCCGCACAAGCCTAGCGGTGGCCTGACCGCCGACCAGCTGCGCAGCGCCAAGATGATCCTGTGGCGCGGGCACTGTTCTGTTCACGGGCGCTTCACCTTGGAAACCGTCAACGATGTGCGTGAGCGGGTGCCCGGGGTGAACGTGCTGGTACACCCCGAATGCCGGCACGAGGTGGTGACCGCCGCCGACTATGTGGGCTCCACCGAGTTCATCATCAAGACCCTCGACGCGGCCGAGCCCGGCTCGAAGTGGGCGGTGGGCACCGAGCTGAACCTGGTCCGCCGCCTGGCCGACGCGCACCCGGACAAGCAGGTCATGTTTTTGGACAAGACGGTCTGCTATTGCTCCACGATGAATCGCATTGATCTGCCGCATCTGGTCTGGGCACTGGAGGAGCTGGTGGCCGGGCGGGTACCTAATCAGATCACCGTCGAGGCCGCAACGGCCCATCACGCGAGGGCAGCTTTGGACCAGATGCTGGCGTTGCCGTAGGCAAATAACTACTGAATGTGATGGGTGCCATGTCTGATTCGCGGCACCCGTACGTTTTTTGCCCACGTGCGTTCCGTCACACGTCACTCAGGGCTATGCTGCGACGGGTTCATTCATCGTTCATCGGAGGACCGTATGTCGGATGTGCTCGTCGTTAACGGGGGAGCCCCGCTTCGTGGCGAAGTGAGGGTGCGCGGCGCGAAGAACCTGGTCTCCAAGGCCATGGTCGCGACTGTGCTGGGCGACGGAATCAGCCGGATGTACGACGTTCCGAAGATCCGCGATGTCGATGTGGTGCGCGGCCTGCTGGAGCTGCACGGCGTCAAGGTCAGCTACGGCCCCGAGGGCGAGCTGGTCTTCGACCCGTCCAATGTGGAGCGCGCCGGCGTCGACGAGATCAACGTTCACGCCGGGTCGAGCCGCATCCCGATCCTGCTGTGCGGCCCGCTGCTGCACCGGCTCGGGCACGCCTTCATCCCCGAGCTCGGCGGCTGCAACATCGGCGGCCGCCCGATCGACTTTCACCTGGAAGCGTTGCGCCGCTTCGGCGCCATCGTGGAGAAGGCCCCGGAAGGGCTGCACCTCTCCGCGCCCGACGGCCTGCACGGCATCAAGTTCCAGCTCGACTACCCGTCGGTGGGCGCCACCGAGCAGATCCTGCTCGCGGCGGTCATGGCCAAGGGCGTGACCGAGCTGAGCAACGCCGCGGTCGAGCCGGAGATCATCGACCTGATCTGCGTATTGCAGAAGATGGGCGCGATCATCCGGGTACACACGAATCGGGTTATTGAAATTGAGGGTGTGGCTCGGCTCGGTGGCTTCTCGCACCGGCCCATCCCCGACCGGATCGAGGCTGCGAGCTGGGCATCGGCCGCGCTCGCGACCAAGGGCAACATCTTCGTGCGGGGCGCGCGCCAGGCCGACATGATGACCTACCTGAACACGTTCCGCAGTATCGGCGGCGAGTTCGAGGTCGACGACTCCCCGGGCGGCGGCGGCATTCGCTTCTGGCACCCCGGCGGCGACCTGAAGGCCGTCGCGCTGGAGACCGACGTGCACCCCGGGTTCATGACCGACTGGCAGCAGCCGCTCGTCGTCGCGCTCTCCCAGGCCAACGGCCTGTCCGTGGTGCACGAGACCGTCTACGAGAAGCGCTTCGGCTACACCGCCGCGCTCAACCAGATGGGCGCGAACATCCAGGTGTTCCAGGAATGCCTCGGCGGCACACCCTGCCGCTTCGGGCGGATGGGCTTCCGCCACTCGGCGGTCATCGCCGGCCCGGCCAAGCTGCACGCCACCGATCTGATCATCCCCGACCTGAGGGCTGGTTTCAGCCACCTGATCGCCGCCCTGGCCGCGGAGGGCAAGTCGAACGTGCACGGCGTTGACCTGATCAATCGTGGCTATGAGGATTTCGAAGCGAAGCTCACTGGCCTCGGCGCGGATATCGCGCGATAAACCCAGTACCCTTGCGCCGTGGCATTGTTCTCGAAGAAATCCGACACCAACCTCCCCGCTGTTGCAGCCGAGGAGGAAGTGGTGCATGTCTCGCGCTCGCACACGCCGAGCAAAGGCAAGGCCACCCCGAAGCGCACCGAGGCCCAGCGCCGCAAGGCCGAGCCGCCGCCGGCCAACCGGCGTGAGGCGCTGAAGCGCTCGCGCGAGAAGTCGAAGGCCGAGCGGGCCGAGGCCTACGCCGGGATGAAGGCCGGTGACGAGCGTTACCTGCTCCCCCGGGACAAGGGCCCGGAGCGGGCGCTGGTGCGCGACATCGTCGACTCCCGCCGCACGGCCGGCCCCTACTTCTTCGCCGGGGCCTTCCCGCTGCTGTTCCTGCTCCAGGTGCGCAGTGTCAATGCGGTCGTGCTCGCGGCGAACATCATCTGGTTCATGCTCGCCTTCGCCGTGGTCGTGGACAGCGTGTTCATCAGCCGCAGGATCAAGAAGCTGATCACTGAGCGGCACCCGAAGACAGACCAGAAGATGAGCTCGCTCTACTTCTACGGCATCATGCGCGCGATCTCCTTCCGCAGGCTGCGCATGCCGAAGACGCGCGTCCAGATCGGCGCCAAGATCTAGCTCGACAGGTAGAGCCGGGAGATCACGTCCTCGATCTCCGGCTCGGCGATGCTCAAATCGCGAAGCGAGCCGATCTGCGTCAGCTGAGAGATGAGCGGGCCTACCTCGTCGACCGCGAAGATCAGCCTGGTACCGGTGCTCGACTCCAGTTCCACGCCAGGAAGCCGGATGTCGGTCTGGATGGGCTCATCGAAGTCGGCGATCACCCGGCGCCGTGAGCGATATCGGTCGTGCAGGGCCTGGATCGTGCCGTCGTGCACCACCCTGCCGTGATCGATGACCACGATGCGCTGGCAGAGTCGCTCAATGTCGGCCAGATCATGGGTGGTCAGGATCATCGTGGTGTCGCCCTTCTCCCCCAGCTCGGCGAGGAAACCGCGCACAGCCTGCTTGCTCACCACATCGAGGCCGATCGTCGGCTCGTCGAGGAAGAGGATCTCCGGCCCGTGCAGCAGGGCTGCGGTCAGCTCGCCGCGCATCCGCTGCCCGAGCGAGAGCTGCCGCACCGGGGTTTGCATGAAGGCGTCGAGGTCGAGCAGATCGCGGCAGCGATCGAGGCGAAGCGCGTGCTCGGCCGCGGGCACCCGGTAGATGTGCCGCAACAGGTCGAACGAGTCGCCCAAGGGCAGGTCCCACCACAGCTGCGAACGCTGCCCGAACACGACCCCTATCCGGCGAGCCAGTTTCACCCGCTGCGGCACAGGCGTGAAACCGCACACGCGCACGTCACCTCCGGAAGGCATGAGCACGCCGGTGAGCATCTTGAGGGTGGTCGACTTTCCGGCCCCGTTCGGGCCCAGATAGCCGACCATCTCACCTCTTTCGATGGCCAGGTCGACGCCGTCCACCGCGGCGACGACACGTTTCTGGCGTCTGATGGCCCCGGCCTTGACCCGGACCACGAATTCCTTGCGCAAACCGCGGGCTTCGATGACCTTCACGACCCAGTGCTCCTGTAATGACGCACGCCGGTGCGCCAGATCAAGGCCGCGACCCCGGACGCGGCGATCCCGACCAAAGGGCTTGCCCAGCCCAGCCACGCCGGCCCGCCCAGCGGATCCGGATCGCCGAGCAGGGCCAGGCCCGGGTAGTAGGCCACGAAAGCAAACCCGAGCCCGAAAGCGAACATCCTGCGGAACCAGCCGCCGTAGATGGAGATCGGATAGGAGGTGAGATCCCTGCCGCCGTAGGTCAAGGCGTTCGCCAGCTCGCCGGACTCCACCCACCAGATGGCCACGGTCGCGGTCGCCACGAAGAACGCGGCGAAGAAGACCGCGCCGAAGAGCGGGGCGCTAACCACGAGCACGACACGGCCAGGCGTCCAATCGATGTCGGCATAGGACAGCGCCACCACGTAGACCGCCCCGGCATAGACCACGCGCCCAGCCCGGCGGAAACCCACATCGTTGGCGAGAAGCTGCGGCAGCACGCCCAAGGGGCGGATCAACATCGCGTCGAGGGTGCCCATCCGGACGTAGTTGCGCATCCGCTCGATGTTGCCGACGACCAGATCGGCTATGGAGAACGCGGTCAGGGCTATCCCGAAGAAGACCAGTGTCTGGCTGATCGAGAACCCGCCCAGCGCCGGGACCCGCGAAAAGATCACGAGGACGGCGATCAGGTCTGCGCCGACGATGATCGAGCTGCCGATCAGGTCCAGCCAGAAGCTCGTCCGGTACGAGGCCTGCGCCCGCCCTTGCGCGCCAACGAGTTTCGCGTAGATGCGAAGTGACTCACCCACCCTGGATCACCATCTTGCGCTCGGCGCGGCGCTGCACGACGTGACAGGCCCAGAGCATCAGCACGGCCCAGAAGACCTGTACCCCAACTATCGCCAGCTGGACTCGGAAGGGGTCCCGCTCCACGAAGATGTCCATGGGCGCCTGCAACATCGACGGGCCGGGGGTACCGAGCCAGATCAGCAGGGCCGCCCATTGCGGCAGGAACCTGATCGGAAAGTAGAGCCCGCCGAACAATCCGGAGACGAACAGCCACACCATGACGACGCCTCGATGATCCAGCAGCCAGAATGCGCTGGCGTTGACCAGGTACCGGCAGGCGAAGCAAACGATGACTGCGAGCAGCACCGAGATCGCGAACAGCGGATAGGTGCTCAGATCCTGCGGCAGATACATGTCGAAGACGATGACCCCCACCGCTACCGGCGGGAGAAACCGGAAGATCATCCCGTGCGCGGCCCGGCCCAGGTCGACGGCGAGGTAGTTCAGGACCGGATGGATCGGGCGCAGCAGGTCGGTGACCACGTCCCCGGACCGGATCCGGTCCGCGAGATCCGCGTAGCCCCAGAGCATCACGACACCAAGCAGGCCTTGCCCTGTCCAGACGTAGGCGGCCAGCTGTGGGCCGGTATAGCCGGCCACCACCGGGGTGAGCGCCGCCATGGCCAACATGACGTAGGTGCGCAAGAACCCGAACATCGTGTTGGTCGCGAGCGCGGCCACGGTGGCCTGGCGATAGGTCCAGAAGCGACGGAAGCCAGATGCGGCAATTGCCCCGATTAGTGAAGCGAACTCGGCGAAGTTTCGGATTGTGACGCGATCCGTAGTGGCGGTGACCAAGCCCACCTGAGTACCCTCCTCTCGCACCGCATCTTTTCTCCGAAGCCGACGAGCCGGGTGACCTTACCCGGTCGCGGAGGCGACGGGACAGCTATTTACAGGGCAAGTGAGGCACCAGTGGCGGACGAGCGTACCGAGGAGCGTCATCGGGGCGCACCGGCGTGGGCGGAAACTCCTACCGCACCACGCACCTCTGTGCCTGGTCAGCGTTACGAGGAGCCGACCGGCCCGGTAAGGCCCGGCCCTCCGCCGTCGTCGTCTCAGCAAGGCCAGGGCCAGCAGCCACGGCCGCCGCAGCAGGGCCCGCGCCCGCCGATGCCGCCAGGTGGCTGGCCGCAACAGCACCCGGGCCAGCCCGGTCAGCAAGGCCGCCCGCCCTACCCGCCGCAGCAGCAGCCCGGCCCTTACGGTCCCCGCCCGCCGCAGGGCCCGCCCGGCCAGCGTGGTGGCCCGCAGCAGGGTCCGCCCGGCCAGCACGGTGGACCGCCGCAAGGCCCACCCGGCCAACCGGGGCAGCCGATGCCGCCGGGTCCCATGCCGCCCGGTGCGCCGAACTGGGGTCCGCCGCGCCCGCCGCAGCAATACGGCCAGCCGGGCCAGCCGGGCCGCCCCGGCGCGCAAGGCCCTGTCCCGCCCGGACGCCCGGCCCAACCCTCGCCGGGTGGCCACGTTTACGGCCGCCCCGCCGGTCCTCAGCCCGGCCCACACGGACCTGGCCAGCCGGTGCCCGGCCTGAACAATCCGACCTCCCCCGGCCTGCAGACCGTGGGCGGGCAACACCCCGCCCCGCACGGCGGGCCAGGTGCGCCCGGTGCTCCGGGTCAGCCGAACGCGGGACAGCACCAGCCGATGGCCGGGCAGCACCCCGCCGGCCAGCCCGTCGCAGGACACGCGCCGGGCCAGCCGATGGCCGGGCAGCACGGTGGTCCCGCCGCCGGTCAGTACGGCCAGCCGAACGCCGGGCAGCAGATGCCAGGGCAGCACGGGCCGGCGCAGCTCGGTCTCGCCACGCCAGGCGTTCCCGGCCGGCCGGCCGCTCCCGGCCAGATCCCACCGCGGACAGCGCCCGTGCCGGAAGCGGCTCCCGTGACAGCGATGCCGTCCCCGAGCGCGGCGCCGGTCGAGGCGGTGCGGCCAGTTTCAGCCAACCCGGTCTCCCCGGCGACGCCGACCACGCCCGTGGTGGCCACACCCGACACCGTCCTGCCGGTGGCCTCAAGCGCCGCTGGCGCCGCCACCGCGCTGAGCTCGCCCACGATGCTCACGCCGATCGTCGTCAAGCTCGGCGGGCACGCACCCGAGCCGGTCACGCCGAGCGAAGCCGCCGCGGCAGCTTCCGATGAGCCGATCGAGCCCGAGGACACCGGGCCCGACCCGGAACAGGTGCTGGCCGGCTATGAATGGCGCTTCCACCGGGAAACGCTTCGGGAGCTGGTCGACAATCCGGAAGAGCTGCGCGAGATCCGCGACAAGCTGACCGAGAAGCTCACGCCGGCCACGGACAACGCCAGCCGCGCCCGGTTGCTCAGCCTGCGGGCCGTGGTCTCGCGGATCCTCGGCGAGCTGACCAAGGCGCTCTCCGACGGCAAGATGGCGCTGGTGCACGCCGAGGCAACCGGTGAGCTGCGCCGCATAGCGATAGCGAAAGCACGGCTCGCCCACGTGCTGCAGTGGCGTGGCGACTTCGCCGAGGCCGACCGGCTGTTCCTGGAGGCCAACTCCAGTGAGCTGCCCGACCGGCTGCGAGCCACCCTGCACGAGCACGCGGGACGGTCCTGTTTGGACCAAGGCCGCTACATGGAGGCGTTCAACCACTTCGAGGCGGCGCTCGAGCTGCGCAAGGTGGAGGACCCGGACCTGATCGCGCGCACCGAGCTGGCGCTTGACGCGGTCTCACTGAAGATCGCCGAGAACGGGATGGGGCCTTACCCGCGCTCGCGGGAGGAAATTCTTCAGGTCGCCAAGGCTCCGGTACCCAAATTCGATGAACGCGTTCAGTGCTGGGGATTTGTCGACAGCGAGGGCCGCACGGTGATCGCCCCGGCATTCGCCGATGTGCAACCGTTCCGCGACGGCGTGGGCTGGGTGCGGCGGCGGGAAACCCAAGCGTGGGAGCTGATCGACGAGACTGGATCGAAGCTCATCGACTCAAATGTGGGCCTGCGCGGAGTCGGCTCGTTCTCGGAGGGCCTGGCCTGGGTCTCCAAGGACGGCGGCGCCGGTTGGATCGCCATCGACAAGTTTGGCCGCGTGATCATTTCCACCGGGTTCGAAGATGTCCGCCCGTTCCGCCGGGGCCTGGCCGCGGTGAAACGGGGCGGCTGGGGCGCCGTCGACAAGCAGGGCCGCATCGTGCTGCCGTTCCAGTTCAGTGGATTCGCCACCGCGCTGACCGATGGCCGCTATGTCGACGGGTTCTCCGACGAAGGCCTCGCCATCATCGACGCCAGCGGGCGCAAGGGCGTCGTGGACCGATCGGGCACCATGATCGTTCCTCCGGTGCACCCGGCTGTGGTCATCCACCCGGTCGCGTTCCTCATCGCCGGGAACGAGGGCAGGTGGGGGGCCTTGGATCGCAAGGGACGGCCGTTCATCGATCCTGTGCTGCCCAGCCGCCAAGCGGTAATGGAGGAGCTCGACCGGCTGCTGGCCGACACCAAGCCGGTCTTGTAATGCCCTTGGGCTAGGGTCGTTCCTTATGGAGTTCCGTCACCTTGGCCGATCAGGCATGCTCGTCAGCGAGATCTCGTACGGGAACTGGATCACGCATGGTTCACAGGTCGAGGAGGACGCCGCGCTCGCCTGCGTGCGCGCGGCCCTCGATTGCGGCATAACGTCTTTCGACACTGCGGATGTCTACGCGGGCACACGCGCGGAGGCTGTCCTGGGCCGGGCGCTCAAGGGCGAGCGCCGCGAGGGCTTGGAGATCTTCACCAAGGTCTTCTGGCCGACCGGTCCCGGCCGCAACGACGCCGGCCTGTCCCGCAAGCACATCATGGAGTCGATCAACGGTTCGCTGACCCGGCTGCAGACCGATTACGTGGACCTGTACCAGGCGCACCGTTTCGACTACTCGACCCCACTCGAGGAGACGATGTCGGCGTTCGCCGATGTGGTCCACAGCGGCAAAGCTCACTACATCGGGGTTTCCGAATGGAAGGCCTCGGAGATCCGCGCCGCCCACGCGCTGGCCAAAGAGCTGCGCATCCCGCTGGTGTCCAGCCAGCCCCAGTACTCGATGCTGTACCGGGTCATCGAGGCCGAGGTCGTTCCGACCAGCGAAGAGCTCGGGCTCGGCCAGATCGTCTGGTCGCCCATCGCGCAGGGGGTGCTGACCGGCAAGTACCTGCCGGGGCAACCGCCGCCGGAGGGGTCACGGGCCACCGACGACAAGTCGGGCGCTGGCTTTGTCGGGCCATGGCTTCGCGATGACGTGCTCGAGCGGGTCCAGCTGCTCAAGCCGTTGGCGGAGCAGACCGGGCTCACCATGGCACAGCTCGCCGTGGCGTGGGTGCTGCAGAACCCGAACGTCTCCTCGGCCATCGTGGGAGCTTCGCGGCCCGAACAGGTCCACGACAACGCGAAGGCGAGCGGAGTCAAACTCGACTCCGATCTGATGAAGGCGATCGATGAGATCGTGGAGCCGGTGGTCGAGCGGGATCCCGCCAAGACGGTCTCCCCCGAGCGCCGGCCGCACCGGTAGGCGCTTGGTCAGGCCTCGAGGCTCATGCGGTATTCGACACGGTCATCCTCCACGAGGATGGCCGTGTTGGCTCCGTCGGCAACCCGATCTTTCCAGGTCTGCCCCAGGTAGGACTCGGCGTCCGCCTGGCTGCTGAAGGCCTCGTTCGGACCGCTAATCGGTTTGCCGTCCTCGGCTTCGTAGCGCCAGCTCCATGTCATGACGATCAGGATAGTGGTTAAGGTATCGCCATGGCCGGTGGCAAGATACTGATTCTGGGCGGAATCCGCTCTGGCAAGAGCGAATATGCGGAGTCCTTGGTAGCGCAGGCGCAGCAGGTTCGCTACATTGCCTCGGCGGCCCACTCCGACGACTCCGCGTTCGCCGAACGTGTCGAGGCGCACCGGTTCCGCCGCCCGGCATCCTGGGAGACCGTCGAAACCGGCGCCGACCCGGCTCTGCTGCTCGAATCCCTCGGCAAGGCCGACCCGCAATGGCCTGTCCTGGTCGACGACCTGGGCGGCTGGGCAGCCACCATCCTCGGGCGGGCCGACGCCTCCGTCTTCGTCAGCCAGCTGGTGGACGCGATCCGCTCCTGCCAGGCGTCACTGATCCTGGTCAGTCCCGAGGTCGGCCTCTCGGTGGTCCCACCGACCGCGGCCGGTGTGGCGTTCGCCGACCTGCTGGGCGAGCTGAACCAGGCCGTCGCCGCCGTATGCGACGAGGTGACCCTGATCATCGCCGGCCAGCCCAGTCGCCTCAAGCCACCACCACCCGTGCCGGCCCCGGCCGCATCCCGACCGCCTGCCGTGACAGGCGTTGCAGCAGGCGTTGCCACGCGCAAGGCGGCGCCGCTGCCCGACGCGTCGGTGCCACCCCCGATCGCAGCGCCCACCATCCTCACCCCCTCACTCGCGGCGACAGCTGGACTCGCGGGCGGCGCCGCGTCGGCGATCACCTCAGAGGCGGGCCAGGGCAGCCAGCCCGAACCTTCACTCCAGAGCGGCCAAGCCGGGACAGCGGGCCAAAGCGACCAGCCTGAACCGGCGGGCCAGAGCGACCAAGCCGCAACGGCGGGCCAGAGCGGCCAAGCCGCGGCAGCGGGCCAAGGTGGCCAGCCTGAACCGGCGGGCCAGAGCGACCAAGCCGGGCCGGCGGGCCAGGCCGAGGTAGAGGGTTCAGGTGGGCAGCTCGGGGCGGCGCAAGGCGACCAGCCCTGGGTGACGCCGGATGGCATGGCCGACGATGCAGGCGCGGCGGTGGTTGTCCAGCCGCCTGGAGACGTTCTCCGGGAGTCGACTCAGGTCCTGTCGATTGTTCAGCTGGGAGTCGATATCCGGCCGGGCATGGATCTGCCGATCCACGATGACGAGGCGCGCACCGCCGCCGAGGCGCATCTGTCCACTTTGGAGATTCCAGGCAGTGGTCTCGGTTCCCTTGCACGCGTTGTGGTTTTCGCCGCCGGGACACAGGGCCGCGGGGTGCCGGTGACGTGGCGCAAGCCGCAGATGTTTCTGCTCAACGGCATCCACGAGGGCAACATCGCCGCCGGCGACGACGTTCGGGCGTCGGCCGCGGTGGCGGAGGCGGCCCGCCGTGGAGAGGGCCCGATCGGGCTGCTTGCCACGGAAAACGGGGTCGCCGTCAAGGTGGTGGAGACTCCCACCTCTGGTGATATCGCCTATGGCGAAGCCTCACCCCGAGAGCTGATCACCGATCAGCTGCGAGAGGGCTGGCGGCTGACAGACGAGGCGGTCGACGGCGGAGCCGATCTGATCATCATCGGGTCGTGCGGCGCGGGCGCGGAGGCGACCGCGGCCACGGTGACCGCGAAGATCACCGGCGGCGAGGTCGCGGCGTTGCTCGGCCGGATCGTCGGGCCGGACGGCACAGTCGACGACAGCTCCTGGATGCTGCGCGCGGCCACCGCCCGCGATGCCTTGCACCGCAGCCGGAACTGCGACCTGAACGCGGACACCATCCTCGCCGAGCTGGGCGGCGCCGACTTCGCGGTCATCGCCGGAATCATCCTGGGCGCCACGGCAAGGCGCACGCCGGTGCTGCTGGACGGCCCGGTCGGCACGGCAGCGGCACTTCTGGCACGGGATTTGGGAAGCCAGTCGCGACTCTGGTCGTCGATAGCCGACTACGGCTCAAATCCGACCACCAAGGCGGCGGCGGACGTGCTCGGCTTGAACCCGTTGGTAGACCTCAAAGCCGGCCTGGGCGAAGGTGCCACAGCGCTGGTCGCACTGCCGATGCTGCGAGCGGCGCTGACACTGGCATCGTCGCTGCCGGCCAGGCCGAAGCCGACCCCTGCCCCGCCGGGATTCGACGACTTTGTGGGGTGACGGCCTGCGGCTGGCGCTGACGACCTTCACCGTCGCCCCCATCGCGGCCCCCAGCCGGATAGACCGGCCCACTGCCGCCTGGGCCATGCGGTTCGCGCCTCTCGTCGGAGCGCTGCTCGGCCTCGTGCTGGCCGGGGCGCTCTACGCGATGCGGGCCGCGGGGGTGCCCGGCCTGGTGGCAGCCCCGCTCACGGTCGGGTTGGCGGCGCTGCTGACCCGCGGCATGCACCTGGACGGGCTCGCCGACACCGTGGACGCGCTCGGCTCCTACAGATCGCCGCAGCGGGCGCTGGAAATCATGAAGTCGCCGGAGACGGGGGCGTTCGCGGTGGCCGCGCTGGTGCTGACCATTCTCGTGCAGTCGGCCGCGATCGTCTTCCTGCCCGCGCCCGCTCTGGTCGCCGCGGTGGCTGCCGGACGGCTGGCGGCCGCCTACGGCTGCCAGATTCAGGTGCCCGCGGCCCGGCCCGAGGGCTTGGGCGCGCTGGTAGCCGGAACCGTGGGACCGGTGGCGCTGGGCGTCAACACGGCGTTCGTCGCGGCGCTCGCCCTGTGGGCGGCGCCAGAGCGGGGTCTGCTAGCCCTCGCCGCTGCGGCCGCGGTGACCGCTGTCCTTCGCTGGCACCTCGTCAAACGCCTCGGCGGCATCACCGGCGACGTGCTCGGCTTCCTGGTCGAAGCGGCAACCTCGGTCATGCTCATCGCCCTATGCATCGGCGCCGCCCCGAAGTAGCAACCACCCGCTCCCGCCACTCCCGGACTTGCCGCGGCGGCGGGCATGATCGTCGCGATTTCCGAGAAATCGTTGCTGCGCCAGCGCGGAAGGCCGCGATTCCCTGAAATCGCGACGATCTCCGCGGCGCGGTGGCGGCATGGGCGACACGTCAAACGCGCCGGACTAACGCGCGGGAGAGCCTGGCCGCCGCTACGAAGCGGCGGCCGAGACGCGGCGTTACTGTGCGGCGCGTTGGCGCACGCTTTCCTTGGCGGGTTCCTCGGGGGCTTTCCGCTGGGCGACCAGGGCGTCGCGGATCTCCATCAGCAGCCGGATTTCCTCGCTCGGCGCCTCGGGCTCGTTGACCTGGCCGCGTTTGCGCATGGCGGCGAGGCGGTTCATCGGTACCACGACAAGGAAGTAAACGACCGCAGCGGTGATCATGAATCCGATCACGGTGCTGAGGAAGGCGCCCCAGGTGATCGCGCCCTCTCCCGGCAGATCGATCTCCCCGGCGATGTTCGCGCCGCCGATCAAATTGATCAGAGGGGTGAGGAACGAGGTCGTGAACCCCTTGACCACCTCGGTGAAGGCGGCACCGATCACCACACCGACCGCGAGGTCGACGACGCTGCCCCGTGAGATGAAGTCCCGAAAACCCTTAAGCACTGTCGAACTCCTTTACCAGTTTCTTGGGCGCTGTGCGCCGCCACGCCTCGATGACCAGCTCGTGCAGCTCCGCCGGGTCCGCTTTGGCCAGCTCGACCTGAACCCAGCCGAAGCGCCCCACGTAGGGTGCCGAGGAGTAAACCTTAGGCGCGGCCGCAAGAAGGGCGGTCTGCTCCTCCTTGGTCGCCTTCACCGTGACCGTCGGCGAGCCCGGCATTCCGCTGGCGAACATCTTGCCGTTCACGCGAAGCGTCGGATGGCCCCACTCGGCGACCATGACCTCCTCGCCGCCCGGCAACGCCAGCACCCAGTCGCGCACTTGCTCGTATTTGACCGCCACGGCTACTTAACCGAGGGCGTGACGAAAGGTGGCTTGGTGACGGTCATCGACGAGCGCCGCCCGCGGACGTCGACTTCGACCTGCGAGCCCTCCCCCAGCCCGGCCGCGCTGTCCAGCAGCGCCAGGGCGATGCCCACCTTGCGGGTCGGTGAGAAGGTGCCGCTGGTGATCTCCCCCACGGTCTGGTCTGCGGCGAGAACCTGCATGTGGGCGCGCGGGATGCCGCGGTCGTTGGCCACCAGGCCCCACAGCGTGCGGCGCGGGCCGTCGGCCTTCTCCCGGCTCAGCACCGCCTTGCCCCAGAACTCGGGCTTGGTCCAGCCCACGGCCCAGCCCGCCCTGGCCTGCACCGGCGTGATGTCCATAGAAAGATCTTGACCATGCAGCGGGTACCCCATCTCCGTGCGAAGGGTGTCCCGAGCCCCCAGCCCACAGGCCCGCGCCTCGACCTGGGTCCCGAAGAGCCTGTCCCACACGGCCACGGCATCCCCGGCGGGCACCACGAGCTCGTATCCGTGCTCGCCGGTGTACCCGGTGCGGCAGACCGTCAGCTCGACGCCGTCCAGGTCGGCCGTCTCGAAGCTCATGTACTCGTGGTCGGTGGGCAACCCGAGCGCGGCCAGCAGCTCGGTCGAGCGCGGCCCCTGAACCGCCAGCACGGCGTAGTCCCGATGCTCATTGGTGATGGTCAGCTCCGCGGGCGCGGCCGCGACGAGCCGCCGCACGACCTCGGTGGTGTTCGCCGCGTTCGGAATCAGAAAGACATGATCATCATCGTGCAGGTAAGCGATGATGTCATCGACGACGCCACCGCTCGCCTCGTCACAACAGAGGGTGTACTGGGCCTTTCCCGGTTTGATTCGCCCGAGATCGTTGGTAAGACAGGAGTTGACGAAAGCAGCCGCGCCGGCCCCGGCGATCCGGGCCTTGCCAAGATGGGAGACATCGAAGATGCCCACCGCCTCGCGCACCGCGGAGTGTTCTTTGAGCACGCCTCCCCCGGCATACTCAAGCGGCATCTCCCAGCCCCCGAAAGCGGCAAACTTGGCACCTAGGGCAGCGTGCCGCTCATGCAGCGGCGAGGCTAGCAACGTCATGAACGCAACTTACCGTGGCCGGTGTGGTTGGCTAGCATCGGCGGAGCAGACCGCACTTCACCATCAGGAGACCTTGTGACCACGCCCACCACTGCGCTACCCACGCTCCAGCTCGCCGACACCGACCCCGCCGACCTCAATGTCGACGCGGTGGTCATCGGCGTCCACAGCCAGGAGGGCACCAACGGCACCGCCGGTGAACTGCTGCTCGCCTCGGGCGCGGAGAGCATCGCCGCGGCCTTCGATGGAAAGCTGACGGCCACGCTGACATTGCTCGGTGCGACCGGCGGCGCGGGTGAGGTGACCAAGCTCGCCACCATGGGCGTCATCAGCGCCCCCGTGCTGGTCGCGGTCGGCTTGGGCGCCGAGCCGACGGGAGCGGCCCCGGCCGCGGAGACGCTGCGGCGGGCGGCGGGCGCCGCCGTGCGCGCGCTGGCGGGCTCCAAGACCGTCGCGCTAGCGCTGCCGCTTTCGGATGACGCCGCCGACAATGGCACGCACACCCTGCGCGCGGTGTCGGAGGGCGCAGCCCTGGGCGCCTATCGCTTCGCCGGGTACAAGGGCAAGCCTCAGCCCAACCGTAAGGACCCCGTGGGCACGGTGGCTGTACTGGTACCGGACGCGAAGGAAGAAGCCGCCAAAAGCGAGCTGCGCCGGGCCAACACGGTGACCGCGGCCGTGGCCCGCACCCGCGACTGGGTCAACGTGCCGGCCAACATGCTGCGCCCGCCGGTCTTCGCGGAGGAGATCGTCGCGGCGGCCAGCAAGGCCGGGCTCGACGTGGAGCTGCTCGACGAGGTGGCGCTGGCCAAGGGCGGCTTCGGCGGCATCCTCGCGGTGGGCATGGGCTCGGAGGCCAGGCCGCGCCTGGTCCGGTTGAGCTACTCGCCGCCGGAGACCCTGGCGCCCACCAAGAAGCTGGCCCTCATCGGCAAGGGCATCACCTTCGACACCGGTGGCGTGTCCATCAAGCCGGCCCAGGGCATGTGGGAGATGAAGTCCGACATGGCCGGCGCGGCCGCCGTGGCGAGCACGATGGTGGCCATCGCCGAGCTCAAGCCGCTGCTGCAGGTGACCGCCTACATCCCGATCGCGGAGAACATGCTTTCCGGCGAGGCCTACCGCCCCGGCGACGTGGTGTCGATGCGCAACGGCAAGCGGGTCGAGGTGCTCAACACCGATGCCGAGGGCCGGATGATCCTCGGTGACGCGATCGCCCGCGCCTGCGAGGACGAGCCCGACTATCTCATTGAGACGTCCACATTGACCGGTGGTCAGGTCATCTCGCTGGGCAAGCGGATCGCCGGGGTGATGGGCTCCGACGAGCTGTGCCAGCGGGCCAAGACTGCGGGCGAGTCCGTGGGCGAGCCCACCTGGCCGATGCCGCTGCCCGACGAGATCCGCAAGTCGATGGAGTCCGATGTGGCCGACATCCTTCAGGTGAGCGCGGGCATGGAGCGCGCCGGGCACATGCTGCAGGGCGGCGTGTTCCTGCGCGAGTTCGTCGCCGAGGGCGTGCAGTGGGTCCACATCGACGTGGCTGGCCCGTCGTTCCACTCGGGTGAAGCGACCGGTTATCTGAGCAAGGGCGGAACCGGCGTCCCGGTCCGCACCCTGATCGCACTTGTCGACGACCTCGCCGCCAACGGTTAAGCCAAACGCTCGGCCTAGGCCGAGCGTTTGCGCCGCTCGTTGAAATCCCGCATGCGCTGCGGGTAGCCGACGAGCTGGACGTCGTACACGGGAACGGACCAGCGCTGGGCAAATTGGCGAACCGCTAGCGGATTCGGCATCCGGCGTCTGGTCCATTCGCCGTCAAAGGCGATGAGAATCACGGTCGTGTCGGTGACCGTGGTTCTGGGCTCGATGAAGGCTTCCACCCCCCGCCGAGACTGGATAAACTGCTCAAGATGGGCGATATCGGCACCGTTCGCCTGTCTGCCCGTCGGAGATCCGCTCCGCCGCCGGAACCATGCCACGCGTTGTCCTTTCAGTCTGATGCGCGCCGGAAACTAGAGCCGTACCGGAGACTAGAGTAGCTAGACGTGTCGTTGCGCACCTCCCCGCGCGGGAGGGCTCCTCAGAGTGACAAGATGACCGTGGGTGGTTTTGTGCGCCCAGGTATTTACACAAGTGGCAATGACGCGACCTTGGAGCGATCGTGAGTGACACCTTTGACGTAGTCATCCTCGGCGGCGGAAGCGGCGGCTACGCCACCGCACTTCGTGCCTCGCAGCTCGGGCTCTCCGTTGCGCTGATCGAAAAAGACAAGCTCGGTGGCACCTGCCTGCACCGTGGTTGCATCCCGACCAAAGCGCTGCTGCACGCGGGCGAAATCGCCGACCAGACCCGTGAGGCCGCGCACTTCGGCATCAACGCCGAGCTGATCGGGGTCGACATGAAGGCCATCAACGGCTACAAGGACGGCGTCGTCGCCGGCCTCTACAAAGGTCTGCAGGGTTTGGTCAAGCACGCCAAGGTGACCTACATCGAGGGCACCGGCAAGCTGGCCGGGCCCAACGTCGTTGAGGTCAACGGGCAGGAGATCATCGGACGCAACGTCGTCCTGGCGACGGGCTCCTACTCCAAGACCCTGCCGGGCCTGGAGATCGACGGCAACAAGGTCCTGGCCAGCGAGGAAGCGCTCACCATGGACAGGGTTCCGGCCAGCGCGATCGTGCTTGGCGGCGGCGTCATCGGCGTCGAGTTCGCCAGCGCGTGGAAGTCGCTTGGCGCCGAGGTGACCATCGTCGAAGCGCTCCCCCGGCTCGTCGCCGCGGAGGACCCCGACATCTCCAAGCAGCTTGAGCGCGCATTCCGCAAGCGCGGCATCAACTTCAAGGTGGGCAAGGCTTTCGAGAAGCTCGAGAAGACCGCCAGCGGGGTGAAGGTGACCATCGCCGGTGGCGAGACGATCGAAGCCGAGCTGCTCCTGGTCGCTGTCGGCCGCGGCCCGTCGACCGCCAACTGTGGCTACGAGGAGCAGGGCGTGAAGATGGAGCGCGGCTTCGTCCTGACCGACGAGCGCCTGCGCACCAACGTGCCCAACGTCTACGCCGTGGGCGATATCGTGCCGGGCCTCCAGCTCGCCCACCGTGGCTTCCAGCAGGGAATTTTCGTCGCGGAGGAAATCGCCGGGAAGAACCCTGCACCGATCGTCGAGTCCGGAATCCCGCGCGTCACCTACTGTGATCCCGAGATCGCCTCGGTGGGCGTCACCGAGGCGCAGGCCAAGGAGCGCTTCGGTGATGACAGCGTCGAGACCTACAACTACAACCTCGGCGGCAACGGCCGGAGCAAGATCCTGGGCACCCAGGGCTTCGTCAAGCTGGTCCGGCAGAAGGATGGGCCGGTGGTTGGCGTGCACATGATCGGTGCTCGCATCGGCGAGCAGGTCGGCGAGGCACAGCTCATCGTCAACTGGGAAGCGTTCCCGGCTGAGGTGGCACAGCTGGTCCATGCCCACCCGACCCAGAACGAGGCGCTGGGCGAGGCGCATCTCGCGCTTGCGGGTAAGCCCCTCCACGCGCACAACTAAGCTGAGCTAAGTAGACCGTCCACATAAGGAGTTCGGAGCAATGCCGGTATCGGTCACCATGCCGCGGCTGGGCGAGAGCGTCACCGAAGGCACCGTCACCCGCTGGCTCAAGCAGGAAGGCGACAGGGTCGAGGTCGACGAGCCTTTGCTCGAGGTCTCCACCGACAAGGTGGATACCGAGATCCCGTCGCCAGCGGCCGGCATCCTCCAGAAGATCCTCGTAGGTGAGGACGAAACCGCCGAGGTCGGCTCCGAGCTGGCGGTCATCGCCGGTGAGGGCGACGGGGGCGGCGCTGCCCCCGCTCCGCAGGCCGCCACGGCCGCCGCGCCCGCCCAGGAGGCACCCGCCGCCCAGCAAGAGGCCCCGCAGCAACAGCCTCCGGCTCCCGCAGCGGCGCAGCCGCAGGCGGCTTCCGGAGGCGGCGAGGGCACGGCTGTGCGCATGCCCGCCCTCGGCGAAAGCGTCACCGAAGGCACCGTCACCCGCTGGCTCAAGCAGGTCGGCGAGACCGTCGAGGTCGACGAGCCGCTGCTGGAGGTCTCCACGGACAAGGTCGACACGGAGATCCCGTCGCCGGTCGCCGGCGTGGTCCTGGAGATCTCGGTGCCGGAGGACGAGACCGCAGCGGTCGGCGCCCAACTCGCCCTGATCGGCGTCGCCGGTGCTGCGGCCCCGGCCGCTACACCTCCCGCCCCACAGGCCCCGGCCGCACCCGCTGCCCCGGCCGCACCCGCTGCCCCGGCCAAGCCGGCGGCTCCGGCGCAGCAAGCGCCGGCCCAGCCCGCGCCGGTGAAGCCAGCCAGCACCGCAGGCCTGGTCGAGCAGGCGCCACCGCCAGCGGTGGCCGAGCCGGCCGGTGCGCCCGCGAGCAGCGGATGGCAGTCCGCCGGGCAGAGCGCGGCGGGTGAAAACGGTGGCGACACCGACGGCTACGTCACCCCGCTGGTACGCAAACTGGCCGGGCAACACGGCGTAGACCTCGGCTCGGTCACCGGCACCGGCGTGGGAGGCCGCATCCGCAAGCAGGATGTGCTTGACGCGGCCGAGAAAGCCAAGGCCGCCAAGGCAACTCCCGCCCCGGCCGCGGCTGCGGCGAAGCCCGCCGCCGAGAAAGCTGCCCCGAGCCCGCTTCGGGGCCGCACGGAGAAGCTGCCCCGGCTGCGGATGACCATCGCGAAGCGCATGGTCGAGTCGCTGCAGGTGTCGGCTCAGCTCACCACCGTGGTCGAGGTCGATGTCACCCGCATCGCGAAGCTGCGCGACCAGGCCAAGGCCGACTTCGTCAAGACCCACGGCGTGAAGCTGTCCTACCTGCCGTTCTTCGCGCTGGCCGCGGTCGAGGCGCTGCGCGCCCACCCGAACCTGAACGCCTCGATGGACATGGAGGCGGGCACGGTCACCTACCACGATGCCGAGCACCTGGGCATGGCGGTGGACACCGAGAAGGGCCTGATCGTCCCGGTGATCCGCAGCGCGGGCGACCTCAACCTGGCCGGTTTGGCCAAGCGGATCGCCGACGTCGCGGAGCGCACCAGAACCAACAAGATCACCCCGGACGAGCTGTCGGGCGGCACGTTCACGCTGACCAACACCGGCAGCAGGGGCGCGCTCTTCGACACCCCGATCATCAACCAGCCGCAGGTGGCCATCCTCGGCACGGGTGCGGTCGTGAAGCGGGCCGTCGTGGTCGACGACCCGGAGCTGGGTGAGCTGATCGTGCCGCGTTCCATGGTTTACCTGGCCCTGTCCTACGATCACCGGCTCGTCGACGGCGCCGACGCGGCGCGCTTCCTCACCGCGATCAAGGAGCGTCTCGAGGGCGGCAACTTCGAGACCGACCTGGGGCTCTGACGGATCACGCACCGCGGCGGGTAATCTGCCGCGGTGCGTATCAATCGACTAATCCCATCAGTGATCATCGCTGGCCTCCTCGCCATGGGCGCTGCCGCGTGCGGCGATGCGGGCGACGAGGCCTCGGGCGGCGGCCCTTGCGACGTCAAGGTCTCCACCGACACCAAGGTCAAGCCAGAGATCACCATCCCTGACTGCGAAAAGCCGACAGTGCTGGGGACCAAAGACATCGTCGAGGGTTCCGGAGCGGCCGCGAAGGCCGGCGATGCGGTCGGAGTGAACTACACCGGCATCTCCTGGTCGACCAAGAAGCAGTTCGACTCGTCCTGGGCCGCCGGCCGTCAGCCTTACGTGGTGAAGCCGCTCGGCCAGGCCAGCGTCATCGAAGGCTGGAACAAAGGGCTGGTGGGCGCGAAGAAGGGCGGCCGCCGTCTCCTGGTCATCCCCGCGGCTCAGGGTTATGGCGCGCAGGGCCGCCAGCCCAACATCGGCCCCAACGAGACTTTGGTCTTTGTGGTGGACGTCGTCTCAATCAACGGGCAATAGCGGATGATGGTGTCATGCGGATCGTGGTGGCCGGCGGCTCAGGTTTCCTGGGTCGCCCTCTGATCAGGACACTCAAGTCAGCCGGGCACGACGTGACGCAGTTGGTGCGGCGCCCGGTGGTCAAGCCCGATCAGCTCAGATGGGACCCGGCCGAGCCGGTGACGCTGCCGGAGGACACCGCCGCCGTCATCAACCTGTGCGGGGTCAACATCGGCCACCGGTGGACGCCGTCCTACCGGCGCGAGCTTCGTGACAGCCGGGTGGTGCCCACCACGACCCTGGCCAAAGCCGTGGCCGCGCAAGGAATCGAGCTGCTCATCAACTCGTCCGGGGTGGGCAGCTATGGCGACACCGGGCAGACCGAGGTGACCGAGGAGTCGCCCGCCCTCACCGGCGAAGACTTTCTGAGCCGGTTGTCGGTGGAGTGGGAGGGTGCGACCCGGCCCGCTGCCGACGCCGGAGCGCGCGTGGTGCTGATGCGCACCGGGTTGCCCCTCAGCACAGACGGCGGCTTTCTCAAGCCGCAGTTGCTTCCTTTCAAGCTGGGCGTCGGCGGCAAGCTGGGCGACGGAAAGCAATGGGTGCCTTGGGTTTCGTTCATCGATTGGCTGCGCGCGGTGCAGTTCGTCATCGGCGATAAGGAAATTGACGGCCCGCTGAACATCGTGGGGCCGAACCCGGTCACGAATGCCCAGTTCACCAAGGAGCTTGGGAAAGCCTTGCACCGCCCCACTTTCATGTTCGTGCCGAAGGTGGCCGTGCGGGTGCTCTACGGCGAGTACGCCAACGAGGGTTACCGCAGCCTTCGCGTGAAGCCCCAGGTGTTGCTGTCCCGGGGCTTCCGCTTCGAGCACGCCACGGTTGACCGGGCGCTGCGAGCCGCGCTCAGCAGCCGATGACCCAATAGTTGGGGCCGGTCTGCTTCAACGCGGTGGTGTAGAAGGTGTTGTACAGGCCCATGTTCTGGTTGGAACCGTTGGCGTAGACGTAGCCGAGCGAGTGGTAGGCCCGTCCCGCCACCACATGGGCATAGTTGCTCGCCGTCACGCACACCGGAGGTGTGGTCGGGCTGGAGGTCGGCGAAGGCGACGGCGACGGTGAGGACGTGGGCGGCGGGGTGCCCGTGGAGAGTCCAAAGAAGACGGCGTCGTGGTAGGCCGAGCAGATGTAGTCCAGGAAGTAGGCGGCGGCCGTGCCACACTGCTCCGCGCCTGAGCCCGGATCGACCGGCAGCCCGTGCGCCATCCCGGGGATCTCCCATAGGCGAACGTCATTGTTTCCATAGACTTTCAGCCAGGTACCAGTCGAAGTAGGCGTTTGAGAAACGCCCCTGACGTTGGTCCATTGCTCCATCAGCTCGGTCGCGTTGCGTGGCACCACGGTGCTGTCGGAGGTCCCCTGCCAGATGGCCACCCGCGGGTAGGGCCCGGAGGCCTGCGCGCGCACCAGATCGCCCCACTGCTGCGGGGTCTTGTCGACCCCGGTGTATTGGCAGCTGGTCGTTTGGGTCAGCGAGGTCGCGCACTTGTAGGCGATGCCGGCCCCGATCGACCCGGCCTTGAACACGTCGGGATAGGTGGCGAGCATGACCGCGCTCATCGCCCCGCCCGCGGAAAGCCCGCTGACGTAGACGCGGTTGGCGTCGGCGCCCAGGTTCGACACCGCATAGCTGATCATGTTGCGGATGGAGAGCGCCTCACCCTGGCCGCGGTTGATGTCGGCGTTGTCGTACCAGGTGAAGCACTTGTTCGATTGGTTGGCCGTGCTTTGCTGCGGCAGCAGAAGCTGGAACCCCCACAGATCGGCGAACTTGCGCCAACCCGAGTTGGTGAAGTAGCCGGTCGCATCCTGTGTGCAGCCGTGCAGGAGGACTACCAGCGGGCGGCCTGCGCTCAGACCGTCGGGCCGGTACGAGTACATGCTGAGGTTTCCGGGATTGGAGCCGAACCCGGTGACCGGCGTGAGCGTGGCCGCCTGGGCGGGGGCGGCGATCACGGCGACAGCTGCCAACCCGAAGGCAAGGGCGGCGGAGAGTAAGCGGGACATGACGGCACCGTATGAGGTTTGTCACATCAACGATATGTGTCGTTAACACATAGACCGACCCGCCGGTCGTACCCGGCGGGTCAGCACGAACGTCAGCAGTCGCGCAGCTCGGGCGACTGGTTGCGGATCTGGGCCAGCGGCGAGATGAACTCCTGATACGCCTCGCCACCCACCTCCGAGAACGGAAATGCGGCCACCTTGTGGCAGTTCTGGAACGCCAGCTTCCGCCCGAAGTGGCGCTCAAGCACCCCGCGGACGGCGTCGCTTGCCAAGGCGCGCAACAGTTCCCCGCGTTCGCTGTCCGAGGGCGGGGCAACGGCATGCTCACCGGCCTCGACCGCCTCGCTGATCACCTGCCACGCGTACGGCAGCGAGCTGCGCACGCAGTCGGCGAACTCGGCGTCGTCGATCTGGCCGCGCTCGGCCTTCTCCAGCAGCGCCAGGGAGACGTCAAGAGACATGCTGATCGTCCTTTCTCGACTCGGTGGCGCCGAGCACGAACTCCGGGTCGATCTGACCCGCCAGGTCCTCGCCGACCTTGGCGTTCGCCCAGGCGCTGGCGTTACGCAGGTGGAACTCGTGGGCCTGCTGGGCGTAGGTGGACCAGTTCTTGGTACACGAATCGACAGCCGCCTTAAGGGTTTCCAAGGCGTCGCGGTTCGCGGGCTCGATGGTGCCCGCCGGTGCTCCGCGTTCCATTCCCTTGACGAATCCGGATCGGCCGACCCAGGTGAGCAGGTCGGGTCCGACATGCTCGCGCAGGAAGTCCACATCGGACTGATCATCGATCTTGTTGCCCACCACCCGGACCCGCACGCCGTAGTCGCGCGCGTAGCCGATGTACTGGCGGTAGACGCCCACGCTGCGCAGCGTCGGCTCGCAGACCAGGAAGGTCATGTCGAACCTGGTGAACAGCCCGGAGGCGAAACTGTCCGCGCCCGCCGTCATGTCCACGACGACGTACTCGCCGGGGCCGTCCACCAGGTGGTTCAGCAGCAACTCGACCGCGCCGACCTTCGAGTGGTAGCAGGCCACGCCCAGGTCCTCGGTGGCGAACGGCCCGGTCACCGCGAGCCGCACCCCGCCCACCCGCCGGACCATGGCCTCGTACAGGGGGTTGTGCTCCCCGATCGTGAGCAGCCGCGAGCCGGGCCCGGGCGGGGTGGTCTTCACCATGGCCTTACTTGAGCTGATCCGAGGGTTGCTCCCGCGCAAATAGTCCTTAATCTGGTCCAGGTGATCCCCAAGCGCGGGCAGCAGTACCGCCTCATCCTCGGTGTAGCCAAGCGCTGCGGCCAGATGCTGGTTGATGTCAGCATCGATGGCAAGCAATTTATCCGTGGACTCCACCAGGTGACGAGCCATAAGAGCAGCAAGAGTGGTCTTCCCGCTGCCCCCTTTTCCGACAAATGCCATCTTCATAATGTTATTGGTAGTCATTTTCAAAAAGCTCGTCAACCTCGCCACGCCGCAGCGCAGGCCGCGATAAAACACCGGAACCCACGATCGGGCATCGGCGTCCTAACCGCCATGAAGCGTGCCGTGGTGCTCCTGCTGGCAGTCGTCGTCGCCGGTTGCGCCGCACCCACGCCCCCACCGGCGGGTCCGCCGTCCGCGCTGCCCGCCCCGCAGAAGCAGACGAACCTTATCCCCGACGGCTATCAGGGCCGATACCGGCTGCAGGCCACCGTGCTGGCCAACGCCCAGCATGGCCCACAGCTGTGCCAGACCGTCGCCGAGTCGTTGCCGCCGCAATGCGGGGGGCCCGACATCGCCGACTGGAAGTGGGAAGGGCTCGACTCGCAGGAGGCCGCAGGAACCCGTTGGGGTGTCTACGTGGTCACCGGGAAATATGACGGCAAGGTGTTCACGCTCACCGAGCCGGCGAAGGAGAACGACGGGAGTTTCGTCCCGGAAACCAACACCCCGCCCAACTTCAAGTCGCCCTGCGCCGAGCCGCCGGGCGGATGGAAGCCCGCCGACGTCACCAAGGCCACCGATGACGCGCTCAACGCCACCACCGCGCTGGTAACCGCCGACCCGGACTTCGCCGGTCTCTGGATCGATGAGACTCTGCCGGCCGAGATGCCGACGCCGATGAACAACACGCTGCGCCTCATCCTCAACGTCCGTTTCGTCCGGGATCTTGACCGGCACGAGGCCGAGATCCGCAAGGTCTGGGGCGGCGCGCTGTGTGTCTCGCTCGGCAAGCACACCCAGGCTGACCTGCTCAAGATTCAGCAGGAGCTGTCCGGCGAGCCCGGCCTGAACTACTCCTCGCCCGATGTGCTCCGCGGCACAGTCGAGATTGGAGTGTTCGCGGCCCACGCCAGCCGTCAGCGTGAACTCGACGCCAAGTACGGCCCGGGCGTGGTCGTGCTGCGCGGGGTGCTCCATCCGATCGACTAAGCTCCACGGGTGCCGAAGAAGAACGACTTCCTGGTCGCGGCGGCCTCGATAGCGCTCGCCTGCTGGGTCACCAGCGGCTTTCTGGTCGACCCGAACGGCCGGGCGAGCCTGGTGAACTCGGGCGACCAGGCGCTGTTCGAGTGGTTGCTCAGCTATGGCGCCTATGCCGTCACCCATGGCGCGGATCCGCTCTTCACGCATCTGCTCAACGTCCCCGATGGCGTGAACCTGGCCGTCAACACCTCGATAACCGTTTACTCGGTAGTGCTTTCGCCGTTGACGATGTGGCTCGGCGCCCCGGTCACCTTCCTGATCATCCTCACCTTCAACCTGGCCGCGACCGCCTTCGCCTGGTACTGGCTGTTCAACCGGTTCCTGGGCGCCAGCCCGGTCGCCGCCGCCCTCGGCGGGCTGTTCTGTGGCTTCGCCCCAGCGATGATCTCCCACGCCAACGCCCACCTCAACTGGACCGCGCAATGGCTGGTGCCGCTGATCATCGCGGAGGTGATCCAGCTTTATCGCGGCGCCCGCTGGCTTAGCCATGGGCTGATCCTCGGCGCGCTGGTGGCCGCTTGCTTTTCCATCGCCGCCGAGGCTCTCTTCTTCTCAGCGCTCGCCTTGGCCGTTTTCAGCATTTTCTGGGTACTGGCAAAGCGTCCCCCGATAGGAAATGTCCTCAAAGGACTCGCGGCCGCCGCCGCTGTCGCGGCGCTGTTCCTCGCCTACCCGCTGTGGCTGCACTTCGCCGGCCCACAGCGCTACCACGGCACGGGTTTCGACCCGCGCGTGCACAACGAGGACCTGGCCGCCTACGGTGTCTGGCCCGAACGTTCGATCGCCGGATGGCTAAACCTCAACACCGATCTCGCGCCGAACCCGACCGAGGAAAACTCCTTCTTCGGCCTGCCCCTGCTGTTCCTGGTGATAATCGCCTTCGTGCTGTTGTGGAAACGCACCGAGGTCAAAGGCCTCGCGCTGACGGCCGGTCTGTTCATCGTGCTGTCACTCGGGCCGGAGCTGAAGCTGTTCGGCAAACACACCGGAATCTGGATGCCCGAGGCGCTCCTGAGCAAAATGCCCATCTTCAACGCCGCGTTGCCGTCCCGGCTCGCGTTGGTAGTGGCCCCCATTTTCGGCCTCCTGCTCGCCTGGCTCTTCGACTCGGTCAGCCGCAAACGCTTGTGGATCCCGGCTTTCGCGCTCGCGCTGATCCCCCTGCTGCCCCTGCCCATCCTGACCCGCGACCGCGAACCGGTGCCCCACTTCATCACCTCCGGCCACTGGCAGTCCTACGTCACCGAAAACGGTGTCATAGCCCCGATCCCGCTGCCCAACGACCTCGTCCCCGACGGTCAACGCTGGCAGGCCTATGCTTTTGCCCATCAGGGCCACACCTTCCGCATCCCGTCCGGCTTCTTCCTAGGCCCCGGCGGCCCCGACGGCACCGGCCGCATCGGCCCGACCCCCCGCCCCACCGCAGAACTGCTCGAATCGGTCGCCAAAACAGGCGTGGTCCCCCACCTCACCTTCGCCGACCGAGCACGGGCCCGCGAGGACCTCGCCTACTGGAACGTAGAAATAGTCCTCCTCGCCGACACCGTAAACGGAGCCCACTGGGACCCCAACCAGCCCGCTCTCCTCAAAGCCACCACCGACCTCCTCGGCCCGCCAACCCGAGTAGACGACATGTGGCTCTGGCAAATCACCCCCTCCTAACCCCTCCCCCACCCAACGCACCCGCCCGCCACCACACCCAGCCACCGCGACGTCCTCCGCGCCGACGATCCAGCGGCCCATGTTGTCCCGACTTCTCCGGAATCGCTGTCTTCGCTTGCCCTGCAGCAACGTTTCCCAGCAACAGCAGCCCCATCTCTGCCTCAACGCCCCAATGCAGAGATGCAGGTGCCACCCGAGCAATAGCCACAGGCCGCCAGCAGCAGCGCGGCGGGCAGCGGCCGACACCCACCT
>NZ_BONY01000054.1 GCF_016862955.1 Rhizocola hellebori | reverse complement strand
AGACGCAACCCCATGATCAATGTGCGTGTATGGGTGCAGAGCAAAGGTGCCGCGAAAGCAGTGCCCACCAGCGACGCAATGCGGGCGACCATGCACTGTGCCTCCGCTGCGGGGCTCCGTGCGTGGGAGTGCGCTTTCCCTTCGCTGCCGGCTGCGGGCGTGGGATGTGCGCTGCGCCCTTCGCCGCCTGCGGGCGTGGGATGTGCGCTGCGCCCTTCGCCGCCTGCAGCGGGGGTGGAGATCCGCGCGATTTCTGGGGAAACGCAGTTATGCGGCGGCCGAAAGCGGCGATTTCTCTGAAATCGCGATGATCATTGCGCGCGGGCGGCGCGCGGTTAGCCGACGCGGAGGGCGGAGAGGAGGGAGTCGTCTCCGGCGACGTCGAGGACGTCGAAGCCGATGCGGCCCCAGAGCGCGAGGGCGAGATCGCTGGCCGTGCCGGCCGCGACCACCTGCTCGTGGGGGTCAGTGTCATCGAGGATGGTGGCGGTATCGAGCAGGGCCACGCCTTCGCCGCGCAGGCGCAGGAACCACTCCTGGCCGACGTCGGTGGCGACGAGCTGGACCACCCCGTGGCGGGTGGTGGGGCCCTTGCGGCGGCCGGCCGGCAGCCAGCTGTCGAGCACCTCGCTCACACCGTCGGCGGCGAGGCGGGCTTCGACCGGCTCGGCCAGGCCGTGCAGCGCCATCTGGATGTCCCAGCGGTGGATCGAGGTTTCGTGGGCCATTCGCCTCGGCCAGAACCCGGCGACCTTCGCCTGGGGCGCCCAGTTCCATGCGGGCATCTGCACGTCAAGCGCCGCGAGCAGGTCGACCAGGTGCTTGTGCTGATCTTCCCACCAGGCCACGGCATGCTCGGCCGGCGGGAGATCCTGCGTGTAAGCCCGGTCGCGGACTTCCGGATCGGGACGGCTGGTGACGCCGCGAGGCAGCGTGACACCAACGTATCGATACACGCCGCCCAGGTGATGGACGAGGTCAAGCACATTCCAACCCGGGCACGTAGGCACGGGAGCGGTCAGATCGGCCTCGGCCGCGTTGGCCCGGAAAGCCGTTCCGTCAGCGCGCAGCGACTCCAGCCAAAATTCCTTGGAACCCTGAGCAGACATGCCAAAGCCTCCCTTTAGTCCTGCCCGCCTAGGCTGGGTGACGTGTCTGACGATAGCCGCCAAGGGTCAACCCCGCTCGCCGCCCACACCACCCTCGGGTTGGGTGGTCCGGCCTTGCAAACGGTCACGGCCGCAAGCACTGAAGAGATTATTGCCGGGGTGAGGGACGCAGTGCGAGAGGACCGGCCGCTGCTTCTTCTCGGCGGAGGTAGCAATGTGGTGATTTCTGACGAAGGATTCCCGGGTTTGGCTCTGCTGATCCGGTCGTCAGGCTTCGCGGTCACCTACGACGACGGCGACCATGTATTGGTCCGGGTGGCGGCGGGACAGCCGTGGGACGAGTTCGTGGCGCAGACCGTGGACCAGGGTTGGTCGGGAGTGGAGTGTCTGGCCGGGATTCCCGGCGCGGCGGGCGCGACTCCGATTCAGAATGTTGGCGCTTACGGCCAGGACGTGTCGCAGACGATTACCGAGGTGACGGTCTACGACCGCGACGAAGGAGCGGTCGGCACCTTCGCCGGTGATGAGTGCCTTTTCGAATATCGCACCAGTCGATTCAAACACGCCGATCGCTGGGTGGTGCTGGATGTGACTTTCCGGCTGCGCGCAGATTCGCTTTCCGGCCCGATCGCCTATGCCGAGCTGGCGAAGGCTTTGTCTGTCCCGGTGGGGGAGCGCGTGCCGTTGGCCACCGCTCGCGAGGCGGTGCTTGCGCTGCGCCGCGGCAAGGGAATGGTGCTCGACCCGGCGGATCCGGACACGAGGTCGGTCGGTTCTTTCTTCACGAATCCGATTCTGAGCGAAGCCGCGTACCAGGCGATAGCGGAGATGGCGCCGCCTGCATGGCCGATGCCCGGTGGCACAGTCAAAATCTCGGCGGCGTGGCTAATCGAACGCGCTGGTTTCAGCAAAGGCTATGAGCGTGGGCCGGCCAGGATTTCCACCAAACACACCCTCGCGCTGACCAATCCGGGGCAGGCCCGGACGAAGGATCTGCTGGAGCTGGCGGCGGAAATACGAGACGGAGTGCACGATCGCTTCGGAGTCCAACTTCATCCAGAACCGGTGCTAATTAACTGCACCCTCTGATCAAATGCCTCGTTACGTCCTATGTGAGGCATTTGGCTGGAAGATGGGCAATTGTAGCTATATTCGTTGCAGCGCCGACAGCGGCGTTTGCGGCGGTACCGAGTCTTCACCTTGGCAGGGCGGCGGACGCTATCGACGCCGTGCCGATGAAGACGGTTCTCGATCCGAGCGATCCGACCGTCGACGTCAAGGTGACCAACCGCACGGGTAAGGAGGTAACACTGCGCGGCTGGCTGAACGATGAGCCAGCGCTCAGCGCGGTGCCGGCGCATTCCGCGATCGTCAAGCTGACGTTCCCGGAGATGACCGAAGGACAGGCGGAACTGAAGCTTTCGCTTACCGCCGAGGGCGTCGACGACACCGAGGTGCACGAGGTTCTCCTGGCAGCAAAGGGTTACGGCCACCACACGCCATCGCCGAGTGCGGGCACCACCCTCAGCCCGACCACCAACCCGCAGCCGAGCATGTCCGAGTCGCCGAAGCCGCACCCGAGCTGGTCGAAGTCGCCGAAGCCGCAGCCGAGCGACTCGAAGTCTCCCAAGCCGCAGCCGAGCGACTCGAAGTCTCCCAAGCCGCAGCCAAGTGACTCCAAGTCTCCGAAGCCGCAGCCGAGTTGGTCGAAGTCGCCCAAGCCGCAGCCGAGCTGGTCGAAGTCCCCGAAGCCGCAGCCCAGCTGGTCGAAGTCGCCCAAGCCGAGCATGAGCTGGCCGCACACGATGACGCCGAGCCCGCACGACAATGAGCTTCCGAAGACCGGTGACACGGTCAGCTCCTACGTGCTTCTCGGTGGTGGCCTGCTTGTCTTCGGTATGTTCGTGCTCGGCCTGGCGTGGGCGCTGGGTCGCAGAACGGCTAGCGAGTCGGCCAGGGAAGGGTAAGCTCTCCTAGTTTCCAGCGGCTGGGGCCGTCCAGAGTGGGCAGCCCCAGCCGCCTTATTGTGTCCAGCCATCGTTGCCGCGGGCCGAACACCCCCATCGGCGCGGCCCGGTGCCACGCATCTTCTAGCGCCTGCAACAGGGTGTGGATCGGCTCGCCCGCTATGTTGTGGTGGATAAGCGCTTTGGGCAGCCGCTCGGCGAAGATCGCGGGATTATCCAATGTGGATAGTTTGGCCGCGAACGAAATGGATTCGGGTTCGGTGGACCCGGCCCTGAGCGTGGCCCAGACACAAATCCGGCCCAGCTCATCACAGGTACCCTCGACAAGAAATCCATCGGCGGCAAGCTGCCCGGTCATGGTGCGCCAGGCGGAAGCGACCGCGGACTCGTCATACTGACGCAACACGTTGAAGGCGCGCACCACCACCGGGCGCAGCCCGCCGAGCTCGAAACCGCCTCGCCCGAAACGAAGGCCCGGACGTTCAAACGGTTTCGCGGCAGCCACCCGGGCCGGGTCGATCTCCAGCCCCACCACCTCGACGGCCGAGGGCAGGCGGTTGCCGAGCTCTACCGTCGTGATTGGACTTGCGCCGTAGCCGAGATCCACGACAAGCGAACCCGGCGTGAGCAAAGAGGCGCAGCGCCACGCGATCCACCTGTCCACGCGGCGCAGCCGGTTGGGGTTGGTGGTGCCCCGGGTGATTTCACCCTGCAGCCGCACGGTGCACCTTGTGTTGTGCGGCCTGGGCGACCGGCCGCACCACCAGACGATCGATGTTCACGTGCCGGGGCAGGCCGGCGCACCAGGCGACACACTCGGCGATGTCCTCGGCCACCAGCGGCTCGGCGACGCCCGCATAGACCGACGCCGCGCGGCTTGCGTCGCCGTCGAAGCGGTTGAGCGCGAACTCGTCGGTCTTGACCATCCCGGGATCGATCTCGACCACCCGGATCGGCTGCCCGCACAGCTCCAGCCGCAGGGTTTCCACCAGCGCGGTCTGCGCGTGCTTGGCCGCCGCGTAACCCCCGCCGCCCTCATAGACGATCAGGCCCGCGGTCGAACTTATCGTGATGACCGTGCCGCCCTGCGTCATCAACGGCAGCAGAGCCCGGGTCATGCGCAGGGTCCCCAGCACGTTGACGTCGAACATCCACTGCCAGTCATCGATGCGAGCCTCGGCCACGGGCTCGGCTCCGTGCGCCCCACCCGCGTTGTTGACCAGAAGATCGACCCGGTCGAGGCTGCTCGCAAAGGAGGCCACCGCCGCATCGTCGGTGACATCGCAGGCCACCGGGACGCCCACGCCCAGCGCCTTAAGCCTGTCCTCGCGGCGGGCCAGCGCATAGACGTGATAGCCCTCGGCATCCAGCCGCCTGGCGGTGGCGGCCCCGATGCCGCTTGAGGCTCCGGTCACTACGGCGATCTTCTGGGGGTACGACATACCGCCGATCCTAATTCGTTCACAACCGAGTAATTTCCGTCACGTTGGCGATCGGGAATCGGACGGTCCTCGGCGAGGTTGACCGCGCTGTGAGCTATACCCTCCCCCGCCGCATCGCGACCCTCTCCGTTCACACCTCACCCCTTCACCAGCCCGGTACAGGTGACGCAGGTGGCATGAACGTTTACATCGTCGAGGTGTCCAAACGCCTGGCCAGACGGGGTATCGAGGTCGACATCTTCACCCGCACCACCTCCGGCGCGCTGCCGCCCGTGGCCGAGCTCGCCCCCGGCGTCAAGGTGCGCCATGTGAGCGCAGGCCCGTTCGAAGGGCTCGCCAAGGAAGAGCTCCCCGCGCAGATGTGTGCCTTCACCCACGGGGTGCTGCGGGTCGAGGCCTCCCAACCGCCCGGACATTACGATCTGTTGCACTCCCACTACTGGCTTTCCGGCCAGGTCGGCTGGCTGGCGAAGGATCGCTGGGGGGTGCCGCTCGTGCACACTGCCCACACCCTGGCCAAGGTCAAGAACGCCCAGCTCGCCGAAGGTGATCGCGCAGAGCCGAAGGCGCGCGTGATCGGCGAGGAGCAGGTCGTCGAACAGGCCGACCGTCTGGTCGCGAACACCCCCACCGAGGCCCGTGAGCTGATCGACCTCTATGCCGCGCCCATCGAGCAGGTGGCCGTGGTCTCGCCGGGCGTGGATCTGGGCAGGTTCAAGCCGGGCTCCCGGCCGGCCGCACGTGCCCGGCTCGGGCTTGCCCCGGAGGCGAAGGTCGTCGCCTTCGTGGGCCGGATCCAGCCGCTCAAGGCGCCCGACGTCCTGATCCGGGCCCTGGCCGAGCTGCACGACCCCGATGCCATCGCGCTGATCGTGGGCGGGCCGAGCGGGTCCGGCCTCGACCGGCCCACCGCCCTCATCGAGCTGGCCCACGCGCTCGGGGTTTCCGATCGCGTGCGGTTTCTCCCGCCGCAAAGCGCCGAACGCCTCGCCGACGTCTACCGCGCGGCCGACATCGTCGCGGTCCCGTCCTACAACGAGTCGTTCGGGCTTGTCGCGCTCGAAGCGCAAGCCTGCGGCACGCCCGTGGTCGCCGCCGCGGTGGGCGGTCTGGTCACCGCGGTCCGCGACGGCATCTCCGGCGTGCTCATCGACGGCCACGCCGCGCCCGACTGGGCCCGTGTCCTCGGCGGTCTCCTCGCCGCGCCCGGCTGGCGCGACGAGCTGGCGGTCGGCGCCATCAAGCACGCAAGCGACTTCTCCTGGGACCGCACTGCTGACAGCCTTGTCGAGGTTTACTCTGACGTGATGGCCGAACACCGCAACCGGCAGCGCTGCCAGCTGGCCGACCTCGCGTGCTAGACGAGGTCATCCAGCGCGCTTGCGCCGATCTTCCGCTGGAGAAGACCGGCGAGCATTCGTATGTGGTGACTTTGCCTGGTACCCACAAATTAAAAACGAACGTGAATCTCATTGCCGGCGAACACACGTTGCGCGTGGAAGCTTTCGTCATTCGCCAGCCGGACGAAAATCGCGAAGAAGTCTGGGCTTGGCTGTTGCGCCGCAACGCCAAACTGCACGGGGTCGCCTTCACCATCGACACCAACGGCGACGTCTACCTGATTGGCAGACTGCCCGCCCTTGCTGTCACCGAGGAAACCGTCGACCAATTGCTCGGCTCGGTCCTCACCGCCGCCGACGAGTCCTTCGATACGTTGCTGGAGCTGGGTTTCAGCAGTGCCATCAAACGCGAATGGAAGTGGCGGCTCAGCCGAGGTGAGTCCACTGACAACCTGCGTGCCTTCCGCCACCTGGCACCCGACGCCTGAGTCCGTGTATTTGTCTCAGCTGTAGATCGACAGCGGATATCCGTCTGGATCCTTCAGCCACGCGTGGCGGGCGCCCCAGGGCATGTCCGTGGGCGGAGCCTCGAATTGGTGGCCCCGCTCCACAAGCTTCTGGTAGGCCGCGTCGACGTCGGGCACCTGGATCACGATTTCGATTCCCACCGATCCGACCTGGCTCGGCTCACGTTGCTCCAGGCCCATGTGAAAGCCATCGGCCCCGCCGACCCGAAGGTATCCGGTTTCCTCCATGAGGATGGCCAGGCCGAGGTCGTCGACATAGAAACGCTTGGCCCGATCGAGATCGCTGACGTGAACGAAGAGGTGGCTGAGTCTGGTCATCGGCTCTCCTATTGGGCTACCGCGAGCCGGCTGAGCTCTTCAGCGGTGCCGATCGCCGCCCGATCCTGTGGATTCTCGACATAGCGCCGGATCGCCGCGGCAAGGTAGGTCGGGTCGATGTCCACAAACGCGATCCCGATCATTTCGGCCGGCACATAGTGTGTGCTGTGCGGTGGTTGCTTGCGGTTAAGCTGCAGGGAGCCTTGCGACTTCTTCGCCGGGGGCAGAGGCCCACCCGGCGCAAGCTCATCCCACTTCAGCCGCCTGCCGCGCCACCACCGGCGAATGGTCAGCCCTTCGGCGTCGAGCAGAAGCTGTTGGCGGCGCGTTAGCACGATTGTCACTGCGCCTGCCGCAAGGACACTCGCGATGATCAATGATGCGAACCACCCGTTGTTGAATTCGGCCAGCCGCATGGAGTCGCTATTCGGCACCCGCTCAGTCACCACGAGCCCGCCAGCAAGGAACAGCAACAATATCGCCTGGGATCCGGCACCGATCGGGGAGAGCGGGGCGGTAAACCCACGCTTGCCCAAGGCAAACTCGGCCGGGCGGCGATATCCGCGGCTGAGCAAAGCGAAGATGCCAAATGGAACGCCCACCGTGACAATCATTGCGGCCAGCCACAACAGGAGGCTGACGAACCAGTTGAAGCGCCAGGTAAACGGCTCCCACCAAAGGGTGGCCGCCAGCCGAAGCGCGAAGGCAAGCATGCCAAGCGGGACGGCGCTCCAACGTAGAGCAGTCGCAGACATGCCGCGCACATTAGTGCATCCGTGCACTTTTCGCGGCCCGCGCAGGTGGCGATCACGCAGTACCCTGACGCGCATGTCCTACGCCCACCTCCGCTCTCGCCTGAGCCTGCCCGCCAGCCGCTGGCTTCGGGCGTGGGCGATGGTCGCGGCGCTCACCTTGGTCACAGGCATCGGCTGGCTTGTGTCTCCGCTCGGGTCGACGGCGAGCGCTTGGATAGCGGGATGTGTGGGGATCGGCAGCATCATTGCCATCTCAGTGCTGTTCCTCAACAAGGCGTGGAGGCTGTCGGGCCACGGCCTGTTCAAGACGCTGATGGTGACGGCAATATCCATCGCGGCGCTCACCGCCGTGATTTCGATGTCTGCGGCGCTGTGGCTGGAGATGGGCCGAAACTGGACCAGGCAAACCGCCCTCGTCACGGCCGAGCGCCGCGTGGATCCGTGGTACAGCAAGACAGATGACTACCACTACCAACTCAGTGTCGCTGGCCGCCCATTGACCGGCGAGCTGATCGTTGGCGGCGACGACTTCGATCCCGGTGACGCGGTCGAGGTGTACAGCGCCCCCGCCGGCGAAGAACATGAGCTGGCCGCCGTCGTGGAGGACGGCCCCACGGCTGCAGTCGTTGCCGGCATCGGCTACCTCGTTTCGCTGCCGCTCTGCTGGGCCGCCGGGTATTTCACCCCGGTCGTCGCCTTCGAGGACTCCCGGCGGTCGCGGAAACGAAGGCGCTAGCCCACGCTTGCGATGCTTGCGGGACCAGCTGTTCGGTCTCGATCGCCTGCGAGAGCACCCTTCGCACCTCCGGGCGGCAACGCCACCTCCATGCTTGGTCGCGCCCGGGCTACCCCGCCGACCAGCAGAGCAACGCCCGCAAGCAACACCCCACCGTTCCACCGCCCCGATCGCACCACCCACCCGGCGGACACCCGTCTACTTCCACGGCACCTACATCGCTGCTTCACCGCCCTAACGCAGAGGTGTAGGTGCCACGGGCACACCAGGCAGGGGCGGCAGACGCAGATGCAGCGCGGTGGGCAGCCGGGGCTGGCGGGGTCGGCGGCAGGAGGTCCACCGCACCTACATCTCTGCCTCACCGTTCTGGCGCAGAGATGTAGGTGCCACGGAAGTAGTGGGCAGGGCTGGCAAACCGCAGATGCAGCGCGGTGGCAGGTCCACCCGCGCCTACATCTCTGCCTTACCGTTCTGGCGCAGAGGTGTAGGTGCAGTGGCAGGTGGCAGGTGGCAGGCAGGGGCGGCAACGGCAGAAATAGTGTGGCGGGCAGCGGTGGCGGATGGCGCGATGAGAGCCGGTGCGGCGGGAAGCGGCAGAAGCGGTGCGGTGGGGGCGGGGCGGTGTCGGTGACGCTGAGGGCGGCCGAGGCGGCGGAGATGGAGACGGGAGGCGGGGCGGGGGAGGGGGCGGCGGAGCCACTGGGGGTTGCTACGCACGGGCCTGTCGTTCGCCGCCGGGAGATACGGCGGCCAGCCACGACGGCGCGGCGCAAAGGTTAGAAAAGGATTTGTGGTGTGGCAAGTCAGCGGCAGGTGTAGGTGAATTCTGTGGAGGTCTCAACCGGTTGGGGGGTAAGGATTTGGAGCGTCGCCTTGGCCTTGAGCGTGCCCTTTCCGCTGAATTGCCAGAATAGGTGGACCTGGGTGACGCTGGTGCCGAAGGGGACCGATTCGGAGAGGATGGCCGTTGATGCGCCGTCGCTGCGCAGCCAGCGGTAGGTGAACGAGCCGCCGTTGCCGTTCGAGGTTACCGTGCCGACGACGTCGACACGGGTGTCACAGGCGTTGGCGGGCAACGGTTGGGCGATGCCGACGGCGACGCTGGTGACCTGGAGCGGGGCGAGGCGCTGGATGATGAAGTAGCCGACGACGGCGAGGATGACGACGGTGATGAGGCCGGTGAAGATGCTGATGAGGCGGCGACGGGCGCGATTGGGGCGCTGCGCCACCGGATAGGAGGCGGTGGAGCCCTGCCACGGTGGCGCGGTGGAAGCCTGCTGGGGCGGGCGGGCGGCGGCGACACCGCGGCCGAAGCGGAGCACCTCCTCGTTGCGTTTGCCCAGCGCGGTTTCCAGCTCGGCGGGCGACATGGTCGCGTCGGCGCTGTCGGCGGCGGGCATCAGCCTGACCGTCACGGATTCAGGGGTGGATGGAGTGACCGGTGCTACCGGGACGACCGGGGCGGCCGAGGGTGCGATCGTTGCCAGCACGGCCAGCGCGCTGCGCTCGCCGTATCCGGGGACCTTGGGCGCGGCGGTGGCAAGCGAAGCCAGCGCGGCGGACAGGCCGGCGCTGCCGCCGATCCCTTCGGCCTGGGACGCGGCGGAAAGAAGCAACTCGTTGTTGTTGGAAGCAGCGGCCAGGAAGCGGACCAGTCCCACCCAGCCGTTGACATCGTGGCCCGGCCCGGGAGTGGTGCCGGCCAGCGCGTGAGCGTAGCCGCACTCGATGAGCACAGCCCGGCCCTCGACAGTCACGATCGCGGTGTCGGTGCTGACATCGCCGTGCGCGAGGCCCGCGGAGTGCAGGGAGGCGAGGGTCTGTCCAATGTCGACGGCGATGAGAGCGGCGACCGGGGCGGGCAGATTGGTGAGCGAGGAGACCGTGGGGTTGGGCGGAACGTTCGAAATCAGCCAAAGATGGTTGCCATCGTGCACCTGATCGATCAAAGTGTTCAAACCGGGCAGGTTGATAGCGCGTACGGCACGTACCGCCTCACTGAGCCGGTCGGCGATACCCTGATCGAGGGGCACCTTGTCCAGACGCAGACCACCGCGCAACTGACCGTCCGATCCGGACAGAGTCTGCCACGTGCCGGCGCGCGAACCACGTTGCGGCCCGCGCGCCTCGTATTCACCAATCTGGCTCAACGTGATCCTCTCAACCGATAACGCAGGCGGCGTCGGTGATGTAGTCGGCGGAGCTGCCGGGGCCTGGAATGCTAGCAGTGATGGTCAGTTTGATGCGCGGGTTCAGGGTGGCATCACGGCAGAACTGGGAGCTCCAGTAGGTTCGCAGATCCGCGCCCGTGATAGTCAAGACGTTGCTGGTCTTGCCCGCCGGAACCACCACGCTCTGCGTGATCGGCGGCAGCCCGGTGCGCCCGGTGTCCTCGAACTCGCCGGCCTTGTTCGTGTACACCTGCACGAATCGCAGGTTCAGAGTGAAGCTGTTGGTGGTGTTGGTGTCCACCTTGATGATGATCCGCGGCTGGTAGTTGCCCTGCGGGAATTGAGAGCACGTGGTGTGGTTGTCGGCGAGCCAGCAATAGTCGTTGGGGTCGTTCGGGTTGGGCGAGCTGATGCTGAGCACCACGGGGGCAGGCGGCGGTGGCGGGCTCGAGACCTTCGGGGAGGGCTTGGTCGAAGGCGACGGCGACAACGAGGGCAGCGGTGACGGGGAGGCCGTGGGGGAGGGCTCGGCGGTGGGGGATGGCGTCAGCGATGGCGAGGGCGAGGTGTCGGGGGTGGGTGACGGCGACTGGATGAGCGCGACCGGGGGCAGGTTTTGGCTGTCGTGGGTGAAGTACCAGCCGAGGCCGCCCGCGATCAGCAGGGCCAGGGTCACTCCACCGGCCAGGAGCATGTTCAGGGAACGGTTGGACCAGCCGATGACGGTCTTTGCCGCTCCGGTGCCGCCCGCGGCGAGCCCTGCGAGCGGGAAAAGCAGCAGCAGCAGGGCGGCCCGGCGGGCCAGGGCGCTGCGGCCCTCCTCTTCCCACTCCGGGCCGTAGCCCGCGCCCGCGACCTGCTCGAGCTCGTAGAGGAAGGTGGCCGCGTCCTTGGGCCTGTGTTCGACCTTCTTGGCCAGACCCCGGCGCACCAGACCGCGTACCGGCTCGGGGACGGCGTCGATCGGGATGGGGGCTTCCTCGTGTTGCTTGCGCAAACCGAGCAGGTCACCGGGGGAACGATAGGGAGGCACGCCGACGAGGCATTCGAAGAACGTGGCGGTCGCGGCGTAGATGTCGGTCGACGGGCTGGCCGGGGCGCCGGCCCACTGCTCGGGCGCCATGTAGGAGGGCGTGCCTGCGTGCACACCCTGGCGTCCGGCGCGGGCGGCGATGCCGAAGTCGGCGAGCTTGCTCTGGCCCTCCTGATTGACGAGCACGTTTTCCGGCTTGTAGTCGCGGTGCACGACACCGCGCTGGTGCGCGGCGGCGAGGCCGAGCAGGGAGCCTTTGAGGACCAGCAGCGCGGAGGTCGGCTCGGTCGGGCCGTGGGCCTTAATCATGGCGCGCAAGGCCACACCGTCCACGAGCTCCATGACGATGGCCGCGCCGTCGGGGCCTTCGATGTACTCGTAGAGGCACGCGATCTGCGGATCCTCCACTTCGGACAGAATCCGGGCCTCGGTGCGGAAGGCGCTGACGAACTCGGGGTCGCGGGCCAGGTGCGCCGCCAGGTATTTGATCGCGACCTTCATGCCGGTGCCCACGTGCTCGGCGAGCACCACCCGGCCGGAAGCTCCCCGGCCCAGCTCTTTGATTTCGTAATAACCAGGCACTGTCCAGTTCATGTGGCCGGCACCTCCTTCGGTCGACGTTTGACGAACAGAATCAATTTGCGAATCATCCGGTACCAGATAGGGAAGAGAACGATGCCGATGCCTAGGGTGACGACGACGATGTCGATGCCGGGCGGCAGGTGGTCGCGGACGAGTCCGCCCAGTCGATCCCGCCACATCAGGAACGCCAGCACGACGAAGACCGCCAAACCAGCGACTGCGGTGAAACCATAGGCCGCCATGCCGATCTGACGCCAACCGGGGCGGTGCCCTTTGCGCAGATCCGCCCAGAAACCCTTGGTGAAATAGGCGGTGGCCTGCTCCCGCAATCTGGGCATGCGTAAGGCGTCGGCCATCGCCTGGTACCCGTCCAAAGGCATCAGCGGATTGAGGTTGTAAGCGGTGTTCAGGTAGAGCCCGAAAGCCAATTGGTAGGCCATCGCGGAAAGCTGGCCGGGCGTCGCGTATGCGGCGTAAAGCGCGCAGGCGCCCGCTATTCCGGCCGTGGACAGCGGCCCGGAAATGGTGACCACGATGCGCGACCAGCGCGAGCCGAACCACATGTCGCTGGTGTCGACGAAGGCCAGCGGCATCCCCAGCATCAGCATGAACCCGCCGCGGGTTACCTTGCGGCCGTAGGACTTCACGGCAAGGGCGTGGGCGCTTTCGTGGATGATGAGCGCGATCAGGTAGCCGGCCCCGACCGCCACGGCCCCGAACGCACCGGCGCCGGCGGTGTGGAACAGCTTCTGGTGTCCGCTGGCGACCCACATGCCGAACAGCCCCGCCCCGATCAGGACCCACAGCGCGATGACGCCGGGGCGGCTGAAGAACCACCAGCCGAAGGAGCGGTAGATGCGGGCGAACAAAGGGTCGAGCCCCTTGATGGAAAGCTCGGGCTGAAGCAAGGTCTTGAGCAGACGCCTTTGTTTGCGGCTCTCGTGACCGAAGACCCCGGTGACCAGGTCAAGGTCGGCGAAGGTGCGCAGGGTGCGCTCGATGCGGGGCAATGCCAGCTCGCCATAGCGCTGCGCGTAGAAGAAAAGCAGGTCGCGAACGGTGTTGTAGCCGTCGAGTCGTTCCCAGAGGAAGACATCGCGCTCGTCGAGCTCCAGGTAGCGCCCGCTGCGGGTGTTGCGCAGCACCCACTTTTGCTCGCCACGGTCGTCGGGCACCTGCTTGAGCGCCCAGTGCCCGCGCCTGCGCGGGGTGCTCTTCAACGGCTCCTGGGCGGTGGGCACCACGATTTCGATCGGCGCCTTCTCCGTGCCCCGGACGATGGTCTTGCCGCCGATGGCGACATCGCGCGGCTGCGCGAAGGTCACCGGGACGTCGCCGATGTGCAGCTCGGCTTCGTCGGAGAGCAGCGCGTTGCCGCCGCGCAGCAGTTGGCCGCCGACCGACGTGCCGTTAAAGGAGTTAAGATCTTCGACCAAGAACCCGCGGTCGGTGCGGATGACCCGGGCGTGGGCGCGGGAGACGCTGGCGTCCTTGATGACCACGTCGTTGTCGTCGCCGCGGCCGATCGTGGTGACCGCTTTGACCAAGGAGAGGCTCGCGTTTTCCCAGCGCAGCTGGGGCGGGGCAAAAGACTCGACTTGGGTGCCCCGGCGCAGGGTGCCACAGTGCAGGCAGTACGGGTGATCCCGTCGCAGATGCACGTGACACGCATGGCAAAGCATCGAATCCGCCCCTTCAAGCGCTAGCCCCGCGAATCCTAGGCGTCCGAATGGATGTGGGCACTAGGGTGACAGGTTTCTGACCATCCTCCTTATGGAGGATGGTCAGTAAGGATCTATTCCTGTTCAGACGTCTTGTCGGTGACCAGCTTGCCCGCGACCCCGCCTGCCACGGCACCGGCGGCGAGAGCGACACCGCCGACGACCAGTGCTCCGGTGCCGATGCCACCGTCATCGCTGACCGGGACGATGACCGGCTTGCCCAAAGCGTCATCGGCCAACAGGATCGGCTGCTGCGGCGCAGCTGGGGCCTGGTCGACCGGTGGGGCATCAACGTTGACGATGATGTCGGGAGTGGACGGGCCGTCGCCACCGGAGTGCGGGGCAGGATCGGCTGCGGGCGGAGGAGGCGGAGCCGGGTCGCCTGCGGGCGGCGGCGTAGGAGGTGTGGTGTCGCCACCGTCCGGGTCGAGGTCGAATACGTCGGGGTGCAGGTGGATGTCGTGCAGCGGGCCGACGGGATGGATCGGGTCGACGATGACCAGGTTTGGCACCAGCGGCATGGAGTCGGTGGCGTCCGGGATGCCGTCGTTGTCGTCGTCGGTGTCGAACAGGTCAATGATGCCGTCGTGATCGGTGTCCGGACCGGTGAAGATCGGGCCGCTAAGGATGGCGCTGGTGATACCGCCCATTTTGGACAGACGGGCGCCGAGGGCCGTGGGGCCCGCGGAGGCTGCCGCGTCGGCCAGGCCGCGTAGTTGTTCGGATTCGTCGTGGCTTAGACCGTATTGGCGGGCTACCGCGTCCGGGTTTGCCCGGGCGTGCCGCGCGAACTCGGCGTCAATTGCCATGCGGGCGATGAGGTCTCGGAAGTTCGACATCGCTATTCCTCGTCCTTTCCTTTGTCACTGAGAACTTTGCCTGCGATACCACCGGCTACGGCACCGGCTGCCAGCGCTACGCCGCCGACAACCAGGATGGGTGTCCCGAGGCCACCTTCCTCGTCCGACGTCGGCACGGCTACCGGCTTGCCGACCGCGTCGTTGTTGAGCAGGATCGGCTGTTGCGGTGCGGCCACGACCTGCTCGGCCGGCGGGACGTCGACGTTGACAATGATGTCCGGAGTGGACGGGCTGTCGCCACCGGTCGGCGCCGGCGGGGCCGGGTCGGCCGCGGGCGGGGGCGCCGGGTCGCCTGCGGGCGGCGGCGGGGGAGGTGTTCCGCCACCGGCACTCGGGTCGAGGACCTCTGGGTGGATGACGATGTCGCCGACCGGGAACTTGATATTGAACTTGTCCAGGTAGTTGTAGATGCCGTCGTGGTCCTTGTCGCCCAGCGCCTCGTTGGTGGTGTCCGGGTTGCTGTCGTTCGAGTCGAGCGGGTTCACCAGGCCATCGCCATCGTTGTCGCCGGCGAGGTCGAGGAAAATCTTGTCGAGGATGTACTCGCCGGCCGTGTCGGGATCGTCGATGTTCGGAATCTTGTCGTGGTCGTTGTCTCCCCACCGCTCGTGGGTGGTGTCGGTGGAGCTGTCGTTTTTATCCAGGAAATTGGGAATCTTGTCGCCATCGGCATCGCCGGTCGGGTTCGTGACATCGGGGTCGAGGGTGACGACCGGGCCGGTGGGGGGCAGGTGCGGCTGGGTCACCAACAGGTTCGGCACCAGCGGCTTGGAGTCGCTTGCGTCCGGGATGCCGTCGTTGTCGTCGTCGGTGTCCAGGAGATCGACGATGCCATCGTGGTCGGTGTCCGGGCCGGTGAAGAACGGGCCACTCAGGGCGGCAGTGGTGATACCACCCATTTTGGACAGTCGGGCGCCGAGGGCGGTGGGGCCGGCCGAGGTGGCGGCGTCGGCCAGACCGCGCAACTGCTCGGACTCGCCATGGCTCAGGTGGTACTGGCGGGCGACCGCATCCGGGTTCGCCCGAGTGTGCCGGGCGAACTCCGCGTCGATCGCCATGCGGGCGATGAGGTCTCGGAAGTTCGACATGCGAGAACGGTAGGTCTGGTCCCGGTGTGCGCACATCGCGGCGAGTACGTAACTTTGCCGTCAGAATCATCTGCGTACTTTCCCGGAGAGGGAGTCCACTGTGGATCATGAGGATGCCGCGGAACTGCTGAGAAGGCGGTTCGGCTCGGCTCTTCCGGCGAGGCTGGCCGAACAGCTGATGCGGCGCACTGACTCTGATCCGACTTTGCTCGCCGCGATCCTCGACCAGGTCGAGCCCACCGCCAATGGCCTGCATCGGCTGGCTATTCGCTGGCCGGGCGAGCTGGCCGCGCCGGTAGTGACGGTGCTTGCCGCGCTTGGCGAGCAAGCTCGTGCGGTCATCGACCTCGCCGCGGTGATCGGGCGCGAGTTCGACCTCGCGATCGTGGAGCGGGTCTACCCCGAGCTGGACGTCCTAAGTGGACTCGAGGAGGCCGCATCGCTGGTGCGGCAACTACCCGGGCACGTGTTCAGCTTCCGCCAGGCGCTGGCTCGTGAGGTTTGCTACGACCTGCTCGGCCCGAGGCATCGCGCGGAGCTGCACGAGCGGGTGGCCGGGGCGCTCAGCTCGCTGGGGGCGACCCCGGGGGCGCGGGCCGCCACCGTGGTGGAGCTCGCCCATCACCTGGGCGAGGCCGCAGCCCTGGGCGGCGGCCACCGCCTCGACGCCGCTGCCGCGGCTGCCGCCACCGCGGGCGCTACCGCCGACAGCCAAGGGCTGCCCGAGATGGCCGCCGAGTACTTCGGGCAGGCCGCCACATTCGCCGGACGGGCGGGTTGGGCGCCGGGACAGACCGGCCGGCTGATGGTGGCCGCCGGCACGGCTCGGCTGCGGGCCGCGCGCACACACGAGGACACCCTGATTGGCCGGGCCGCGTTGACGGGCGCGCTGCGGATGGGCATTCGCGCCGAAGACCCGGGTCTGGTCGCCGCGGCTGCTCTCGGCTTCGGCCCGCGCCCATCTCTGGCAAGAACAGGGGCACGGCCACCACGAGACCTGGAACGCCTTGATGCGCTCAGATTCGCGTTGGAGGGCAAAAACCTTGATGTGTCAGTGGTGGCCAGACTCCACGCCCGGCTGGCGATAGAGGCTGAAACGGCCGAGCTGGCGGTGAAGGCACACGCCCTGGCGCACGAGTCGGGCGATCCGAGGGCTTTGGCGGAGGCGAGCCTGGCGGTGGCGGCGCTGACGGGCGACGATGTCTCACTCACGCACGCGGAGCGGGAAGCGGCCGCCCTCGAAGATCAAGAGTTGCTGGCCCGTGCCTATGAGCTTCGCGGAACGGCGGCATTGACCCGGCTGGCCGCGCTGGAGAGCGACTCGTCGAGCGCGCTGGTGAATTGGTACGCCCTGCGGGCCAAAGCGGTGCTCAGCGACGAGACCGCCTTCGCCGGCGCGGCCGCCCAGGCGCTGACAGCGGGCGAGGTGATCGATCCCGTGGCGGCCCGCCTGGCCGATGAGCATCTGCGCCGGGCGCGGCGGCCGGTTGACGCGCCCAGCCCGGCGCTGGGCACCCTCACCGCCCGGGAACGCGAGGTGCTGACATGGGCTCTGCGCGGCGCGCCAAGCCGCGAGATCGCCGAAGGCCTCATTTTGGGCGAACGAACCGTGGAGACCCATCTGGCGAGCATCTACCGCAAGTTAGGGGTGGCCTCACGGGTCGAGTTGATCATGAAATTCAGGGTAACCGAAGAGTAACTTATGCCCGATTTTGTGAACATAGCGCTCGGTACCGCTCCCATTACGAAGAGTGATGAAGCAAATTCGCAAAATGACTGGACGGGCCTTTGAGCTGCGGCGTAACGTCGTCGGCAAGCGCAAGGTTCGATGAGACACCCGGGTGTCAAGCCCGATCGAATCGGTTTTCGGTTGTAGGCGCCGAACTGAGCGTGGGGGATGGGTGGCACATAGCCGTTGGGGGACGGCGCCACCTGAAGAACCGGCCGGCTGGCCGGTGACGCTAACGGGGGTGAGCGTCACCAGGCCGGCCGCCGGCATTTCTAGGCCAAAAGTGTTGGATCGTATTCGGTTGGAGCTTCGAAGCCGAGAAGGTTGGCGATGGTGGCGGCCACATTGGCCAGGCCTGCCTTAGGTAGGCCGTCGGCCAGCGCGAGCTTGCGGCCGCTGTAGTCAGCGATGATCAGGGGAATCGGATTGGTGCTGTGGGCGGTCTTCCACTGCGGCGAGCCGTCGGCACGGAAAAGCGGATCGCCTGCCTTGTCGCGCTCCACCATGTCCTCGGCGTTACCGTGATCGGCCGTGATCATCAGGCATCCGCTCGCAGCCTCAACCGCTTGCTGGATACGGCTGATCGCCAAGTCGACGGACTCCATGGCGATGATGGCCGACTCAAATGAGCCGGTGTGCCCGACCATGTCGCCGCCGGCGAAGTTGACCCGAATGAACCGGAAGTCCCCTGAGCGGACGGCTTCGATCACCTGATCGGCAGTCTCCGCTGACTTCATCCATGGGCGCTCGTTGAACGGGACGCGGTCGGACGGCACTTCGACGTAGACCTCGCTGGCGGAGTCGAATTTCTCCGAGCGGTTTCCGTTCCAGAAGTAGGTCACGTGGCCGAACTTCTGCGTCTCCGCGCCCGCCCACTGGGTCACCCCTGAGCCAGCCAGGTACTCGCTGATTGTGCTCGAGACCCTCTCCGGCTCCACCACTCGGCGCTTCGGCACGTTGGTGTCGCCGTCGTAGAGGGTCATCCCGGCGAAGATCACGCTAGGCCTGCGGACGCGATCGAAGCCCTCGAAGTCGTCGCCCTCCTCGAAGGCTCGGGAAAGCTCCATGGCCCGATCGCCGCGGAAGTTGAAGATGATTACGCAATCGCCGTCCTGGATCGCCCCGGCCGGCTTGCCCTCGCCGTCGACGACCGTGAACGCGGGCAACAGCTGGTCGCTGATGCCGGGTGTTTCGGCGCGCATCGTGTCGATCGCCTCGGCTGCCGAGGTGAAGGGCCGGGCGGTGCCGAGCACATGCGCCTGCCAGCCCCTTTCGACGATGCGCCAGTCGGCTTCGTAGCGATCCATCGTGGTGACCATCCGGCCACCGCCGGAGGCGATCCGAACGTCTGCCTTGCCATGGAACGTGGCGAGCTCCGCTTCGAGCTTGGCGATGTACTGATCGGCGGTGTGGTCAGGAACGTCGCGGCCATCGAAGAGCACGTGCACTCTGATGTGTGGCACGCCCTCTTCCACCGCGCGCTGGATGAGCGCCGACAGGTGCGACGTGTTGGAATGCACGTTTCCGTTGGAGAGCAGGCCGATGAGGTGCAAAGTGCTGCCCTGCCCGACGGTCTGAGCCACTATCTCCTTCCAGGCGTCGCCCCAGATCGCGCCGGAGGCAAGAGCATTTTCGATCCGCTTTGCGCCTTGGTCGAAGATGCGCCCTGCTCCGAGGGTGTTGTGCCCGACCTCCGAGTTGCCCATGTCGCTCTCGGACGGCAGTCCCACGTAGGGGCCGTGCGCAAGAATGCTGCGAAAGAGAGCCTTGGCACGTAACGCGTCCAGCGCCGGGGTGCGTGCTGTCGCCACCGCGTCGTATTGATCCCCTCTACCTTCGCCCACCCCGTCGAGTACCACAAGAACAAGCGGACCGGGTGATCCTGGAATGTGCGAATGCGGACGAAGAACGGGGTAATCGTGACGCTCCATGGCCGCTCAGCGTACAGGCCGTGCCTAGAGCCGGGCTGAATGGGTCATTCCATTGGCTCTTTGGCCCACAATGCGGACCAGGCGCTGGGTTCCGACGTGGTGGCGCGCAACCGGATTGTGTGGGCGGCGCCACGCTCGAAAGCGCGTGACTTAGGCGAGAGCGGTAAGGCACAGTATCCGTGTGCGTGGCTTACCCCAAACTTTTTGGTACCTGTGGACAGCTACCCTGATCAACCGCAGTGGCGCCTTCGTCATGCTCTACCTAGAGATCAATATGGTGGCCCACTACGGGTTCAGCGCTACCTTCGCCGGTCTGGTGCTCGGCCTGTTCGGTGGCGGAATGGCGCTCGGCTCGCTGGCGGGGGGTGTGCTCGCGGATCGCTGGGGCCGCCGGCGCAGCATCCTGGTCTCCAATGTGATGCTCGCGGCGACCGCGGTCGGACTGGGTCTGACTATGCAACCGGTCGGGATTGCGGTTCTGGCCACGCTCTTCGGATTCTGGAACGGTATCGGCCGGCCCGCCTTTGGCGCCACGATGGTGGATGTGCTCGGGCCGTCGAGCCGGCTCAAGGGCATGAACCTCAACTACTGGGCCATCAACATCGGGTTCTCGGTGGCCGCGATCCTGGCCGGCGTCCTGGCGCACGCCCCGCACATGACCGTCTTCCTGCTCAACGCCGCGGCGCAGCTCATCACCGCGGGGCTGGTGTTCGGGCTGGTCCCGGAGACGCGAAGCGTGGTGCGGGTGGACTCGGCTCCGGTCAATGGCAGCATCATGACGGTCTTCCGGGACCGCCTCTTCATGGTGTTCGTGGCGCTGAACCTGGGGCTGTGGATCATCATCGAGGCGTGCAAGCTGATCCCGATCGCGATGCACCAGCGCGGGCTCGACCCCGCCGACTATGGCACGGTCATCGCGGTCAACGGCGTGATGATCGTGGTTGGCCAGCTCTTCGTGCCGCGGCTGATCGGCAAGCGCAGTCGCACCAGCGTTCTGGTCGCGGCGGCTTTGCTTGTCGGGCTTGGGATGGGCTCGGTGGCCATCGCGGGAACGGTGCCGTTGCTCATGCTCACGGTGGTGGTCTGGACGGCCGGTGAGATGATCAATGCTCCGATCAACGGCGCCTATGTCGCCGACCTTTCGCAGGCGCAGATGCGCGGCCGGTACCAGGGTGTGGCCTCGATGGGTTTCACCCTGGCCAACTTCATCGCCCCGGTCCTCGGCGGTATTCTGCTCGACCAGGCCCCACCGGCAACGCTCTGGCTGGTCCTGGCCGGTCTCGGGGTGGCTGTCGCGATTGGACAGTGGTTCAGCGGTCCGAGCCGGGAGCGGCGCATCGCTGAGCTAGCGGCGGCCCAGCGTCAGCCGGAGGTGGCAGTTGCGGCGGTTTCTTAGCGACACGGTGGGTGGGTTGCCGCGCACCTTCTGGACGCTGTTCACCGCCTTGCTGGTCAACCGAATCGGCGCTTTCGGCATGCTGCTGCTGCCGACGTATCTGACCACGGCTCGGGGCACCACGCTGGCGATGGCCGGGTTGATCACCGGTGGCTACGGTGCGGGCGGCGCCATCGGCACGCTGACCGGGGGTGTGCTCGCCGATCGCTGGGGGCGCAAGCGCACCTACCTGCTCGGGACCTCGGCCAGCGCGATTCTCATGCTGGCGCTCGGATTCGCCGGGCCGCTCTGGCTCATCGCCCTGCTCGCGATCCTGCTGGGACTGACCCACATGTTGCCCAGCCCGGCGATGGTGGCCGCCATCGTCGACGTGACACCGGAAGCCGACCGGCCGCGCGCCTTCAATCTCCAGTTCTGGGCCTTCAACATGGGCAGCGCGGTGGCGGCGGCCCTGGCCGGAATAGTGGCAGAGTTCAGTTTCTTCGCGCTGTTCGTCGCCGATGCGAGCATGACCGCCATCACGGCTCTGCTCATTCTTTTCTGGGTACCAGAGACCCTGCCCACCCGGTCCACCACCGGCCCCAGACCGGGGCTGGGCCGGGTGCTCACCGATCGGGTGTTCATGGCCTTCGTCGGGCTCACCTTCGTGCTCGCTTTGCTTACCGCGCAAGGAGTTTCCACGGTCCAGCTGGCGATGGCCGCGGACGGGCTGCGCCCGGCGGTCTACGGTCTGGTGGTGTCGCTGGGCGGCGCCATGATCGTGCTCGGTCAGCTCTTCGTGCCGAAGCTGGTGGGGCATCGCCGGCACGGGCGGGTGCTCGCTTTCTCGTTCACCTTGCTCGCCTTCGGCTTCGCTTCGGTGGCCTTCGCCGACCTGGCGTGGGTCTACCTTGGCGCGGCCGTCATCTGGACCTTGGGGCAGATGTTCGCGGCGCCCGCCAATGCTTCGGTGATCGCGGAGCTCGCGCCTTGGCACATGCGGGCTCGGTACCAAGGAGTGTTCAATTTGGTCTTTCCGGCCGCCTTCTTCGTCGCCCCGGCGGTCGGCGGGTGGAGCCTGCAGACCCTGGGCGCCTGGCACTGGATCGTTTGCGGTGTGCTGGGCCTGGCGGGCGGGTGGGGTCACCTCGCCGCTTCGGCGGCCCGGGAGAGCCGCCTCGATCGTGAGCGGGCGGCGCTGTCCGTCGCGGAGCCAGTAGCCGCCTGACGGTTGGGTATCAATAGCTCCACCTTTCGGTCTAGCCGCTCTAGGCCGAACGGTGGAGCTTCCTTGTAACAGTTTGAAAACTTGGCGGCTGGCTGTTGACACTCCGGCCTTTTGAGTAAGAATTCTTTCCACTAACAGTTAACACTCCTTCCAGAAAAAGGCGAGGTTGACGCGGTGGAACGAGGCGCTTACGAGGAGGCCGGCCCCGACAGCGTGCTGGTTCGACTCCGCGGTCGCCTGCCCGAGTTCACCGGTGCCCTGCGACGCGTGGCGGAGCAGGTGCTGACCGATCCCGCCGGGGCATCGCGAGCCACCATTGTGGAGCTTGCCGAGCGTTCCGGCACCTCGCCGGCCACCATCACGCGGTTCTGCCGCGCTCTCGGTTTCGAGGGCTACGCGGATCTGCGGCTAGCCATCGCCGGGGAAACCGGGCGCGCGGCCCGCTCCGCCGGGTGGGCTGTCGACATTGGCCGGGAGATCGAGCCGACCGATTCGCTTGAGCGCGTGCTCGGGCAGATCATGGCGGCCGACACCCAGGCCATGCGCGACACCGCGGCGATGACCGATCTGACCGAGGTGGAAAGGGCGGCCGACGCCATCGCCGCCGCCAATCGCGTGGACATCTACGGCGCCTCCGGGTCGGCGCTCGTCGGGGCGGAGATGCAGTTCTCGCTGCACCGCATCGGCGTGGCCGCCTGGTCATGGCCGGATGTCCACAATGGACTCGCCAGCGCCGCCCTGCTGCGCGAAAGGGATGTCGCCCTTGGCATCTCGCACTCCGGCCAGACCCGCGAGACGATCGAAATGATCGCCGAAGCGGGCAGCCGCGGGGCTGTAACCGTTGCCCTGACAAGTTTTCCGCGCTCCCCGCTGGCAGACGTGGCCGACATAGTGCTGCTGACCGCCACTCAGGCCACCACCTTCCGGCCTGACGCACTCTCCGCCCGCCACCCGCAACTGGTGTTGCTCGACCTGCTCTACATCGCGGTCGCGCAGCGCACCCACGATCGATCCCACGCCGCCTTCCAGCGCACCGCACAAGCGGTCGCCGGGCACCGCCTCCGGGAGGTAGCCGCATGACGGTCCCAGAAACTCCAGCGTTGCTTGCGCTGGATGAAGAACCCCTAAAAGCAGACGCGGGGATTGCCCCGACGCGCCGCTGTATCTCGCATTACGAGGAGATGTCATGACCGTATCCCCCGACAGCCCGTCGGACCTCACTCGCCGCACAGTGCTGCGGCGGGCGGCGGCCGCCGGTCTGCTCGCCACCCCTGCCGCTGGATTCCTGGCCGCCTGCGGCGACGATGGATCCACCGACGGCGCGACCGGAGAGAAGACCAAGGACAACCCGTTTGGTGTCGCCAAGGACAAGGGCCTTGAGGTTGCCGGCTTCGACGGCGGCTTCGGCAAGGACTACTTCGAGTTCAACAAGACCAAGTTCTCCGGCAAGTACGGCAAGGCCGAGGTCAAGTACTCCAAGCTGATCCTCACCGACTACCAGCCCCGCTTCTACGGTGGCAACCCGCCGGACGTGCTGAACAACTCCTCACCGGAGACCATCCCGGTGGGCAACCTCGTCAAGGGTGACCAGCTGGTCGACCTGACCGAGCTGCTCAACTCCGACAGCTACGACGAGCCGGGCAAGAAGGTCAAGGACACCCTGGTGGCCGGGACCGTCGAGTCCGGTCTGCACGATGGCAAGCCGTACACGCTGAACTACGCCTACTCCATCTACGCGCACTGGTACAACCAGACCCTGTTCGACAAGGAGGGCTGGAAGGCGCCGAAGACGTGGGCCGAGTTCACCACGCTGGCCGAGGCCGCCAAGGCCAAGGGCATTGCTGCTTACACGTTCCAGGGCATCCACTCCTGGTACATCCACAACGTCGTGAACGAGTGGATCTGGAAGGTCGGCGGCAAGTCCGCGATCGTCGCGATCGATCACCTCGAGCCCAACGCGTGGAAGTCCGAAGCGGTCAAGGGCGCTGTTGAGCACCTCGCCGAGATGGTGGGCAAGGGCTGGGTCCAGGCCGGCGCCGCCGGTCTCGACCACACCACCACCCAGCAGGCCGTCATCGACGGCAAGGCGCTGTTCATCTGGTGTGGCTCGTGGCTCGAGGGTGAGATGGCCAAGACGATCGGCAACGCGAAGCTTTCCGTTGCCGCGCCGTGGGACATCACCACCGCCGACAAGGCCAAGTTCGGCACCATCCACGCGGCGCCCGGCGAGGGCTTCGTGGTGCCGAAGAAGGCCAAGAACACCGCCGGTGGTCTTGAGTTCCTGCGCATGATGCTGAGCAAGGAATCGGCCCGCAAGTTCGCCGAGCTCACCAAGTCGCTGCCGGTGGTCAAGGGTGCCGCGGATGGTCTGACCATCTCCAGCGCGCTCACCTCCGCCTCGAAGGCGGCCGCGGAAGCGCCCGAGGTCATCACCTGGTTCTACGAGGGTTGGTACCCGACCCTGCAGAAGGCCGTTGGCACCCAGGCGACCGAGCTCATGGCTGGCCGTATCACTCCGGCTCAGTTCATGGACGAGGTCCAGAAGGCCGCTGACGCGGTCGCCAAGGACGACAAGATCACGAAGCAGAAGCGTACCGACGCCTGATGTTCATCCCCATGGGGCCGGCTATGCATGACGGCCGGCCCCATGGCTTGCTACCGAAGGAACTCACATGCGGAAGGGCAGAGGCTGGTTCATCACCGGCTTTCTCATCGCTCCGATAGTGCTCTACGTGGTGTACGTGCTCCTGCCCTACGGAGCGACGGCGCTCTTCTCGGTCACGGACTTCGACGGCCTGAACCCGGACTGGAAGATCGTCGGGTTCGAGAACTTCGGCAATCTGCTTGACGACGAGGTCTTCCTGCGCGCCATCGGGCACAACGTCGTCGTGCTCACCATCTTCCCCATCATCACGATCCTGATCGCGCTCTTCTTCGCGTTCATGCTCAACGTGGGCGGTCGCAGCGACAAGGCGGGCGTGCGGGGCGTCTTCGGCTCCTCCATATACAAGTTCATCTTCTTCTTCCCCCAGGTCATGTCGATCGCCATCGTCGCGGTCATCTGGCGGCGGGTGTTGCAGAGCAACGATGGCGGCATGCTCAACGCTTTGCTGATGAAGCTGGGGCTCGTCGAGCAGAATGACCCGGAGCTGTTCCTCGCCGATCCCACGCCTGCGTTCGGTACCCCGCAAATCCACATTGGATCGATGACGCTGGACATCCCGGTGGTCCTGGTCTGCCTGATCGCCATCGCTGTCTGGGGCAGTGTCGGGTTCTATCTGGTGCTTTTCTCCGCCGCGATGCAGTCGATCCCGAAGGACATCTTCGAGGCGGCGACGCTCGACGGCGCGACCCGGGTGCAGAGCTTCTACAAGGTGACGCTTCCGCTGCTGCGCGACCACGTCTCGGTGGCGTGGGTCTATCTGGGCATTGCGGCGCTTGACTTTTACGCCCTGGTGATCGGCCTGACCCCGGATCCGGGCGGCGGTGGCCCCAACCACGCGAGCGAGGTGATGAGCTCGGTGATGATGTCAAACGTCTTGCGCCCGAGCCGGTACGACGCCTTCGCCTACGCCTGCGCCACCGGTATCTCCATCGCGATCATCACCTTGCTCTTCGCTGCGCTGCAGTTCCGCGTGACCCGCAGCCGCGACAAGATCGAGTTCTGAGAGGGGAAGAGAGATGTCTTCCAACGACAAGCAAGCTTCCCCGGACCCGGCAAAAGGCTTGGTGGCGAACGCTTTTTCGCACACCTTCCTCATCGTGTGGGGTCTGCTGGTCACCGTTCCCCTGATCTGGGCCACGATCCAGTCCTTCAAGACCGATCAGGAAATCATCCACTCCCCGCTGGGGCTCCCGGCGGAATGGCGGCTCGATGCCTTCGGGCGCGCGTGGACCAAGGGCCACATCGGCGAGTTCTTCTTCAACACGCTCGTGGTGCTCACCGGCGGCGTGACCCTGACGATGCTGCTGGGATCGATGGCGGCCTACGTGTTGGCGCGCTATCCGTTCCGTGGCAACCGCGTCGTCTACTGGATCTTCGTGGCCGGGCTCACCATGCCGATCTATCTCGGCATGATGCCGCTATACCTGACGGTGGGGAAGGTCGGCGAGGTCACCGGCCTGGAAAGCGTGATCGGGCGCGGCACCTATGGCGGTCTGATCCTGGTCTATGTCGCCTACTCGATGCCGTTCACCATCTTCTTCCTGCACGCCTTCTTCCGGACCCTGCCCACCACCATCGCCGAGGCCGCCTCGGTCGACGGCGCGGGCCACGTCCGGACCTTCTTTCAGGTCATGCTCCCGATGGCCAAGCCCGGCATGATCGGAATCGGGATCTTCAACGTCATCGGTCAGTGGAACCAGTTCATCCTGCCCACCGTGCTGATGAAGCAGGGCGACCCGAAGGTGCTGACCCAGGGCCTGCTGGAGCTGGCCGCCGAAGCGCGCTACGAGACCGACTTCGCCCGCCTCTTCGCCGGCATGACCCTCGCCATGCTCCCGATTCTGGCCGTATATCTGGTCTTCCACCGCCAGGTCCAGTCCGGCCTCACCGGCGCCACGACCAAGTAACTGCAATTTTATTGCGCCGCAACGTTGTGGTCGCTCGCCGCGAGCTCCCGCGCGGCACATCCGTGCGTGCTTGGCCGCGCCCGGCGGCTGCGCCGCCGACCGACACGGCGATTGTCGCGTTTTCCCCGAAATAGCGACGATCATCGCGGGCAGGGCTGCCACGAAGGCGGCGCTGCTCGCGATGTGCTTAGTGGGAGCTGGCGTTGCCGCTCACTTCTCGCTTTCGCCGGTCACCAGGTAGATGACGTGGCGGCCGGCGTTTACGGCGTGGTCGGCGTAGCGCTCGTAGAAGCGGCCCAGCAATGCCGCATCCACCGCGGCTTCGACGCCGTGTTTCCAATCCGGGCCGAGGATGCGGGTGTAGAGCTGACGTTCGAGCTCGTCCATGTCATCATCGTCACGCTCGAGCTCGGCGGCCCGCTCCAGATCGCGACTGGCGAGCACAAGGGTGATTTTTCCGGCGATGCGGTCCGCCACGTTGGCCATCTGGCCGACCACTCCCGCCAGCTCCGCGGGCACAGCCACCCCGGGGTAGCGCCGCAGGGCCGACTTGGCCACGTGCTCGGCGAGGTCGCCCATACGCTCCAGATCGGTGCCGATGTGCAACGAAGTGATCACCATGCGCAGGTCGGACGCCACCGGCGCCTGCTGTGCAAGCAGGCGCAACACTTTGTCCTCGACCGAGTGGAAGATCGCATTGATCTCCGCATCGCGGGCGACCACGCGCTCGGCTCCCTCTTTGTCGGCACTGAGCAACGCCGTGGTGGCGGCCCCCATTGCGGTGCGCACCGCCTCGGCCATCGAAACCAGCAGGCGGCCGACTTCATACAGGTCAGCTCGGAATTCCTCGCGCATGGATCACTCCGGAAATAGGGGCAGAGAACAAAGTCACCATAAGACCGGGTGGCGACTACAGGGTGAACGATGGTGAACGAGACCGGGCCTGAAAGTGAACTTCGCACGTCTGTTGCCGCTTTTACGGACATTTCACTTCAATCTGGTGGAACGCCAGGTGAACTGTGTGACCTACGATCGCAGCGTGAGGTGGGCAAGGCGTAATGAGACGGCTGCCGTGGCGCAGCCTATCGTCGATCCGATGGCGGGGATGGGGCGTAAGAGCCTCGACTCGTTGCGGGTCGGCGTGGTCTTGCTCGATGCCACCGATCAGGTGGTGCTCGCCAACCCGGCGGCGCGGGCGATGGGTCTGCTGCGGGCCGGCGGTCAGCCGGGTGTGGTGAGCGCGCACCCCGTGCTGCGCAGCCTTTCCGGCCAGGTGCGCCACACCGGCGTACGCCGGGAGGTGGAGGTGGACCTGCCGCGGGTGGGCGAGCCGCTTGGCGTGCACCTGCGCGCGGTCGCCATCGGCGGCGGGATGATCTGCATCGAGGCGGCCGATGTCACCGAGGCCCATCGCGTGGAAAGGGTGCGCCGCGACTTCGTCGCCAACGTGAGCCACGAGCTGAAAACGCCCATCGGGGCATTGCAGTTGCTCGCGGAGGGCCTGCTCGACGCGACCGACCCGGAGGCGTCCGGTGCCGACCCGGCCACCGATGTCGCCGCGGGCCGCCGCTTCGCCGAGCGCATCCAGCGCGAAAGCGCGCGCCTGGGCCAGTTGGTGACCGAGCTCATGGAGCTTTCCCGGCTGCAGGGCGCGGAGCCGCTGCCCGACCCGGAGCCGGTTTCGGTCGACTGGGTGGTGGCCGATGCCGTCGACCGCAGCCGCACCGCGGCCACGGCCAAGGGGATAGAGCTGGTGGTGGTGGGCACCAGAGGGCTGACCATCTATGGCCGGGACAGCCAGTTCGCCACGGCGCTGGGAAACCTGGTGGAGAACGCGGTCGCCTACTCCCCGGAGGGCTCAGCGGTGATCGTCAGCGCTCTCGCCGATGGCGAACGCGTCGACATCAGCGTCTCGGACCAGGGAATAGGCATCGGCCCGGCAGACCTTGACAGAGTATTCGAGCGTTTCTATCGAGCCGACCAGGCCCGGTCGCGTGCTACCGGCGGCACCGGGCTCGGGCTGGCCATCGTGAAGCACATAGCTACCAACCATGGCGGGAGGGTGGACGTGCGCAGTCGGCTCGGCGGTGGCTCGACGTTCACCCTGCGTCTTCCGGCCCGTCCACCGGACGCGCTAGAAGTATCGGCAATACATGAGGAGATTGGTCAGTGATGTCACGAGTGCTCGTGGTTGAGGATGAGGAATCGTTCTCCGATGTGCTGTCCTACATGCTGCGCAAGGAGGGCTTCGAGGTCTCGCTCGCGGCAACCGGAACAGCCGCGCTGACCGAGTTCGACCGCACCGGCGCCGACATCGTTCTTCTCGACCTGATGCTGCCGGAGATGCCCGGCACGGAGGTCTGCCGCCAGCTCAGGCAGCGCTCCAATGTGCCGATCATCATGGTGACCGCGCGGGACAGCGAGATCGATAAGGTGGTGGGTCTCGAAATCGGCGCGGATGACTACGTCACCAAGCCGTACTCGCCGCGCGAGCTGGTCGCCCGGATCCGTGCCGTGCTGCGCCGGCAGACCTCGGAGGTGGTCGAGCACGCCGGTGCCACCCTGACCGCCGGACCGGTGCGCATGGACGTCGAGCGGCACGTGGTCACCGTCGACGGCGCTGCGGTTCAGTTGCCGCTCAAGGAGTTCGAGCTTCTGGAGCTGCTGCTGCGCAACGCCGGCCGGGTGCTGACCCGGGGTCAGCTCATCGACCGGGTGTGGGGAGCCGACTATGTTGGCGATACCAAAACCCTTGACGTGCATGTGAAGCGGCTTCGGTCCAAAATCGAGCCGGAGCCGTCCACGCCGCGCTTTCTGGTCACCGTGCGAGGGCTGGGTTACAAGTTCGAGCCGTAAACCGGGGCAGCGAGATCGGCTGTGCTGTCCTAATGTCTTTGGATGCTCATCAACCGGAACTACGCGAAGCTCTGGTTTGGACAGACGATCTCGGTCGTGGGCGACGAGGTTTTCGGCACCACCCTGCTGATCTGGATCGGCTACGTTCTCCTGGCGGGCAAGGGTTACGCCCCCGCGGTCAGCAGCGTCGTGCTCATCGTCACCTCGATCGTCATCATCTTTCTCGGGCCGATCGCGGGCGTGTTCGTGGATCGCTGGGAAGCCCGGCGCACCATGCTCCGGATGGACCTCATCCGGGCGGCTCTGATCAGCTCCCTGATCGTCGTCAGCGTGGTGACGCTGCCGTTGCCGGTGACCCTCACCATCATCGCCGTGGTGGTCGCGCTCGATACGGCGGCCTCACAGTTCTTCAATCCGTCGCGGATAGTGCTGCTGCGCGACATCGTTCCGGAGGAGATGCAGGGGCGGGCCTCCGGCTACGCCCAGTCCGCGGGCGCATTGGCCTCGATCATCGGCCCACCGCTGGCCGCGCCGCTGTTGGTGAGCGTCGGCGTGCCCTGGGCGATCACCGTCAACGCGCTGTCATTTCTCGTGTCCTACCTGCTGATCCGGCTCATCAAAGTGGATCCGGCGGCCGTCCCGCCAGCAAAGCCGCGCGAGGAATCGGCCGGCGTGTGGCGCGAGTTCGTCTCGGGAATGCGGTTCATCGGCGGTCATTCGCTGGTACGTGCCGTGCTGATCCTTGCCGTCGTCGTCCAGCTCGGGATTGGGGCGTTCGTTGCGCTGGATCTCTACTTCGTGGCCGAGAACCTCAACGCCGAGCCGAAGTGGTTCGGCGTGCTCGGTGGGGCCTTCGGGGTGGGCGCGGTCATCGGCTCGTTCACCGGTGGCTTTCTGGGTGACCGGCTCGGTCATGTCCGGGTCATCGTGGGTGGCTTTGTGCTCAGCGGAGCGTTTCTCTTCGCCTATTCGCGCCTGGAAAGCGTGTGGCCGGCACTGGCGGTGATCGCCGGGCTCGGCTACTGCATCGGCGCGCTCAACACGGCGCTGGCGCCCGTGCTGATGCGGGTGGTGCCGCGGGATCTCCTGGGCCGGGTCTTCGCGGTGATCATGCCGGCGAACCGGCTCGGGGCAATCGTCTCCATCGCCGTCACCAGCGTGCTGGTGAGCACCGTCCTGAAGGACCTGGACACGACGCTGTTCGGCATGCACCTTGGCCGCATAGACGCCGTGTTCGGCTGCGCCGCCCTCATCGTCACGGCGTCGGGCATCTACTTCTGGTTCGCCGCCCGGAGTCTGCCCGATAGCATCGAGTGATGTTCTCGCATGGGGAAATTGCGGCCTTGCGGATGGTCAACCAGCGGCTCTGGGGTGAGCCTTTCCAGGACATCCATTCCGGGGTGAGAAGTTTCGCCGCGCTACAGGCACAAGAGTTCCCCTATGCGCGCTGGTCGATAGTGCAGCGCACGAAGAACGTCACCGAGCCCATGGTGGACGAGCTCATCGCCGACGGCAGGATTCTGCGCACCCATGTCATGCGGCCCACGTGGCACTTCGTGGCGCGCGAGGACATCCGCTGGATGCTGGAGCTGACCGGCCACCGGGTGCACGCGGTGAACGCGCCCTACTACCGCGCCAACGGTTTGACGGATTTCAAGAAGACCAACGCGTTGTTCGTCAAGGCGCTCAAGGGTGGGCAGCAGCTCGAGCGCAAGCAGATGCGCGCGGTGCTCGAAAACGCGGGGCTGACCTTGGAAAATCTGGCGTTCACGCTTGTCCTCATGCGGGCGGAGCTGGACGGGATCATCTGCAGCGGGGCGCCGAGGGGCAAGCAGCAAACCTATGCACTGATTGAGGAAAGGGCCCCCGACGCGATAGTCCTGAGCCGTGAGGAGGCGCTGGCCGAGCTGGTGCGCCGCTACTTCACCACGCGCGGCCCGGCCACGCTCAAGGACTTCGCATGGTGGTCGGGGCTGACCCAGGCCGACGGCCGCAAAGGCTTGGCAATGCTCGGAAACGAGGTGCTGAACACCGTCGTGGATGGACGATCCTACTGGTTCGGCCGCGAGCTGCCCGAGCCGAAGATGGCGCAACCGAGGGTAGACCTGATCCAGGTTTATGACGAGATAGGGATGGCCTACACGGAGAGCCGTGACGCGCTGGCCATGCCCAGCCTGACTCGCCAGGCTGCCGTCTACTACAACTCCATCCTGCTCAACGGGAGGCTGATCGGGCACTGGCGGCGCACGGTCAAGGGCAAAGCGGTGACTTTTGAAATTCAGCTGTTCCGGAAACTGACCAAGGCTGAGTCCGGGGCGCTCGAGGCGGCGCAGAACAGGTACACCGAAAGCTTGGAGGACAACAGGTGAGGCTGAAGGGAATCGTGCTGGGCGCGCCCGAGCCGAGGGCGCTGGCTGGTTTCTACCAGCGGTTGCTGGGCTGGGAGCTCGGCAGCGACGAGCCGGAGTGGGTGACGCTCAAGGCCCCCGAGGGTGCGGGCCTGTCGTTCCAGCTGGAGCCGGAGCATGTGCCGCCGGTCTGGCCGGCCGGGCCGGGCGACCAGCAGATGCAGGTCCACCTCGACATAGCGGTGGAGGATCTGGCGGAGGCGGGCGCCCGCGCAGTAGCCGCAGGCGCAACGCTCGCCGAGTTCCAGCCGCAGGATGACGTGAGGGTCTATCTAGACCCGGCGGGGCATCCGTTTTGCCTTTTCGTTTCCAGCCACTGACTGGTTTTGCGCAACCGTTGCCGGGTGCGGTGCGACCAGGCCCTTGCCGAGGCGCTCCCGGCAGAGACGGGAAAGCTCGGCGTAGGCCTTCTCGCCCAGAAGCGCGGTCAGCTCGGGGCCATAGCTGACATAGACCACATCGGTGCCCACATGCGCGTCTGGTGACGAGGTGCACCACCAGTTCAGCTCGTGGCCGCCCGAGCCCCAGGCGCGCCGGTCGAACTCGCCGATGGTGGAAAGCAGGATCTTGGTCTCATCGGGTCGGGTGACCCAGTCCTGGCCGCGCCGGATCGGCAGCTGCCAGCACACATCCGGCTTGTACTCCAGTGGATGAACCCCATCGCGCAGCGCCTGACCGTGCAGGGCGCAGCCGCCGCCTGCGGCGAAACCGGGGTCGTTCTGGAAGACACAACCCGCGCCGGGGCGGGTGGCCGTGCGCCGGGCAGGCTGGTCGTCGAGCTCGTCGACCTCGGTCCAGTTCTTGTAGCCCTTGCGGAAGTGCTGCCACGTCGTCGGGGTCAGCTTCTTCACCGCCGCCTTCACCCGGGCGATGTCCTCCTTATCGGTGAAGAACGCGCCGTGCGAACAGCATCCCTCCACCGCTCGGCCTTTCAGAATGCCCTTGCAGCCCACGCCGTAGATGCAACTCCAGCGGGAGAGCAGCCAGGTCATGTCGGCGCGGATCACATGGTTGGAGTCGGCTGGATCGGCGAACTCGATCCACTCCCTGGGGAAACCCAGCGCTACCTCTTTCACAGAGCCCAGACTACGACGCGCCCGAAGGGCATTACGGTAGGCGCATGCGGCTCGGTGTTCTCGACGTCGGTTCCAACACGGTCCACCTGCTGGTGGTCGATGCCCATCCGGGCGCACATCCCTGGCCCGCGCACTCCCAGAAGGAAAGGCTGCGCCTGGCCGAGCAGCTCAACGGCGACGGTTCGCTGACCAAGGAGGGCTCCCATTCGCTGGTACAGGCGTGCGCTCGGGCCAAGGAGGCCGCGCGACGCCTGGAGGTGGACGAGTTACTGGCATTCGCCACCTCAGCCGTGCGGGACGCGAGCAACTCGGCCGACGTTCTGCGCCGGGTTTGGCTGGACACGGGCGTCGATCTGCGGGTGCTCTCGGGCGAGGACGAGGCGCGGATGACGTTTCTGGCGGTGCGCCGCTGGTTCGGCTGGTCGGCGGGAAGGCTGCTGGTGCTGGACATCGGCGGCGGGTCGCTGGAAATCGCGGCCGGGGTCGACGAGTCGCCCGAAATCGCGGTCTCGCTTCCGCTCGGCGCGGGCAGGCTCACCCGCAACAAGCTCTCGCACGATCCGCCGTTGCCGGAAGAGGTGGAGGCGCTTGAGTCCTATGTGGACAACAAGCTGGAGCACAAGGAGCTGGACAAGATCGGCGGATGGGAGTTCGCCGCTGCGACCTCGAAGACCTTTCGCACGCTGGCCCGCCTGGCCGGCGCCGCCCCGAGCGGGGAAGGGCTGTGGGTGCCGCGCTCGCTGACGATGACCGGGCTGCATCAGGTAAGGGCTTTCGTGCAGCGAATCCCTTCGGTCGCGCTTGGCGAGCTTGACGGGGTGAGCCCGAGCCGGGCCCATCAGCTCGCGGCCGGGGCCGTGGTGGCCGAGCACACCATGCGCCGGCTTGGCATCGACGAGTTGCGCATCTGCCCGTGGGCACTGCGGGAAGGCGTCATCCTCAGCCGGCTCGACCAGCTCTCACTGTCCAATGTGGAGAACTAACGCTAAAGCCCGTCCGGCCGTGTTTCAGGACGCCGGGCCGTGGGCACGGGGAGGGGTGGCCTATCCCGCGGACTAGGGTGGAGGACGTGTCTGTGCCTGTCTTGCTGTCAAGCTCCTCGGTCTTCCCGGAGCCGACCGCGGCCGCGTTCGAGGTGGCCGCGACGCTCGGCTATGACGGGGTGGAGGTCATGGTCTGGACCGATGCGGTCAGCCAGGACACCAGCGCGCTGCAGGGGCTGGTCGAGCACTACGGCGTTCCCATCATGTCGGTCCACGCGCCCTGCCTGCTGGTGACCCAGCGGGTGTGGAGCAGCGATCCGATGGAGCGGTTGCGGCGGGCCGCCGTGCTCGCCGAGGATCTCGGCGCCACCACGGTGGTGGTGCACCCGCCGTTCACCTGGCAGCGCGACTACGCGCGCGGGTTCGCGCAAGGCATCCAGCGCCTGGCCAGACGCCATCCCGGGCTGCGGTTCGCGATCGAGAACATGTACCCGGTCCGCATGGCCGGCCGGCAGTTCGTCCCGTATTCGCCGGGCTGGGATCCGACGAGGAGCGGCTACGATTCCTACACGTTGGACATTTCGCACTGCGCGGCCTCACGCTCCGACGCGCTGGAAATGGCCGAGGCGATGGGCGATGGCCTGGCCCACATCCACCTCGGCGACGGCACGGGGGAGGGACGCGACGAGCATCTAGTCCCCGGACGCGGCAACCAGCCCTGCGCACAGTTGCTTGAGTCGCTGGCCAGGCGGGGTTTCTCGGGCTCTGTCGCGCTCGAAGTGGCGACCCGCCGCGCCCGCAGCCGTGCCGAGCGAGAGGCCGATCTCGCCGACGCGCTCCAATTCGCCCGCACCCACCTCTCCGTGCCGGTGCCCTAGCGCCCCGCCATCGATCGCCGCGAGTTCAGGGAAATCGCGGAGCCGCAGGAGCGAGCCGGGCTAGCCGACGGGGGTGAGGTTGGTGGCGGTGTCCTCGACAGCGGCCTTCTTGCGCGCGCGGTGGGCCGCGACGTGGGAACGTGTCGCGCAGCGCTCCGAGCAGAACCGGCGGCAGTTGTTCGACGAGGTGTCGAGGTAGACGTTGCCGCAGCGTTCGTCGGCGCACACCCCGAAGCGCGCGCTGCCGTATTCGCACAACCAGACAGAAAGGCCCCAGACCGCGCCCGCGAGGTATTCGGCGCTGATCATGGAGCCTCGGCTGGTCACATGGATATGCCAGTTGCCGGACTGGTGGCCGGAGATCCGGGGATGGACAGGGTGAGTCTCCAAGAGCATGTTCAGCTCGTTGACAGCCTCGCGTTCGCGTCCGGAGGAGCCGAAGGAGAAGACGTCGCGCAGTTTCTTCTGGGCCTTCCGGAAGGTTTGCAGATCACGCTCGGTCGGGTCCTCGCACATCCACTCCGGGTCGGGGTAGAGGCCCTTCAGGGCGTTGAGGTCGTCCAGCGGCGCGTTGACAAGATCAACGGCCATGCGGGCGTACGCATCGAAGTCCACCCGACAAAGGTAGTGCAATCTTGCGCGAAGTTGTGTGCCAGCGTCCTACGGAACTAAGTAGTGGGGAATAAACCGGGCATGGTGGTCGGTGATGAGGCTGGTGCTCTCGCGAATGCCCAGGCCGGCGGCCTCGCCGTCGATGACCCACGATCCCAGCACGACACGCTGACCGTCGAACGAAGGCAGCGCCCGGAACTCTTGGAAGCACCAGCCCTCCGCCCCATAAATACCCTCCGTGTGCATTTCACCGTCGGGCGTGACTATTCGCACGTTGGCGCCCTCCCGGCCGAGCAACGGCTTCGCCACGTATTCGGCCAGCCCGCGCGGTCCATCGAGATAGGCCGGAAGCAGCAGCTCATGCCCCTCGAAGAGCTCCCAGAGAATCGCCAGCAGAGCTTTGTTGGAAAGCAGCAGCTTCCACGGTGGTTCCAGCCAATGTGTGGGGGTACCAGGTTCAAGCGCGACCTTCCCGTAAGGCTCGGCCAGCATCCACTCCCACGGGTAGAGCTTGAAGATCGTCGTGATCGGGTCGCCCGCGCTGTCGCGGAAGTGCCGCCCGTCCCAGGCGATGTCGAGCATCGGCACCACCCGCACGTCGAGCCCCGCCTGGTGAGCCGTGTCGGCGAGGTAGCCGACGGTCATCAGGTCTTCGAAGGTCTCCTCAAGGTTCGACCAGGCGAAGTGCACCGGGCCGGGGGCGAACCCGGGGGCCTGCCTTTCCCAAGCGGCGACAAGCTTTTCGTGGATGCTGTTCCACTGGTCCGTGCCGGGCCGGGTGTCGGTGAGCCAGAACCATTGGATGATGCCCGCCTCAAGCAGTGAGGTGGGCGTGTCGGCGTTGTACTCCAACAGCTTTGGCGCGCTCGTGCCGTCGTACCACAAATCGAAACGACCGTAGATCGAGGGCGGCTTCTCCCGCCACGAGCGGCTGACCGCCTCGGCCGCCCATCCGGGGATCCCGAAGTCGGCGAACCGGTTGGCCGACACCACATGCTCGGCGGCGGCCAGGCACATCCCGTGCAGCTGGTCGGTCTGCTCCTCGAGCGCGAGCACCTCATCGACAGAGAACTCGTAGCACGCCGACTCATCCCAGTAGGGAAGGGTCTGCCCGTCATCCAGGGTCGTGTCCGAGTGGAGCATTCCCTGCGACCGGACGGTCTCCCGCCACCCCGGCCGGGGCGTGACCGCTAACCGCCGCATGAGGCGAGATGCGTGCCGAACCCGCCGCTTGCGGGCAGCGCATCGCTCTGGGTTTGCGCAGGTGGTGCCATCCGCACGCCGGAGGATCCGGCGGCAAAGACCGAGTCTGTAGTGCCCATCGAGTCGCAGTCATCGTCGTCCATCGAGCCGCAGGCGCAGGCGGTCGCCAGGACCAGCAGCAGCACCCCGCCCACCAGGACTTTGGGCGAGCGCAGCACCGCGAGGCCGGCCGGGCGGGACGGCCGCGGTGGGAGGTGCGCCGGGATCTTCATAGGGGCAGGCGACCTCGGTTTTCGACGTTTAGAGGGTTTAGGTGGCACGGGTCATTTGTAGCTGAGCCCGGCAAGCTTGTGGGGGGCCAGCCGTTAGTCTGGCGTTATGCTGCGCTCCGTGATCCTTGCCGCCGCCCGGTCACCCCGGGTGGAGCGACTGGTCGAAACCGCCCCCGTCAGCCGCGACGTCGTCAAAAGGTTCGTCGCCGGGGTCACGACCGATGAGGCTCTCCTCGCCACCAAGCAGCTGGCCCACTCGGGCCTGCGCATCACGCTGGACAATCTCGGCGAGGACACGCTGAACGAGAAGCAGGCCACCGCCACCAAGGACGCCTACCTCGAGCTGCTCAAGGCGCTCGACTCGGCCGGGCTCACCGCCGACGGCAAGGCCGAGGTGAGTCTGAAGCTCTCCGCGCTGGGGCAGGCCTTCGATGAGGCGAAGGCGGAGGCCAACGCGCGGGAGATCTGCGTCGCCGCCGATGAGGCGGGCACGACGGTGACGCTCGACGCGGAAGACCACACCACCACCGATTCCACCTTGGACATTCTCCTGCGGCTGCGCCGCGATCACCCTTCGCTGGGCGCGGTGCTGCAGGCCTACCTGCGCCGCACCGAGGCGGATTGCCGCGAGCTGGCCACGGCCGGTTCCCGGGTGCGCCTCTGCAAGGGTGCTTACAAGGAGCCGGAGCACGTGGCCTACCAGTCGGCGCTCGAGGTGGACAAGTCCTACGTGCGCTGCATGAACATCCTGATGGCCGGCGACGGGTACCCGATGCTGGCCACCCACGACCCGAGGCTCATCGCCATCGGGGAAGACCGGGCGCGCTGGTTCGACCGGGAGCCGGACCGCTTCGAGTTCCAGATGCTCTACGGCGTGCGTCCCGAGGAACAGTTGCGGCTCAGCCACGAGGGTTATTCGGTCCGCGTCTACGTGCCCTACGGCAGCGAGTGGTACGGCTATCTGATGCGCAGGCTGGCCGAACGTCCAGCCAACATCGGGTTCTTCGCGAGGGCGCTGGTCTCGAAAAAGTGAGGTAACCTCCCACTTTGTGCACCCCACTCCTCCTCCTGCTGCGCTGATCTATGGGCCGCCCCCGCCCCCTCCCAAACGCCGTTGGGGCCGTTGGGTTGCCCTGGGCGTCGTGTTGACGTTGGTGTTCTGCGCCGGGCTGGTGGGCCTGGCGGTGCTCGTGGCAAACGTGCTTGAGGACAAGCCACCGGTTTCGGCGCGCAGCTCTGGCACACCGGGTCCGGCCCGCAGCCCTCGCGAGGGCGATCCCATTTCCGTGTACCAAGACTGGGTGCGCGAGAAGGTCGGCGAAACCCTTGCCAGGCAACGGGAGTCGCTGCTTTCCGGGGACGAGGCCGGTTACCTGTCCGTGCTTGACGCGCAGGCCGCCAAGGCCGATCGCGATCGGCTGGCGGTGCAGTTCAAGTCGCTGCGCGCGATGAAGGTGGCCGACTGGCACGACAAGCCGTCGAACCCGATCCGCAAGGACGGCGATCTGTGGCGCATCGAGCTGGACAGCAGCCCGTGCTTCGTCACCGACGGATGCGCAGACGCCTCGGCGCTGGCCGACACCGTGTGGCGGGTGGTCGGGGCGACGGCCACGCTGGTGGAGTGGGCACCCGACGACAAGGAGCCGCATCCCTGGCAGACCAGCGAGCTGGTGGCACAGGCGGGTCAGCGCACCATCGTGGCCACGGTCAAGTCGCAGGCGGGCAAGCTGCCGTCGGTCCTGGTCCAGGCGGAGAAGGCCGCGCTGGTGGCCGACAGGTTCGCCCGCGACGGCAAGCCGCCGAGCCGGTACGTGATCTATTGGGCGCCGAAGAAGGAATGGGAGCGGTGGTTCGACTGGAACCCGCCGGAGTGGTCCGGCGGCGCGGCGATCGAGGTGAGCACGGACCGCTACGAGCTGGTGCTCAACGCTGACGGGCTGGACCCTTCCGCCGTCGATGACCTGTTGCGCCATGAGCTGACCCATGCGGCGTCGCTGCCGGGGCGCATCGCGGGCGGCAAGGAGCTGTGGTGGCTGACCGAGGGCATCGCCGAGATCGGTGAGATGGAAGGTTCCCCGGTTTCGGCTCATTCCGGGATCCAGGACGTGGCCGCGATCGCGAAGGACAGCGATGGGCTCGAGGTCACCGGCCCTTCCGACAACGCGGCCAACAAGGCTGTCTCGGGGCTCTACGCCTTCGCGTTCCTCGGGGCGCGTTGCATATCGGAGCGCTTCGGTGAGCCGAAGCTGGTCGAGTTCTTCCATGCGGTGGTGCATGATCGCCGGGTGGCGTCGCAGGCCGCCCCGGAGGTGCTCGACATCTCCTGGCCAGATCTGCAGCGGGATTGTCTGGCCTATATCCGGCAGGCCGCCGGGTGATCTTGAAGAACTCTCGCATTTGCCACTTCTGCCCCGGTACGTTACTCATATGGTCACTCATGGGCATCACGAGCCGCGGCTCGGCGAGGTCAGGTTCCTCACCGTGGCCGAGGTGGCGACGCTGATGCGCGTGTCCAAGATGACGGTCTATCGGCTGGTGCACTCCGGCGACCTGACCGCGGTGCGTGTCGGCCGGTCGTTCCGGGTTCCGGAGCAGGCGGTTCAGGAGTATCTACGAGGGGCCTTCGAAGCTGCTTCTTAAGGCTCGGCTACCCTGGACAGGTTCGGTTTCACCACCCGTCAACTTCGAGAGGGTTCCGTATGGGCTCCGTGGTCAAAAAGCGCCGCAAGCGCATGGCTAAGAAGAAGCACCGCAAGCTGCTGCGCAAGACCCGCGTCCAGCGTCGTCGTCTCGGCAAGTAAACCCGCCCCGGGAGGTGCGCGATGGAATCGACCGCGCCTCGGGTGGTTGTCGTCACCGGCGTCAGCCGGTTCCTAGGCGCCCAGATCGCCGCCCAGATAGCCGCCGACCCGATGGTCGAGCGTGTCATCGGGCTGGACCGGGTGGATCCGCCTTCGACCTATGCCGATCTGCTGTCGGGTGTCGAGTTGCGCAAGGTCGACCTGACCAAAAGCACCGGCAACACACTGGCCAAGCTGCGCGCTGAAGCCGTCGTCCACCTCGCGGTCGCCTCCTCTCCGGATCCGGCCGCGGGCGGGCGGGCGGGGATGAAAGAGCAGAACGTCATCGGCACGATGCATCTGCTTGCCGGCTGCCAGCAGACGTCAACCCTGAAGCGGCTCGTGGTGCGGTCCTCGACCGCGGCTTACGGCGCTTCGTTTCGCGACCCCGCAGTCTTCACCGAAGACACCGAGGCGCGTGACGTTCCGCGCGGCGGCTACGGGCGCGACATCCTCGACATCGAGGGATACGTGCGCGGCTTCCGCCGCCGCCGTCCCGAGGTGACCGCCACCGTGCTGCGCTTCGCCCCCTTCGTGGGGCCGACCGCGGAAACGATGCTGCTGCGCTACTTCGCCCAGAGCGTGGTCCCCACCGTGCTCGGGCGCGATCCCCGGCTGCAGTTCGTGCACGTCGACGACGCGCTGGAAATCCTGCGGCGATCGGTGGTCGAAGACCACCCGGGCACCTTCAACGTGGCCGGGCCGGGCATCATCACGCTGTCGCAAGCGCTTCGGCGGTCGGGCCGGGTGAACCTGCCGGTGGTGGAGCCGCTGTTGCAGGCCGCGACCCGGCTGGGCGGGGTCTCGCTGGACCAGGTCGACCTCTTCGTCCACGGCAGGGTGGTCGACACTGCCAAGCTGTGCAAGGAGTTCGGCTTCACCCCGCGCTCGACCTCGGTCGCGTTCGACGATTTCATCAAGTCGCATCAGAGCGGCGCTGTGGTCACGCCCGATCGGATAGACAGCTTCCTTGACATGATTAAGTCGGTGCGGGCCCGTGGATGATCTGCTGGACGAGTGGGACGCGAAAGTCGCGACGGGGCTGGCTTTTCTTCGCCGGCGGCTGATCGGCCAATATGAGGTCGACGACTTCGGTTTCGACGCCGAGCTCACCGAGCATGTCTTCCATCCCGTGCTGCGCCAGCTTTACAAGCATTGGTTCCGCACCGAGGTCTTCGACACCAAGCACGTTCCCGACGAGGGCGCGGCCCTCATCGTGGCCAACCACTCCGGCACCATCGCGCTCGACGCGCTCATGCTTTGCCTAGCCGTGCATGACGAGCACCCGGCCCACCGCTACCTTCGGCTCCTCGCCGCAGATCTGGTGTTCCGGCTGCCGCTGGTCTCCGAGGTGGCCCGCAAGTCCGGGGCCACCCTGGCCTGCAACCCTGATGTGGACAGGCTTTTGCACGAAGGCCAGCTGGTGGGGGTGTTCCCCGAGGGCTTCAAGGGCGTGGGAAAGCACTATTCCGAGCGATACAAGCTGCAGCGCTTCGGGCGGGCCGGCTTTGTCTCGGTCGCGCTGCGCAACCGCACCCCGATCGTGCCGACCGCCATCGTGGGCGCGGAGGAGACCTACCCGTTGCTGGGCAACATCAAGCCCTTGGCCCGTCTCCTCGGGACGCCCTATTTTCCTGTCACGCCAACGTTTCCGTGGCTCGGCCCGGCGGGTCTGGTGCCGCTGCCGAGCAAATGGATGATCCGTTTCGGTGAGCCGATCGACACCACACCCTGGTCGGACCAGGCTGACGATCCAGCCGTCGTCTTCAACCTCGCCGACCAGGTGCGCGAGACCATCCAGGGCATGCTGCACGACCTGCTGAAACTGCGACCCGACCCGTTCCAGGAGTAGGTCTAGCCCGCCAACTCGCGCAGGTCGAGGAGGTGCCAGGCGGTGGTTTCGTTGTCGCCGGTGGTCCACCACAGCATCGGCGCCCGGCTCATGACCTGGGTCACGCCGAGCGCGATGACGACGGACTTGCGGGTCTGCAGGTCGAACAGGACGAGCTTGCCGCCGGCGTACGAGTAGATCTCGTACCGGTCGAGCAGTGCGACATCAACCGTAGACGCGGCAACGCTTCCGGCCGCGGTGCGCAGGCGCTCACTGCCGTCGGGCCGGGCCATCTCGATGATCGTGGAAGACGCCGTGCTGCCGATGACGAGTGCGCGGCACCACTTCGGTGAGCAGGCCAGCAACTCACTTCCTTTGGGCGCAACGGTTTTGCGCTCGCCGGTGGCCAGGTTGAGCAGCTCGGTCGGGCCGTCCATGCCGCTGGTGTTCACCTTGCTCAGCCAGGGCCACGCGGCGAAGGCATAGGCACTGTCACGGGTGTCGACTTTCACTTGCCCGCCGTTGATGGAGACCGTTCTCACCTCGGTCTGCGGGGTGTCCGTACGGGCCGCGGCCAGCCAGGTCACCAGACCATCGTGGATAACGACATCATCGCGCTTGTCGAACAGCGCCACATCGCCGGTGTCGGCGGTCACCATGCGCGGCGCGGCTGCGTCGGAATCGATTGTCCACAAACGGGTTTCGGTGGTGCCTCGGGTGGTCATGGTCAGCTCGAGCCACACCACGCGCCCCTCGAAGGCGGCGAAACCGGCGAACTCCGGGGTTTGCGAATTCGGCAGGCTGCGCAGCACCCGTTCCCCGGTGGGTGTGCGCAGGACAAGCTGCGTCTCGCCGGACGGTTTCCGGATGGTGCCAAGCATCCGTTGCGTGTCAACGAAAAACAGCGGTGTGACGGTCGTCCCGTCGGCGAGCGTGGCCTTGACCGGCTTCGGTTTGGCCCCCGGAAAGGCCTGTGCGAGCGTGACCTCAGCGGCCGATGCGGCCGGCCCGTGCTCAACCGGCTTGGCCACCAACATGACACCGGTGGCGATGAGCGCCACTACCAAGGCGATGAGGCTGGTGAGCCGGAGCGTCATCGGATGGCGGTGCTTACCTGTCAAAACCGTCGCCTTTTCCTGTTGAGCGCGATGCCTCCGGCCACCGCCCCGGCGACCAGGCCGGCGCCGATGGCCATCGGCACGGCGGCCTTCGCTGCCTTGCGCCCGGTGCGGAAGTCCCGGATCTCCCAGCCGTTTTCCCTTGCCGTGCGGCGCAAGGCGCTGTCGGGATTGACCGCCACCGCGCGGCCCACGGTGCTGAGCATCGGCACATCGTTGACCGAATCGCTATAGGCGGCACAGCGGGACAGGTCCAGGCCTTCGGCCGCGGCGAGCGCTTGGATCGCGGTCGCCTTGTGCGGGCCGTGCAACATCTCGCCGACCAGCTTGCCGGTGTAGTGCCCGTCGCGGATTTGAGCCACCGTCCCGAGCGCGCCGGTCAGGCCCAGCCGGGAAGCGATAACCGTGCCCAGCTCCACCGGGGCGGCGGTCACCAGCCAGACCCTTTCGCCCGCGGCCAAATGCAGGTCGGCCAGGGCGCGTGTGCCCGACCAGATTTTGTCGGCCATCAGCTCGTCGAAGATCTCCTCGCTGAGCCGGGCCACGTCCTCCACCTTCCAGCCCTCGATGAAGGCCAGCGCCGCCTCCCTGGCCTGGGTGATGTCACCGGCGTGTTCCGAGGCGATCAGGCGGAAACGCAGCTGGCGCAGGGCGAAACGGGCCAGGTCCGCGGAGGTGAAGTAGCGGCGCTTGGCCAGCCCGCGCGCGAAGTAGTAGATCGAAGCGCCTTGCATCATCGTGTTGTCCACGTCGAAGAAGGCGGCGGCGTGCGGCTGGTGCGGGACTATCATCGCGGCTTCCAGCTCTGCCGCTGCCCAGCCCGCTGTCTCGGCCATGCATCCTCCAAACATTCAGATGTAGAGCCTAATCCGTGCCGCACAAACTGAAGGGACGGCATTGGCCGTCCCTTCAGCGTGATTACCTAAGCGATTAGCCGCCCAGCAGGCCCCCGAGGATCCGGCCCAGCTCACCGAGCAGGCCGTCATCGGTTTTCTCCTCCTGCTTGGCCGGTGTTGCGGCCGCCGACGGGATGAGGTCCTGCGGAATGCCGGTCACCCCGGTGTTCGGCGGGTTGACTGTGGTCCCCTCGGGCGCGGGAGCGTTGGTACCGCCCGTGGTTTTCACACCACCCTGCGTGGTTACAGCACAACCGCCCGGGATCGGGCCAAGCGCGTCAGCGCCGGTGGGCTTGGCGCCGCAAGCCAGCGCCGACCGAGCCGCAACGGAGCGCTGCTCCACCACGGTCAGCAGAGCCAGTGACTCGGTCACCTTCTCGCGGCCGGCGGTGGCGTTCAGATCCAGCATCCCGGCCACCAGCAAGCGCTGGCCGGAGACGAAGTTGTCGATCGCGTCCAGCGCGGTGGTGTCGTGCTGGGCCATCGCCGAGGCGATGAGCGCCCGAATCCCTTGCTGGGTCTCGCCGTCCATGTCCTTCAGCGCTGCCACGAAGCCGTTGGGATCCGAGCGGACCGCGTAAGCCTCGGTCAACCGGGTGCGGGCGAAGTCGAGATACAGCTGGCCACGGGTCAGCTCGGAACCGGCCAGCGCGAGCTGTGCCCGCTCGGTCGAGCGTTTCATGCCGTAGAGCGCGTCACCGGGGATGGCCTCACCGCTGGCCATCGAGACCCCGGACAGGGCCAGCGTGCCGGCGGCTATACCGACCACGATGGCACCGCGGGCCCGCGGGCGCGGCCGGCCGAAAGCTCGGCGCGGTTTGGGCTCGGGCTGCGCGGTGCTGCCGATGCCCTCCCGAACCGCGGTCGCCAGCAACTGCGCGCGCAGGTCGCGTTTGAAGACCGGCGAGGCCTGTACCGAGATCGGCATGGCCTGCAGCTGTTGGCTGGTGGAGACAAGCTCAGCGAGCTCGTCGTCCAACCGGGAACGGGCATGGTGACGACGGCCGCCACTCGCTTCGTCCACAAGCTGGGCGAAGCGGTCGGCGCGCGCACGATCAAACAGAGAAGCGTTCATCGCGAGCACCCCCCTAGGTACTTGGTCGAGAAATCGGCTCGCACTCGAACAAACGCCGTTAGGGCACGTCGGGTTACGGGGAGTGTCACGGCTGGAAGCCCTCCGGAAGGAGCCGGGCGAGTGCGCGCACCGCACGATATTGAAGGGCCTTGATGGCTCCTTCATTCTTTCCCATGGCCTGTGCCGTTTCGGCGACGGAGAAACCCTGCAGGAAGCGCAGCACAATGCACTCCTGCTGCTCCGGGTTGAGCTGTTTTACCGCAGTCAACAATGCGACATTGGTGATGTGGTCGACGACCGCGGTCTCCGGGCTGCCCTCGGGGCCCCGGTCCTCGCGGTCGGCATCGAGAACATCACCGGTAGTAACCTCCAGCCGGTACCGGCCAGACTTGAAATGGTCGGCAACGAGGTTGCGGGCGATGGTGACCAGCCATGCACCAAGATCCCGGCCTTGCCAGGTGAAGCTGCTGATCCGCTTGAGCGCGCGCAGGAAGGTGTCCGAGGTCAGGTCCTCGGCCAGCGGCCGGTTGCCCACGCGGAAGTAGATGAACCGGAAGACCGTGTCGACATAGCGGTCATAGATCAGCCCGAAGGCCTCGGTGTCGCCCTGCTGGGCGCGTTCCACGAGAGTCCAGACCTCGTGCGCCGGATCGGTGCGGTCAGGGCGGTCTGGAAAGCCAGCCGGCCCACCACCTCCTGCCGGGCCGGTCTCGGTCTCCTCCTCGCCGCCCGGCAGGACGGGCAACAGCGTGGTCGGCGCGTCTGCCAGCGGGGTGTTCTGCGCCGGCATCACCGGCCTGCCGTTTACCTTGCCGCCGACCGGGGGCGGAGCGTGCCGGGTCGAGGCATCGTTGCCCTGCCTGGTTCGTATCCGCTGAGTGGTCGGTGCACGATCGCCCTCGCCGCGTACCGCGGTGGCGAACACTTCGTTTAACAGTGAGCGCAGGCCGCCCGCTGAAAAGGGGCGGAGAAACACCTCATCGCCGAAGACCGTCGCTGTCATTGCGCCACCTCCACATGCCCCACCATTCCGGCAAACTCCACCATATGGTGCGAATGGTGTTGAGGTAACCGTTTCAGACTTCTATCTGGCACAAAGGTCTCCTCCGGGCTGAGAGGTGCAGATCGTGGAAGATTACGACAAACCACCATAGCTGTGGCTCCCGCGACCGTGCCAAGTGTCAGCGTGACCTGGTGGAAGGTGTCGCACACCGTGTGCGGCTTGACGCCGTCCGTGTGCCAAGTTCGCCCGACCTCACCCGCTAGGGGGACCGCGGACCCAAATAGACTCACCCGCGTGAACTTCGCATCCCTCCTGCGGGACAAGGCGGGCGCGCAGCCCGGGCGAGTCGCGCTGCACAGCCGGGAAAGCTCGTGGACCTGGACGGACCTTGACGCGCTCGTCGATCGGGCGGCCGCGGGCCTGCTGGCCTCCGGTGCCACCAAGGTCGCGATCTGCCTGCCCAACACGATCGAGTTCGTGGTGGCGCTGCTGGGCACGATCCGGGCCGGGCTGATAGCTGTCCCGGTGAACCCCGCCTTCACCGCCCGCGAGATCGAGCACGTGCTGGCCGACTCCGGCGCGGAGTTGCTGATCCGGGACAAGGCGCCCGACGCCACCCCGTCCGCGCCGTTCCCCGAGGTGGATGACGATCAAGTGGGGGTGCTGCTCTACACCTCCGGCACCGAGGGCGCGCCCAAGGGCGCGATGCTCACCCACCGGGCGCTGATGGCCAACCATCGCCAGCTCGAGCAGATCGAGCCGCCGATCCTGAGCGCTGACGATGTCCTGCTGCTCGGGATCCCGCTCTTTCACGCCTACGGGCTCAATACCGGTCTTGGTTCTGTTCTGTGGTACGGCGCAACCGGTGTCCTGGAGCCGCAATTCGACCCGCTGGGCACGGCCGGCCTGATCGCGCTGCACCGAATCACCGCGGTAGTCGGGGTCCCGGCCATGTACCTCGCGTGGAACGCCGAGCCCAGCGCGCCCGAGTTGCTCAAGTCACTTCGTCTCGCCGTGTGCGGCGCCGCAGCCCTCGACCCGCAATCCGCCGCCGAGTTCACCAAACGAACCGGGCTCACCGTCCACATCGGATACGGGCTCACCGAAACCGCCCCGGTGCTCACCTCGACTCTGGCCAGCGCCTCTGTCAAGCCGGGGTCGATCGGCAAGGCCATCCCGGGCGTGGAGCTGAAGCTGGTCAACGAGTACGGAACTCCAGCCGAGGACGAGCCGGGGGAAGGCGACGACGACCCAGGCCAGATCGTGGTCCGGGGCGAGAACCTCTTCCTGGGCTACTGGCCCGATCGGCGCGGTGGCCCGGCCGGCGAGGACGGATGGTGGCCCACGGGCGATGTGGCCTACGCCGACGCGGAGGGCGACCTGTTCATCGTCGACCGCATCGGAGAGCTGATCATCGTCAACGGGTTCAACGTCTACCCGGCCGAGGTCGAGCAGGTGCTGCTTTCCCATCCAGCAGTTCGGGAAGCGGCCGCGCTGGGCGCGCCGCACGAGCTCACCGGCCATACCGTGCACGCGTTTGTGGTGCCGCAAGGCGCGGTCACCCAGGCCGAGCTGGCCGAGCACTGCGCGGCCAACCTGGCTCGCTTCAAATGCCCCACCAGAATCGAAATCGTCTCCGAGCTGCCGCATTCCGCGACGGGCAAGGTGCGCAAGACCCTGCTTCGGGACCAGCCATGACGAGAATCACGCTTTACACCCGGCCCGGCTGCCATCTGTGCGAGGTGGCGGTCACCGCGCTGGAGGAGATCGGCGAGCCGTTCGACGAGGTCGACATCACCAGCGAGGCGGAGCTGGAGATGGAGTACGGCGAGCGGATCCCGGTGATCATGTTGGATGGCAAGGAACACGGCTATTGGCGGGTGGAAAAGGAGCGGCTGCTTCGGGATCTGGCTAAGTAACCTTGGCCCATGCATCTGGTGTGGGACTGGAACGGCACGCTTCTCAACGACATCGAAATCGTGGTGGCTTCGACCAACGCGGCCTTCCTCAAGGCGGGCGGGCAGGCGATCACCACTGACGATCACCGGCGGCGGTTCCGCCGCCCGATTATCGAGTTCTACTCCGAGTCGATCGGGCGCGAGCTGCTGGAGACCGAGTTCCTCGAGCTGGACGAGATCTTCCATCGGTCCTATCTGGACGCACTGCCCACCGTCACGCTGACCCCTGACGCGACGAAGGCGATGGGCGCGTGGATGGGGACGCAATCGCTGCTGTCCATGTGGTTTCACCACGAGCTGGTGCCGACGGTGAATCGCTTCGGCCTGGATTTCCTTCGGGTTGATGGATTGCGGGATCCGCTGAACGGCACCTACAAAGCCGATCATCTAAGGACTCATCTGGGCGAGCTCGGATTGGCCGGCGGTGACGTGGTGCTGATCGGCGACTCAGTCGACGATGCTGATGCGGCGCTGGCGGTTGGCGCGCGCTGCGTGCTTTACAGCGGCGGCTTCACGCACGAGGAGAACCTGTTGGCGTGTGGCGTACCGGTGGCGCGCACCCTGGTGGAAGCGGTGGCGCTGGCGGCCTGAAATTCTGGCGCGTCTTATGTCCCTTTTCTGGTTTCTGTGGCGATACTGAGCAAGCAGCGCTCATCCGTGGTACCCGCTACGGCGAGAATGGAGGGCACGTGTGCCGCGGGGGCATATCTCGCCGTTCTCGGTGGCCACGGATGGGCGCGATATCTGGCGAGGTCTCAAGATCGCGATTTGTGCACCCGTTCACAAGCGCCTACTCTGTTACCTGCTCCGTTAGCACAGCAGCCAAAAGGCCTGTGAGCGGGGTGCCTATTTTGCACGCCAGGTCGGCACGGAGTCTCATGAGTCAGCAACGCAACGGCAGCACTTCCGGTAGCAACGGATCCGGCCCCAACGGCCGCGCGGCCGTCGTCGGTGTCAGCTTGAACGGCGACGCCGGCGTCGAGCTGAAGGCCGGCGTCTCCGAGTCGTTCTTCCCGGATCTTCCCGAGGCGACCGTGGCTCGGCTGCCTGAATATCTGCGTGCTCTTCATCACCTCGCGGACACCGGTCACGACACCGTTTCCAGCGAAGGCCTGGCCAACGCGGCGGGCGTGAATTCCGCCAAGCTGCGTAAGGATCTTTCCCACCTGGGTTCCTACGGCACCCGGGGCGTCGGGTATGACATATCTCCGCTGATCGGCCAGATTGAATACATCCTCGGGCTTACGTCACGCCGCGCAGTCGCGTTGGTAGGTGTGGGTAATCTCGGGCATGCTCTGGCGGGTTACGCCGGCTTCACTAGCCGTGGTTTCCGCATTGCAGCCCTGTTCGACGCGGATCCGTCCCGGGTCGGCGAAAGAATTAATGGGCTCGTAGTGAAGCATATCAATGAGATTGCGGTTATCGTTAAGGCCGAGTCGATTTCGATTGCGGTACTGGCCACCCCAGCCTCCGCCGCCCAATCGGTCGCCGACCAGTTAATTAACGCCGGTGTCACCAGCATTTTGAACTTCGCGCCGTGCGTACTATCTGTGCCCGATCGAGTGGACGTTCGTAAGGTCGACCTTGCCATCGAGTTGCAGATCCTGTCCTTTCACGAGCACAGGAAATCTGCCCGCATCAATGGAGGGTTGCGCGGATGAACCTCATAGTCGTCGGCGCTTCACATCACACTTCCGCTGTCCCTACCCTCGAACGTCTGTCGCGTGTGGACGGTCCGCAGGCATTCCTCGGCCCCAACGTAGGTGAGGTAGTTGTCCTTACCACGTGTAACCGCACCGACATCTATGCCGCCGTGCCCGCCTTTCACGCCGGCCTCACCCACATCGCAGAGGTGCTCGCCCAAAGCACCGGTCTGCGCCAACAGGAACTAGCCAACTCGCTCTACGTGCACCACGGCATCGACGCAGTCCGTCACATCTTCCGGGTGGCGGCCGGCCTGGAGTCCATGGTCGCCGGTGAACCGCAGATCCTCGGCCAGCTCCGCGACGCCTACCAGCGCGCGTCCGAGGCGGAGACGGTCGGCAAGGTGCTGCACGAGCTGATGCAGCAAGCCTTGCGCGTAGGCAAGCGAGTCCACGCCGAAACCGGCATCGACCGTGCCCCCCGCAGCATGGTCAGCACCGCACTGAACCTCGTCGATGGCGCTGCCCAGCGCTGGCTGATCGTCGGGGCGGGCGCGATGGGCGCGCTCGCCGCGGCCGAGCTGACCCGGCGCGGTGTCACCGACATCACCATGGTCAACCGCACCGAAAGGCCCGGGGTTCGCCATCTTGACGAGCTGCCAAGGTTGCTGGAGGAGGCCGACGTAGTCGTCACCGCGACCGCGTCGGTGGAGCCGGTGCTGACCGTCGAACTTGTCCGGGGCGTCGCCCGCCCGCTGACCATTCTCGACCTCGCGCTACCGCGTGATGTGGAGCTTGGGGTGGGAGCGCTGCCCGGAGTCCGGCTCATCGACATCGAGTATCTTGCGGCGCTGGCGCCCAGCCACACCGCCGAGCTGCACGAGGTCGAGCGGATAGTCAACGCCGAGCTGGAAGCCTATGACAGCTGGCTGCGCGGATATGAGATCGCGCCTACGGTGGCGGCCCTGCGCGGCCGCGCCGATGACGTGGTCGCCGGGGAGCTCCGCCGTCTCGCTCAGCGCCGTCCCGACCTCACCGAGGAACAGAGGTCCGAGGTTGCCCATACCCTGCACAGGGTGGTGCAACGTTTACTCCATCAGCCGACCGTACGCGTGCGGCAGCTCGCGGCCGGTCCGGCAGGGGCGGCCTACGCCGAGCTGATCCGCGAGTTGTTCGAGCTGGACCCGGCTTCGACCAACGTCGCGGACATCCCGGAGGTAATCGCATGACATGGAAATTGGGCACGCGGGGGAGTGCCCTTGCGCTGGCGCAGTCACAAATGGTCGCGAATGAAGTCCAGCGGCTCACCGGGGAAACCGTCGAGCTGGTGGAGATCGTGACCGCGGGTGACCGCTCCAGCGCACCCGTGCAGCAGCTGGGCGTGGGCGTCTTCGTCTCGGCTCTGCGCGACGCGCTGATCTCGAAAGAGATCGACTTCGCGGTGCACTCCTACAAAGACCTACCCACGGCCGGCGTCGATGGTCTGGCCATCGCCGCCGTGCCACAGCGCGAAGACCCGCGCGACGCCCTTGTCGCGCGGGACGGGCTGACCCTGACCGAGCTTCCGGACGGCGCTGTCATCGGCACCGGCGCCCTGCGCCGCATCGCCCAGCTGGCCGCGCTCGGTCTGCCGCTGAGCACCGTCCCCATCCGCGGCAACGTGGACACCCGGCTGCGCAAGGTGGCCAACCGTGAACTCGACGCCATCGTGCTCGCCCGCGCCGGCCTGGTCCGGCTCGGGCGTGCCGATGAGATCACGGAGATCCTCGACCCGATGCTCATGCTTCCCGCCCCCGCGCAAGGGGCGCTCGCGGTCGAATGCCGCACCGACTTTGTCGAGCTGCTCGCGCCGCTTGACGACAGAGCCACCCGCGCGGCGGTTACCGCTGAGCGGGCTTTTCTGGCCACACTGGAGGCGGGCTGCAGCGCCCCCGTCGCCGCGCTGGCCGAAGTCACCGAGGATGACGAGATATACCTGCGCGGTGCGGTTATCAGCACGGATGGGAGCTATGCCCTCCGGCTGTCGCGCACCGGAACGCTCGCCGACGCCGAGGAGGTTGGCCGGCTGCTCGCAGCCGACCTCCTCGAAGACGGTGCTGACCACGTATTGGGGACCACAGCATGACCCGCACTCGCAAACCCGCCGGACACATCGCCTTCGTCGGGGCTGGCCCCGGCGACCCGGGCCTGCTTACCCGCCGCGCCTTCGAAGCGCTGCTGGAGGCCGACCATGTGGTGTTTGATCGAGCGGTACCGAACGTGCTGCTGGACACGGTGCGCTCGGATGCCCACGCCGACACGGAGTTCAGCCCGGCCGAGGGTGGGCCGGGTGACGTGGCGAAGGTGTTGCTGACCGAAGCGCGGTCCGGCCGCAACGCGGTCCGGCTCGTCGCCGGCGACCCGTTCGGCCACGATGCTGTGGTGAAAGAGGTTCAGGCCATAGCCAGAACCAATGTGCATTTTTCCGTGGTACCAGGCGTAGGCACCGCCTCCGGCGTGGCCACCTACACCGGTGTCGGCGTGCGGACGTCTCTCGACGTCGATGACGTGGCCGCGGTGGACTTCGACGGCCTCGCCTCCGCGCTCAAGCACGGCTCGGTGGCGCTGGCCGTGGACGCCGGCGATCTGGCCGCGGTTCGCGACGGTCTGCTTTCCGCGGGAGTGGAGGGCGGCATCCCGGTCGCCATCACCGGCGACGGGACGGGCGAGACCCAGTACACGACAATCTCCACAGTGGACAGTTTCGTGGCCGCCGCGCTCGGTTTCACCAACCGCGTGGTCGTCATCGCCGGGTCCGAGGTCAGCAACGTCGACAAGCTCGGCTGGTGGGAGCGCCGCCCGCTCTACGGATGGCGGGTTCTGGTGCCGCGCACCAAGGAGCAGGCCGGCGTGATGAGCGCGCGGCTTCGCGCCTACGGCGCTATCCCTTGCGAGGTGCCGACCATCGCGGTCGAGCCGCCGCGCACCCCGGCCCAGATGGAACGCGCCATCAAGGGTCTGGTCGACGGCCGCTACGCGTGGGCCATCTTCACCAGTGCCAACGCCGTGCGCGCCGTGTGGGAGAAGTTCGCCGAGCACGGCCTCGACGCACGTCATTTCGGCGGCGTGAAAATCGCGTGCATCGGTGAGTCGACCGCGGAAGCGGTTCGTGCCTTTGGCATTCAGCCGGAGCTGGTGCCCAACGGCGACCAGTCGAGCGAAGGGCTGCTCGCCGAGTTCGCGCCCTACGACGAAATCTTCGACCCGGTAGGCCGGGTGCTGTTGCCGCGCGCCGACATCGCCACCGAAACGCTTGCGGCAGGCCTCACCGAGCGCGGCTGGGAGGTGGACGATGTCACCGCCTACCGCACCGTCCGGGCCGCTCCGCCGCCGGAGGAGATTCGCAATGCCATCAAGTCCGGTGGTTTTGATGCGGTGCTCTTCACCTCATCGTCGACCGTGCGCAACCTCGTCGGCATCGCCGGCAAGCCGCATCAGCGCACAGTCGTCTCGGTGATAGGGCCGAAGACAGCCGAAACGGCGGTCGAATTCGGCCTGCGGGTTGATGTCCAGCCCGAGCACGCATCCGTTCCAGATTTGGTGGAGGCGCTCGCGACCTACGCAGTGGAGCTGCGCGAGCGACTCGCCGCCATGCCCGCCAAGCAAAGGCGCGGTTCCAAGGTGCAGGGCCCGACTGCGCTTCGGTTCCGCTAACAACTCAACTTAGGAGGCGTCATGCCTTTCCCGAGTGAACGGCCGCGTCGTCTACGCACCAGCGCGGCCATGCGCGCTATGGTCACCGAGACTCGGCTGCATCCGGCCGAGCTGGTGCTGCCGATGTTCGTCAAAGAGGGGCTCACCGAGCCTCGGGCGGTCGCATCCCTGCCCGGGGTGGTTCAGCACTCCCGCGAGTCTCTGCGCAAGGCCGCCGCGGAAGCGGTTCAGGTCGGCGTGGGCGGGATCATGCTTTTCGGGGTACCCACAAAAAAGGACCCAAATGGAAGTGGCGGAACGGATCCGGGCGGCATTCTCAATGTCGCCATCCGCGATGTCATTTCCGAAGTCGGCTCTGACATGCTCGTGATGAGCGATCTGTGTCTGGACGAGTTCACCTCGCACGGCCACTGCGGCGTGCTCGCCGCCGACGGCACCGTCGACAACGACGCCACGCTGGAAGCCTACGGCCACATGGCCGTGGCCCAGGCTGCCGCCGGGGTTCACATTGTCGGCCCTTCCGGCATGATGGACGGCCAGGTCGGCCACGTCCGCTCCACTTTGGACAAAGCTGGCCACACCGACGTCACCATCCTGGCCTACGCGGTCAAATATGCCTCCGCGTTCTTCGGCCCGTTCCGCGAGGCGGTGGAGTCCACATTGGAGGGCGATCGCCGCACCTACCAGCAGGACCCGGCAAACCTACGCGAGTCGCTTCGCGAGGTCCGCCTCGACGTCGCCGAGGGCGCCGACATCGTGATGGTCAAGCCCGCATTGCCTTACCTGGACGTCATTTCCGCCGTCCGCGACGCGGTCGACGTGCCGGTCGCGGCCTACCAGGTCAGCGGCGAATACGCGATGGTAGAGGCTGCGGCGGCCAACGGCTGGCTCGACCGTGACCGCGTCATGCTCGAAACCCTGCACTCCATCAAGCGCGCAGGCGCCCAAGTCATCCTCACCTACTGGGCCGTCGACGCCGCCCGCGCCCTGCGCTCGCTCTAAACCCCGCTCCACACACCGCTTCACGCCCAGCGCGCCGCTCCCGCGGCGCGCTGTTTGCTTCGCACCCGCCCTGCCCTCCGGCCGCCCACGCCGCGATGATCCGTGACGATCACCCGGCCCCGAGGGGGCCGCTTTCGTGAGTCTGGCTCTGTTCCGGGGCCACGATTGGGTTCGGCTGCATGACGGCCTGATTCGCCGGTTAGCGCCCGATAATCACCTGTTTTCCATGTGCAGCCATGGCGGCTGATCTGTAACGATTGCACCGGTCGCGAGTAACGGGAGATTTATCCCGTAACCGACCGCCATCGCATGGAAGGTCAGTAAGTTGTCACAATTCCTATCGCCAAGGCTTCCCGCAGCCGGCGTCGTCATCGCTTTGACGGTGGCGATCCACGTCCTAGGCCTCGCCCGCGCGGCCTACGGTGCCTGGACCCTGACGACAGCGGTCGAGGTCGGTGGACTTTCCGTGTCAATCCCGGCCGCCGCCACCACAGCGCAGCCAGAATCTGCGCGCAGCGAGCTCAACCTCACGCCCACAGCGTCGAGCCCCTCGCCCTCCCCGGCGGCAACGCCACCCCCGTGCATGGCCACCCCCAACGACTGTGCCACCGACCCACAGCCGCTAGATCATCTCCAAGCTCTCCCAAGCACGACCGCTCTTCGCGAGCATGTCCATCTCTGCACCAGGCAGGTGACGCAGAGATGTACATACGCGCCAACACCTTTCCAGCCCGGCACCGAGCCGATCGCTTACTCAAACAACCACCCTCGACATGGGAGCAACGCCGCGCCGACGGCGGAGCCGAGCTATACGCCGACTTTGGCGCTGCCCGCTTCGTGAGGACATTGCGGAGCTTGCGTCCGCCAACCGGATCACGCCCGGTGTGTTCACTTTCTCGCACCCCCGCGAGGAAACAAACAGTCACTCTCATCCGAGGAGAAATCATGAACCGCAGCAAGCTCCGTGGCATCGTGGCCGGCCTCTCAATCGCCATCGTGGTCGGTGTGACCGGCATCGCCTTGGCGGCCTTCACCCAGCAGGCAACCGTGGAGAAGGTGATGGGCGGAACTGACACGTTCAAGCAGCTGACTCTCACCGGTGTCGCCGGGGACACGACGCTTTTCCCCAATCAGAAGACATCCGTCACGCTGACCATCGACAACAAGGCCAACGACGTGGCGATTGCTGTCACCGAGATTTCGCCCATGTTGCTTGCGGACGAGGACATTACCGGGGTGACAGACGTCGCCTACTGCAAGTCCATGCTGAAGCTGACCGGCACCAAAACCATTTACCCGGTGGATCCCAATGCTTCGCTGAAGGTGGTCGTCGCCAACGCGATTGAACTGTCGACAGACGCCGACAACCGGTGCCAGGGAATGAAGTTCGGCACCAAATGGACAGTCACTGCGAAGACTGCTGCTTGATGAGGAAGCAGGAACGGTGCTGTAGCGGCCGGGTGGTCTCGCTCGCTGGTCCCCTCGGCCCGTTCTGGCTCGAACCGCCGCGCTGGTCACGATCGCGACCGGCGCGGCGGTTCGCTTGTTCAGTCTTGACAGGCGTAGACCTCGAAGATGCGGTCTTCGTCGTAGGTAATGCCGGTGACGTCTTTGATGATGGCCCACACCCAGTCCTCGTCCGGCCCCCAGCTCGGGTGAGGAATCTCCGCCTCGATCGGCAGCGGCTCACCTTCGTCGATGGAAGGCTCGCCATCAACGTAGATGAGGCGCCTGACCACCTCTCCGTCCTCGACCAGGATGAAGCCGTAGCTGCTGGAGACGCCGAAGAAGAAGACACTCAGCGAATTCTGGCCAGTATCCGCGTCGGCTAGGTGTATCACGCTCGGGTCCCAGAGTTGTTGCCACTCTTCGGCTCTGGACACGTAGACCACTTCCTCGGCCAGACCGCTCGTGGCCTCGTCTGCGGTCGCGGTCGCACCGGTCGGTGTTACCGGAACGGGTAACAGAGCCAAAACGTCTTCGCCGCGAGCGAACAGTGCCGATGTGTTCCACCCCATGACGCGAGAGTCTACGCAGTGATGCGGCCGTAGAGGACCGTCGCCCAGGTGAGGCAGGCGAAGGCCAGGAAGCATGCCACCGAACGCACATGATTCCAGCGGATCCAGAGTGCTTCGTTGAAATGTTCGCGCGCGGCGGTGACATCGATCGTGTTTGGATCGCCGGCGGCCTTGAGGGCGTCGTTGAGTGGAACGTTGATGCGGCCCGTGATGATGACAATCGCCAGGTAGAGCAGGAAGGCGACGACGAGCCACGGCAGCATCGAGCGCGAGGCGGAGCCGAAGCTGAGCGCGGCCGCCAGGCCGGTGAATACCAAAGCACCGACGAAAGTACTGAGGAACAAAGGGTTGAGGATGGCTCGGTCCATCGCCTGGAAGCCGGCGACGAAGGTCTTGTCGTCCGTGCGCCCCAGGCCGGGCATTACCGTGTGCGAGTAGAGCATGAAGATACCGGCCATGATGCCGGTGGCAAGCACCGCCAGGATCAGCGCTCCGCCGCGAAACAGCTCGAACATGTGCACCTCCGCGCCCAGTAAACCGCCGCCGCATTGAGACGGTCCATGGCTCAGGATCTTAATTGCATAAGCGAGCGTCTACCCTGAAGACGTGGATGCCCTCGCGAGTCTCCTCGATGGCCCCCGCGCCCATGGCGCGTTCCTGCTTCGTGCGCTGTTTGAACCGCCGTGGTCGGTGCGCATCGAGGATCGTGCGCCGCTGTCGGCGGTGGCCGCCGTGCAGGGCACGGCCTGGGTCGTGCCGATGGACGGGGAGCCGGTCGCAGTCGCGCCGGGCGATGTCGCCATCATGCGCGGCCCCGATCCCTACACGTTCGCCGGAGATCCCGCCACCGCACCGCAAGCGGTCATCCACCCGGGACAGCGCTGCACCACCCCCGCCGGAGAAGACTTGCACGACGCGATGATGCTGGGCGTCCGCTCGTGGGGCAACAATCGCTATGGTTCAACGATTTTTTTGGTGGGTACCTATCAAATGCCCGCCGCGACAAGCCAGCGTCTCCTGGCCGCGCTGCCGCCCATGCTGGTGGTGCCGCGGGAAGCCGTGGACTCCCCGCTCATCGCCCTGCTCGATGACGAAATCGTCAAAGACGAGCCGGGTCAGGAGGTGGTGCTGGATCGCCTTCTGGACCTGTTGCTCATCACCGTGCTCCGGCGCTGGTTCGCGCAGTCCACGAGGCACGGCCCAGCCTGGTACCAAGCGCAAAGCGACCCCATCGTCGCAAGAGCCCTTCGCCTGCTGCACGAGGCGCCCGCCCAGCCATGGACCGTCGCCAAGCTCGCCGAGCAGGCCGGAGTCTCAAGAGCCACGCTCGCGCGCCGGTTCACCGATCTGGTCGGTGAGCCACCCATGTCGTATCTGGCCGGCTGGCGCCTGGCGCTGGCGGCGGACCTGCTGCGTGAGCCGTCAGCCACCGTCGGCTCGGTGGCTCGAAAGGTCGGCTACGGAAGCTCTTTCGCCCTCAGCGCGGCCTTCAAACGAGTCCGCGGCATCGCCCCACGCCGCCACCAGCAGCTGACTTGACGGGGCCGCGGAGTTGACGCCGAGCGCTTATCGTCAATGCATCTATGCCGAGGGGTGCTGATGGGGACAACGCGGGTGCGGGTGGTGCTGGCGACGTTGGTGACGTTGGTGGCCGCGGTGCTGGTGTTTGGTGCGACGCAGAGTGACCCGGCCGATCCGGTGTCGCGCAAGGACACGTGTGTGGCCCTCGACGCAGCCAACCAGGAGGCGTTGCAGGAGTTCGTGAAGGCCATCACGTCGCGGGGAACCATCAACCCGGTGGCCAGAGCCGAGCAGGACGCGGCTAAGTTCAAGAGCATTACCGGGCGAAACTCGGAGCTGAAGCAGCCAGGTGAGGAATACGCTGCTGTCTTTGTCAAAGCCGCCAAGGACGCCTCGGTTTCGAGCACGGGGCCCGCCATTTTCGCGGCGACAACCATCACCACGAGCGACGCCTATCACCAGCTCGAGACGATGTGCGCCGGATACTGGCCGGATCGATCGGCGCCGGTGTGACGCAGGATCTAAGCTCCTGCGCATGGAAACCACCGGTGAGAACGCGGCAGGCTCACAAGTTCTTCGTCATGCGGCGCGGGAGACCTCCTGGGAGCCTGCAGTAGACGGGGACGAGGAGACGGCACGGGCGATTGAGGCCCACATCGAGCGCTATTTCGGGCCTATCGCCTTTGTGTGGCATGAGATTGTCTCGGATCTCGTTCATATTGATGTCCACGTGGTCGAGCCCACCCCGCAGCGGCCCTACTTTGTGCTCGTCACGTCGGGAATGAGCGATCGACCGATGAATGTGCCTGCGGCGGCAGAGGTTTCCCCGTTCGCCGAGCTGATGCTCTGCTTGCCCGAGACCTGGCCGTTGAATGCCGACGCGTTCGAGGACGAGAACGCCTACTGGCCGATCAGGTGGCTCAAAATGGTGGCGCGCCTTCCGCACGAGTACAACACGTGGATCGGGGAGTGGCACTCTGTTCCCAACGGCGACCCGGCCGAGCCCTTCGCCTCCAAAACACCCTTCGCCGGTGTGCTTGTCGCGCCTATGGTCCGCTGCGAGCCCGAAGCCAACACCATAGTCACCGAGTCCGGCAAGGAGATCTCGCTTCTCGCGTTGGTGCCACTGCATCGTGCCGAGATCGATCTCAAGGTGGCCCGCGGGACCGACGCCTTGCTCGACGCGTTCGACGCGATCTCGGTGAGTGAGATCTTCGACCCGGCCCGCCCCAGCGCGGTATGAACAAAGGCCGGCGCGAATCGCGCCGGCCCTGAACGAAAGCGTTGGTATTAAAGGATTTGGGGGAGGTCCCAGCTCTTGTCCGCGCCGGTGACCTTGTCGATCGGACCGCCGAGGGTGGGCTGGACGATGGCTTTCTTGATGACCCAGTTGGTGGCGATGAGCTGGTAGCCCGTGCCGGTGGCGAAGCGGGCGGCCGTCCACTGGGCGACGCCGACCTTGTGGATCTGGGTGAGCTTGTACATCTTGGCGAAGTCGCTCATCTTCTTGAGGAAGACGGCGACCTGGCGCAGCAGCCGAGCCAGCTTGAGGCCGACGGCGGCGGCGCGGGTGCCGGCCACGCCGGCTTCTATGGCGCCGGCAGCCGAGCCGGCGGCGAGGGAGGCGCCCAGCGTGATCCAGGACGAGGCGAGGGCCACGATGATGGTGACGATGAGCCAAGCGATGAGCTCGCGGACGATGGTCTCGACCAGATCCTGGGCCTGCTGCGCGCCGTCGGCGGATCCTTCCAGCAGTTCAGCGGTGCCGATGTAGTGCTCGGAGATGTCGTGAAAGGACTGGTTGAGCGCGTCCATCTCGGTGTTGAAGCTGGCGGCGGCCGTGCCTTCCCAGTGGGCGAGCAGGTTGCCGCGCGCCTCAAGCTCCCGCGTCGCGTACTTTTCCAAGTCGTCCGCGGCTTTACGCCAAGCTTCCGCCTTGGACCGCAACTGGTCCGGGTCGCCGGTGACCGCGTCGATCGGGTGGGCGAGGAAGTCGACGATCGGCTTGATGATGCCGTAAGCGGCACCGGCCGGGCCGAGCCATTCCTCAATGCGCGCCGATCCGCTCGGGGCTCTTACCATCAGTTGCCTCCGATTCGGGTGGCGAGGTCTTGATCGGTGCCTTCGTAGTTGGTGCGAAGCTGGCGGAAGGCATCGGCCAGCCCGGCGCAGGTTTCCTCGCCGGCCTTGAGCACGTCGAGCCCGTCGGTGGTGCGCTGTTCGTAAATCTTGGCCGCCTCTCGGGACTCGGAGAGCATGCCGAAGCTGTCCTCGGTCACATCGGCGTCATAGAGCCGTTGTTTGGTCGCGCCGAAGTCTTCTCCCAACTTGTCCATAGCGTCGGCGTACTTGGTCATCGCGTCCAAGTAGACCTTTATCTCGGTCATGCCCTCCCCTTTACCTGTGCAGGTATTAGCTCTTTTTGGGAGCTCCGATCGCCGCGACCACGGCGGGTGCCAGTGACGGCGGGGCGCACAGCAGCGCGCAGCCCGAACCGTCGGAGAATCCGGCCAGCAGCCGGCCTTGCAGCAACACGCCTTTCGGGGTGGCCACCGCACCCATGAGGCTTTCTCTGGGTACCCGATGAAGCAAATTCGCGACGCGGTCAACCTCGCCGAACCATTTGGCGAAGAAGCCTTCGCCGCGCGGCTTGGTGTCCATATCGAACAGGTATATGCCACTGGGGGCCACGCCGATGGTCGGGCTGACGGCTTTGGTGACGGCCGTGAAAAGCTGCCCGGCGATCGAGTCGAGCCCGCCGACGACACCCCGGCCCCAGGTCGCGTGTTGAAGAGCATTGCCGGGATGGGCGCCCAGCCCGACATAAAGCGTCGGGTCCAGAAGGTTCTTCAGCTCGTCGGCCAGATCGAGCTCCTCCGTTGCCCCCGGATCGGCTACCAGGGGCGATGCCGCGAGCAGGGGCTCGTCTCCAGACAGAAATGGCCGGATCGCCGGCTCGACACTGTCGCGAAAGTCCTTCGTGGCCACGAGGGGAGTATGCCAAATCAGGTAAAGCCACCGCTATTCTTGCCGCCATGGCAGAAATCCACAGCGTTGAAGGCCTCGCCGACTATGCATACCAACAGATCGAGCGCATCCAGCGGATGGAGCGCGAGTTGGCCGAACAGGTCGGAGAGGGCACGTCGCGCGACGGTTACGTAAAGGCGAAGACCGGAGCGGCCGGGGTGCTCAGGGACCTGAAGATCGAGGCCGACGCGATGCGGCTTTCGCCTGAAGCGCTGACGGCCGAGGTGCGCAGCGCGATCAGCGAGGCTCAGGCCGACTTCGCCAGGCGGGCCGACGACATCATGGGCCCGCTCCTGCACGCGAAACCGAGTGAGCAGGCAAACGCCGCCATCGAGCAGGGAATGCAACGCCTCGACGCGTTGACCGCGGATCTAGAGCGCCTGGCAAGAGCCCGCGGGCTCTAATGCTGGCGCGTGCGAAGCAACGCGCGGGCAGCGCCGCTCGAGAGCCACTGTCTTCCCTCGCGATCATGAAGCCCCAAAG
>NZ_BONY01000053.1 GCF_016862955.1 Rhizocola hellebori | reverse complement strand
GGACAGTGGCGCGGCGCTGCGATTCTGGCGCGCGCGAAGCAACGTGAGTGAGTGTCGCGTTCAGACGGTGGGGCGGCCTAGGGCTCGGATGGTCCAGCCGGCGGACTTCCAGGTGGGAACATCGAGGCAGTTGCGACCATCGATGACGTTCTTGGCGGCGACGACGTCGCCCAGTACGACCGGGTCGGCGTTGCGGAATTCGGCCCACTCGGTCAGCACGCAGACCAGCTCGGCGTCGGTGACCGCGTCTACCATCGATTTGGCGTAGGTGACGTCGGGCAGGGCGCGCTTGGCGTTCTCGATGCCCTGCGGGTCGTAGACGTGAACGTCCGCGCCGGCGCGAGCCAGCATCCCGGCCACGGCGAGGGCGGGGGCGTCGCGTACATCGTCGGTGTTCGGTTTAAAGGTCGCCCCGAGCACGGCCACCCGGGCACCGGACAGGTCCGGCCCGGCCGGCCCGTAGCGGCGGCTGAGCAGATCCGCGGCAAGGTTCAGCACGCGCTGACGGCGACGCAGATTGATCAACTCGACTTCGTGCAGGAAGCGCAGAGCCTCGCCGGCCCCGATCTCCTGCGCGCGCGCCTGGAACGCGCGGATGTCCTTGGGCAGGCAGGCGCCACCGAAGCCGAGCCCCGCCTGTAGGAAGCGGTTGCCTATGCGCGGGTCGTGGCCCAGCGCCCGGGACAGCGCGGTGACGTCGCCGCCCGCGGCCTCGCACACCTCGGCCATGGCGTTGACGAAGGAGATCTTGGTGGCGAGGAAGGCGTTGGCGGCGTGCTTGACCAGCTCGGCGGTGGCGAAGTCGGTGTTCACCACCGGCACTTCGCGATCCTCCACCGCGGCCAGATCGAAGACGCCTTTGTGCGCCGCGTGCAGCAGCGAGTTGGCCCAGTCGGTCTTGGTGGCGACCACTATCCGGTTGGGGCGCATCACATCATCGACCGCGAAGCCCTCCTGGAGGAACTCCGGGCTCCACGCCACTTCGATGCCCAGCTCGGGTTTGGCGTTCTTGCCGACAAGCTGTTCAACCCACTCGGCCGTGCCTACCGGAACCGTGGACTTGCCCACAATGAGCGCTTTGCGGGTGAGGTGCTGAGCGAGATTCGTGACACATGTCTCGACGTAACCCAGCTCGGCGCCGAGCCCGTTGGCGCGCTGGGGTGTTCCCACGCAGATGAAGTGGACGTCGCCGAAGTCGGCCGTCTCCTGGTACGAGGTGGAGAAACGCAGCCGGCCAGAGGCCACGTTCTTGCGCAGCAGCTCGTCAAGGCCGGGCTCGTGGAACGGAACCTCACCGCCGCTCAGCTTTTCGATCTTGTCCACGTCCGGGTCGAACCCGAGGACCTCGTAGCCGAGCTCGGCGTAGCAGATGGCGTAGGTCGCGCCCAGGTAACCGGTGCCGAGGAAGGTCAGGCGGGGCCTGCTGGCACCCGACGGCGGGGAAACCGGTGCGGGATGTCCAGCGAAAGGGACCGTCACGCTTATCTCCGTTCGTCTTCTGTGGGGGTTCGCACGCTGCTGGGCGAGACAAGTGACGAGCTTACGCCCTCGTGGACAAGGGCCCGGAAGCCTACCTCGAGCGATGGGATGTACCTTGGCTGAACTGGCGTTAGGCTACTCGTCGGTAGCTAGAGTATTAGGGAGTACTCATGTTCGATATGTACCGGTTGTCGGAGGAGCATATCGCGGTGCGTGAGGCAGTGCGGGAAGTCTGCGCCGCCAAGGTCGCCCCCAACGCGGCGACAGCCGATGAGACGAGCGAGTTTCCGCAGGCCAGCTACGAGGCATTGCGGGCCTCGGACTTCCACGCCCCCCACATTCCCGCCGAGTACGGCGGCGCCGGAGCCGATGCTCTGGCCACCGCGATCGTCATTGAAGAGGTGGCCCGTGCGTGCGCCTCCTCCTCGCTCATACCCGCGGTGAACAAGCTTGGAACCATGCCCCTTCTTCTCGCCGGTTCGGAGGAGCTGAAAAAGCGGTATTTGGCACCGGTGGCCGCCGGAACCGGCATGTTTTCCTACTGCCTGTCCGAGCCGGAGGCGGGAAGTGACGCCGCCGCGATGACCACCCGGGCAGTCCGTGACGGCGATCATTGGATCCTGGACGGGGTCAAGCGGTGGATCACCAATGCCGGTGTGAGCGAGTACTACACCGTCTTCGCGGTCACCGAGCCCGGCGTCGGCCCCCGCGGCATCTCCGCGTTTGTCGTGGAGAAGTCAGATCCGGGCGTGAGTTTCGGCGCACCCGAGCGCAAGCTCGGTATCAAAGGCTCACCAACCCGTGAGGTCTATCTCGATCGGGTGCGGATCCCCGCCGAGCGGATCATCGGCGCCCCCGGAACGGGCTTCGCCACGGCCATGAAGACCCTCGACCACACCCGGGTGACGATCGCCGCGCAGGCGCTGGGCATCGCCCAGGGCGCGCTCGACGCGGGCCTTGATTATGTCAAGGAGCGCAAGCAGTTCGGCAAACCGATCGCCGACTTCCAGGGCATCCAGTTCATGCTCGCCGACATGGGCATGAAGCTGACCGCGGCCCGCGAGCTGACCTACGCCGCGGCGGCGCGCTCCGAACGCGGTGACGCCGACCTGACCTATTACGGTGCCGCGGCCAAGTGCTTCGCCTCCGATGTGGCCATGCAGGTGACCACCGACGCGGTCCAGCTGCTCGGCGGGTACGGGTACACCAAGGACTTCCCGCTCGAGCGCATGATGCGCGACGCGAAGATCACCCAGATTTATGAGGGTACGAACCAGGTGCAGCGCATCGTCATGGCCCGCCAGCTGCTGAAGGGCGTGATCTAGCTCGGGGCTATCCCAAATTTCTAGAACACGTTATATTTTTCGCCATGACGCAGGCCGATTATGTGGTCGTTGGAGCTGGCAGCGCTGGCTGTGCGGTGGCGAGACGGCTCGCGGAACAGGGTGTCAACGTGGTGCTCGTCGAGGCCGGAAGGCCCGACGACAAGGGGCTGGCGAAGATGCTCTTCCAGACGCCCGGATCGATCAACGTCATGCATTCGACCCCCCAGCTGAAGAAGCTCTTCGACTGGGGCTACAAATCGGTCCCGCAGAGCAGCGTGCTCAATCGGGAGATTCCCCAGTTTCGGGGCCGGGTGCTCGGCGGATCCAGCTCGGTCAACGGCATGATCTTTGTCCGCGGCAACCGGCGCAACTTCGATGACTGGGCGGCCGAAGGCTGCACGGGCTGGGACTACGACAGCGTCCTGCCATATTTCAAGCGACTCGAAGACTTCGAGGGTGGCGCCAGCGAGGTGCGTGGCCAGGGTGGGCCGATCAAGGTGACGGTCAAGCGGGACCTGACCCCGGCGAGCCATTCCTTCCTGGACGCGTGCAAGGCCAAGGCGGGGATAGCGCTCAACGACGACTACAACGGCGTCGAGCAGGAGGGCATCGGCCCGATCCAGCAGTCCGCCGCGAAGGGCCTGCGCTACTCCTCGGCACAGGGCTATGTGCACGACAATCCGCTGCCCAACCTCGCCGTCGTCGTCAATACTCAGGTGCTCCGGGTGGTCATTGAAGGTACCCGCGCGGTGGGTATAGAGACCGTCGATCAGAAGGGCAATCGCGACATCATCAGGGCCAGCCGTGAGGTGATCCTCTCCGCGGGCGTGATCGGCTCACCGCAGTTGCTGATGCTGTCGGGTATAGGTCACGCCGCCCACCTCGCCGAGCACGGCATCAAGACCGTGGCCGACCTGCCGGTGGGGGACAACCTTCACGACCATCTCTTCCTGCCGATGTCTTACCGGATGGAGTCGGCGCTGCACCGTCCAAAGCCGATCTACTTCCTGCGCGGCCTCGCCCGCGAGCGGCGGCGTAAGGACGGAAGCACCTGGGCTGGACATTCGTCCTTTGAAACGACGGGCTTCGTGAGCACCTCGCACGCGGACGGCATCCCCAATCTTCAATTGATGAGCCTTTATTGGGTGTACCCGATGCCGAACCAGGACGACTCGAGCAAACGTGTCACGCCGCCCACCTCCCGGCCCGGCCTCTCCGTGTTCCCGACGCTCATCTATCCGAAGAGCCGCGGCACTTTGCGCTTGCGCAGCAGCGATCCCCTTGACGCGCCCCTGTTCGACCCGGCCTATCTCCGTGAACCGCAGGACACCGAGGTGCTGATCGAGGGGGCTGCCATGATTCGCGAGATCATGGCCGGAACCGGTGACAATAAAGGCGAAATCGGGCCTGGGCCGGAGACCTTCACCGATGCCGGTCTGCGCCGGGCGCTGCCCAATTTCGTCCACACCGTCTATCACCCGGTCGGCACCTGCCGAATGGGCGCCGATACCCGCGCGGTGGTCGACCCGCAGCTGAAAGTGCTTGGCGTGGAAGGACTTCGGGTCGCCGACGCGTCGATCATGCCCTCGGTCACCGGTGGCAACACCAACGCCCCATCGATCATGATCGGCGAGAAGGCCGCCGACCTCATCCTCGGCAAACCCGCCAAGGGGTAGCCAGCCTCCGGATCGGTAGAGCATTATAGATCTCTCGATCGTCGGTGGTGGAGGTAGAAGTTGAGTTACTCTCCCTCCGGGCCTGGCCAGCCTCGACGGATCAATCTGTTACGCCTTCTCTTCGCCGCGTTTGGCCTCGCCGCGCTGATCTGTGGTTATTGGGGGATAGCCCAGCTGGTCGCGCCGCACGATCCGTTCGGTCAACAGCGCTGGAACATTCTTTACGCCGACCTGCAGCTGTTTGTCTTGGAGACGCCGCAGGTCCCCGACGGCAGTTCGCTGTCACCGGCGATGGAGTTCGCGCGCTTCGCCGCGCCGATGGTGACCATCTATGCCCTGGTCGAGGCGAGCCGGCTCATCTTTTCCACCGAGGTGCGCAGGCTGCGTACCCGCCGGGCGCGATCGCACGCCATCGTTTGTGGACAGACCGTCTTCGCGGCGACGATCGCCCGCCGGCTTCGGGCCGCCGGGGAGCGCGTGGTTCTGGTCCAGCAGGCCGAGCCGTTCCTGACCGGCCGCCGCCGGACGCTGTGGGTGACCGGTGACCCCAGCGACCCGCTGGTGTTGCGGGCCGCGGGGGTGCGCCGCGCTTCCTCTCTCTACGCGTGCACCCACGACAGCGCCACCAACACGGCCATCGCGCTGGCCGCTGGAAGGCGACGCAACCCGTCCCGGGTGCCGCTGCGGGTCTACGCCCAGATCTCCGATTCCGACCTGTGCTTGACGTTGCAGGCCCGATATCTCGGCCCGGCCCAGACGCGGGGGTCACGCCTTGATTTCTTCCACGCCGACCATGTCGCGGCGCGCAAGCTGTGCCTCGACCGCCCGCTCGGTGATCTGATCTCGCCCACGCCGCCGCGGGTGCTGGTGGCCGGGCTGACCACCTTCGGCCGCGCGCTCGTGATCGAGCTGGCCCGTTACTGGACCGGCCGCGCCATGTTCCCACTGCCGCGGCTGTCGCTGATGCTCGTCGATCCGTTGGCCAGCGCCGTGCTTGAGCAGCTCTCCAGCCGGTACCCATTCCTGGCCGATGTTGCCGATTTTGAAGTTCACAACGACGATCTCTCTTCGCTGCTGACCAGAGGCTGGCCGACGGAACCACCCGATCGCATATTTATCTGTGACGACGACGGAGAAAAGGCGCTGAAGTCGGCGCTGATCGCGGAGTGGCTTCCCCCCAACCTGCCTCGCGAAATCGCGGTGCGGCTGGACAGGCTGGCCGGGCTGCACGACGTGTTCGAGGACAGTCTTGGCGCGCAGTTCGATCAGCTGACCAGCCGGCTGCGCATCTTCGGCGTGGTGCAGGAGGCGGCCGACCCAGACCTGATTCAGCAGGATCTGGTGGAAAGACTGGCACGGGTGGTGCACGACACCTATCTGCGCGCGGAGCTGTCCAACTCGGACCGTGAGGACCGAGCCTCGTTGCGGCCGTGGGAGTTGCTCCCCGAGTCCCTTCGCTGCGCGAACCGGGCCCAGGCCGAGGACTTCGGCCGCAAACTGCGCCTGATCGGATGTGTGCTCGCGCCCAGGGTTGGCACCACTCCGGAGCATCAGCTCACCGAGCCGGAGATCGAGCTGCTGGCACAGGACGAGCACGAGCGCTGGCTGGCCAGCCGAACTCTGCAGGGCTGGCGGCACGGGCCGGAGCCGGAGGAGGAGCGCCGGCTTCATCCGGGAATGGTGCCCTGGGCGGAAATGCCCGATCAGCTTCGCCAGCCCAACTATCGCGCGATTCGATCCATGCCCGGAATCCTGGCGGCGGCGGGCTTCCGGATCGTGCGACTTTGAAGCACGACCTGCCCATTGGGACACATTCGCCTCTATCGCGAGGTGGCGGCCAATGGATACTATGACGCTTCGGGCCGGCATTGGGGGCTGGTGTGGCGGTGCCAAATAGCAACACTTACTACTTCTTCCTCAGCTATGCCCGGGATATGGCGGGGGAAGATGTCGAACAGCTCTTCAAGGATCTGTCCAAAGAGGTGTGTGATCGGGCAGGGCTGCCCCCGGGCTCTGAGGTTGGTTTCCTTGACAGGCGCAGCATTGAGTGGGGCTCGAGCTGGCCACGCAAACTGGTCACCGCGCTGAGTGAATGCCACACTTTCATCGCGCTCTGCACCCCCCGCTACTTTCGCAGTGAGGCCTGCGGAAAGGAGTGGTGGGTCTTCGAGGAGCGGCTCAAACGCTATGAGCAGGAGCGTGGTTCGCCCAACGTTCCGGTGTTGATCCCGCTGCTGTGGTTGCCGACCAGGGTGATGCCCGATCGGGCCAGAAGTCGGCAATACGACAACAGCAGGCTCGATCCGGCTTACCAGCAGGATGGTCTGCGCCAGCTGATCCGGTTGCGACAGTTGCGCGACGCCTACATTCAGGCGATTTCACTGCTTGCGCAACATATCGTCGATCAGTCGCAGACTCACGAGCTGCCCAAGCCGACCGGGCAGATGGAGTTCCACAGCATTCCCAGCGCGTTCGCCGATCCCGATGTCGCCACTGCCGTCCGCGCGGGCGCCGATGCGATCCCGGCGACTTCGCGCTACGTGCACTTCGTCGTGGCGGCGCCAAGCAAGCAAGAGGTTTCCCAGTCGAAGATTCGTGAGGACCTCACCTTCTATGGCGAGACCCGCCCGGAGTGGGCACCGTACAGGCCCAAGACCGACCCGCCTCCGGCCGACTCCGCGCTCTACAAGGCGATCGCGGAATCGGCGCGCACGGTTGCCAGCGAGCAGAGCTTTGAGTGCGGCATCGCGAGCATCGACGATCTTGATCAGCGCATCGAGCTGGCGAAGCAAAACAATCAGCTTGTGGTGTTTCTGGTCGACGCCTGGGCCACCATGCTCACCGATCATCGCCGGGCGCTGGTGGAGTGCGACTCCATGGCCGCCGAGGAGCACGAAGCCCCCACCCCGGCCGTGATGGTGCCCAGCAGCAGCGACGACGAGGAGACGCGGCGGCATTGGCAGCGACTGTCCAATGAGTTGCGCAAGGTCTTCGTCAACCGTTACGCCCACGGCGACGATCGCATGTTTCGCACGAGCGTGTTGAGCTTGGATGCATTTGAGGCCGACCTGCGGGTGGCACTCAAGGTGGCGCAAAACAGAATGTATGTTTTGGGTACCCCTCGAAATGACGTTCCGGACACTACCGGTCTGCAGCCGATGCTCGACCTGCCCGAGTCAGGACCCGACCACATGGGCTAACCGCCCCGAAAGACTTCCAATCGAAAGGACCCACGCGATGGAACCGACGAGAGGCGCGTCAGCGGGTCAGCGCAGCGGCGGCCGGATCGTGACCTTCTACTCCTACAAGGGTGGCACCGGGCGCACGATGGCTCTGGCCAACGTCGCCTGGATCCTTGCCAGCAACGGCAAAAGGGTGCTGGCGGTGGACTGGGACCTGGAGTCGCCCGGGCTTCAGCGCTACCTGCATCCGTTCCTCGTCGACAAGCAGTTGCGTTCGTCCACCGGTGTGATCGATTTGGTTCGTGACTATGCCGACGCCACGCTGGAACGGCATTCCGACGACAGAAACCCGAATTGGTTTACCGACTATGCGCGCGTGTCGCGGCACGCCTTCTCGCTGACCTATGATTTTCCAGCGCCGGGCGGGCTCGACTTCCTGCCCGCCGGACAGCAGGGTCCCGGCTACGGCGACGCGGTGAACACCTTCGACTGGGGCAACTTTTACACCCGGCTCGGCGGTGGCGCATTCCTCAGCGCGCTGCGCGACGATTTGCGCAACCGCTACGACTACGTGCTCATCGACAGCCGCACCGGGCTTTCCGACATCGCCGGGATCTGCACGGTGACATTGCCCGACATCGTGGTGGACTGCTTCACGTTCAGCACCCAGAGCATCGAGGGCGCCGCGGTGGTGGCCCAGTCGATCGAGGCGCAGCGCACCAATGAAAAGATCAGGATTTTGCCGGTACCGATGCGAGTCGAAGACGGCGAGCTGCTGAAGCTGGAGGCGGGCCGGGATTTTGCCCGCATGCGGTTCGATCGATTCCTGAGTGGGCTGAGCCCCGAAGCTCTGAACCACTACTGGGGCGACATCGAGATCCCGTACAAAAAATTCTATGCCTATGAGGAGATCCTGGCACCCTTCGGCGACCGGCCGCACCAGGAGTATTCGCTGCTCAAGGCCTATGAGCGATTGGCTGACGTGATTACCAACGGCGCGGTGACCTCCCTGCAGCCGATGGATGAGCGGACCCGCCGCCGGCTGCTGGCCGAATACGAGCGTCCAAAGCAGACACTGCCCGGGCATGTCCTGATCGGCTATGCGTCGGTGGATCGGGTCTGGGCGGAATGGATCAGGTCGGTCGTGCCCGCGGCCAACCGGGTCACCATGGTCGAAGTGGAACGTGCGGACACCGAGGAGTTCGCCCGCGGGCTGGGCACGGCCAGCCGGGCGCTCATGCTCCTTTCCCACGAATACATGCGAACAGAACGCGGAACGGCCATGTGGGAGCTGGCCGTGCACCGCGACCCGGGCGAGAGCGGGCCGTTCCTGATCCCGGTCCGGCTTGACAATGTGCGGCTGCCCGCCCAGTTCCCCGAGCGCGGCATCGTCGAGCTGGGCGATGCGAGCACCGAGAACCGCGCCCGCGACATGCTGCTGACCGCTTTGGACCTGTCCTCGAGCATGCCGGGTGATGCGCAGATCATCGAGGGCGCGCCCCGGTTCCCCAAGACTCCGGTGCCCATCTCCAACCTGCCCCAGCGCAACGCGATCTTCACCGGCCGCTCGGCGGCGCTGGAGTTGTTGCGCGAAGAGCTCTCCGGCAACCTGACCGTGGTGGTGCAGGCGCTGGCCGGAATGGGCGGCGTCGGCAAGACACAGGTCGCGCTCGAATATGCCTACCGCTTCGCCCCCTACTACGAAGTGATCTGGTGGATCTCGGCCGAGCAGCCGGGCCTTGTCCGCTCGGGTCTGGCTGGCCTGGCCGAGCGACTCGCCCTGCCCGCCGGGGAAAGCGTGGAGGAGAACGTCGCGGCGGTGCTCGAAGCGCTGCGCAGCGGTGACCCTTACGGCCGATGGCTGCTGGTCTTCGACAACGCGGGCGATCCGAGTGAGATCCAGAATTACATCCCCTCCGGATCCGGCCATGTTCTGGTCACCTCGCGCGACCAGGCTTGGGCGCAGCAGCCGGCGGCGAGCATGCTCCCCCTGGACGTGTTCCAGCGCGACGAGAGCATCGCCTTGCTGCGCAAGAAGCTGCCCAACTCGCCTGAGTCCGATTTGGACCTCGTCGCGGACAATCTGGGTGACCTTCCGCTCGCCATCGAGCAGGCCGGCGCCTGGCTCGCGGCGACCGGCATGGCGGTGAGCCAATACCTCACCCTCCTCGACACCGAGCTGCCCCGGATCCTCGAAGAGCACCTGCCGCTGGGCTACCACCAGTCGGCCGCGAAGACCTGGACGGTCTCCCTGCAGCGGCTCAAGCGTGAAACGCCCGCAGCGGCAAAGCTTTTGGAGATCTGCGCTTTCTTCTCACCCGAGCCGATCCCGATGTCCCTGGTGATCGGGGAGAAGTCCAAGCGGTTCATCGAGGCGCTGCTCCACTTCGACCCGTTGCTGCGCGACCCGATCCTGCGCGGTCACATGATCCGCGAAATCGGCCGGTTCGCCTTGGCCCGCATAGATTCGGCCGGGCCGACCATCCAGCTGCACCGGCTGGTCCAGGCGGTGATCCGGGCCACGCTGCCGCCGGATGAGGCATTCGAGAACCAGCGCATCGTGCAGGAGGTGCTCGCGGCGGCCAACCCGGGCGAGCCCGACGACAGCCGGAACTGGCCGGCCTATCGCGAGATCCGGGTGCACCTGCCGCTATCGGGAGCGCTCGGCTCGACCAACCGCGATGTGCGCCAGCTGATCCTCGACCTCACCCGCTTCCTCTACAAGATCAGTGACTACACCGCATCGGCGGAGCTGGCCGAGGAAGCGGTCGCGCAGTGGGAGGCCGAGCCCGACGGCGTGGCCGACGTGCAGACCCTGCAGCTGCGCTTCCACCTTGCCAACTCGCTGCGGGCCCAGGCGCGCTATGAAGAAGCGCTGAGGATCGATGAGCAGGTGCACACCAGGCTGCGCGATCAGCTCGGGGTGCGCCACCCGCACACGATTCTCGCGCTGAGCAGTCTGGCCGCCGACCAGCGGGCGCTCGGTAACTACCTGCAAGCACGCGAGCTGCAGCAGGAAACACTCGACCTGTGCACGCAGGAGCTTGGCGATCTGAACGAGCGCACGCTCATGGCGGCGAACAACCTTGCCGTCTCGCTGCGCCTGGTCGGTGACTTCGAGGCGGCCCGCCGGCTGGACGAGGAGACGCTGGAGAAGCGGCGTCAGGTGCTCCCCGAGGGAAACTCCTACATTCTGTTCTCTGCCAACAACCTCGGGCGCGACCTGCGCGAGCTCGGCGACTACGAAGGTGCGCGGCGGCGGCTGGAGGAGACGCTCATCGAGTACCGCCGTATCTTCGGCGAGAGCTACACCGAGACGCAGCGCACGGCCAGGAACCTGGCCATCGCGCTGCGAAAGCTGGGCCGGTTCCGCGATGCCCTCGAGCTGAACGTCAGCACCCTGGCCGCGCTCACCGAGCTCCAGGGGGCCCGGCATCCCGAAACCCTTGCCTGCGCCTGCAACCTGGCCGCCGACTACTCCGCGCTGGGCGACAACGAAAAGGCCCATCAGACCGGCACCGACGTCTACCGGCGCTACCGGCAGGCGCTCGGCGAGAACCACCCCTTCACCCTGGGCGCGGCCAACAACCTGGCCATCTTCGCGCTCAAGCTGGGCCGCATCGAGGAGGCGGTAACGCTTTCGGAGCAAGCGGTGGTAGGGCTCAAGAACCTGCTCGGCCCGCTGCACCCCTACACGCTGCTGTCGACGATCAACATGGCCAACAACGAGTTCGAAAGAGGGAACTACGAGCTGGCCCGAACGCTCGACGCGGAGACCTTCCGCCAGATGCGCCGGGTGCTGACCGAGGACCACCCGGATACCATTGCCGTGCAACACAATCTGGCCGTCAGCGCGCGGGCGGTGGGCGATGAGGCGGAGGCGCAGCTCTACGGCGACGACGCGCTAAGCCGGGTGACCCGCGTTCTGGGTGCCGAGCATCCGAACACCCTGGCCGTCATGGCGGGCAACAGGCTCAACTGCGACTTCGACCCGCCTTCGCCCTAAGCTCCGCCGTCACCCGTGGCGCGAGCCATCCGGCGACCGCCACGGGGTCGGCCAGGGTCTCTCGGGTGATCTCGCGGACCAGTTCGGGCCGCTCGATCAGAGCGGTCGCCGCGTCGGCGGCCGAGGAGATGGTGTGCCGGCCCAGCGCGGGCAGTCCGGCCGGCCGGCCGGAGTCGCTGCGGCCCAGGCGCCGCAGGCTCAGCGCCAGGCCGGCCCAGGTGTGCTCGGTGGCGCCACCTTCGCCTGGGCGGCCGGGGCGGTCGCGGGTGATCCGATCGCGATAGCTGGCTGATGCGGCGCGGTAGTCGCCTCGTACATAGGCGATATCGGCGCTGGTGGGCTGGGGCAGGCCCGGGATGGCCGGGCTTGGTGCGGCGTCGGCCACCGACGGGTTGGTCAGAGCCTCGCGCAGCAGGATGGCCAGCGGCGTCGGCTTGGCCGCACCCGCGGGACAACCAGCTTCCACAGCCACGGCCGGCAGCCGCGGGCACGGCGCACCGGCCCGGAAAAGCGCCGCCATCCTGCGAACGATTTCCTGGTCGGTCTTGCGGTTGGCCAGCCGCCAGGTCACCGCCGCGGAATCGGCGAGGTCTTCCGCGACCGCGCCGGCTTCCTCCTCGCCGAGGTCGCCTTCCCATTCGGCGAGCGACTCTTGGACCCCACCGACAAAACGCAAACCGGCCTCGGTCAGCTCTCCCGACTCGGCCAACGTGACGGCGGCCCGGGAGGTTTGCGCGTGCCAGTAAGCGAATTCGATTCGCGCGTGACGGGTGTGGACGGCGGGGGCCGTGTGCTGCCTCGTCCGCCAGTAGTCGCAAACACCAAGATGGGCATAGGTTCCCTGGAGGAGTGCGGGCACCGGCCTCGGATCGGCGCGCCACGGCGCCCAGTGAATGGCCGGCCCGGCGTCGGCGTGCAGCCGCACCATGTCAAGCAGCGCACCGAGTTTCATGTGCTGGAACTCATGAATCAGCAACAGCGCCAGATTGTCGGGATCGTCGGTGACGCAGACGCCGATCGCGCCGAAGGCGAGCCGCGACGCCGCGCTCACGTCCACCCCTTGCAGCGGCACCAGGGTGGTCAGGCTTCCTTGCATCGCCTCGGCGTGACGCGGATAGTGGGCCTGGATATGTTGCCAGGCAAGGCTGATCGCCGCTTGGAAGCTGCCCATTGTCGGGTTCGTGAGGCGCGGCTCCACGCTCCAGCCGAAGCAGTCCCGATAGGGGTCCAGGTCGTCCACGCCGAAGGGCGCCTCGGTCTGCGCCGGGCTCCTCAGCGCGTACCAGCCGGGAACGTCTGCGGTGAAAGGGCTAGGAACTTCGACTATCGTTTCGCGCCCGGCCACGACCAGCGCGGCGGAGGTGCCGTTGATGACGGCCTGGGTAGCGGCCAGGCCGTGCGCCGCCCCCAACCCCGGGAAGGCCACCGCGCCCGAGATCGTCCTGATGCTGATCCGGAACGGCAGCTGCGCCCGCGCCGCGGCCGCCGCGGCCAGGCCGGTCAGATAACCGGTGTCGCCGGGCTCCTGGCGAAGCCAGCCGGAAGCCCAAACACCAAGCATGGGATGGCGCAACGCCGCCTCGGCGATCTTCGGTGCGGTCACCGCGACCCGCCCGAGCAACTTGAGCCCATCGTGGGCCGTCGGCGCCGCCTCCGCGACGGCCCGTAGCAGCAGCCGCCTGCGGCTGGCCTGGCCCGCGCGGAGCAGGGCGAGACACTCGGCGTCGCCGTAGCCGGAGGCGAGGGCGGCGAAGTGGGCAGCACCCAGGCTGTGGGTCAGGGTTGGCATGGCTGCAGATCCCGCAGCACCCGGGCGCGAACGTGTCCGATCAGGACAGTCAGGTCGGGGCAGTAGACAGAGGGGTTGCTGAATCCGTTGTCAGGGCTGAAGCGATGCGCGTAATGCCCGCCACCGCAAACCTTGACCAGGGGGCATTGGCGGCATTGGGGGCCAAGGTTGGCAAGGCCGCCAAGACGCGCCCTTAATCCGGGGTGCTCCAGGGCATCGTCGAAGGAGTGGGTGGTCAGGTGCATGCCGGTTGCCGCCTGGCCGACGCCGACGGTCTTGAGAACATCGCCCTGTTCAATCGAGCCGTCCGTCTCCACGGTCAGCAGATCTACCGGCTCCAGCCCGAGTGATTCGCTTCCGCTCGGTCCACCCATCAGCAGCGACAGTATCGAGTCGAAAATCCGAACGCTGGGTCGGGCTGCGGTCGGCGTGGTGTAGTACTCATCGAAGGCGGCGATAAGCCAATCCCCATAGGGGGTGTCCTGGCCACCGGGGCTGCGCCCAGGCGGAGGAGTCTCCCAGTTGCCATGGGGCAGAAGGAAATCTATCCGTGGCGGGGCGAAGCCGGCGAGCTCCCGATAGGTCTGCACGGGGTCGTTGCGCAGATCGATGGTGGCGAGAATGCCGCTGTACACCGATGGTTCCTTGCGCAGAGTCTCGAGCGCGGCCGCCACGCCGTCGAAGCTGCCGCGGCCGTCGGCGAACCGGCGGTGCCGGTCGTTGTCGGCCCGCCCGCCGTCCAGGCTCACCCCGACCCGGAATCCGTGCTTTCGGAAGAGCGCCAAGAACTCCTCATTGAGCAGGAGGCCGTTGGTCTGCAGCCCGAAAGCCACCCGAGTCGACTGCGGCGCCTGCATGCGGATCGTCGTCGCCAGGTAGTCCAGCACCGCGACTCCGGCAAGCAACGGCTCTCCGCCGTGCACAATGACCTGAACCTCGGCCAGCTCGTGAAGCAGCGCGTGCTCCGCGATCCGTTTGGCGGCAAGGTCTATCGTCTCGCGAGACATGCACCTTGGCTGGGTCAGCCAGGTCTGGTCGGCGAATGTGTAGATGTAGCAGTAGGTGCACGACAAGTTGCACCGGCTGTGCACCTTAAGGAGCACCTGCCGGATGGCGGGCCGTGCGGGCATCAGATGAAGTTGTTGAAGGCCGATATCGCCCTGGCCGGGTCGGCCGCATTGTCCGCCAGCAACCGCCGCAAGGCTTCGGTCAGGGCGGTGTCTTGCGAAATGAGCACCTCGCCAAGGGACAGGTTATCCACCTTGATGAGGTAACCGTCGATGTCCGGCTCCGTAGTCTCCACGGGAACCACTCACTCTCTAAGTACGTATGCTGGGCACACCATAAACCACTAGATTGATTACTTGCTTCGACACTCAGCTCGGGGTGCGGTGGCGATTTTTCATGAACCAGCCCTCCGCATAGGACACCGCGTCGCGAACGGACGCTAGTCGAGCGGTGGCGGAACCTACGGTGCCGACACTGACCGACCGGTCGTTCTCGAAATCGTTGCCCAGCGCGGCAAAGTCACCAGCATTAAGATCGATATCTTGGTACTCGACCCACCTTCGCTGGCCGCGCTTGCGCACCACGCACCGGTTGGTGCGAGTCACCTGGCCGGGAAGGTTGTACTCGGCGAGGTGAAATGCCGTGCACCGATCGAACCCGACCCCCAGCAACAGGAATCGAGCATCGGCGCGATAGAGGGCACCGAGGGGTGACTCGTGCCCGAGCTGACAGCTCAGCTCGTGGGTGGCGAGCAGCTTCTCCGCGGCAGGGCCAATGCCGGCGAACGAGGTTTGCGGGTGGCGGCTGCGGATCGCTCCGGGCCACGTGCGCACCTGTTCGGCGATCAGCCCCATCGCCAGCGCGGGGCTGCGCTTCGGGTCGAACGGAAGGATGTGGTCACGGATCTCGTCCCACATGGATTCCGGAACCCGAGGATTCTCCCACCGCGACGGATCGCGGTTATCCGGTGTCTGGGCCGGAACTATGAGGCACCCTTCACGACCGAGCACATCCGTGAGGGCGAGCACCACTCCGGTCGCTCCGCCGCAAACCCAGCCCAGGGATCGCAATGACGCGTGCACCAGCACCGTGTCGCCGGCGTTGAGCCCAAGCCGACGGAAGTCGCGAGCAAGCGAGGCCCTCGAAGCCATCGACTCGGTCGGCAACGGTGCGGTCACCGGCCACACTCTAGACCAGAACATTGATCAAGTGTCAGCGCGGCTTGCACCATCAGGCCAGATTCTCCTGACCTCGATGCCCGCGGCTTGGGCCGCGCTCACCACCTCGGCGGTGCCGCCCTGCCCCCCGGCGGGCTGGCCGTCCCACACCGCGATCAGCCTTTGGCAACGCCGCACGAGCTCTTCATTTGCCGCCTGGTACGCGATCGGCTGAGACTCGGTAAAAGGCATGTATGAGACGGACGAAGCCTTGGCCAGCAGTCGATCGAAGTCTGATCGGTTGTCTTCGGCGATGACCGCGTCGCGGTAGTCTCTCGCTGGGAGGACGACCTCGAAAGTGCCCCCGGCTTCCAAAACGGCTTCGGCGAAGAGCTGGTCGGCGCCGGCCGCCAAACAGGTCACGCCGTGCACGGCCGGGCCCGGCTCCCTTCGGATCTCTTCGCGCAGGGCCTCCATGATGAGCAGCTGGCTGTCCTTGGAGAGCCGCGTGTGGCCGGTGATTCCGATGGCGGTCACACCTCACATGCTAGCCGCCCGGCCCGGATCGGGCCGCAATGTCACCTAACTGTGCAAAGTGGACGTGACAAACTTGGTTACCGTTGAGCGCCACGGGTCTGGGCTGTCGAGATGGACGTCGTGGCCGGCCCCCGGGATCTCGACCGCGGACACTATCGGGTGTTTTCGCATTCGCTCGTACTCGGCGGTAGCCATCTCGCTATTGCCGCCCTTGACCACCAGGGTCGGGCAGGTTACCGCCGCGAATTCGGCCCATCGGGGCTCGACCATCGCCGCGAGCGTGGCGACCATGACGTCGCGCTCGAAGCGCGGGTGCCAGCCGTCGCCGCGCTGGTCCAGGCCGCCGGCCCAGGCCTGGCCGACCAGCCCGCCACCGAGGAACTCAGCGGCGGCCGCCAGGTCCGGGAAGGGTACCGGCCAGCCGGCCAGCCAGCCGTCCACGGATTTCACCGAGTCCTCGCCCACCCCCTGCGGGCTGGACTCCGCCACGATGAGCCGCGTGACCAGCTCGGGGTGACCGGCCGCGGTCAGAAAGCCGGTGTGGCCGCCCATCGACTGGCCGATGACGACCGCGGGGCCGATCGTATGAAGTGCCGCTGTCGTGTCCGCGACGTGCGCCTCCCGCGAGACGTCGGCCGGTCTGGTTTCACTGTCGCCGTGACCGCGCGGATCCAAGGCATAGACGTGAAAGTTCGATCGGAGAAAGGCGATCGTGGCCGCCCATTCGCCCGCGTAGCCGCACAGCCCCGGCAGCAGCAGGACAGGTTCGCCTGCGCCGCCGAAGTCGTGCAGGGCGAGCCGGGTCCCGTCGGAGGAGCGAAGATCGGTCATAGGGGCCGAGGGTATTAGCGCAGCGTGGACCCGGCGATGGTGGGGTTGCGCGCGCCGAGGAAGCGGTCGTTGCTCACGAAGAAGACCGCCCCGCCGCTGCCTCCACCCGGGGGAGCCGGGCCGGGCCGGGTTCGCGCCCTTGCCGATGGCCGAGTTGTGGGTCATGACACTGTTGAGGACGACCCAGGGAACACCGATGGTGCCGAGTGCGCCGCCGTTGGAACAGATGCCGCCCTGGCCCGCCGAACCACCGAAGGCGCTGTTAACTATATAGACAGGCTTGCCCGCGTAGAGAATCCGGCGGTCGCCGCCTCCGAGGTGCAGCTGTCAGCGGTCCCGGTGCCGATGACTTGGGTAGGTTTCGAGGTGTCCTCCGCCTTCGCCTCCGCCGGAATCTCCGCACCCCCAGCCGGATTCCCTATAGCAAATGCCGGCGCACCGGGAGAGCTGCCCGCGCCCCCGGCGGATCTGCCGCAGTTCCACAGCCAGCCATCGCACCGACGTCCGCCGTAGGCCGGGCCTGGCGCAGCTGTGGCGGCCAGGCATCCTTGCGCGCCAACGGCTTTGCCTGCGCTAGGCCTGCCATCCCGTGGCTGCGGCGTGGCCGCGGATGATGCGATATCGACGGGGATTTTTCCCCGGCAACGTTGGCTCAAGGTGCGGCGGGGTAGACGGTGTAACGGCGGCCTAGCGGGCTGCGCCAAACGAATACCCCCGGCCTGACCTGGACCAGTAGCCACCAGCCCTCGTGCTTGGCTCGGTGGTGGTATCGGCAGAGGACACCCAGGTTGCTGGCGATGGTGAGCCCGCCTAGGTGGTAGGCGATGGTGTGGTCGATGTCGGCGTGGGTGGCGGGGCGGCGGCAGCCTGGGGCGCGGCAGGTGCGGTCCCTGGCGCGCACGTGCCGCGCCAGTGCTTCGGTTGGGTGGCGTCGGGTGGCGTGGCGGCGGGTGGTGTTGGTGGATGTGCCGCTGGTCGTGTGGTCGCGCCGGGTAGTGCTGTCGGGGTGGGGGCGGTGGCGGGTGGTGCCGGTGAAGATGTCGCCGGTGGCTGGGTCGCGGATGGTGAATGTCCATGGCGACTGGCGTTGTTGTTGGGCGACTTGGCGGGCGATGTCGGCGATGACCGGGCCGTAGCCGCTGAGGTGGCCGGGGTTGTCGGCTAGCCGGGCCAGCATTTCCAGGTCGCCGGTCAGCTCCACTCCACCGGAACCTGTGCCGCCGGTGGTGTTGCCTAGCAACAGGTTGAGGAAGGTGTCAGCGCGTAGCTGGTCGAGGCTGCGTGGGTCTCCGGCCTTCTTGATGGCACGGGCGAGGGCGGTGAGCCGATTGCTTGCGGCTAGAGCATCCTCGGCGGGCAGGTTCAGGCCCAGCAGGTTGGCGCAGCCGTCCTCGGTGGGCTGCAACTCGACGCGCCGCTGCCGGACCTGGGCGAGCCGGCGTTTGGCTGCGGCCTCAGGGTCGGCTTGGATGACAAGTTTGGCCAGCCGGGCGCGTAGCTCGCCGGTGGTCAAACCCGGTGCCAGGGGAAGGATCTGGGCCACGATGGCACGGGCCAGGGTGAGGTCGAGGATGCTGACACCGTCGACGATCACCCGCGCTTTGGCCAGGTCCACATCACCGGCGGTCATCGCCGTGTGCACTGCCGGGAGACGGCGCACGATGTTTTGGGCCAGTTCCAGCTGAATGTCGGCGGATCGTGGAGTGCAGACCAGCGCGCAGGAGATCTCGAACCCCGCGAACTCGGCCACCGGGGTGGCGTCGGCCACCGCGACCGCTTCGGTGTAGAAAGCCGCATACGCCTGCGAGATCGCACGCGCCCTGGCGATCAAACGCTCGACAACCCCCGCATCGAACATGTCATAAGGCTATCCAGACCCACCGACAATTTCCGATTCATGGATCTTGCGGATACCGGGCGGCGCGCGGCAAGCGCGACGTGGCAGGCAGGGCGGTGCCAGTAAGGGCGCGGTAGCGCAGGTGTGGCGGACAGGGGTGGCGCCTGGCATGGGTGTGGCAGGTGTGGGCGCGGGCAGGGGTGGTGCTGGCGTGGGACGGAGGTGGGAGGGGCAAAGGGGTGGGCAAACGGGTGCGATGTGAGAAAAAGCGTTGGGAGCATAGGCCTTCGGTGCCGCACGGGAGCTGCCGATGGCTCGCCGCCGGGACTGGACATACCCGCGAAGAGTGGTGGTGCCCGAGAGAAATTGAGGGTGACCTGGCGCCTGCGGGTCGGCGGCGGAGCCGCTGGAGGGTGACCACGCACGGGCGTGGCGTTGCCGCCGGGAGATACGGCGCGGGACCACGGCGTAGCGGCGCAGGGAAGGGTTTAAGCGCGCAGGTAGGTGAGGACGGCGAGCACCCGGCGGTGTTGGTCGCCGTCATCGGCGTGCAGGCCCAGTTTGGCGAAGATGCTGCGGATGTGTTTTTCCACTGCGCCGTCACTGATGACCATCTCGCGCCCGATGGCCGGATTGGACTTGCCCTGGGCCATCAGGGCGAGCACTTCGCGTTCCCGGGGGGTGAGTGAGGCCAGTGGGTCGTTTTGCCGGCGGCGAATCATCAGCTGTGCCACCACCTGCGGGTCGAAGACGGTGCCGCCGGCGGCGACGGTGCGCAGGCTGGTGAGGAAGTCTTCGACGTCGATGACACGGTCTTTGAGGAGGTACCCGACGGCGCCACGGGCGTCGGCGAGAAGATCGTCGGCATAGGAGACCTCCACGTACTGGGACAGGATCAGCATCGGGGATCCGGGGAGGAGTCTGCGCACCTCCACGGCGGCCCGCAGGCCTTCGTCGGTAAAGGTTGGCGGCATCCGGACGTCCACAATGGACACATCGGGGCGGTGGGTGGTGACGGCCTCGATGAGACCGTCACCGGTGTCGACCGCCGCCACCACCTGGCTGCCGAACTCCTCCAGCAACCGGATCAAACCCTCCCGCAGGAGCACGGCGTCCTCGGCGACCACTATGCGCACGGCACTTCAGCTCCGATCACGGTCGGCCCTCCGGGCGGTGACTGCACGGCAAGCTCGCCGTCGACGGCGCGCAGGCGGTCGGTCAGGCCGGCTAGGCCGTGTCCCTTGGCGACGTGGGCGCCGCCGACTCCATCATCGCCGATGATCAGAGTCAGCCGGTCGCCCACCCGGCGCAGGCTGATCGTGCAGAGCTGAGCCTGGCTGTGCTTGGCGGCGTTGGCCAGGGACTCGGCGGCCACGAAGTAGATGGTGTTCTCGACCGCGGCCGGGAAGCGTTCCTCGGTCTGGATTTCGAGCTGAACCGGGATGGTGCAACGGCTCGCCAGGGCGGCCAGCGCGGGGGCGATGCCGCGGTCGGTGAGGATGGGTGGGGCGATGCCGCGGGAGAGGGTGCGCAACTCGTCGAGGGTCTCCCGGGTTTGGGTGATCGCCTGGGCCAGAGTGTTCTCCGCGGCCTGCGGGTCCTTGGACATCTGGCGCTGGGCTCGGGACAGCTCCATGGCCAGGTGTACCAGCCGCTGCTGGGGCCCATCGTGAATGTCTCTTTCAATCTTGCGAAGCGCGGTGGCCTCGGCCGAGACGGCAGCAGCTCTTCCCTCGGTCAGATCGTCTATCCGGTCGTGCATTTCGGCCAGGGTGGTGAGCAGCGCACGGCCGATGCCGGCTCTCATGAGAACGACCAGGCGCACCATCATGGGCAGGGTGAGCGCGAAAACGAGTCCCACCGCCATGTTGAAGACGGTGTTGACGAACAGCGTGTCCGGGAAACCAAGCAGCTCAGGCAGTTCCTGGTTGTCCTCGGGTGGGATGCGTTGCAGGATCCAGCCGTAGAGGGGGTAGAGAAGACCGAACGCGGCCACGGCCCACCAGGTCACGGTGATGACGAAAGCGAGGATCGCGAAGGGGAAGACGATGATGCCGTGCAGCAGGTCGAGCCAGGTTTGGCCGTTGGTGAGGGGGTTGAGCAGCCGGCGGATCTGACCGGCGTCGGGGGGAGCGGGGCGGTAGCGGGGCCGGGCGACGGGGCGGCCAAGGACCTCGGGGAGCAGGTAGCGCTCGAGATCGGCGAAGCCGCGGGCGATGAGCAGGGTCACCGCGAGCACGAGCAGGCCGACACCGAAGAGGGGGATCAGGCCCATTCCGGCCGCGAACCCGGTGACCAGGAGGACGAAGGCGATCGTGGCGGTGGGGAAGCCGATCAGCGCATAGCGGCTGTCGACGCCGACCCGGTGCAGCACACTTCTCATGACCTTGACGCTACGGGTCGGCGAGCCCCGCATCGATCCGGCCAACTGGCAGGTTCGGGGTAGGGCCAGCCCTACCCCCGATGAGTCAAAATTATTGACATGCGGCGTTGACAATTTCGCTCGGCGATCGTAATTTTCTTCATCACAGGGTCACGATGAAGGGAATTGTTGTGCAGGGTGTGATCGGGCGAATGCGGATGGAGCTGCCCACGCTGCCGGATGCCCTGCAGCGGGTGGCCGAGCAGATCCTGGAAGATCCCGGGCTGGCGGCTCAGGCGTCCATTGTGGACCTGGCCGAACGCTCCGGGACCTCCACGGCGACCGTCACCCGCTTCTGCCGCGTACTGGGCTTCCGTGGCTATGCCGCGCTGCGTGTCGCGATCGCGACCGAGAGCGGACGGGCCGCCCAAGCGCGGTGGGAGACCGACATCGATCGGGAGATCGAGCCGGGCGATCCGCTGGACCGGGTGCTCGGGGTGATCGCCAGCGCCGACGCGCGGGCCATCCAGGAGACCGCGGCCCGCCTCGACGTCGAACAGGTGGCCCGGGTCGCCGACGCGATAGCGCAGGCCAACCGGGTCGAGCTCTTCGGCCTGGGCAGCAGCGGCACGGCCGCCCGCGAGATGGCCTTCCGGCTGGAACGCATCCGGGTGCCCTGCTGGCATCGCGAGGACTCGCACAAAGCCCTCACCAACGCGGCACTGCTCGGGCCGGGCGATGTCGCGATTGGACTGTCGCACAGCGGGCGCACCCGCGAGGTCATCGAGGTGCTCGCGGAAGCGGCGGAACAGGGTGCGCTGACCGTCGCGGTGACCTCCTTCGAGAAGTCGCCGCTGGCCGAGGCGGCCGACGTGGTGCTGACCACGGCGGTGCACGAGACCACCTTCCGGCTCGCCGCGCTTTCCGCCCTGCACAGCCAGTTGGTCGCACTCGACCTCATCTATGTCGCGGTGGCTCAGCGCACCTACGAGCGCACCACCGAGGCCTTCGAAATCACCGCCCGCGCCGTGCAGGCCCATCGCCTGCACGACGAGCCAACGTCCCACAGAGCCAAGAGGAAACAAGCATGAGCTACCTGGAGATGATCAGCGAGCTGGTTCGGAAGGTGGGGCAGGATCAGGCCGACAACGTAGGTCTCGCCGCCGATGCCATCACCGCGAGCCTGCGCAACGGGGGCGTGGTCCAGGCTTTCGGCAGCGGCCACTCCGAGGCGCTCGCGATGGAGATCGCGGGCCGGGCCGGTGGGCTCGTGCCGACCAACCGGATCGCGTTGCGCGACATCGTCCTGTACGGCGGCGAGCCGCGCGAAGTGCTCGAAGACCAGCTCCTGGAGCGGCGCACCGAGGTGGCGCACCGGCTCTACGAGCTGGCGCCGGTGCGGCCCGAGGACGTCTTCGTGCTGGCCTCCAACTCCGGCATCAACGGGCTCGTCGTCGAGCTGGCCCTGCTCATCAAGGAACGCGGGCATGACCTGATCGCGGTCACCTCCCTGGAACACACGGCCCGGTCCCAGCCTCGCCACCCCAGCGGAAAGCGGCTGTCGGAAATCGCCGATGTGGTGCTCGACAACGGTGCCCCCTATGGGGATGTGTTGCTGCCCAACCAGACCGGGGCCGTCTCATCGGTCACCGCCGCGGTGCTGGCGCAGCTGGTCGTCACCGAGGTGGTAGCGCGGCTGGAGGCGGACGGTGTCACGCCGCCCATCTACCTATCCGCCAACATCGCTGGCGGATATGAGCACAACCTGCAATTGGAAGCGCGGTACGCCGGGCGCATCCGGCGTACCGCATAGATCAAGACCCCCCTCACTGAAAGAGGCTTGACCTGTGAACCCTACTAGAAGGGTCCTCTTAGCCGGAGCCGCCGCGGCCACCCTTTCGGGTTGCGCCACGGCCGGATCATCCGACGACACCACCAACAAAGGCAACACCAGTGCCGAGAACCCCCTCGGCGTGCCGGCCGAAACGCCGCTCGAAGTCGTCATCTTCAAGGGCGGATACGGCGACGCCTATGCCATCGACGCCCAGAACCGATACAAGCAGAAGTATCCGAAAGCTGCGGTCGACCAGAAAGGCATCCAGCGGGTGGGGGAGGTGCTGCAGCCGCGATTTGTCGCCGACTCCCCGCCGGACGTGGTCGACAACAGCGGCGCCGGCCGCCTCGACCTGGCCACGCTGGTCTCCTCCGGCAAACTCAAAGACCTCAAGGAGCTGCTCGACGCGCCCAGCCTGGACGACCCGTCGAAGAAGGTGCGCGACACGCTCATGCCGGGCGTCGTCGACGAGGGCACCTTCGACGGAAAAACGGTGATCCTCAACTACTCCTCCGTTTTGTGGGGAGTCTGGTATTCGAAATCGCTGTTCGCCAAGCACGGCTGGACCTTCCCGAAGACGTGGGCCGAGATGCTCACGCTCAACGAGGAGATCAAGAAGGCGGGCATCGCGCCATGGACGTGGCAGGGCAAGTATCCGGAATACATGAACGACCCGCTGGTTTCCCTGGCCGCGAAGGCGGGCGGATTCGACCTCGTCAAGTCGATCGACAACCTTGAACCCAATGCGTGGAAGAGCCCGGCGATGCTGGCCGCCGCCGACGCGATCTACCAGCTTGCCGCGCGCGGCCACATCATGGCCGGGTCCGAGGCGCTGTCGCACACCGAGGCACAGAACGCTTGGTGCAAGGGGCAGGCCGCGTTCATCCCGTGCGGGTCGTGGCTGGAAGGCGAGCAGCAACAGGTCACGCCGGCCGGGTTCGACATGGTGATGGGCACCGTTCCCGCGCTCACGGGTTCCGACAAACTCCCGAACGGCGCGGTTATGGCCGCCTCGAGTGAGTCTTTCTTGGTACCCGCCAAGGCAAAAAACGTTCAAGGCGGCTTGGAGTTCCTCCGGATCCTGTTCTCCAAGCAGGTAGCGCGGGGCTTTGCGGAAAGCGCGAAGGCCCTGCCGGTGGTCAACGGCGCGACCGACGGCCTGACCCTGCCCAGCGGGCTGTCCAGTGTGGCGCAGGCCGTGAAAGCGGCCGGCCCCAACGTGTTCAGCTACCGCTTCCGCACCTGGTACGCGCCCCTGTCAAAGGCGGTCGACGACGCGACCGGCGAGCTGCTCACCAAGCGGGTCAACCCGGAGCAGTGGGCGGACAGGGTGCAGAAGGCAGCGGACGCGGTGGCCAAGGACACCTCGATCGCCAAGCACACGCGGTGATCTGATGCGGCACGGCAAGTACAGGTTTCTGGTGGGGGCGATGGCCGCGCCGCTGGCGCTCTACGCCATCTTCGTCATCTCGCCGTATGTGCAGGCGTTCTATCTGGCGTTCACCGACTGGAACGGCATCTCCAACGAGGCGAACCCGGTGGGACTGGCCAACTTCACCAAGCTGTGGAGCGACCCGCTGTTCCTGGCGGCCTTGCGCAACAACGGTCTGCTGCTCCTTGTCGTGCCGCTGGCCACCATCGTTTTAGCGTTATTCTTCTCGGCCGCGACCCGGGGCACGCGGGTCTACCGGGTGGTCTATTTCTTCCCGCAGCTGCTCAGTGTCGCCATCATCGCGGTGCTCTGGCAGTTCGTCTACACGCCAAACAGCGGCCTGCTCAACGGTTTCCTCAACGCGGTCGGTTTGTCGTCGTGGAAGCAGAGCTGGCTGGCCGAGCCCGATCTGGCGCTGTGGTGCGTGATGGCGGCGATGATCTGGTCGGCCGTCGGTTTCTATGTCGTGTTGTTTTCAGCGGCGATGGAGTCGATCCCGGTGGAGCTGATGGAGGCGGCGCTCATCGACGGCGCCTCCAGCGGCGCGATCTTCCGGCGCATCACGCTCCCGCTCATCTTCGAAAGCGTCCAGGTGGCCTTCATCTACCTGGGAATCGCCGCGCTGGACGGCTTCGCCCTGGTTCAGATCATGACGGTGGGCCCGGGCGGGCCCGACAACAGCACCGAGGTGATGGGCCTCGGCTTGTGGCGCAACGCTTTCACCTACGGCAAGTTCGGATACGCGAGCGCGATGGGGGTGGCCATGTTCCTGCTGACGCTTTCGCTGGCCGCGCTGCTGTTGCGGGCGACCCGGCGGGAACAGGTGGAACTGGCATGAAGAAACATTTCGTGCTGACGATCTGGGCGGCCGTGGTCACGTTGCCCTTGGTCTGGGCGGTGGTGTCCTCGTTCAAGACCGATGCGGAGATCTTCGACAGCCCATGGTCGCTGCCCGCGTCGCCGCAGTGGAACAACTGGTCCCGTGCCTGGAGCCAGGCGTCGATCGGCAAATATCTGTTCAATACGGTAATTGTGGTCGGGCTCGCCCTGGTGCTGACCATGCTGCTGGGCTCGCTGATGGCCTATTGCCTTGCCCGGTACGAGTTCCCGGGCAATAGAACGATCTACTACACGCTGGTGGCGGGGATGCTGTTCCCGGTCTTCCTGGCGCTGGTCCCGCTGTTCTTCGTGGTGGACAACCTGGGCATGCTCGGCACCTACCACGGGCTGATCCTGGTCTATGCCGCGTATGCGCTGCCGTTCACCGTCTTCTTCCTGCACGCGTTCTTCCGTTCGCTGCCCACGGCCGTGGCCGAGGCCGCCTTCCTGGACGGCGCTTCCCACGCCGGGGTCTTCTTCCGCGTCATGTTGCCGATGGCGCGTCCCGGCCTGGTCAGCGTGGGCATCTTCAACCTTCTCGGGTTGTGGAACCAGTACCTGCTCCCGCTGGTTCTCAACCCCGATCCGGACCGTTACGTCCTGGCCCAAGGGCTTGCTGCGCTCGCGGTGAGCCAGGGCTATCGCAGTGACTGGAGTGGCCTGTTCGCCGGGCTGGTCATCGCGATCCTGCCGGTTCTGATCGGTTACGTGCTGTTCCAAAGACAGATCCGGGCCGGCCTGACCGCCGGCGCGGTGAAGTAAGCGGGGGAAAACACGGGAGCGGCGCCGGTGGCTAGACCGGCGCCGCCACAACCGCACCATGGCCCCTTCATCGGAAAGGAGCACAACATGTCGAAACGACGAGCTGCGGTTGCAGCGAGCGTAGCGACTCTGACCGCTCTCGCAGCTGGCACTGTGGCCGCTGTTCTTGGCGGATCAGCCACGGCGGCCCTGCCCACCTGTGCAGCACTGTTCGACGATTTCTCCTATAGCGGGCCCGCCGACCCGCTGATCAGCCAGCGCGGCTGGTCCGTGCGGACCAACTCGGGCGGCCCGGGCGTGCCCGGCGCCTCCTGGCCCGCGTCTAACGTTTCATTCCCGACCGTGGACGGCGCGAAGTCGTTGCAGCTTCAGGCTTCCACCGACGGGACCGGTGGCGGCACCAGCCAGGCGGAGTTCTTGCACCAGCGCAAGTTCTTCGAGGGCACCTACGCCGCCCGGGTGAAGTTCGCCGATGTGCCGGTCACCGGGACCGATGGCGATCACCTGGTGGAAACGTTCTTCACCATCACCCCGCTCAATGCGCCGATGGACCCGGACTACGGCGAGATCGATTTTGAGTACCTGCCGAACGGCGGGTGGGGCGAGCCGTCGAACATCTTCTACGAGACCACTTGGGAGACCTACCGTCCCGATCCGTGGGAGGCCGTGAACACCCACGGCGAGCAGCGGCAGTCCTTCGCGGGCTGGCATGACCTGATGTTCACCGTTTCCGCCGGGCATGTTAAATACTTCATCGATGGCGCACAGGTGGCCGATCACAGCGGCATCTACTACCCGGAAACCCCCATGTCGATTAACTTCAATCTCTGGTTCATTGACACGGCGGCCCACTCCGGCGGGACGGCGACCTACCGGCAACAGGTGGACTACCTGTACCACACGGTCAACGAGGCGCTCACCCCGGCGCAGGTTTCTTCGCGGGTCAACGGTTATCGCGCCGCCGGCGTCACCCACACCGACACCGTCGGCACGGGCGGCGGCACCTGTCCCACCTCGACCCCGACCGCTTCCCAGTCGTCCTCACCGTCGCCGTCCCCCTCGGTTTCGCCGACGCCCAGCTCGACCGGTGGCACCAGCTGTGCCAACGCGCCGTTCTGGAACATCAGCACCGTCTATCTCGGCGGGGCTCGCGTGAAGCACCAGCGCAGCGCGAACGGCGTTCCCGGCGGCCCGCCCTCCGGCGATGGCGTGCACCTGTGGCGCGCCCGCTGGTGGACCCAGGGCTCCGAACCCGGCTGGACAGGGCAATGGGAAGACCTGGGTAAGTGCTAGTTCTCGGAATCGATGTCGGTGGCACAGCGTCTCGGGCGCTGGTCACCACCCTCGATGGCACCCGCGTCGGCTTCGGCCGCGCGGGTGCCGCGAACCCTGTCTCCGTCCCGATTCCGAAGGCCGTAGCGCAGTTGCGCGCCGCCTGCGCCGCAGCTCTGTCCGAAGTGGACAGCTCCCGAATCGTCTCGGTCGTCATCGGCATGGCCGGCTCCAGCCGGCTCGCCGACCCCGCGGTCGCCGCCGCCTTCGACCTCGGCCTGCCCGTCGAGCCACACATCGTCGGCGATGTGGTCGTCGCCTTCGCCGCCGGCAGCACGTCCCTTGATGGCACAGTTCTTATCTCGGGTACGGGAGCAGTAGCCGCCCGAATAGCCAACGGCGCCCAGACCGAGGTCGCCGACGGCCTCGGCTGGCTCCTGGGCGATCTCGGCTCCGGCTTCTGGCTGGGCAGAGAAGCGGCCGCGCTGACCGCCCGCGCCCTTTACGCCGCGCCGTCTCACGGGTTGCTGGTGGAATCGGTTGCCCAGGCGGTCGGCAACACCGATCCCGACGAGTTCGTCATCGCCGTGCAGAGCCGCCCGCCACACGACCTCGCCCGCCTCGCTCCGCTCGTGCTCGACGCGGCCCGCCACGGCGATCCCGCCGCGGTCGCCCTCACCCAGGCGGCGGCCGGCCATCTCTGTGCCGCGGCCGAGCAGGTCCATCGCGGCGGCCCGATCGTCCTGTCCGGCAGTGTGCTGCGCCATTTCGACATGGTTCGCGAGTCGGTCTCACGCCGCCTGGCGACTCGATTTCCGCAGACCCAGATCGTGCTCGCCGAGCCGGGCGAGGTCGGCGCAGCAAGGCTCGCCGCTCGGCTGTCGATTGCCGGGCCATGATTACCATGGCGCATGCCCTTTTTCGCCGAGCGCGAGCGGCTGCCCAAGGCCGCCATCGACCCCTGTCTGGGCGATGCCAGGCTTGTCGAGCTGAGCGAGATCGTGGCTGCGCGCGATTGGCTTTCCCTGGAATTCTTCTTCGAGCAGATCGATAACTGGGATGATCAGGCCCACTATGCGGGCTGGGTGGGCGGGTTGGCCGGCATCGAGGATTGGCTTGCCGACATCGTGCTCAGAGTGGATCAGGGCACGCTGGCCCCGCTTCTGCTTGCCTCGCGGCGCATTTCGATGGCGTGGGAGATTCGCGGGGGCCCATACGCGCGCTACCTCAGCGCCGAGCGCCTGCTGGGCTTCCACGACCAGTTGCAGATCGCCGAGCTGATCCTCAGCGAGATAACAGACGCCGAGCCGGACAACGCTGCGGCGTGGAGCCTGAGCCTGAAAACCGCCGTCGGCCTCGAGCTGGGCCTGGAGGAGACCCGCCGGCGCTACTTTCGCGTCCACGCCGAGAGCGCACACAACCTCACCGCCCAGTTCAGCTTCTTTCAGCGGCTGTGCCCGAAATGGGGCGGCAGCTTGGACCTGATGCACGACTTCGCGAAGGATGCCTTCCTGAGCGCGCCCGCCGGCCATCAGCAGGGCGAGCTGGTCGCCTGGGTCCACCTCGAGCAGGCCGGTCATCTCCCGCTGGCGAGGCGGACGTGGTACTTCCGGCAGCCGCATGTGCTGGCGGAGCTGGAGGCGGCCGCGGAGCGCTCCGTTCTGCACCCGCAGTATCGCCACGGCCCGACCTGGTTGGTGGGACACAACGTCTTCGCTCTCGCGTTCCACTTCGCCGGCGAACATGCCCGCGCCAAGGAGCAGTTCAAACTGCTGGGGCCGACCGTTACCGCCAGCCCGTGGGCCGACTTCTTCTTCGATGAGCCGGAGGCCGGCTTCGCCCGGGCGCGCAGGCTCGCCCAGCGCTGGGGCTGACTAGGCGCGGCGAATCGGCAAAGTGCGCACCACGGTGAGGGCGACATCGTCCTCGCCGGGCTCGCCGAAGTGGGCCAGGATGCGGTCGCAGAGCCGCTCCGGAGAGAGGTGCTGGCATCCGGCCAGCACCGCGATCAGGCTCTCCGGGTCGTGGGAGAGGGCGGGTCTGCGGCGTTCGATCAGGCCATCGGTGAACAGCACCACGGAGGATCCCGGCTCCAGCTCGATGAGGTGGTCTGTTCTCGGAGCGGTCGGGACCGCACCGAGCAGCACCTCCGGAATCGCCTCCAGCAGACACGCCGTGCCGTCGGGCCGCAGCAGCGCGGGCGGCGGATGTCCCGCGTTGGCCCACTGCAGGGTGTGCCTTCCGGAGCGTGGGTCGGGCTCCAGCTGGGCCAGCAGTATGGTGGCCACGGTGGCCAGCCCCAGGCCGGACAGGCATCTGTCCAACTCGGACAGTATCAGGGCGGGTGGCTTGCGAATCGTGTAAGCGATGCCGCGCAACAGGTTGCGGACCTGGGCCATCGCCGCGGCGGCTTGCCTGTCGTGGCCGGTGACATCGCCCATCGCCACGGTGAGGCAGCCGTCGTCGAAGGCGAACGAGTCGTACCAGTCGCCGCCGACATAGGCCTGTTCGGCCGCCGGGCGATAGCGCACCGCGATCTGGACGCCCTCGGCGGCCACCGAGTCGGTCAGCAGGCTTCGCTGCAGCGCCTCCGACATCTCCTTTTCGAGAATGGCGATCCGGCGTTCGGCGGCCTGGGCACCCACCCGGTTGATGGCCTGGCCGATGCTGGAGCCGATCAGGCGCAGGAACCCAAGGTAGGCGGGATCCAGGGGCAACACCGGGCTGAGTGTCACGAGCAGCGTGTGGTTCTCGGCCGATTCGGAGGCGGACAGCCGCAGATACACCTTGCGGCCGTCGAAGAACAGATCGGTCCCGGCCGGCCCGGCGGGCGGCTCGCCACCGCGGAGGATCTCGACCTCCTGCAGGTCGGCGGGGTCGGTGCGCAGCACGCGCAGGGCGCGGTCGTGCACGTGATCGAGATCGCTCAGCCCGGCCAGCTGGGTGGTCAGCTCCGCCAGCAGCGCCATCCGCCGACCGGCGATGATCTGGCCGGTGCTTTCCGCCGTGATGTCTATTACTCCTTCGACCTCACCGTCGGCGCCGCGGACCGCGGAATAGGAGAACGTGAAGTAGCACTCCTCCAGGAACCCATGCCTCTTCAGGTCGAGCCGCAGGTCTTGTACCCAGGTGGCGCTGCCACCGTCGTGGACCGAATTGAGCATCGGCCCGACCTGGTCCCAGATCTCCGGAAAGATCTCCTCGGCGCGGGCGCCCAGGGCGGCCGGGTGCTTGTCCCCGATCAACTGGACATACGCGTCGTTATAGAGCAGCACGAACTCCGGCCCCCAGAGCAGAGTGACCGGAAAACGCGTGCTCAGGGTGAGGTCGACCGCGGCGACCAGGGTGGGGCTCCACGTTTCGGGCGTTCCGACCGCGGAGGCGGCCCAGTCGACACGGGCATACTCGTCACGCACACCGCCGCCGGTGCCGGACGAAGAGATCACATCCCGAATGTATCGCCAAGCCTGGGTACCAACGCCCGGTTAAGCTCTCGTCATTCGTAGGATGGCGCGCGAGGCGGCGGAGCGGAGCCGTACTCTTGAGCGCGATGACCTTGGCCACTTGTCGTCCGAAACCCGGAGTGAAGTGAAATGTCGGAGTTCTTGCTTAAGCACCCCAAAGGCGAGCTACCGCTGCCGGTACGTGAAGGCACCGAGACGCCGTCGGGCATCGACGTCGGTGGACTGCTGAAGGAGACCGGGCACGTCGCCCTGGACCACGGCTTCATGAACACAGCTGCCTGTGAGTCGAAGATCACCTTCATCGATGGGGATGAGGGGATCCTGCGCTATCGCGGATATCCGATCGAGGAGCTGGCCGAGAAATCCACCTTCCTCGAAGTCTCCTACCTGCTGATCTACGGCGAGCTGCCGACCGCGGCGCAGCAGGCCGAGTTCAACGGGAAACTGCGCATGCACACCCTGCTGCACGAGGAGATGCGCCGCTTCTTCGACGGGTTCCCGCGCGACGCGCATCCGATGGCGGTGCTGTCGTCGGCGGTCAGCGCGTTGTCGACCTTCTACCAGGACAGCCTGGACCCGTTCGACCGCGACCACGTGGAGATGTCCACGGTCCGGTTGATGGCGAAGGTGCCGACCATCGCCTCATACGCGCACAAGAAGTCGATCGGGCAGCCGCTGCTCTACCCGGACAACCGGCTCGGCTACGTAGAGGACTTCCTGCGCATGACCTTCGGGGTGCCGGCGCAGGAGTACGAGGTGGATCCGGTACACGCGAAGGCATTGGATTTACTTTTCATCCTGCACGCCGACCACGAGCAGAACTGTTCCACCTCAACGGTTCGCCTCGTCGGGTCGAGCCAGGCCAACCTTTTCGCCTCGGTGTCGGCCGGCGTGAACGCGCTTTTCGGCCCCCTGCACGGCGGCGCGAACCAGAGCGTGCAGGAGATGCTCTCCGAGATCCACCGCACCGGCGGTGACGTGGAAGCGTTCGTGCGCAAGGTGAAGAACAAGGAGGACGGCGTCCGGCTGATGGGCTTCGGGCACCGGGTCTACAAGAACTATGACCCGCGCGCCGCCCTCGTGAAGAAGGCGGCGCAGGACGTGCTTGCCAAGCTGCACAAGCCAGACCCGTTGCTGGACATAGCAATGCGCCTCGAGGAGATAGCGCTCGCGGACGAATACTTCGTGTCCCGCAAGCTGTATCCCAACGTGGACTTCTACACGGGCGTCATCTACAAGGCGATGGGCTTCCCGACCAAGATGTTCACGGTGCTCTTCGCGCTCGGCAGGCTGCCCGGCTGGATAGCCCAATGGCGCGAAATGATCGAAGACCCGGCCACCAAACTGGGCCGCCCACGCCAGGTCTACGTGGGCGCCTCCCGCCGCCCCTACACCCCCATCGAATCCCGATAACGTTAATAAGACTTGGGTAGGCCCAGCTTTTGCTGGGCCACAAAGTTGAGAATCATCTCCCGGCTGACCGGTGCGACCCGGCTCACCCGGGCGACGTTGACGAGATGGGCCAAGCCGTACTCCACGGTCATCCCGTTGCCGCCGAGGCTGTGCACGGCTTGGTCCACCGCGCGTACCGCAGCCTCCGCCGCGGCGTATTTGGCCATGTTGGCCGCTTCGCCGGCGGCGCGGTCGTCGCCGCTGTCGTAAAGGCAGGCCGCCTTCTGCATCATCAGTTTGGCCAGCTCGATCTCGATGGCGGCTTGGGCCAGCGGATGGGCCAGGCCTTGGTGCGCGCCAATGGGCGTGCCCCAAACCGAGCGCTCCTTCATGTAGGCGGCGGCGCGCGCAAGCGCGTAGCGGCCCAAGCCGACCGAAAACGCCGCCGCCATGATGCGCTCGGGGTTGAGACCCGCGAAGAGCTGTTGCAGGTCGGCGTCCGCGCCACCGACGATGGCCGAAGCGGGTAGCGCCACCTCATCGAGGAAGACCATGAACTGCTTCTCGGTGGACACCAGCTCCATGGCGATCGGCTGGTACTCGATGTCGGCCGTCGGCACGATGAACAGCGCGGGGCGCAGGTATCCCTCGGCGGACGAGGTCCGGCCCACCACCATCACCGCGTCGGCATGGTCCACACCGGAGATGAAAACCTTGCGCCCGCTCAGCAGCCAGCCGCCGTCGGGTGCCGGGTGGGCGGTGGTGGTGATCTGGTGCGCGTTCGAGCCCGCGTCCGGTTCGGTGATGGCGAAGGCCATGATCTTCGACCCATCGGCTATCCCGGGCAGCCACTGCTCTTTCTGCTCTTCGGTGCCGAAGCGCGAGATGATGGTGCCGCAGATGGCGGGCGAGACCACCATCATCAGCAGCGGGCAGCCGGAAGCCGCAAGCTCTTCCAGCACCAGGGCCAGTTCGTAGATCCCAGCGCCGCCGCCGCCGAACTTCTCCGGCAGGTTGACCCCGAGGTAGCCGAGTCGCCCGGCCTCAAGCCAGATTTCCCTGCCGCTGCGGCCTTCCCGTGCCTCGGTGCGGAAGTAGTCTTTGCCGAAGCCTTGCGCCATGGCCGCCACGGCCTTGCGCAGCTCCAGCTGTTCTGTGGACTCAACGAAGTTCACGATTCCTCCGAGACTGTGACTAGCGGTGCGCCGGAATCGACCTGCTGTCCTTTGCCGACAGACAGCTCGTTGACGACGCCGGCGGTTGGGGCTTGCACGGTGTGTTGCATCTTCATCGCTTCGAGCCGAAGCAGCGGCTGGCCCGCTTCGACTTTGTCGCCCACAGCGACAAGCACCTCGGTGACCATTCCCGGCATCGGCGCGCACAGGGTGCCCGGCGCGGCCTCGGCCGACGGATCGATGAAACGTGGTAGCCGTTGCAGCGTCGCGGATCCGCGCACCGAGTCGACGCACACCAGGTCGCCATAGGTCGACACGTCAAACCGGTGATGCACCCCGCCCACCTCCAGCACCACCGCCGTCGGCCCGCTGCTGACCAGGGTGGCCCCGTGGTCGAGCTGTGGCCCGGTGCGGCTCAGCTGGAACGTGACGTCGCCGGCATCGAATCGATGGGTCACCGGCTGCGACCGGACATTGCGCCAGCCGACCGGACGCGACAAGGCGGCGGCGAGCAGGAGCAGGTCGAGGCTGGGCGCGACGCCAGGGTTGGCTTCGAGAAACGCAGTATCAGCCTTTCCAGCGAGGAAGGTTGGATGCCGCAATGTCTGCACAAGCAGATCCCGATTTGTTGGTACCCCGTGCAGCCGCGCCCGCTCCAACACCCCCGCCAGCTTGGCCGCAGCCGTGGCCCGGCTGGGCGCGTAAGCGATGACCTTCGCGAGCATGGCGTCGTAGTGGACGGAAACCGCATCGCCGGATCGATAGCCGCTGTCCACCCGCACCGGCCCGGTGACCTCGAAACGGTGCAGCAGACCGGTTTGCGGCGTGAAGGCGGCATCCTCGGCGTAGAGCCGTGCCTCGATGGCGTGGCCGGTCGGGCTGGGCGGGTTCACCGGCAGCGCCTCGCCGTTGGCGATGTCGAGCTGCCAGGCCACCAGATCGAGGTCGAAGACCGCCTCGGTGACCGGATGCTCGACCTGAAGCCGGGTATTCATCTCCAGGAAGTAGAAGCCGTCGCCCTGCACGAGAAATTCGACAGTCCCGGCGCCGGTGTAGGAGACCGCTTTCGCGGCGGCTATCGCCGCCTCGAAGAGCCGCGCGCGCAGCCCGGGGGTTTGCTCGACAAGCGGGGAGGGTGTCTCCTCGATAACCTTCTGGTGCCGCCGTTGCAGGGAGCATTCGCGCTCGCCCAGCGCCCAGATGGTGCCGTGGGTGTCGGCGAGGATCTGCACCTCGATGTGGTGTGCCGACTCCAGATAGGGCTCGGTGAAGACGGCGCCGTCGCCGAAGGCGCTCTGCGCTTCGGCTTGCGCCTGCTCCAGAGCGGCGGGCAGTTCCTGCGGGGTGCGCACGATCCGCATGCCGCGCCCGCCGCCACCGGCCGATGCCTTGATGATCAGGGGATAGCGCTCGGTGCCCTCCAGGATGGGCACCCCGATCGCCGAGACGAGGCGGCGAGCCTCCACTTTGGAGGCCATCGCCCGCATGGCTTCCGGCGGCGGGCCGATCCAGGTCAGGCCCGCATCCATGACCGCCTGGGCGAAGTCGGCGTTTTCCGACAGGAAACCGTAGCCGGGATGGATCGCGTCGGCGCCGGCCGCCTTCGCGGCCGCGATGATCAGATCACCCCGCAGGTAGGTCTCCGCCGGGGTGGCGCCGGGAAGGGGTACCCCCAGATCGGCTTCGGAGGCGTGTGCCGACTGGGCATCCGGGTCCGAGTAGACCGCCACCGTCCTGATGCCCGCGTCGCGGCAGGTGCGGAAGATGCGCCGGGCGATCTCGCCCCGGTTGGCGACCAGTACCGACGTGATCACAGCCGGAACACCCCATATCCTTGCGCGCCTTGGAATTCGGTGTTGTTTATGACGTCGAGGCAGAGCCCGAGCACGGTCCGGGTGTCGCGGGGGTCGATGATCCCGTCGTCGTAAAGGTGCCCGGACAGGAACATCGGCAGCGACTCCGACTCGATCTGCTGTTCCACCATGGCACGCACCACGGTATCGGCATCCTCGTCGAATTCGCGCCCGGCCGCGGCCGCCGCCTGTCTGGAGACGATCGACAGCACCCCGGCCAGCTGGGCCGGGCCCATCACCGCCGATTTCGCGCTCGGCCAGGCGAAGAGGAATCGTGGATCGTATGCGCGGCCGCACATGCCATAGTGCCCCGCCCCATAGGAAGCTCCAATGAGGACGGACAGGTGGGGGACAGTGCTGTTGGAAACCGCGTTAATCATCGCTGCGCCGTGCTTGATGATGCCGCCCTGTTCGTATTGCGCGCCCACCATGTAACCGGTGGTGTTGTGCAGGAACAGCAGCGGGATGCCGGTCTGGTTGGCGAGCTGGATGAACTGGGCCGCCTTCTGCGACTCCGCGCTGAACAGCACACCGCGGGCGTTGGCGAGCACCCCGATCGGATAGCCGTTGAGCTGCGCCCAGCAGGTGACGAGGCTGTCGCCGTAGCTGGGCTTGAACTCGTCGAAGTCGGAGTCGTCGACGATCCGCGCGATCACCTCGCGCGGGTCGAAGGGCAGGCGCAGATCGGTCGGCACGATGCCGAGCAGGTCCTCGTCGCTATAACGTGGCGACTGCGCTTGCGGCCGCGGTTTGCGCGGCCAGTTCAGCCGTTTGACGATGCGCCTGCCGATGCGCAGCGCATCCATCTCATCGAGGGCGAAGTAGTCGGCCAGGCCGGAAACTCGGGCGTGCATCTGCGCGCCACCGAGCGACTCGTCGTCGGACTCCTCGCCGGTGGCCATCTTTACCAGCGGCGGTCCGCCCAGGAAGACCTTCGACTGGTCCTTGATCATCACGCTGTGGTCCGACATGCCGGGCACGTAGGCCCCGCCCGCGGTGGAGTTACCGAAGACGAGGGCGATGGTGGGAATCCCCGCCTTGGAAAGCCTGGTCAGATCGCGGAAGAGCCGGCCGCCCGGGATGAAGATCTCCTTTTGCGACGGCAGGTCGGCGCCACCCGACTCCACCATGCTGATCACCGGGAGTCGATTGGCCAGGGCGATGTCGTTGGCGCGGAATATCTTCTTCAGCGTCCACGGGTTGCTCGCGCCGCCCCGCACGGTCGGGTCATTGGCGGTGACCAGGCATTCGACGCCCTCGACTATCCCGATGCCGGTGACCACACTGCCACCGACCGGGTAATCCGAGCCCCAGGCGGCCAGCGGAGACAGCTCCAGAAACGGGGTGCCCTCGTCCACCAGCAGCTCGATGCGTTCCCGGGCGAGCAGCTTGCCGCGCTTGCGGTGGCGCTCGGTGTATTTCGGCCCGCCTCCGGCCACCGCCTTGGCATGTTCCTTGTCTAGTTCGGCGAGCTTTTCGAGCATGGCGGCACGGTTGGCCGCGAAGTCGCCGGTACGGGTGTCCAAAGCGGACTTGAATATCGTCATAGCAGCTCCACCGGAATGTCGACCTCGACTGCACGCAACTGTTCACCAAGCGCTTTTGCCTGTGGGTCAAAGCGCGTGCTCGACGAGACCCCCTCGCCCAGCAGCCCGCGGCACACAAAGTTCAGCGCGCGCAGGTTGGGCAGCTCATAACGTTGTGCCTGTTGCACCTCGGGCAGCAGCTCCCGCAGTCTCGCCACGGTCAGCGTTTCGGCCAGCCATCGGTAGGCCTCATCTGTTTGCGCCCACACCCCGACATTGGCGTCGCCACCTTTGTCCCCGGACCGCGCACCGGCAATCACGCCGAGCGGCCGCCGCGCCGTGTCTGCGCCGGGCGCAGCGGCCGGGCCAGGCGCGGCAACCGGCTCGGCAAGGGTGGTGGCGGAGCCGGGTGTCGGGGCGATGGAACGTTCTTCGCCGGTGTGCAGGACAGCGAGATGCGGGACCTCGGTCGCGGGGAGATAGGCGGCCGTGTAGACGCCGTAGGGCTGCGCGTCGCCCGGAGGTGCGGTCACGTGGAAGCCGGGGTAGGAAGCCAGCGCGAGCTCGATGGCCTTGCTGCTGAAGGCTCGCCCGACCGCCTCCGGCGAGGAATCCTTGACCGTGCAGCGCAACAGGTCGCCGTGGCGGGTCCAGATCGCGCCGGTGACACCCGAAAGCTGGCTGCGGATAAGGGCTTCTTTGGCATCGCTGTCAAGGCCGGTGAGCACGAATTCCACCTGGTTGCGGAAGCCGCCCAGCCGGTTGAGGCAGACCTTGACCGTCGTGGGCGGCGCCTCGCCGCGCACACCGCTGATGCGCACCCGATCGGCACCTTCCTGGGCCAGCTCGATGGTGTCGAAGCGCGCCACCACATCCGGGCCTTGATAGCGCGGTGCGTCGATTTCATAGAGGAGCTGGGCGGTCACCGTGCCCACGGTTACGGCTCCACCGGTACCCAAATGCTTGGTTATCACACAGGAACCGTCATCGCGTAGCTCCGCGATCGGGAAGCCGAGCGGCTTGGACAGGTCAAGGGTGTTGAAGAACGAATAGTTGCCGCCGGTGGCCTGCGCGCCGCATTCGAGCACATGCCCGGCCACGACCGCACCGGCGAGGGCGTCGAAATCGTTGCGCTGCCAACCGAAATGGGCGGCGGCCGGACCGACCACCAGCGACGCGTCGGTGACCCGGCCGGTGACGACGATATCGGCGCCCGCCCGCAGGCACTCGGCGATGCCCCAAGCGCCCAGATAGGCATTGGCGGTTATCTGATCCGGATAACGTTCTAGCAGATCATCGCCGGTCACATAGGCGATCTTCGCATCGGGGTTGAGCGCACGAAGCTCACCGGCCAGCGAGGCAGGGTTCAGCCCGCCCGCATTGGAGACGATTTTCACGCCTTCCCCGAGTGCGATCGACATGCACTCCTTCATCTGACGCAGAAACGTTCGCGCATAGCCAAGATTGGGGTCCTTGAGGCGATCGCGGCCCAGGATCAACATGGTTAGCTCGGCCAGATAGTCACCCGTGAGCACATCGAGCTTTCCGCCGGTGAGCATCTCGCGCATGGCGCTGAAGCGGTCGCCGTAAAACCCCGACGCGTTGCCGACCCGCAGGCTTGTGCCCGAGCTCATGCGAACTGCCCGGCGGTGCGGCCCTGTCCGGGCGGGCCGGCGAAGGCCTGGGCGATGTCGAGCCACCTGTCGGCGTCGGCGCCGGTGGCCACGAGCGAAAGGTCGGTGCGGTGCCGGCGCTGAGTGGCGAGAAGGCAAAGGTCGAGCGCCGGGCCGGCCACGCGATCGGTGGCGTCGGTCGGGCCGAACTCCCAGATCTCGTCGCCGCTCGGCGCGCCAAGCTCGATGCGGAATTCCCCGCCGGGCGGGGCGAGGTCGTTGACACCGAAGGAATAGTCGCGGGTGCGCACGGCCAGCCGCGCGATGTGCTTGAGGCGTGCGGTCGGCACGCGCTGGATGCCAAGAGCGTCAGCGATGTCCTGCCCGTGCGCCCAGGTCTCCATCAAGCGGGCGGTCGCCATTGAGGTGGCGCTCATCTGGGTACCAAACCAAGGCAGCTTCGTTCCATCAGGAACCCCGGCCAGGGCCACCGCGAGGGCGGCCCGCCCGGCCCGCCATCGGACAAGAAGCTCCCCAGCGGTCGCGGTGTAGCCCGCGTTGGCGCTGGCGTCGACGAACCCGCCCGGATCGGCGGCCGCCTCGCCGAGCACTTCGGCGAACCGTTCCGGATCCACGACCCCGAGCAGGCTCACCTCATCTGTCCAGGCGAGGTGGGCGATCTGGTGGGCGATGGTCCACCCGGGGGCGGGCGTAAGCGTGGCCCATTGCTCGGTGGAGAGGGCGGCGACCCGCTGGTCGAGGTCGTCGCTTTCGGCGTGCAGATCGGCCAGCACGGCGTTGAGGGCGGACATGGCCCAAATCTAGTTACTGACCGCACGTACGGTCAAGAGTTATGCTTACCGGCATGGCTAGACCCTCCGGCCGCCGAGACGAGATTCTTGACGCCTTCATCCGCAGTGTGGCCGAACGCGGCTATGAGCGAACCAACTTCGGCGATATCGCTTCGGAGCTGGGAATGTCGAAAGGCACCATCGTTCACCACTTCGGCACCAAGGACCAGCTGCTGCGCGAGCTTCAAGAGCGTTATATGCGCCAGCGGCTCGACGAGGCGCAGCGCATCCTGGCCGCCACCGATCAGCCGGCCGACCGGGTCGCGGCGCTCATCTACGCGGCCGTCTTCTACCAGGCCTACCATCGCGACGAGGCGGTGGCCTTCCAGCGCGAGATCCTGCATCTGCGCGAAAGCCCGGCCCTTGAGGACGCGCGCAAACTGCGCGCGGAGTATTCAGCCCTCGTCACCGGCGTGGTCCGCGACGGCATGGCCGACGGGACCTTCCGGCCCGGTGACGCCAACCTTATGGCCCTCATGTTCTACGGCTCGGTGCAGTGGATGTGGACCTGGTACGACCCGACGGGCCGGGTGGGTCCGGAAGAGATTGCCGCGCAACAGGTCGACCTGGTGATGGGCGGGCTGCTGTCGGACCAGGGCCGGTTCAGCCTGGCCAAGCGTGACGAGATCTCAGCCCTGGTCCAGAGGTGTTTGGCAGCTTAGGTGTTGCAGCCCGTCGAACTCGACCCGGCCGGTCTGCGTGCCCCAAGAACGCTGTATCTGCACGGGAATCACACTGAGCCGCGGGAAGGCCGCGCAATCTGTGACCCGGTAAGCGACTCGGAGCTCGATCTGCTGGCCGGGCTGGAGGGTGACCGGGAAGAGACCGGCCTGCGGCGGCTCCAGCTCGAACCCGGGCAGATTCTGTCCAATCCCGACAATGGTGACCGGGATAAGCCCTTGATTCTCCACCGGAAGACCGATCGCGAGGTGGCCCGGGCCGTGCTCGGCACCCCAGCCCGCGCTGCGCCGGGGCCAGCCGACGCGGGGCGTAATCACGCCGGAGCGGAAGACCACCACCAGCCCCATCGCCGCGACAGTGATTGCGATTAACGTTATTGCGAGTCTCTTCCTGGTGCGGCGCAACGGAAGACCGGCCGTGTAGTCGAGCTGTTGCCACACCCCCGCCTCGGTCATGATGGCAATGTATCAGGTGTCTGCTACATTGGCGAGATGCAGGACATGCTCTTGCCCGAGCTTCTGGTGCTGGCGCTTTCCGTGCCGCTGTGGATGGCTTGGCGTGTCTCGGGTTCGCCGGTGTACCCCAGCCAGGTGCTTGCCTTCTCCACCCGGCAGCGGCTTGCTATCACTGTCGACAATGGAAACCACGTCATCGCCTATCTGGCCACCACCCGGCGCTGGCGCGCTCTCGGCCTGGCAATGGGTGTGGTGGCTTCGGTTCTCACCGGTCTTCCGGCTATCAGCATCAACTCGCTGCCGCTGCTGGCGGGATGGTTCGCCGGCGCGCTCATCGCGGAGTTGCGGGTGCTGCCACCGCCTTCCGGCCCGCAGCGGATGGCCTTCGTCACCCGGCGCAAGCTGTCCACCTACGTCTCGCCTCCGGGCCGCGCGCTGTTTCGCGTCGCCGCCGTGCTCATCGTCCCCATTGGACTGATCAGCCCGATGCGCACTCTCCCGTGGACCGTCGGCGCGCTGGCGGTCGTGGCGCTGGTGCTGGTGATCCAGCGCCGGGTGCTGGACCGGCCACAACCGGCCGGGTCACCCGATCTGATCGCGGCCGACGACGCGATCCGCTCGCGTTCGCTCAACGTGCTCGCCGGAGGTGGCACGGCCCTGATCCTCTTCCTCGTGCTTGGCCAGCTGTTCAAGCTGGGCCTGGATCCTGTGCTGGCTTTCGTCGGCTATGTGCTGGTGGCCATCCTTGGCTGGGCCGTGGCAACCTCGCGCTGGCTGGTTCTTCGTGCTGCTTGAGGTGGACCCGGCCAGCCCGGTGCCGCCCTACGAGCAGATCCGCGCCCAGCTCGCCACGATGATCATCACTGGCGCGCTGGCGGAGGACGCGCAACTGCCCACGATCCGTCAGCTCGCCGCCGACCTCGGCCTGGCCGCCAACACGGTAGCCCGCGCCTACCGCGAGCTGGAGTCGGCTGGCCTGGTCCGCAGCCGGGTGCGGCACGGCACCACGGTGGCCGCGGTGAAGCCCTTGGCGCCCAAGGAAATCCGCCAGCGACTGGCCGATGCGGCGCAGGCCTATGTGGCGACCACGCGCCGCCTCGGTGTCTCCGCCGCGGAGGCGCGGGCCGCGATCACCTCAGCGCTGGGCGAGTAGTTCAGCCCCTTGCCTAGACGAGCCATGGCGTCTATTTTGAACGCATGTTCAGAACGAGTGTTCAGAACTTTGAGGTCGCCGTACTGGGCGGCGGGATGGCCGGCCTGGCCACCGCGCTGCGGTTGCAGGCCGCCGGGCTGTCCACAGTGGTCCTTGAGGCACACGGGCACGCGGGTGGATGCGCGGGATACTTCCGCCACAAGGGCTTCTCCTTCGATGTGGGAGCCACCACCCTGGTCGACTTCGAGCCCGGCGGGGTGGGCGGCGAGTTCCTGGAGACGGTCGGCCTGGGCGCGCTCAACGGGGAGCGGCTGCCCGGCTATGTGGCCTGGCTGCCCGATCGAAAAGTCACCCTCTACCGGGACCAGCGCCGATGGCATGAAGAAAGGCTGCGCTCGCTCGGCTCGAGCCCGGGTCATGTGGCCTTCTGGGCGCTGCTCGATCGGCTGGCCGGCGTGTTCTGGGCGGCGAGCCGCAACGGGATCAAGCTGCCGATCCGTACCCCGCAGGATCTCTGGGCCGACCTGAGAGCGCTGGGCGCCGGTAACCTGCCGCTGGCCCGATATCTGACCTGGACGCTGGGCGATGCCTTGCGCCGCTTCGGTTTGAGGCAGGAAGACGCCCTGGCCGGGCTGTTGGGCATGCTCGTCGAAGACACCGTGCACAGCACCGTCGACCGAGCCCCGCTCATCAATTCCGCGCTCGGCGTGACCATCCGGGGCGCCGGCCTGACCCGCCATCACGGCGGAATGCACGGCTTCTGGAAACTTCTCGTCAGCCGCTATCGAGAGCTGGGTGGCGTGTTGCAGGCCGGGTGCCGGGTGCATCGGGTCGAGCCCGGATTCATCATCAGCACCAACCGCGGCGAGTGGCGCGCCCGCCAGGTCGTCAGCTCGCTGCCGATCGCGTCGACCGCGCAGATCTGTCCAATGACGACTGATCGCCTGCGGCGGTTCATCAAACGCGACGAGCCCGAGCTGGGCGGCGCGGTGGTGGCCTTCCTCGGCGTCCCGCAGGAGGAGGTGGCCGGGCAGGACTTCACCCATCACCAGCTGATGCAGGACTACCGCCGCCCGCTGGGCGAGGGCAACAACATGTTCGTCTCCGTCTCCGCCCCTGACGATCTGCAAAGCGCCCCGGCCAGGCACCGGGCGGTGATGATTTCCACCCACACCGATCTGGAGGGCTGGGACGGGCCCGACTACGAGCAGCGCAAGAAAGAGCTCGGGGAACATCTGGTGCGCTGCGCGCAGCGGGTCTACCCCCATCTGGGCGAACGCGCCGTCGTCTACCAGGTGGGGACTCCCCGCAGCTACGAGCGCTTCACCTGGCGCCCACGCGGAGCGGTGGGCGGGGTGCGGCAGACCTTGCGCAACACCAACCAGTTGGCGGTTCCGCACGACATCGGCATCGACGGGCTGTGGCTGGTCGGCGACACCACCTGGCCCGGCTTGGGCACCGTCGCCTGTGTCCTGGGAAGCCGCATCGTCGCGAAGGGGATCCTGAGATGATTACGCCGGATCTGCTGGAAACCTCGCCACGCCAACGGGTGGTGGCCCTCACCCGCCCCTTCGCCGGGGTGGCCGTTTTCGCCACCGTGGCCTGGCTGGGCTGGTGGTGGCTCACCCCGATCGTCATGTTCGCCATCTTCGTGGCCGTGGTGACGGTGACCCACGACGTCGTCCACCGCGCGATCGGCCTGAACGCACGGCAGACCGACTGGGCACTGTTCTTCTGCGGGCTGGTGTTGCTGGAGAGCGGTCACGCTTATCGGATAACCCACCTGCAGCACCATCGAACCTTCCCCAGCGACGACGACCCCGAGGGTTATCCGGCGCACCTGAGCTTCCTCGGCGCAGTGGTATATGGACCTGTGTTCCTGGGACGGCTGTGGTGGTGGGCCTGGCGGCGCACCCCCTCCGCCCGGGGCTGGCTCCTCGCCGAGGCGGCGATGCCGTTCACCGCCGTTATCGCCGGGGCGTTGCTGTGGCCCATTACCCCCGGGCTCCTGGTCTATGCGGTGATGGCCATAGCCGGCAGCTGGGTCTACCCGCTGCTCACCGTTTACCTGCCACATCACGACTTCGGGGACACGCCGCTGACCCAGACGCGCACCCTGCGGGGGCGCATCATTCCGGCGATCTTCCTGGAGCTGACCTACCATCTTGAGCATCATCTGCACCCGCAGGTGCCCAGCCACCGGCTCGCCGAGCTGTCCCGCCGGCTCGACCCGATGTTCGCGGCGGCCGGAGTCCGGCCCAGAAAGGTCCCCTAGGTGGCGCGCGCTGAAACCAAAGAACGTTTGCTTCAGGCCGTGGTGCACACCCTTGCTTCTGTGGGGTACGGCAAGACGACCGCCCGGGCGATCGCCAAGACCGGCGGGTTCGCCCCGGGCGTCATCTACTACCACTACACCGACCTCGATGACCTGTTCGTCGAGACCGCCCGCTTCACCAGCGCGCGAAGGCTGGAGCGGTACCAGGCGGAGACGAAAGACTTCACGGGCGCAGCCGATCTGGCGATTCGGCTGCGCTCGCTCTACGAGGAGGACACCGCCGAGGGCCACATCGCCGCGATACAGGAGCTGGTCGCCGCGGCCGTGGCCTCACCCCGCCTCGCCGCGCAGGTGAAGGAGGAAACGGCGCGCTGGCAGGAGTTCGCCGAGTCGGTCATCCACAAGCTGCTCGCCGGCTCGCCGATCGCCGACATCGTCCCCGTTCCCGAGCTGGCGTCGGCGGCTGTCGCCACCTACCTCGGCCTGGAGATGCTCTCCCACCTACACGCCGACCGCACCGGCCCCGAGCAGATGTTCCAAGCCGCCCACCGCCTAGCCCTGCTAATCGACTCTCTGGGCGGCGGTAACTAGCCCGCGCCCGGCAGCCAACGAGCTGAGGACTGCGCAAGATTCTCGCGGTTTTCGGGCGAGATATGGCCGTGGCCGAGTGGTTAGCTGCGGTTCCCTCGAAGTCGCGGATCATGCGCGGCGGTGTCGCCGGTGGGTGCGGGGAAAACCGCTGGCAAGGGGGAGGGGGTGGGCTAATAAGCTGGGCATCGAGATGGAGAAGCCGCAGATGACGCCAGAGCTGAGCGAGCGCCTATCCGGGCTGATGATTCGCGATCAGCTGCGGCTGGCGCGCCGACCTGACCCCGCTGGCATTGAGGCGGCGCAGGAGAGGGTGCGGGCGCGGGCGGAGTCGGTGCCGCGCATCCAATATCCCGATGACCTGCCGGTGGCGCAGAAGAAAGACGAGATCGCGGCGGCGATCCGGGATCATCAGGTGGTCATTGTGGCCGGGGAAACCGGGTCGGGCAAAACCACCCAGATCCCCAAGATTTGCCTGGAGCTGGGCCGGGGGATCAAGGGGCTGATCGGGCACACCCAGCCGCGGCGGATAGCGGCCCGCACGGTCGCCGAACGGATCGCGCAGGAGCTGGAGACGCCGCTCGGCGGCGCGGTCGGCTGGAAGATCCGATTTACCGATCAGGTCAGCGAGCAGACGCTGGTCAAACTGATGACCGACGGCATCCTGCTCGCCGAGCTCACCAGCGATCGAAGTTTGTCGCAATATGACACGCTGATTATCGACGAGGCGCACGAGCGCAGTTTGAATATCGATTTTATTCTCGGGTACCTGAAGCAGCTGCTCCCAAGACGCCCCGATCTCAAGGTCATCATCACCTCCGCCACCATTGACCCGGAGCGCTTTTCGCGGCATTTCGGCGACGCCCCGATAGTGGAGGTGTCGGGCCGGACCTACCCGGTGGAGGTGCGCTATCGGCCGTGGGAGTCTGAAGACCAGATCCAGGCGATCTGCGACGCGGTCGATGAGCTCAGCGGGGAGCGCCCCGGAGACATCCTGGTCTTCCTCAGCGGCGAGCGCGAGATCCGCGACACGGCGGATGCCTTGCGCCGCAAGAACCTTAGGCACACCGAGGTGCTCCCGCTCTTCGCCCGGCTGTCAACGGCCGAGCAGCACAGGGTGTTCCAGCCACACACCGGCCGGCGCATAGTCCTGGCGACGAACGTGGCCGAAACCTCGCTGACCGTGCCCGGAATCAAGTACGTGATTGATCCGGGGACGGCACGAATCTCGCGCTACAGCAACCGTCTCAAGGTGCAGCGGCTGCCGATCGAGCCGATCTCGCAGGCTTCGGCCAATCAGCGCAAGGGCCGCTGTGGCCGGACGTCGGACGGTATATGCATCCGCCTCTACGACGAAAACGACTTCGAGGCGCGCCCCGAGTTCACCGATCCGGAGATTCTGCGGACCAACCTGGCGAGCGTCATCCTGCAGATGATCTCGCTTGGGTTGGGTGACATCGCGGCGTTCCCCTTTCTCGATCCGCCCGATCGCCGGCAGATCAACGATGGTCTGGCTTTGCTGGAGGAGCTCGGCGCGCTCGAGACGTCCACGCGGGTGGCGCCGGCTGGCGGCAAGGGAAGGCTGACCGCGGTCGGGCGCAAGCTTGCCCAGCTGCCGCTGGACCCGCGGCTGGCGCGGATGGTGCTGGAGGCGGACCGCAACGGGTGTGTCCGGGAATTGCTCATCATCACCTCGGCACTGTCCATTCAGGATCCACGGGAACGGCCGACCGAGGCGGAAGCGCAGGCGACCCAGTCGCATGCGCGATTCAAGGACCCCGAGTCAGATTTCGGCGCCTATCTGAAACTGTGGGAGTACCTGCGGGAGCAGCAAAAGGAGCTGTCGTCGAGCCAGTTCCGCAAGATGTGCAAGAACGAGTATCTCCACTATCTGCGCGTTCGGGAATGGCAGGATCTACAGGCCCAGCTGCGCCAAGTGGTGCGGGGCCTCGGTTTCGCCATCAACACCGAGCCGGCCGAGCCGCTGCGCGTGCATCAGTCGCTGCTGGCCGGCCTGCTGAGCCACCTCGGCTTCTACGACCCCGACAAGCGCGACTATCAGGGCGCCCGCAACGCGCGTTTCGCCATCTTCCCGGGGTCGGCGCTGTTCCGGAAGAACCCGCGTTGGGTGATGTGTGCGGAGCTGGTGGAGACCTCCCGGCTCTGGGGCCGGGTGGCCGCGAAGATCGAGCCCGAGTGGGCCGAGTCGCTGGCCCAGCATCTGGTGAAAAAGCAGTACAGCGAACCGCATTGGGAGAAGAAACAGGCGGCCGTGGTCGCCTACGAGAAGGTCACCCTTTACGGCCTGCCGATTGTGGTCAAACGCAAGGTGAACTACGGCCGCATCGATCCGGTGCTGAGCCGTGAGCTGTTCATCCGCCAGGCGCTGATCGAAGGCGACTGGGAGACCCATCACAAGTTCTTCCAAGCCAACCGTGACCTTCTGGAGGAGGTTGAGGAGCTTGAGCACCGGGCCCGCCGGCGCGACATTCTCGTCGACGACGAGACGCTGTATGCCTTCTACGACCAGCGTCTGCCCGCCGACATCGTATCGGGAAGGCATTTCGACTCGTGGTGGAAGAAGGTCGGGCGGCGCACTCCCGAGCTGCTGACCTTCACCAAAGATCTGCTCATCACCAAGGATGTGAGCATGGAGGATTATCCGTCCACTTGGGACGGACTCCAGCTCAGCTATCAGTTCGAGCCCGGCCAGCACGCCGACGGTGTCACCGTGCACATCCCGCTGCCGCTGCTGAACCAGATCTCGCCGGACGGATTCGAGTGGCAGGTGCCCGGGTTGCGCGAAGAGCTTGTCATCGCGCTGATCCGGTCGCTGCCGAAGGCGATCCGGCGCAACTTCGTCCCGGTACCCGATGTGGCGCGCGATGTTCTGAGCCAGATCAGCCCGGAGAATGGCCCGCTGTTGCCCGCCATGGAAAAGGAGCTGCGGCGGCTGACGGGTGTGGTGGTGCCCCGGGATTCGTGGGACTTTTCCTCGGTACCAAGTCATCTGCTAATGACTTTCAAAGTTGGTGAGGTCGAAGGTAAGGATCTCGCCGCGCTCAAGCGGCAGCTGCGGGCGGAGGCGCGGGCAGAGGTCGCGGCCGCCGCCGACGACCTGGAGCGGCACGGGTTGACGCGATGGGACTTCGATGAGCTGGCGAAGCTGGTCCGGCGCAAGCGCGGTGAGCACGAAGTCAACGCCTACCCGGCTCTGGTCGACGAGGGCGAAACCGTTGGTGTGGCGGTGTTTGACACCGAAGGCGAGCAGTGGGGTGCGATGTGGCGCGGCACCCGCAAACTGCTCCGGCTCACGGCCCCGCCGCCGCTGAAGGCGATTCAGGGAAGGCTGTCGAATCAGGCCAAGCTGGCGTTGAGCCGCAACCCCTATGGCGGGGTGGCGGCGCTGCTTGACGACTGTGTCACGGCGGCGATCGACAAGGTCATCATTGAGGCGGGCGGCCCGGCCTGGACAGCTCCCGCCTTCGAGTCGCTGGCGCAGTCGGCGCGGGCGGCGGTGGGCGAGACGCTTTACGAGCTGCTCAGTCAATTGGAGCCGATTCTGCGCTCCTGGTACGAGATCGATCGCAAACTGAAGAGCATCACCAATGTGATTCTGGTGAGGTCGGTCTCCGACATTCGCGGCCAGCTCGACGCGCTGGTATATCCGGGGTTCGTCGCGGCGGCCGGCCTTCGCCGGCTCCCCGACATCGTCCGTTATCTGCGCGGCATAGAGCTTCGCCTGTCCAAATTGGAGAGCGCACCGCAACGCGACCGGGAAAGGCTGCTCAAGCTCGATGAGGTGCTCGCCGAATACGAGGACTACCGCGACACCATCCGCCCCGGCGGCCCCGGATGGGACACCCTGCAACAGGTCCGCTGGATGATCGAGGAGCTGAGGATCGGCACTTTCGCGCAGGAGCTGGGCACGGCATATCCGGTTTCTGACGTCCGGATCTACCGCACCCTGGCTACCATCGCCTAGTTGTCGCCCGCCCAGCGGGCATCTTCCTCTTTGATGCGCGCTTCGCGCTCGGAGATACGCTGCAGCGCTCCCTCCGCCTCGGCCCGCGACTTGTACGGCCCGAGAACGCGGTTGGCCGGGCACACATCTTTGTCGGTCTCGACTCGGTTGTGGTCGGTGCACCAGTAGTAATGCATGACTTCAATCTATGACAGCGGCTTGGTCCGGTCCTCATCCTCGACGGATATTTTCACCGTCGGCTCCTCGCCCGCATTCTGCTGCGGCACGCCCGGGATGGCCGTGTCGGAAAGCCTCGGCGCAGCTGGCGGGGTGGCCGCCGGCGACGCAGCGGAAAGCCGAGGTGGCGGCGGCGCACCAACCGTGCCCGGCGGAAGCGGCGCTGGCGCAACCGCCGGTGTGGCTGCGGCCGAGGCGGCGGCGCGCGGTGGCGGTGGTGGCGCTCCGGGTGGCAGCGGCGCCGCAGGTGTGACGGCGGGCGAAACCGCAGGACGCGGTGGCGGTGGCGGCGCTCCGGGCGTAACCGGTGGGGCAGCTGCGGCCGAGGCGGCGGAAAGCGGCGGTGGTGGCGGCGCACCTTCCACGTCCTGAAACGCAGGCGGCGCAGGCGTGCTTGCCGCAGGGCGGGCCGGGGCGACCGGTGGTGGCGGCGGTGCGGCGGGTGGGGTGCTTGCCGCGGGCCGGGTCGGTTTGGCCGGGGGTGGCGGTGGCGCGCCGGGCGGGACGTCGGGGTAGCGCAGCGATGGGGGCGCGATGTCTGGCAACGTCAGGTATTCGGGTTGCTTAGGCATCTGCTTGGTTTCGTCCGGAATGGACGGTCGCTGCGGTTGCGCCGGATAGGTAGGGGTAGGCGCGGGATAGCCCTGCGGATAGCCGGGCGGGTAGCCGGGGTAGGCCGCCGCCGGGGCCGGGTAGGCCTCCCGCCGCCAGCGGCGGGGGCTGGTCACCGTGGCCACCAGCGGAACTCCGAGCAACATGCCAAGCCCCCACTGGCCGACAGCGCCTCCCATGTGCACGTCGAGCATGCTCAGCGCCTTGTCGTAGCTCTGCGGGGCGACTAGAGCGAATCCACTCGCTCCCATCAGGGCCACGCCGGCCAGACCCGGACCGACCGGCGAAAGCCGCACCATGACGAGAATGCCGTAAAGCACCCCGGCCAGGAGCAGCGCCCCGAGTGCGGCCATGGTGCTCAGCGGGTCGTCGATGAACCTGCCGGCCCTCGCCGAGGCGAAGGCGCTCAGGCCTGTCCCGGTGAGCAGGAAGACCGCGGGCCCGAAGACCGCGGCGAGCAAAAGGGATCCGAAGTGGCGCACCGCTTCAGGATGACCTATCGGAGCCAGTGCCGGATGTCGGGGTCGAGACACTAGGCGGTGTCCACGCGGGTGCGGGCGGGGGTGGAGTCCACGCGTTCGGATCGGCGGGAGCTTTGTCGCCCCGCCAGCGAGCTGGGCTGAAGACGGCCACCAGGAGCGTTCCACCGACGACCGCGAGCACACCGCTATGTAGTGGTGTCGAAAGCACGACCTCGTAGTTGCCCACCAGCTTGGTGTCTCCGAACAGGCTGCTGGCCGAGCTGGGGGACAGCAGAATATAGACGGTGGTTCCTATATAGAGGACCGCGGCCACCAGTGCCCCCACCGGGGAGGTGCGCACGCTGCCGATCAGGCCGAGAATGAGACCGACCCCGATCAGGAGTAGTCCACCAAACAGAAAGTCGGGTTCTGACGACGAAAGGGTGACCTTTTCGGTCATCGCGGCCTGTCCAAACGCGATTAGGAACCACGCGAGCGGCGCGATGATGACGCCAGCGACAAGACTCCATATGTGACGCATTCGTTGGACGGTACCGGTTCAACTCAAGCTAAGAAATAGAGCCGTAGGCTGACCGGCATGATCGAAGCGCGTCCGACCGGCTACTCCCGCGTTACTCTGAGCCGGATCATGACATCGCAGGATGTCAATCTTTACGGGACCGTTCACGGCGGCGTGATCATGAAGTTCGTGGACGACGCGGCGGGCGCGGCAGCGGCCCGGCACTGCGGATTCAACGCGGTGACCGTCTCCCTCGACGAGATCGCGCTCATGGTGCCGGTTCGGGTCGGCGACCTCGTGCATGCCAAGGCCCAGGTTAACTGGACCGGAAACACCTCGATCGAGGTCGGCGTGACCGTGCTCGCGGAGCGCTGGAACGAGGGCGGCCGCGAGCCGGTCAACGTAGCCTCGGCCTACCTGGTCTTCGTCGGGATAGACGCCTTCGGCAAGCCGCGCGAGGTGCCCAGGGTGATGCCGGCCGACGCCGAAGATGAACGCCGTTTCGCCGAAGCCGAGATCCGCCGCCAGCACCGTCTAGCCCGCCGCCGCGCCATCTCTGCCCACCGCGGGGAATAGTTCCTGCCCACATAGTGGACCAGCTGCCGGTGAGGCAGGATGGTTTTGTGACTGTGCTCTGGACTCCACCAGCCAACATCCGTGACACCTCGCGGATAGGGGCGTATCTGCGCTGGCTCGAGGCGAAACGGGGGCTCACCTTCGCCGACTACGAGGCGCTCTGGGAGTGGAGCACCTCCGACCTGCCCGGGTTCTGGTCGTCGATCTGGGAGTACTTCGAGCTGCCGCCCGCTGCCGGCCCGGTGTTGGCCGGCGACACGATGCCGGGCGCGGTGTGGTTCCCCGACGCCAGGCTCAACTATGCCGAGCAGGTGCTGCGGATGCCCGGGTTCGCGCCCGGGGACACTGTCGTGCTCGGCTACTCACAGACCCGCGAGCCGGTCCTGCTGACCGCGCAGGAGTTGCGCGAGCAGGTGCGGCGAGCGCAGGCGGGTCTGCGCAGGCTGGGAGTGGGTCAGGGCGACCGGGTGGCGGCCTATCTGCCGAACATTCCGGAAACCCTGGTGCTCCTGCTTGCGACGGCCAGCCTTGGCGCGATCTTCAGCTCGTGCGCGCCCGAGTTCGGCACCCGCAGCGTCACCGACCGCTGGCAGCAGATCTCGCCGAAGGTGCTGGTGGCCGTCGACGGCTACCGCTATGGCGACAAGGTGATCGACCGCCGCGAGGAGGTGGCCGCCATCCAGGCCGCGCTGCCCTCGCTCGAACACACCGTGCTTATGTCCTATGTGGAGGGTCAGGTGGGCCTTGGCCCGCTGAGCGAGCCGGCCGACCAGCCGCTGACCTTCGCGCCCGTGCCGTTCAGCCAGCCGCTTTACGTTCTTTATTCGTCGGGTACCACCGGACTGCCCAAACCCATAGTCCACGGCCATGGCGGAATCCTGTTGGAGCATCTCAAGATGCTCGCGTTGCACCACGATCTGGGCCCGGGCGACCGCTTCTTCTGGTTCTCCACCACCGGCTGGATGATGTGGAACTATCTGGTCTCCGCCCCAGCCGTCGGCAGCTCGATCGTCATGTTCGACGGCAATCCGGGCGCACCGGATCTGGGCATGCTCTGGCGGCTGACGCAGGAGGCCGGGGTCACCTACTTCGGCACCTCTGCGCCTTTCCTTCTCGCATGTCGCAAAGACGGCCTGGTACCCACCAAAAATGAACGGCTCAAAGGGCTGGGCTCAACCGGGGCGCCCTTGCCGCCGGAGGGTTTCCGCTGGGTCTACGAGAATCTGGGCCACCGGCTTCAGCTGCAATCGCTCAGCGGCGGCACCGACGTGTGCACCGGCTTCGTGGGGGCGACTCCACTTAATCCGGTCTATGAAGGCGAGATTGCGGCCAGATGTCTTGGCGCGAAAGTCGAGGCGTTCGATCCTGCGGGCAAGCCCGTGCTCGGCGAGCTTGGCGAGCTTGTCATCACCGCGCCCATGCCGAGCATGCCGGTCGGCTTCTGGAATGACGACGACGGCAGCCGCCTGCGCGAGGCGTATTTCGACGTGTTCCCGGGCGTGTGGCGACACGGCGACTGGATCACGATCACCGAGCGCGGCAGCTGCGTCATCACCGGACGATCCGACGCCACTCTCAACCGAGGCGGGGTCCGGCTGGGCACGGCCGAGTTCTATTCGGTGGTGGAGGGCATGCCCGAGGTGGCCGACTCGGTGGTGGTGCACCTGGAGGACACCGAGGGCGGCGCGGGCCAGCTGTTGCTTTTCGTTGTCCTGCAACCCGAGCTGGGCGAGCTCGGTGACGAGCTCAAGGCGAAGATCGCCCGCGAGCTGCGCACGAACCTTTCCCCGCGCCACATCCCGGACGCCATCCATCAGGTCAAGGCGGTGCCCAGGACGCTGAGCGGCAAGAAGCTCGAGGTCCCGGTCAAGCGCATCCTGACCGGCACGCCGGTGGAATTGGCCGCGGCCAAGGGCGCCCTGGCCAATCCCGAGTCTCTAGCCGAATTCGAGGGCCTGGCGGTGTCCCGTTTGGACGGCTAGCCGACGCGGGCGGTGACACGTTCGGTTGCGGCCCGGCGATCCAGGGTTGCCGGATCGGCGTTGCGGCACAGCACCATCGAACATCCGGCCGCAATCGGGGCGAGTAACCAGTCAGTGACCGAGTCGTGACTGTCCACATTGACCAGAACCCGATCGCCCCGGCTCAGGCCGAGCTCGTTGGCGCGGCGGGCGGCAGCGGCGACAAGGTCGGCGTTGGCCGCGGCGGAAGCCGGTGGCCCGCCATAGAAGTCGCCGTGCGCGCGGGCCGAGAGCACCCAATCTTGAACGCCGTCCGGAAGATTCCTTACCGGGAGCGCGAAGGGGTGCAGACCGACCGCGTAATCGGCGGTCGCGGTGGGCAGGCCGAAAGACACCTCCCCGGCACCCTCGTCCGCCACCGACAACCCAACCGTCCAGCAGGCAAGCAGGATGGCGGCAGTTTGCCAGTGGGCAGGTAGCTGTATGACAGCGACATCGCCCTCGGCCAGACCCAGCTCGTCGACGAGCAGATTGGCGGTCTTGTTCACCCAATTGGCGAGGGTGGCGCCGGAAAGCTCTGTGCGCTCGCCTGTCCCCTCGTCGTACCAGGTGAGCATCGGCCGTGTCGGGTCGGCTGCGAAAGCGGAGGCGAAGAGTGACGCAATGGTGGACACGCTGTCAGGCTAACGACACCCCGGTAGGCGGACGGCGCGGTGGGTATTAAGCGGCGTAGTCTAAAGCTGACCGCTGTGAAAAGGCGCACAGTATGGCGCTTGTTACACCCCCACAAGGAGTGTCCACCGTGACGATCGCTCGTTCTCCCCGAGTGCTTGTGGACGCGACTAGCGTTCCTGCCGACCGTGGTGGCGTAGGACGCTATCTCGACGGTCTGCTTGGAGCGCTCGCGGTTCATACCGACATCGACCTGTCGGTCGTATGTCAGCGCACCGATCAGGAGCGCTATTCGCGCATCCTGCCCAACTCACAGGTGATCGCGGCACCCGCCGCGGCCGCCCACCGCCCGGCGCGCCTGGCGTGGGAACAGACCGGCTTGCCGCTGCTGGCCCAACAGGTCAACGCGTCGGTGCTTCATTCACCCTTCTACACCTGCCCGCTGCGGGCCGGCTGTCCGGTGACTGTGACTGTCCATGATGCGACGTTCTTCACCGAGCCGGAGCATTACGAGAAGTCCCGCGGCACCTTCTTCCGTTCGGCCATCAAGACGTCGCTGCGGCGCGCCGAGCGGGTCATCGTGCCCAGCAAGGCGACCCGTGACGAGCTGATCCGCCTTCTTGACGCCGATCCGACACGGATAGATGTGGCTTATCACGGCGTCGATCACACGGCGTTCCACGTGCCGAGCGAGGACGAGAAGGCCAGGGTGCGGGCCCGGCTCGGGCTCTCCTCCAGCTACCTCGCGTTCCTGGGGGCCAAGGAGCCCCGCAAGAACGTGCCCAACCTGATCCGCGGGTGGATCGCGGCGGTCAAGGACAGGGTGGAGCCACCGGCTCTGGTGATCGCGGGCGGTCAGGGGCACGACGACGAGATCGACCGGGTGGCCGCCGAGGTTCCGGCCAATCTGCGGCTGCTGCGTCCGGGATATCTGCGCTACGCCGACCTGCCGGGGTTCCTGGGCGGTGCGATCATCTGCGCCTATCCGAGCCACGGCGAGGGCTTCGGCCTGCCGATCCTGGAGGCCATGGCGTGCGGCGCACCGGTGCTCACCACGCCCCGGCTGTCGCTGCCCGAGGTGGGCGGCGACGCGGTGGCCTACACCAAGCCCGAGGCCGCGCAGATCGCGGAAGATCTGGCCAAGCTGCTCGATGATCCGGCGCTGCGTGCCAAGCTCGGCGCGGCCGGTCTGGCCAGGGCGAAGGAGTTCAACTGGGCATCGAGTGCGGAGGCGCATGTGGCCTCGTGGACCAGGGCTGTCCGGCACCAGGGGTGAGTCCTCAGGCATGATGGGCTGATGTTGCACGCAGTTATCCCGGCCGGTGGAAGCGGAACGCGCCTGTGGCCTTTGTCGCGGGCGGGTAATCCGAAGTTCCTGCACCCACTGACCGGCACGGCGCAAACGCTGCTGCAGGCAACGGTCTCACGGCTGGAGCACATCTGTCCGCTGTCGGACATCATGGTCGTCACCGGTGTGGCGCACGCGGCGGCGGTGGCGCGACAGCTGCCCGATCTTCCAGAGCGCAATATCGTGGTCGAGCCCAGCCCACGGGACTCCTGCGCGGCGATCGGCCTCGCCGCCGCACTCATCGCCCGGCAAGATCCGCAGGCGATCATGGGGTCTTTTCCAGGCGATCATCTGGTACGAGACACCTCCCGCCTGGTCGAAGTCCTCGAACAGGCCGCGGCCGGAGCGAAGCAGGGCCTGCTCATGACGGTGGGCATCACTCCCACCCATCCCGAGACCGGTTACGGCTACCTCGAATGCGGCGAAGGCCTCGACTGGCCCGTGCGGCGGGTCGACCAGTTCAAGGAGAAGCCGAGTCACGCGGTCGCGACGCAATACCTGGAGTCGGGCCGGTACCTGTGGAACGCGGGCATGTTCGTCTGGCGGGTGGACGTGTTCCTCGCCGAGCTGCAGCGCCAGCAGCCCAGCCTGCACGATGGCCTGATGCGGATAGTGGCGGCCTGGGACACCGATCGCGACACGGTCATGGGCGAGATCTGGCCCACCCTCACCAAGATTTCGATCGATTACGCGGTCATGGAGGGCGCCGCCGCGGCGGGCCTGGTCGCCACGGTTCCCGGGGACTTCGGCTGGACCGATGTCGGTGACTTCCACGCCGTCGCTGAGGCGCTGCCGGCCGATGAGTTCGGCAACGTGCTGGTCGGCGACGACAAGTCCGACGTCGTTCTGCACGATGTCACCGGAAGCATCATCGTGCCCCAATCCGGCCGGCTGGTGGCCGCGCTCGGTGTGAGCGAGATCATTGTTGTGGATACGCCCGACGCGGTGCTGGTGTGTCGTCGCGACCGGGCCCAAGACGTAAAGCATCTCGTCGATGAGCTGAAGAACCGGGGTGACCACCGAGTCTAAGCTGGGCAGATGCACCTGGTCGAGCTGACGATCGCCGATAACGAGGCGAGCGATCTGCTGCGCGTCGAAGATCCCGGGCTGCTGGCTGAGCTGGGTGCGGAGTCCGCCTACTGGACGGTGCTCGACGAAGGCCCGGTCGAGAAGTGCCTTGCCCTGATCGTGCATTCGCAGCGGGACGGCTGGTCGGCCCACCATGTCGCGGCTCAGGCGGGCGAGCACGCCGACCGCACCGAGGACGCAGAGGCGCTGGCCTATCACGACGGCTGGGTCTATGTGCTCGGCTCGCATTTCGGCTCGAAGAAGGGTCCGCTGCAACCCAAGCGCGCCTTCGTGGCCCGGTTCCGCGAGTCGGGGGCCCCGGCTCTGGAGATTGTGCGGCATCGCTTCGCTCTGCACCGCGCCGTCAACGACGCGCTCGCCGAGCTGACCGGCCCGGCCCACGCCCCGGTGCATGAGAGCTTCATCGCGCGGGCACGTGAGCGGGGCTTGGCCAAAGGCAAGTCCTGGGTGGAGCAACTCCAGCCCGGCGACCACCCGATCAACGTCGAGGGCGCCGCGTTCACCGCGCGGGGAACCCTCCTGATTGGACTGCGCTGGCCGGTGACGGTGACCGGCGAGCCCATCATCGTCGAGCTGGCCGGCGTGCCCGAGCTCTTCAGCGGCGGCACCCTGATCGTCGTCGGCGCCCATGTGCTGGCCGGCGCGGGGCCCGGTCCGCTGGGCGTGCGCGCGCTCTGCGCCCGTCAGGAGGGCGGCTTCGACGTCGTCATCGGCTCGATAGACGCGCTCGACAAGGGTTCTGTGTTGCTCGACACACATCCACAGGCACGCGATGCCACCTGCCGGCATTTCCGGTTCACCCTGGGCGAGCAGAGCCCGGCGGTCATCGAGCCCGAGCTGATCGCCGATCTCGCGCCGCTGCACCACGTGGAAGGCATCGCGGAGTGGCAGGGCCGATCGCTCTACGTCACCGATGAGGATCATCGGGTGGCTCTGTATGCGCAGCCATGACGTGGGCGGCCGACCCTGCCACTCCGTGACCCCCGTGGAACCAAGACAATGCGGCAAGCTGGGGCCATTCGTCGATGACCTTCGGCCCAGACTTAAACACGCAGGCGGGAGCGGCTGATGCTGCGCATCCACTTCACCGGCGAGGATTTGGCGAAGACACGGATTATCTCCCGGCCCGACCCGCTCTGGGAGACCGTGCTCAGCTGGCACATGCTCCGGCAGCGGAGCACCGATCCGTTGCTGCTGCCGTGGAAGCGGCAGGTGCTCGCCGGGCTGAAACCCGGCTCCCCGGCACGAGCCGAGGTTGCCCCGCTGCTGGCGGTCAACCCGCCGCTGGGCTACTTTCCCGACCTGCTCACCCCGGCCGAGGCGGAGCAAGGGCTCCAGGCCGGTGTAGAGGCCGTGCTCGCCTTGCCCAAGCCACGGCTGCACCGCGAGATCGGAAAACTCAGCGAGGTACACGGCGGGCTGGACGCCGACACGATCGACCTGGCCGAGGGGAGGACCCCGGCCCTGGATCGGCTGGGGCAGGCGTTGCGCGGCTTCCACTCCCACGCCATCGTCCCGATCGCCGACCGGATCCAGGTGGCTTTCGACGCCGACCGGGCCATGCGGGCGCAGACCTTCCTCAAGGGCGGGATAGTCGCCGTCCTCACCGGGCTGCACCGGCAGGCCGAGTTCCGGGACAACGTGCTGGAGATTTCGGACTCCTTGACGGACAAGGAAATCCACCTGAACGGTCGCGGGCTGCGGCTGGTGCCCTCCTACTTCAAGGAGACCCAGTCGCGGCCGATGACCCTCGCCGATCCCTCCCTGCCCCAGGTGCTGGTCTATCCAGTCGATCGCTCGGCGGGGCTGGTCGCCTCGGCCGCCCGCGAGCCGCTGGCCGCGCTGCTGGGCCGTACCAGGGCCGCGCTGCTGGAGCTGACCGAAGCCGGGGGCTCGACCAGTCAGCTGGCCCGCCGCTTGGAAATCTCCCCGGCTGCCGCCAGCCAGCACCTCACCATCATGCGGGAGGCCGGTCTGATCATCTCGGTGCGTGAGGCCAACGCGATGCGCCACCTCACCACGCCGCTAGGCCGGGCGATCCTTTCCGGCCGCGGCGCCCAGCGCGATGGCCTCGGCGGTGCCCAGTGAGAAAAGGTCGTGCTCGGCATCGCGGATGAGGGTGGCAACGACGCCAGGGGAGTCTTCGGTGGCGCTCATCAAACCTCTGATGACTGCCACCGGTACCGAATCAATCTTCCCTTTGACAAGCTCTGCGGCTGACGCAAGCTCGTCCACGACCGCCATCTGGGTCAGATGAAGCTCGTTGCCGTGCGGGTCGGTCTCGCCGCGATAGTCGCGCAGCGGGGCGATGCCGGCGCAGCCCAGGGCCACATCGGTGAGGCCGTTGCGCCATGGGCGGCCCATGGTGTCGCTGATGATGATCGCCACATCGACGTGGTGCCGCTCGCGCAGCGCGGCCCGCAGGTCCGCCGCGGACCGATCGGGGTCCTTCGGCAGCAGCACAAGCTGAGCCGGATCCACGTTGGAGTTGTCGATGCCGGCCGACGCCATCACGAAGCCGTGGTGGGTCTGCACGATCCTGGTCTGGCCTCGGGTGGCCACCACCCGCGCCGTTTCCGAGCGCAGCAGCTCCTCCCGGGCGGCGTCGCGATCCGGCCCGGCCGCCGGAACGTCGGCCAGCCGGCCCTCGGCCTTCGAAACAATCTTGCTGGTCACCACGAGGATGTCGCCGTCGCGAAGCCAGGGTGCCGCCTCGGCGATCAACTCGGCCAGGTCGTCTCCCGGCCTTACCTGCGGGATGCCCCGCACCGGCAGGACGCTGTAACCATCCATCATTCGGCGCTCCTCAACGCGGCTTGAACCATGCCCACGGTAGCGGCCTCGTCTGTCATCCAGAGCGGAGTCGGCACCACGTTCACCCCCGGCACCTCCGCCTGCGCGTCCACCGGGTCAACCAGCCACGCCTTGAGCATGGGCGCGTAAAGCCCGCCCACCCCGGCCGCGCTGCACTCGACTCCGATGGCGGAAAGGCACTTCTCCGCCATTCCGCGCACAGCGGCGCCCCCGATGATCGGTGACACTCCCACCACAGGTGCCTTAAAAGCTTCCTTAATCCCCGGGATGGCCAGGATCGGCGCGATCGAGACGACCGGATTGCTTGGGGCAAATAGCACGACATCGGCAGCATTCAACGCGTCAAGCACCCCTGCGGCTGGCTTTGCGCTGTCGGCACCGAGAAAGACGAACCGTTTGGCGGGCAGCTCCGCTTTGTGGCGGACCCACCACTCCTGAAAATGGATGGCTCGGTCCTGGATAACCACGTGTGTCTCGACCCGGTCATCGCTCGCCGGCAGCACGGTGATGCCCGGCTGCCACCGCTGGCACAAACGCGCCGTGATCGCGGAGAGCGGCTCGCCCGCGGCGAGCATGGTGCTGCGTACCAGGTGGGTGGCGATGTCACGGTCACCGAGCCCGAACCAGGTCGGCTCCGCACCGTAAGCGGCCAGCTCCTCTTTGACGTTCCAGGACTCGTTTTTGCGCCCCCACTGCCGGTCCGGGTCTATGCCATCTCCAAGCGTGTACATGACTGAATCCAGGTCAGGGCAGATCCGCAGACCGTGCATCCATACATCGTCGCCAACGTTCACAATGGCTGTCACCTCTGCGCCGATGGTTTTAGCGTGAGCCCTCACCCCCAGCAGGAAACGAGCCCCGCCAATTCCCCCAGCCAGCACCACGATCCGCATGCAGCCCATCGTAGGCGGAGGCCTCCGACCTGCGGGATCGGCATCTGACCGCCTCCCGTCAAGTGCGACACGCCGGGGAAAATTCAGCGCGACACGCCCGACACTCCCGTTACCAGCGTGGGGATTGGATCGATAGGCGGGTGACCAATGTGGCTAGTCCCATGTTGGGTGTTGGCGGACGGTGACGGTGCCAATAGCAAACTCGGCTTGACTATGCACGTATGACACGCGTGTAATTTCGGTTGGGGTCGGGAAGCTACGGGTGTCACAACGCCGCCAATGTGGACAGTCGTATGCCTTCCGGGGCGAAGTCTGGATGGTTCGCCAGTTTCGCTGGGGGGTCGCGCTGGGTAATCCGGCGCTCATGAAGGAGGCAGCGGAGATGGACGGTCAACCCGTCGTGGCGGATCTGCTGGGCAACGCGCCTGAATGGCAGGAGCGTGCCCTGTGTTCGCAGACGGACCCTGAGGCGTTCTTTCCTGAGAAAGGCGGCTCAACGCGCGAAGCAAAGCGGATCTGCTCGCGCTGCGAGGTCAAGTCGGAGTGCCTGGAGTACGCGCTGGCTCACGATGAGCGGTTCGGTATCTGGGGTGGACTGTCCGAACGCGAGCGACGCAAGCTGAAGCGCCGGGCCATCTAGCCTTAGGGGCCCAGGTCGTCTGGTGATAGGCCTAGCAGGTTCGCCACCTGTTCGACGATGACATCGCGAATAAGAGTGCCTAGATCATCACGATCGGTGGCGCGAAACTCGAGTGGTCGGCGATAGACCACAATCCGGGGCGGCACACCGTGCCGTCCCGGTCTTCCCGGCAGCAGCCGGGCCAGCGGCACGCGGCCATCCTCAAGCACGTCCGAGTCGTAGACGTTGAGCTCCGGCGGGACGTCCTCCACCGCGAATTCGACCCCGGCAAGCTCGGTCGCATAGCGCGCCTCTAGCGTCTCGACCGTATCCAGCACCAGATCATCGAAGATCTCCGCCTTGGTCCGGGCGAGTGGCACGCTGGCCGGAACCAACCGGCCGCGCATGCCCCGGCCGTGTCGATCACGACGGCGGCGCCAGGTGGTAGGACGATGGCGGGGTCGACTGGTCACTTCGCCAATCTAGCGCGTGATCTTGCTCCGGCGTGTCGTCCACGCCAGCCGGGGAACTGTCGCATGGGTCCGCTAACGTCACTCGCCGTGAGGTCTCCACGGCGATGCTCCCGAAATGGCTGCCCAAGGCAGGCGGTTGCCACGCTGACCTATGTCTATGCCGATTCCACCGCTGTGGTGGGTCCGCTGGCAATTAACCCCGAGCCCCACACCTATGACCTTTGCGAATCCCATGCCCGCAGCCTGACCGCTCCGCGCGGCTGGGAGCTTGTCCGCTTCGACGGCGAGTTCGAGCCACCGCCACCGACCACCGACGACCTGGTCGCTCTAGCTGACGCGGTCCGCGAAGCGGCTCGTCCCCCCGTGCGCGCCGAGCCCTACTCGCCGCCCAGCCCCAGCCCGACCCGCCGGGCCCACCTGCGCTCCGTGCCGCCCCCGCCCCGCTAAGGCCCTATTGCGCCGCTCCGTCGTGGTCCCACGCCGTATCTCCCGGCGGCAACGCCACGCCCGTGCACGCTCACCCTCGGCGGCTCCGCCGCCGACCCCCTGGCGCTAGATCACCTCCAAGCTCTCCCAGGCACAACCACTCGTCGCGAGTACCTCCATCTCTGCATCAGGCATGCGATGCACAGATGGACATACTCACCGACACCACGCCATCCCCGCACCGCCCCCGATCGCTCACTCACCCACCACCCCCATGCCACAGGAGCAACGCCAGCTCCCCGTCCGCCATCCAACATCGACCGTGCCGCCCAGTGGTGTTGCGACCGGGCCTCCCGGTGGTGCCGCCCCGGGGCCTCCCGGTGGCCTGCGGCCGTGCCGCCGGGTGGTCTGCGGCGGGTGCCGCCGGGTGGTCTGCCGCGGTGCAGCCAGGTGGTCTGCCGCCGTGCCGCCGGGTGGTCTGCCGCGGTGCAGCCAGGTGGTCTGCGGCCGTG
>NZ_BONY01000052.1 GCF_016862955.1 Rhizocola hellebori | reverse complement strand
CAGGTGAACCGCATGGTCCGCGTCCGCCGCGACCTCGCCTCCACCCTCGGCCGGGAGCCCTCCATCGCTCAGCTGGCAGCCGCCCTGGAGATCCCCGAGTACCAGGTCATAGAGCTGATCTCCTACGACCGTGAGCCGGTCAGCCTCGACCAGACCGTCGGCGAAGACGGCGAAAGCTCCCTCGGCGACTTCATCGCAGCCACCGCCACCAGCGACACCAGCGAAAGCTTCGCCCACGGCCAGCTGCGCGACGAGGTAGAGATCGTGCTCTCCACCCTGTCCCGGCGCGAGCAGGAGGTCATCCGCCTGCGCTTCGGCTTCGACGACGGCCGCGCCCGCACCCTCGACGAGGTCGGCAAGGAGTTCGGCCTGTCCCGCGAGCGCATCCGCCAGATCGAGAAGACCACCCTCAACAAGCTGCGCCACGGCGACCGCGGCACCCGCCTCTCCGTCTACGCCAGCTAACCCTTTCTCCCCAGCCTTCACAGGGCGCGACCCACTCCCGGGCCGCGCCCTCTTACTCTGCCCGCTCACCCCAGCCCACCGTCTCGGTTCGCTGCCCCGCCTTCCTTTATGCCTTTACGCCGGTTCGTTGTGGTCTTTCGCCGTATCTCCCGGCGGCAACGCCACCTGCGTGCTCCCCACCCCCGCCGGCTCCGCCGGCGACAACCTCCCCCGCGGCAGTGTTCCCCGCCTGGCAGGACAGTGTCTGCGCCACACCTTTGCTCTGCACCCATAGACGCAACTTCATGGTCAAGGTGCGTCTTTGGGTGTCAGTGGGTGGGGTTAGAGGCGGCGGGGGCCGGAGTCAGGGCGGTCGGCGGGGGTGTCGAGGACGCCGGCGGCGTGCAGGGCGGTCCAGCCTTTTTCGTGTGCTAGCACGGGGTTGAGGACGATGTTGCGCAAGCCTGGGACCTCATCGGCCAGCTGTCCTATCCGGACGAGGAGTTCGGCGAGGGCGGCCAGATCTACACCGGCCAGTAGTGGGGCGGCTTTGGGTGTGCGCAGCAGGGCTTGTGCGTCGCGATCGGTTAGCGGGGCTGCGCGCCAGGCGCGGTCGCCTACCAGTTCGGGAATGGGGCCGCCCAGGCCGAAACCGACCACCGGGCCGAAAGCGGGATCGTCTCGGACCTCGATGACACAGGCGACGCCGGGTGGGGCCATCTTCTGCACGACCACGGTCGGGCCGAACGCGGCGGCGAGGTCGGTGTAGGCGCCGCGCACCAGCGGGGCCGAGCCCAGGTTGAGCCGCACCGCGCCGAGGTCGATCCGTTGCGGATGCTCGGCCGCCTTGAGCGCCACCGGATATCCAGCCTCCTCGGCGCGGGCCTGCGCGGCGTCCACGGAATCGGCCAGATATGAGGTGAGCACGGGGATGTCGTAGGCCTCAAGTGCCTCGGCGATGCTCGAAACCGTGGGCCGCAACGGTGTGGGCAGGGTGCCCGGCGGCTCGCGCAGCCAAGCTGCCCGCCGGACAGCGTGGGCCAGGGCGCGCACCGCCTCCTCGATGGAACGGAAGGACGGGACTCCGGCCGGGCCCGCCTCGCCCGGCAGGCTGGTCACCACCACCGGCTTGTCGGCCGCCTGCACCACCTCCGCCAGCACCTGCATGTAGGGCAGCAGCAGCTCGGTCTCCGAGGCGCTCAGCGGGCCGGTGGGCAGGGGCGGGGTCACCACCACCACAACCGCGTCGGCGTCGTCGCTTTCCACGGCGGAGCGAACCGCGGCGGCAAGCTCCGCGGGCGGTGCGGAGGTGCTGACCGAGCCGCTGCGGCCCACCTGCAGCCCGGCCGAGCGGACCCGCGCCGCGGCGAGGGCGGTCATGGCGAAAGCGTTGCTCACCACCGCTATCCGGTCGCCGACGGGCAGCGGCTGACTGTCCAGCACGCTGGCCACGTCCAGCAGCTCCGACACTGTACCCACCTCAATGACACCGGAGTGAGCGCGCAACGCCTCCAGCGCCGCGGAGTCCAAAGTGGAGCTTCCCCCGGCGCCGGTCTCCGATGCGAGCACGATGATGGGCTTGCGACGGCCGACCGTGCGCGCGATCCGGGCGAACTTTCGCGGATTGCCAAAGCTTTCCAGGTACATGGCGATGATGTCGGTCTGCGGGTCGTCGGCCCAGAACTGGAGCAGGTCGTTGCCGGACACGTCGGCGCGCCTGCCCACGCTGGCAAAGCTGGACATGCCAAGGCCCCTGCGGTCCGCTTCGGCCATCAGGTGCAGGCCCAATGTTCCGGACTGGCTGAACAGCGCCACCCGGCCCGGGGCGGGCAGTCTGGGCACCAGGGTCGCGTTCAGGTGCACGGTGTGGTCGGCCAGGCCCAGGCTGCCCGGCCCGACCAGCCGCATCCCGGCGGCTCGGGTGGCCTCGACCAGGTCGCGGCGCTGCGAAGGATCCAGCTCGGTGATCACCAGCAGGCCGTGCACTCCCGCCGCGGCCGCGTCGGCGACGACCTCGCCGATGGCTTCCGGCGGCACCGCGACCACGGCCAGGTCGGCTTGTTCGGTCAGGTGGCGGCCGGCGTGGATGGGCCCGGTGAAGCCGCCCGCACGCAGGTGGGCAAGGGCGGCCGCGCCCACCCCGCGCCCGGAGGAGCTTGCGCCATAGACTGCCACGCCTTCCGGGCGCATCAGCCGGGCGACCGAGCGCGCCTCCGTGCGGTGCTCGCGATCCCATTGCACGGCAAGCGATCGCTGCGTCTGGGCGACCGGGAAGGTCAGATGCACCACGCCGTCTGCGTATTGACGGCTCACCTCATAGCCCGCGTCGGTGAACACGCGCAACATGGCGCCGTTGGCGGGAAGCACCTCGGCGACGAACCTTTCGATGCCCACCTCGCGTGCGGCGGCCGCCAGGTGTTCCAGCAACACCGAACCCACGCCGCGGCCCTGATAGGCGTCCTCCACCACGAACGCCACCTCGGCGTCGGGCGCGTCCGGGCCGAGCCGTTCGTAGCGACCCACCCCGATCAGATCCGGGCCTGCCGCAATGACCAGCGCCTCGCGGTCGACGTGGTCCACGTTGACGAAACGGTCCAGATCTCGCGCCGGGATCCGTGGATAGGGCGAGAAATAGCGGAAATAGCGGGTCTGCTCGGAGAAGCGGCCGTGCATGGCGACCACCGCATCGGCGTCGGTCGCGTCGATCGGTCGCAAGTGGACGGTGGTGCCATCCGCCAGCAGGACATCTGCCGCCCGGGGACGCATGTCAGTCTCGCGCATCCATCGGGTCGAGCCCGTAGTAGGGGAAAATCGCCTGACGCGTGGCGAGGATGGTCCGGTCGAGCGGATCCTGCCCCACCCCCGGCTGCCAGGGCTCGAACCCGACGTCGGCGTCGTCGGTCATCCGCTGCGGTGGATCCTGATCGGGAAAACGCTTGCGCGCCAAGGCACGCCACGAGGGCGGGGTGAGCGTGGCCGGGTCGAGCGGATCACCGGTCATCGTCGCGATCAGATGCGACCAGGTGCGCGGCACCACCTGCATCAGCGCGTAGCCGCCACCACCGGTCGCGATCACCTTCCCGCCGCACAACTCGTCGGCCAGGTCGCGCACGGCGATCGCGGCCGCCCGCTGCCCGTCCACGCTGAGCTGCAGGTTGGCGAGCGGATCGAGCTGGTGCGAGTCGGCGCCCGCTTGCAGCACCACCAGTTGCGGCCGGAACGCACGAAGCACGCTCGGCACCACCGCATGAAAAGCCCGAAGCCATCCCCTGTCCCGGGTCCCAGGTGGGAGCGCGACGTTCACCGCAGTGCCAAGCGCGGCGGGCCCACCCACCTCGGTCGGGAAACCCGTCCCCGGGAACAGGGTCATCGGGCTCTCGTGCAGGCTCACGGTCAGCACCCGCGGGTCATCGGCGAAGATCTCCTGCACCCCGTCCCCGTGATGCACATCGATATCGACGTAGGCGATCCGTTGCGCGCCAGCCGCAAGCAGATCGGCGATGGCGATGGCCGGGTCGTTGTAGACGCAGAAGCCCGATGCCCGCGCGGGCATGGCGTGATGCAGCCCGCCGGAGACGTTCACCGCCCGGGTCACCTCGCCGCTGTACACCGCCCGGGCCGCGGCCAGACTCGCCCCCGCGACGAGGGCGGAGGCTTCGTGCATGTGGTCGAAAACCGGATTGTCCGGGGTGTTCAGCCCGTACCCGCGGAAGAACGGGTCGTCGGGCGCCACTCGCACCGCATGCAGGTAGTCGGCTCGGTGCACCCGCAACAGCTCCTCATCGGTGGCCGCGACCGGCTCACGTACGGTCACGCCGGGCCGGTCGAGAAGGCCGAGGTCGCGGGCCAGCGCGATGGTCAGCTCCACCCGCACCGGGTCGAGCGGATGGTTGCCCAGGTCGTATTCGAGGAGCTTTTCGCTCCACAGCACAAGCGACTTCATTCGCCGTCGCCTGTCGCGATTGGACGGTCCTCGTCGGTGATCCAGTGGCTCCACGAGCCGACGTAGAGCGCCGCGTCGTCCCGGCCCGCCTGGAACAGCGCCAGAACGGTGTGGGCGGCGGTGATCCCCGACCCGCAGTAGGCCCCGACCTGAACGGCCGCGGGCAGGATCGAGATGAGGTCGTCGCGCATGGTGCCGTCGGCGTTGACCAGTTTGGCGTAGGGCATGTTCATCGCGCCCGGAATGTGGCCGGCCACGGGATCGATCGGCTCGGTTTCGCCGCGGAAGCGTTCCGGTGCGCGTGCGTCCAGCAGCGCCCCTTCCCGGGCCACCCGGGCGGCCTCTTCCGCGTCGAGCACCGGCATCGCGCCGGGCTCGACCTTGAATTCGCCCGGCGTCACCGCCGACGGCTCTACGCTTATCGGCCCCGCCGCGGCCACCCAGGCCGGATATCCGCCGTCGAGCACCCGTACCAGATGATGACCGGCCCAACGAAGGGTCCACCAGGCCCTGGCCGCGGCCATGCCGTCACCGTGGTCGTAGACGACCACTTCGCGGTCGCTGCTCACACCGGCCGCGCGCAGCGCCACCTGGAGCTGCTCCGGATCGGGCAGCGGGTGGCGCCCACCGGCGCCGGCCGGCCCACACAGCTCCTGCTCCAGATCGACAAAGGCGGCCCCGGGCACGTGCCCGGCCAGGTAGTCGGGGTAGGCGGACGGCGCCCCGAGCTTCCAGCGCACGTCAAGAACGGTCGGCGGGTTCTCCGCGGAGAGCTTCGCGGCCAGCGAGGCGGCATCGATCAGTGGTCTGGGCACAGCCTCACAATAGAACGCCGCACTACAGCCCGGCGTCGGCTGCTGCCCACCGGGCGGTCACGGTGTCAAAAAGATCCATGCGGCGGGTCTGCAGCACGTCGAAGAGGTTCTCCATGCGGTTGGCTACGACGGCCGCCCGCACGTCGATCGGGCGCTGGGTCAGCATCTGGTAGTGCCCCGCCATGCGTTCCAGCAGATCGCGCGGCGCGCCGTCGAAGTACCGGAAGTCGAAGGTGGGCACTCCAATCTGGACGTTGGAGAAGTCCCAGATGCCGGTCAGGTCGCCCACCGGCTCGGCGAAGACCATGTTGCCAGTGTGGAAATCGTTGTGCAGCAACACCTCTGGGCCGGGAACGTTATCGCCCACCCACATCGTGGCGAACTGGCCGATGAGGTTCTCGGCGTGTCTCCAGTGCGACGCGGGCAGCCAGCGCATCTCCTTGACCACCAGCTCGAGCGTGGGCTCGTGGTCGAGGAACGGGACCTCCAGCTCGGTCTCCTCCACCTCGTCCATGCTGTCGTGCATCGCGGCCAGGAACCTCGCGAGCGAGCTGGCCAGGGCTTCGCGCTGGAATTCGCTCGCCGACGCGTAGCGCTCCCGGTCGAAGGCCGCGCCGGTGAGCTTGCGATAGGCCGCGAAGCGGGTCTTCTGCCCGATCCATTCGACGCTCGGGGTGCGCACCAGCAGGCGCCCCTGCAGGTGCTGCAGGATGGCGATCTCCTGGTCGAAGTCGAGCTCCTCGTCGCGCGGGAAGCGCAGGATCCAGCCGTCACCTGTCTCCAGGACGGCGTTTTCCCAGCCGTCGGCGTGCAGCGTGGCCCGGGACAGGTCCCACAGCCCGCTGCCCTCGGCGGTGGCCGCCTGCACCAGGGTCTCGAGGTCGAAGGCCGGGGCGATGGGAGGAAGCATGCCGCTCATTGTGCCCCCGGTAGGGTGAACCGGGTGAGGATGATCCGTCAGGAGTCCCTGGGTGGGCCTGAGGTGCTGCGGATGATCGAGGCCGACCGGCCCGAGCCCGGCCCCACCGAGGTGCTGGTGAGAGTGCACGCCGCCGGGGTCAATCCGGTGGACTGGAAGGTGCGCCGCTCGGGTGGGTTTCTCGGCCGGCCCCCGTTCACGGTCGGGTGGGATGTGAGCGGCACGGTCGAGAAGATCGGGCGGGGCGTGACCCGGTTCGCGGTCGGCGACGAAGTCTTTGGGATGCCCCGTTTTCCCGCTCAAGCCGCGGCCTATGCCGAGTACATCACCGCGCCCAGCCGCCACTTGGCCCGCAAACCGGCCACGCTGTCGCATGTGGAGGCGGCGGGCCTGCCGCTGGCCGGTCTCACGGCGCGCCAGGTGCTCGTGGACACGGCCAACCTGCAGCCGGGGCAACGGGTGCTGGTCCCGGCCGCGGCCGGCGGGGTCGGCCATCTCGCGGTTCAGTTGGCCAAGGCGCTGGGCGCCCACGTCGTGGCGACCGCGAGCCCGGCCAAGCACGAGTTCGTGCTCGGGCTGGGGGCGGACGAGGTCATCGACTACACCTCGATGGACATCGCGACCTCGGTGACCGGCATCGACGTCGCGATCGGCCTGATCGGGCCGCAGGCGGGCGCGGCCTTGGCGACGGTGCGCCCGGGCGGGCTGCTCGTGGCCATGACCAGCGACACGCCGCCCGAGGTGGCCGCGAACGCCGCTGAGCGCGGCGTCAGGGCGCTGGATTTTCTGGCCGAGCCCGATCATGCGGGGCTGGAAGCGCTCGCTCTGCTCGCCGATCAGGGCCGGTTGCGGGTCCACGTGGCGAAGACCTTCCCCCTGCAAGACGCCGCGGCGGCTCACGCGTATGGCGAAACCGGTCGCACAATCGGCAAAATTGTCCTCGTACCCTGAGAGACTTGAAGCATGTTGGGAACTCTTCACCCGACCGCCGACGGCAAGTTCGTCCTGCGCTTCGAGCTGCACCTCGACCAGAGCCGCGAGATCGTCTGGCACGCGCTCGCTCAGCCGGAGCCGCGGGCCTGCTGGTTTCCCGCTCGAGTGGAGTTCGAGCCACGGGCGGGTGCGCCATTGAGCTTCAGACCGACCAAGGTGCAGGTCGAAAAGTTTGGCATCCCGGCCGACCAGGTGGGCACGGGCGAGGTGCTGCAGGCCAACCCGCCGGCCCTGCTCGAGTTCAGCTGGGGTGACGAGGTGCTGCGCTGGGAGCTGACCGAAGACTCCGCGGGCGGCACAAATCTGATCTTCGCCAACACCATCGCCGATGCCTCCGACGCGCCCGCTATCGCGGCCGCCTGGCACGCTGGCCTGGAGATCGTCAAAGCACAACTTGACGGAACCAAGCCGGAGAGTTCAATGTGGGAACGCGCAGAGGAACTCACGAGTGACTACGCGACGACGATGCGCTAAATTGACACCCCTGGATAGAATTTCCTTCTGTCGGGTTACCGCCGAGAATTGAATGCTTAGCCTGAAGTCCTCGGGGGTACCTCTGCTCGCGTGCAAATGTGCCTGACACCTTCACACCCGACTAGGAACTGCTCGATGACCTACCCGACGCAGACGCTCACCGCGATCCCGGCGGTTGAGTTGGATGATGACGCTCTCAGACGAGAATTGGCAGCCACGCATCAGCTTCAGGTCGTAGTTCAACAGCGAGGATTCCCCCATGAACTGGGTTCGGTTGGGCTCCGGTTAGCCGAGCTCGACGCAGAGTACCTGCGCCGTTTCCCCCACGCCGCCACCAAATGGCCATGGCCGTTGCCGGGCAAGGAGTTCGAGCGCCAGCCGAAAAAGCTGGGCTAAGCACCGCGGCCGCATGCCCCCGGTCTCATGTCCGGGGGCGCGGCCAGAAATCCGCGGAAGCGCTCCCACAGCAAACCCGAACGGGTGAAACCGAAAGCCCGGCCGTTTTGCGACATCTCTTCTTGTTTGAGTATCCACGCACCAGATCCGAAGCTCCCGACCTCGGGTGCCCTAAGATCACCGCGTGACTGCTGTGGAGGTCCGCGTCGCCTCAGACACCCGCTGCCCGCGCTGTGCGGCAAGGCTGTGCCTGACCGCGAGCATCGGCGGAAAGCGAACCGTGGCACTCTGCCCGTCCTGCGACTCGGCAGACCCGCACGCGGAGCGGTTGATCGGCTACTTCGCTGCGCACGGAAGCGTTCAGCCACAGGACATGTCCCACGTTTCGGAACTGCTCGGCCACTGGCTCGGTTCGCTCGACGGCCGCGACGACCCGGAGCCGACCCTCGCGGCCCAGGTCGAGGCGTGGTGGGCCACCCGGCCCAAGGCTCAGCTCGCGGTGGACACGTCCTCACCGAGCGCGGCGGCTATCCGAAGCCAGGATTGAGCCTCCTCGTGGCGGCTCTGCCGTTGCAGAGTGCGACCGAGCATCAGGTGGGCGTAGCTCTCGGTGGGGTGGCGCTGCACGATAAGCCGCAGCTGCGCCTCGGCCCGCTTGAGCTGAGCCGAGTGAAAGTAGGCACGCGCAAGCAACTCGCGCGGGGCAACGTCGGCCGGAGCATCCGCGACGACCGACTCCAGCAACTCCGCCGCCACCAGATAGTCCTTGGCCGCGAAGAAGAGCTGGGCGCGCTCATATTTGCGCAGGATCGACTCTTCGGAGGTCATGCCAGGTCCCAACAACGCCGCGAAGCGGCCAATTCCATCAGGCCGCGCGGCGGCGCAGCGCCTCCAGGTCGAGGACGACCACCGACATCCGGCTGGTACGGATCCAGCCCGCCGAACGCAACACGCCAAGCGCCTTGCTCACGGCCTCGCGTGACGAGCCGACCCAGCCCGCCAGCTCGTCCTGGGAGAGCGGCAGCGCGATCTTGATCTCGCCGTTGCCGTGCTTGGTGCCGAACCGCTCGGCCAGCTCGACCAGCCTGGCCGCCACCCGGCCCGTGCTGTCCTGCGCACCGAACTCGATGCGTTTGCGGTCGGCGTCGCGCAGCCGCTGCGCGAGCATGCGCATCAGCAGGTAGGCGACCCGGCCGTGGGCGGACAGGTAGGCCTCGAACTCGGGCAGCGGCATCACCAGCGCGGTCAACGGCTCCACGGCCTGGATGGTGGCTGAGCGGGGTTCCCTGTCGACCGCGGAAAGCTCACCCAGCAGGGCACCCGGGCCTCTTACGGCGAGGACGACCTCCGACCCGCCAGCGGTGTGGCAGGACGCCTTGACCCGGCCGGTCTGCACCACGACCACCCAGTCGGAATCGGCCCCCTCTCGGAAGAGCACGTCTCCGCGCCGCCATTGCTTGACCACGCTGTGCCGGGTGAAGTCCTCCCGCTCAGCGGGCGTAAGCAGCGCCCAGAACTCTCCTGTCATGTCAGGCCGGTCACCAGATAGGCGCTGACGGTCTGCACCCGGCCTTTGACCTCCAGGTCGCCCAGGGGTTCGCTCTTGACGCGGTCGCCGGCGGCCAGCATCGTGTGCTGGCCGATGATGACCTGGCCGGGCTGGGCGAGCGTCTGCAGCCGGGCGGCCACGTTGACGGCATCGCCCATCGCGTTGAAGCCCCGTAATGCTTCGCTGCCAATGTTTCCCACCAACGCGGGGCCGGTGTTGGCGCCGACCCGGAAGCGGGGCCAGTCCGGGCGCTCTTCGGCGATGGCTTCCACCGCCACCTGCATCTGCATGGCCGCGCGGATCGCGCGCAAGGCGTGATCCGGCTGCCGGGCGGGCGCATTGAACAGGGCCAGCAACGCGTCGCCCACGAACTGCACGATGGTGCCGCCATTGTCCAAAATGGAGGGAACGGCCACTCCGTGGTACCGGTTGAGCATGGCCACGATCTCGGCCGGCTCCACCCCTTCGGAGAAGGTCGTGAAGCCACGCAGATCGGCGAAGAGTGCGGTCACCTCCACCACCGACCCGCCGAGCGCAGCCTGATCCGGGTCGGCGATCAGCGCGGCCGCCACGTCGGGCGAAAGATAGTGCCGGAACAGGGTGTTGAGCTTGCGGCTGACCTCTCGCTCAGCGGAAAGCGCGGCGGCGGCCCGGTCGAGCACCGCGGTCTGCCCCTCGCTGAGCCCGAACCGTTCCGCCAGCCGACCCGCCACGTGCGGGGCAGGGCCGCCCGATCGCTCCCGCTCCTCCAGCTCGGTGACCAATTCCTCAAGGGCCGCACCGTATTCGGCTCGGATGGCCTTTGCCGTGCGGTCGAGGGTGATCGCGTCGAACAGACCGGCGCTCGTTCCCTCCCGTCCGTATTGGACATACGCGCTGTAGGCCACGAAGCCGAAGGCGAAGGCGAGCAGGACATGCCATCCCCACCACGACAGCTGCCATTTGTGCGCGAGGGTCACCGTGACCATGGCCTCGGCCAGCAGCACGAACGCGGTGACCACACTGATCAACATTGCCGCCGGTGTGCGCCTGTGCAACAGGTAGTAACGGAATGCCGCGAAGATGTAGAGCGCCACCGTGAGGAAGGCGATCACGATCAACGGCCCCTCCACCTCGCGGGTGCCCGGGGTGGCGTTGAGCGGCGGCAGGTCGAGAAGGGAAATCACCGCCCAGAAAACGATCAGGGTGGCCAGCCCGATCTGCAGCAGCGGCTGCGCACGCAGCACCGCCGCCGCCCGCCGGTCGTCGAGCTGAAGCGACGACGCGACCGCAAAGATCGCGGCCACGGCAAGGCCTATCGGCTGGGAGACATCGAAGCCGGCATTGGCGTGATGCAGCAGCACACCCGGCGTGGCCAGGGCATGCAGCGCGAAGAAGCCCGCGCTGGACAGGAACGCCAGCGAGACCAGGAAGAGGCGGGCGTCCGAACGCGCGCTCGCGGCGGAGCTCATCCGCACCCCGAGCGCGACGTTGATCACTGCCACCACCAGGACCAGCCAGAAGTGGCTCTCCGAGTCGTGCCAGGTCAGGTCGGCGGCCGGTTGGGCGAGCAGCAACCACAGCCCCGCCATGGGCAGTGCGAGGTGAAAGGTCCAAATGACGACACGCGGCACGCCGAAACCATACGCGCTCTGTGGATTTCTACGCAGACTTCGTAAGAGATCAGACCTTCCATTACAGACATGAAGCGCACCCCTGTCCTAACGCTGCTGGCCGGATTGGCCGTAGCAGCGGTGCTGCTGGTGATGAGCGCGATCGCGGCCAACAAACCGGCCGACGACAAGGTAACGGCCGCAAATGAGCTGCCCGCGAGCACCGCAGCACCGGCCCCCACCCTGTCCCCGACGCCACCTCCCACGCAGGCACCCGCCAAGGTCAACGCCACCTGGGCCGGGGTGGTCGATGGCGGCGCGGCGACCATCGCGATCGCCGTCAAAGATGGCGTGGCCGTCGCCTATCTGTGCGACGGCAAGAAGATCGAGGCCTGGCTGCAGGGCACCGCCGCGGCGGGAAAGCTCTCGCTGACCGGCAAGAACGGCGCCACGCTGACCGGAACCTTCGGCGGCGGCAAAGCCACCGGGAAGATCGTCGCCTCGGGCAAGTCCTGGACCTTCACCGCCCCGACCGCACAACCGCCCGGTGGGCTTTACCGCGCAGCCCAGTTCGTCAACTCCGCCAATGTCGTTTGTGGATGGATCGTCCTGGCCGACGGCACCCAGGTGGGCGTGTGCACGCCCGACGGCAAGGAACCCGAACCCGCCCCGCGCCTGGACGTGACCGCGGCGCGGCCCATCAACCCCCAGGACCCGACATGACGAGCAACCTCAAACTTCTCTCGATTCCGCTGCTCGCCGGGGCGGCTGTAACGGTGGCCCTCGGGGTCTACGCCAACCTGCACACCGGGACAGGGGTCGCCGTCAACGTGGCCGGGTTCTCCTCGCCGCAAACCGTCAAGGTGTGGCTGGCCAGCGGCGCAGCCCTGTTCGCCCTGGTGCAGCTGGCCTCGGCCCTGGCCATGTATGGCAAGCTCGGGCCTAACCCGCCCGCCTGGGCCGGTACTCTACACCGCTGGTCAGGACGCATCGCGTTCCTCTTCGCGGTACCGGTGGCGGTGCACTGCCTTTACGCGCTTGGCTTTTCCAGCTTCGACTCGCGAACTCTCATCCACTCGCTGCTGGGCTGTTTCTTCTTCGGCGCGTTCACGCTGAAGATGCTCGCGCTGCCCAAGCAGGGCCTGGCCGGATGGGTGCTGCCGGTGTTGGGCGGGTTGGTGTTCACCGCCCTGATCGGCCTCTGGCTGACCTCTTCCTACTGGTTCTTCACCACTTTCGGCGTCAAGTTCTAGGAGGCACAACCGATGATCGATCTTGCGGAACGTCTGGAGGCCACGGCATGACGTCTCGACGGGTGATCCTGACCGGCGGCTGTGCGGCGGCCGCGCTGCTCGCGGGCTGCCAGGCTTACGGCGACGAGCAGGTGGCCGAGCCCGCCCAGCAGCAGCCTCCGGCGCAGGCCAATGCGCCGGGATCGTCCGGGCCCGCCGCCGCCCCACCGGCCGGGGCGCCCGCCTTGGCCAAGGTCGCCGATATCCCGGTCGGCGGTGGCAAGGTCTTCGCGGATCGCAAGGTGGTGCTGACCCAGCCCAGCGCGGGCGTGATCAAAGCGTTTTCGGCGGTCTGCACCCATCAGGGCTGCACGGTCGAGGGCGTGTCCGGCGGAACGATCAACTGCCCCTGCCACGGCAGTGCATTCAAAGTTGCCGATGGTTCTGTGGCGGCCGGGCCGGCCAAGCGGGCGCTGCCCGCGGTCGCGGTCACCGTCGTGGATGGAGCCATCAAACTAGCCTGATCCGTATGAACCCTTCCTGGACCGGTCGCGAGGCACTGCTTGCCGCGACCGGTCATCATTTTCTGGCCAGGTTCAGCCCGGGTCCCGGCCACGACGTGGTGGGCTACCAGGACAACGGCACCGTGGTGTGGACAACCGGGACCATCGCGAACAGCCTCGGCGACCCGCTGCTCGCCGCCGCCATCGGTGCCGGGCTGACCGGGTTGACCTTTCTCGACCTGCCCCGCCAGAGCGCGGATGAGGCGGCGAGGCTCTTCCCGTCGGCAAGGCGCGACGATTGGGAAATCCGGTGGACCACCGAGCCGGCACCGGCCCGGGATCTGGAAAGCGAGATCGTCCCGCTGGGGGCACCGCATCACAGCGCCATCAACGAACTCCTCGACGAGGCGCTGCCGTACACCGGGAATCGGCCAGGTGACAGCCGCATCCGGAACTGGTACGGGATCTTCGCCAGCGACCGGCTGGTCGCCGTCGGGGCCGAGCGAAGCCGCCATGACGTGGGCTATCTGGCGGCGATCGCGGTCGCTCCCGGATACCAGGGCCGTGGTTTCGGGGCGGCGGTGACCACGGCGATCACCCGCCTTCTGCTGCGGGAGTTCGACATCTGCCTGCTCGGGGTGATGGACCACAACGCGCGGGCGAAAGCAGCTTTCCGTCATATGGGTTACCGCGATCGGCTGCTTCGGACAGCTATCCGGTTTGACCGTTGAGCCCGCCGTGGCGATGTGCGCAGCGGGCTCAGGGCCAAAGATGGCCTGGTGCATCCTGATCAGGTAGTCGCGCCGGGTAACGCCTCCACCCCGAGGCGATGGACAAAGCTGGTCACCGCGATCGCGACCATCGTCGGCGTGATCTCCGGTGCGATAGCGATATACGAATTTGTCAACCGCGACAAGGGCCCGGCCGTTTTCACCGGCGCCGTGGACACGGCCGCCGGCATGCGCGGCTTCCTGGACTTCGCAGACGAGCACGACGGCCAGCTCGTCAAGCTCGATCTGAAGTGCGTCTACCACGATGACCAGCCGATGGCCTGTGTGCAGCAGGCCGATCCGCTGGAGCAGGCGGTGACGGTGCTGGACCTCAACGACGATCCCAGCTGCGAGCCCGACCGCGAATCCGCGTGCGACGGCTCGGTAATCCTGTACTTCTTCGCCGACAGGGTCGCGGACGCTCAGATCGACAACGGCGAGTTCGGCGCGGGCAGCATCGTCGTTCGCGGATACTTCAACCTCGCCAAGCGCGGCAACCTCGGGATTCTCCCGCCGAGCGTGACCGCGATCTACCTGACCGCGGTCCCGGCGAATGAGGTCGGTGTCACCGGCTGAAGGCGTCGTCGAGGAAGCGAAGCCTGACCGCGTCATGGGTGGCTTCGCCTCCTTCGTGCCCGTTGAACGGATACACACTCAGTTCACGAGGCCCGGCGTAGGCGTGGTAGGCGGCGTAGCCGGTGGAGGGCGGGCAGCTCTCGTCCATCAGGGCGATGCTGAACAGGGCCGGGCTGGTGGCCCGCGCCGCGAAGTGGACGCCGTCGAAATAGGCGAGCGTGTCGAAAACCCGCTCCGCGCGATCGCGGTGGATCGCCAGATAGCGGACCAGTTCCGGGTACGGGCCCGCCGGTGCGACGTCGCAGCCGCGCCGGAAGTCGCACAGGAACGGCACATCGGGCGCGGCGGCGACCAGATCGGGCACCAACCCGGCCACCGCCAGGGTGAGCCCGCCGCCCTGGCTGATGCCGGTCACCGCCACCCGGGTCGGGTCGACCAGCGGATGGACCCGGGCCGCCTGTACGGCTCGCACCGCGTCGGCGATGACCCGCCGGTAGTAGTAGGTCGACGGGTCGAGCACGCCGCGCGTCATGAACCCGGGATGTTGCGGGTCGCCGGCGTTGGCATCTGGCGTGTCCCCGGCCCGCCAGCCGCTGCCCTGCCCGCGCACATCCATGAACAGGTGGGCATAACCCGCGGCCGCATAGAGCAAACACTGATGCGGCAACCCCCTACCACCGCCGTATCCCGGGAACTCCACCACGCACGGCAACCGGGTCGTGGTGCCGGTCGGCACCGCAAGCCACGCCTTGACCGGCTGCCCGCCGAACCCGTTGAAGGTGACGTCGTGGACGGTGATGGCCCTCGCCCACACCGGCTCAAAGCGCGCATCGAGGGGCTCGTCAAAACTCAGGGTCGAGGCCCAGAAGCTGTCGAAGTCCTCCGGCGCCCGCGCGGCCGTGACGTAGGAAGCCGGATCGGTTTCGCTAATCGGCACGGCTCAGCCCTTCAGCCCGGTGTGTGCGAGGCCCTCGATGAACTGGCGTTGCGCTATGACGAAAATGACGAGCACCGGGATGGCGGTCAGCGAGGCCGCCGACAGCTGAACATTCCACATCGGGCCACCATACGCGTCGACGAACTGGGTCAGGGCCTGCGGCAGCGTGAACTTCTCGGCGGTCGACAGGAAGACGATCGGCTCCAGATAAAGGTTCCAGCTGTGCAGGAACGTGAAGATGGCTACCGCGCCCAGGGCGGGCCGGGCCAGCGGGAGCGCTATCCGGCTGAAGATGGCGAAACGGCCCAGGCCGTCCATGCGGGCCGCCTCCTCCAGCTCGCCCGGCAGGGCGAGGAAGAACTGGCGCATGATGAAGGTGGCCAGAACGCTTGGCGCGCCTAGGATTGGTACCAAGATAAGGGGCCAATGGGTGTCAATCATGCCCCACGAGTGGAACATCTGGAACAGCGGCACGATCGTCACCTCGCTCGGGATGAGCAATCCGGTCAGGATGACCAGAAACAACACGTTCGCACCGGGAAACCTGATCCGGGCGAAGGCGTAACCGGCCAGGGAAGACACCGCGAGCGTGCCCACGGTCACCGCCAGCGCGATGTACATGCTGTTGAAGTACTGCTGCGCGAAGGGTTGCAAGGTGAACACGTCGCGGTAGGCCTGGAAGCTGACCGAGCTCGGAAACAGCGTGGGCGGGAAGGCGAAGACCTCGCTCAGCGGCTTCACCGACGAGGTGACCATCCACCAGGTCGGGAAGAGGAAAGGCAGCGCCAGCACGCAGAGCAATCCATAGACCGCGGTCTTGGCTCTAAGACTCATGGAACACCCACTTCTTGCGCAGCTGCCACTGCACCACCGTCAGCACGAGCACGATCGCGAAGAGCAGCACGGAAAGTGTTGCCCCGTAACCAAAATGGTGGAACTGGAAGGCCTGCTGGTAAAGGTAGTAGACCAGCACGGTGGTGGAGGTGCCCGGCCCGCCCTGGGTCAGCACCGCGATCTGCGCGAAGATCTGAAGCGACCCCACCACGGTGATAATCATCGTGAGCAGGATTGTCGGGCTGATCAGAGGCACGGTGATGGTGCGGAACTGCCGCCATCGACCGGCGCCGTCGACCTTTGCCGCCTCATAGAGATTGGCGGGTACCCCTTGCAGCGCGGCCAGAAACAACACCATGTTCAGGCCGACGTTCTTCACGACCTGGACAACCACCACGGAAACCATCGCCGTGGTCTCCCCGCGCAGCCAGTTCGGCCCGTCAACGCCGATCGCGCCGAGCATCCCGTTGATGCCGCCGTTGTCCTGCAACAGGAATCCCCACACAATCGTCCACGCGACCAGGCTGACGACGACCGGCGAGAAGAACACGGTGCGGAAGAAAATGGTGCCACGCAAGCGCTGATTGAGGAGCACCGCCAGGAGCAGGGCCAGACTGAGGTTGAGCGCGACCAGCCCGACCGAGAACAGGCCGGTCGCGGCAAGCACACCCGGCAGCTTCGGGTCGTCGGCCAGCGCCTGATAGTTTTGCGCGCCAACGAAGTCGAACGTGTCCGCCAGCACGTTCCACTCGTGCAGGCTGTACCAGAAGACCAGCCCCAGCGGCACGAAGACGAAAACTATCGAGCCGAGCAGCTGCGGAGCGACGAACAGGTAGCCGGCGAGATGGTCCCGCCGGCGTCCCGTCCAGAACGGCTTCTTCGTCATTTGGCCAAGAGCGGGTTGATGCTCGAGCAGACCCCGTCCAGCACCGCGGTCACGTTCGCGTCGGCCTTCCACAGCGGGTCGAGCGCGGCCCGAACAGCTTGAGCTATCTCGGCCTGACCGCTGTGGCTCGGCTTGACCACGCCGGTGGATATCCCGTCGACCACGACCTTCTGCAGCTGATCCGGCTTGAGCAGCGGGTTGGTCTTGGCCAGCGTCTCGGCGTTGAGCTGAGACTTGCGCGGCGGCGGGAAGTAGGCCGCGAGCTTGGCGGAGTTGGCCGCGTTGGTGAAGTAGGTGAGGAATTCGGCTGCCGCCTTGGCATTGCGGCCCTTCTTCAGCGCGCCGAGCCCGGCCTGCCCGATGACCGCATAGTTGCCCTTCGGCCCGCTCGGCAGGGGCACCAGGTCCCAGCCGAACTTGCCATCCTTGAGCAGCGAGGCGCGGGAGATCTGGGTAATCGTCATGCCCGCGTCTCCGGCGAAGAAGTCTGCCGTGGTACCAGGTCCAGGCAGCGCCTTGCCGGTGAAGATGGCCCGGTGCAGAAAGGTCATCGCCTCGACCATGGCCGGCTTGTTGAACCCGCAAGTCTTACCGTCGGCGCTCCACGCCTCGGCGCCCCAGCCGGCCCAGACCGTGGAGAGGTTGTCCCATCCCTTGTAGTCGAAGTCGCGTACCACCAGACCGGCTTTGCCGCTCTTCGTGTTCACGGCCGTCGCAGCAGCGATCACGTTGTCCCAAGTCCACTTGCCTTGGGCGATAAGCTCCGCGGCGGTCGGCTGCCCGGCCGCTTTGAGCAGATCGTTGTTGACGAAGACGCCAAACGGCGACGTGGAGAACGGGTAGGCGACGAGCTTGCCGTCCTTCTGCCAAAGCTTCGTCGCGGCGGGCACCAGATCGCTCGTGTCATAGCCGTCGAGCGGAACCAGCGCGCCGCTGGAGACGAAGTCCGGGGCCGCGTTTTCGAGCACCCAAGCCAGATCCGGCCCGTTGCCCCCGGCGATCTGCGTGGTGAGCGTGGTCGTGTAGCTCTCGAATGGGATCGGATCGAACTTGATCTCGGTCACGTTCGGGTGCTCGGCCCGGTAGGCGGCCGCGATTTCGTTGAAGAGCTTGAGGTGCGCTTCGTTTGAGGTCCACACGGTCATGCGCAGCGATACCGGGCCGGCGGCGGCCGGCTCCTCGGTCTTGCCGCCGCACGCCGTCAGCGCTAAGAGCCCGGCGAGGGCAAGGGCGGTGGCGCGGATTTTCATCGGGTCTCCAACTCAGTAGCCGGAAATATCGGGCCAGCGCAGCTGCACGCCATCCCGGATCAGATGTGTTTGGAAGGCCGCGAGCTGCTGCGGATCGTTGCGGACCGCTCGCGGGCTGGTGGTGTTGGCCAGGCAGTAGGCCGCGAGCGCGCCCGCGACCTCACCGACGTTCCACTCGACCGGGTGCAGCCGATAGGAGCCGTTGGTGATGTGGGTGGTGCCGATGTTCTTCCCGGCCGGGAGAAGGTTCTCCACGCGTTGCGGAATCAGCGCGCCCAGCGGGATCTCGAAGGGGCAGGACCCGACGTCGATGTAGTTGTCGCCGCCGGTGGAGGGGTGCAGGTCGATGCGGTACATGCCCACGCCGACCGAGTCGGGGTAGCAGACCGCGCCCTTGTCGCCGCGTACGGCCAGCGACAGGTCCTGCTCGACCACGGTGTACTCGGCCTTGATGCGCCGCGACTCGCGGATGTAGGGCGCTTGGGCCAGCCCGTCGGCGCCGCCGGTCACGTCACCGCGCAGGCGCAGCCCCTTGAAGCCGGCCTCGGTCTGCAGCCAGTAGAGAACCGACATGCTCAGCTCACGTGCCCGTGCCAGATGGATGGCCGCATCAGGCACGTCGATAACCGGTCCTTCGAAATAGTCGATCATCGGCCAGTTGACGAGGCAGATGTCGCTTTCGTAGGCGCCTTCGGTGAACAGCTTGCGGGCGGCGATCCGCCGGAACGTCCACAGGTTCCCGTCGCCGGGGTTGACTCGCTGATCAGCGACCACGGCAAGCGGGTCGTCATCGGGGTTCGGGGTGAAGCTGCGCTCGCTGATCCCGAGCGTGCGCGGGTTCGGCGACCGGAACGAGAGCAGTTTGTCGCCCCAGAACGGCGGCTGGTAGTCGCGCCAGAAACGGTAGGAGGCAGGCCGATCGATGGTGTGATCGCCGTCGACGTGGTCGATGGCGAAACAGACCGATACCGCTTGCATGTTCATCGGCTGGGCGGTGTCGGGCGCGCTCGGCTCACCGGTGTCATGCTGCGACTCGAATCCGGTGACGTACTCGGTTTCGGTGAGCGGCAGCAACTCCCCGGTCTCGGTGGCATCGAGGATGTAGGGCGCTTCGAGCGTCAGCCGCCGCCCGGTGTCGCGATGCTCGACGGTCACCGACGTGACGCGATCGCCCTCGGTGGTGGCCGCGACCGGCCGGTACGGCTGCAGGACGGTAAGCCTGCCCGAGCCTCGGTAGGGCGCGAGCATGGCCTCGATGACCGCCACCGCCACCCGCGGCTCGTGACACAGCCGGCTCACGTGCCCGCCGCCCGGATTCAGCTCCCGCCACGCCCGGGCCGCCGGGACCAGCGGATAGTGCTGCCGGTAGTAGTCGCGGATCCCCTCCCGCAACGCGCGATAGCTCGCCGTGACCCCGAACTGTTCCACCCAGCTGTGTTCGTCGGGCGGAACGGCCTGGCTCGTGAGCTGTCCACCGAGCCAGTCGAACTCCTCGGTGAGCACCACCCGCCGGCCCGCCCGCAACGCGCCCAGCGCTGCGGCCACACCGCCGAGGCCTCCCCCGATCACGAGGATTTCGGCTCGCATTGTCACTTCCTCTCCACCAGCGTTTCGCCCACCACGAGCTCGCACTCCAGCAGGCGTTGGGTCTGCGTCGGATTTCCCTCGATCAGCGCCGTGAGCACGTCCATCGCTTCCGCGCCCATCCGCTGCCGCGGAATGCGGAACCCGCTGAACTCCACATTGGACTCGTTGCCGGGCCGCATCGGCTCGCCAAGCGTGGCAATGGAAAGCGGCACTCCCAGCTGCTTCGCATGCTGATACAGCGCCACCCCGTCGGCGTGATCCTCCGCGAACACCGCGGTAACCCCCGCCGCCCGCACCCTCTCCCAAACCTCCGCCACCCCACCGCCCACGCCTCCCACGGCGGCGGGGGCAGGGGTGGCGGGGGGTAGGTGGATTCCTTGCACGCCAAGTGAAGAGACGGTGTCGGTGAAGCCACGCATGCGGTCGGCCCACGACTCGGCCGGGCCGCCGTGGCCGAGGTAGGCCAGATTGGTGTGGCCCAACCGCACTGCCCGGTGGACGAGGGCGGAGACGGCGGCCGCGTAGTCGGCACCGACGTAGGGGACCGGGCCGCCCGCGTCGTCGCGGCGGCCGATCGAGACGAAGTGCAGGCCGTCGGCGAGCAGCCGGGCCAGCTCTTCCCGGTCGAGCGACCGTCCAAGCAGGACACAGCCGTCGGCTAGGCGCAGCCGGTTGCCCTCGTGGAAGATGCGCCGGCGCCCGTCGACGACCGGCGCGCTGGTCAGCAGGAGCAGGTCGCTGCCCAGCGATTCGGCGCGCTGCTCGATGCCGACCAGGAACGGGTGGTAGAAGTCGCTGTTGCTGGTCGGGAAGACGGACTCGTAGGTGAAGACGCCGATGATGCGGTTGTGCCCGGCGGCGAGGCGGCGGGCCACGGGATCGGCCACGTATCCGGTTTCGGCTATCGCCCGCAGCACCCGGTCACGCGTCTCCGGCGCTATCCGCACCTCGCCCTCGGACCGTCCATTGAGGACGATCGAGACGGTCGCCTGGCTGACGCCTGTCATCCGGGCGATGTCCTGCTGCGTCACCCGCCTGCGCCCTGCACCGGTCACGGTCTGTGTCCAATCATCGCGAACTAATGCGCATTAGTTTTCAGTGAGATGCCATCGTGCGGGCAGGGCAGATCCGCTGTCAAGACCCAAAGTGTTTACTAATTCGTATTAGCCCCTTGACGATGACGGCCCGGCGGATCGAAACTCACCGTTACCCACCGTAGGGAGGATTACCATGATCGATCGACGCGCTGTGCTCGCCGGGGCCGCCGGCCTCACCGCGGGCGCGCTGCTTCCCGGCTCCCCCGCCCTGGCCGGCCCGGCCGGATTCCCCACCTACCAATACATCGGGACCGCTTTCACCAAGGCGAACCTGCGTTACAACCCGACCAACGAGCTCATCTTCCCGTGCATCCGCGGGGTCTACGACAAGATCACCGCTCCGCGAGCCCGCTACTACCTCTACTACGCCCCGCATGACGCGCCCGGTGGCATCTGCCTGGCCTACGGCAACTCCCTTGGCGGGCAGTTCACCGAGTACCCGAGCAACCCGATCATCTCCAACAACTGGTCGCCGCACTACTCGGTCAGCCACGTCTCCTCCCCGCACGTCATCTGGAACGCCGACAATCGCCAGTTCTACCTCTACTTTCACGGCGAGAACACGACCACCCGGATGGCGTGGTCCACCAACGGCATCGACTTCACCTACCACGGCGTCGTCCTGCACACCGGCGTCGTCCCGGGTACCAGCGAGGTCTCCTATGCGCGGGTCTTCGAGCACCAGATTCCGGGGCTGGGCAACAAATACGTCATGCTGTTCATGGGCAATCAGGGCGGCACCCGGCGGATCTTCTGGGGATGGTCGAGCACCGGCAAGACCTTCCAGTTCGCCACCACCCCGCTGCTGTGGCCCTCCGACGCGGGCCAGACCCAGATCAGCGCGCCATATCTGTTGAAGCGCAACAACACCTGCTATGTCGCCTACCACGGCGACGGCGGCGACATGCACCTGAGCGAGGTGGGCAACAGCTTCGACCGCAAGGTCTACCTCGGCGTGTTCCACCATTCGCTGAGCGGCGCTCCCGACAACGGCCGCGCCGCCGCGCCCTCCTTTGGCACGGACGGCGGCGTGGAGTACATGTTCTACGAAGCGGGCCAGCGTAGTTCAAGCACCATCGCGGTGGCTCGGGCGGGGTGAGCGGCGCATGTTTCTGGCGGGGCCTATCGGGTACCGCAGAAGCATGCGAGTAGTAGTAACTTTGCTGTCCTCTTTGGTCGTGGCAGGCTGCGCGGCCGGGACAGGAACCACAACACCGAGCAGTTCGCCGTCGACGGCCGCCCCCACCGCGGTCGCCGGTGGTCCCGTGGCCGCTTGCGTTGTTGGCAACTGGCAGACCACCGAGGCGAGCGTTGTCGCCGGTGGCCCGCTGGGCAGCGGGAGCGCCAGCGGCGGCAGCGGGGTCAAGGTGAAGGTGGCCGCCACCGGCCAGACCGAGGTCGACTTCACCGGCATGCAGCCAATCATGTTCAGCGGAACGGCAATGGGCACCACCGTCAAGGGTCAGTTCGTGCACACGGGCAAGGCCACCGGCCAGATCCGCACCGGCGACGCCACCTCGTTCAACGGGGCGTGGGAGCCGGTCGGCAAGGCTAACTGGGGCGATGTCAAGGTGACGCTCGAATTGACCGAGCCGCTGAAGGCCAAGCCGTTCGACAACCTTCCGATCGCCAGCGTGGTGGACAACGCCACCAACAGTCAGACCGGCGGTGTGGTCGACGTGGACCCGTTGCTGGGCAAGGCAAAGTATGACTGCGGCACGAATACCTTGACGCTGACGCCCGAGGACAACAAGGGTGTCACCTGGAAGCTGACAAAGACCAGCGATCTGGACAAGTAACTCCGAAACCCGTGGAAGGGGACGGCTATTGGTCGTCCTCTTCCCCTTCTTCTGGTACCTCGTGCATGGCGGCCTCTTCCGCCGACAGCCCCAGGGTCTCGCCCGTCTCGTAGGCGACCGATTGGGAGTCCGTGTCCTCCAGACGGCCGATCCGTCGCGATGGTGGCTCGTTCAGGTCGATTGAGTCGATCGTGTCGTCTATGTCCCGCGCGTCCACTTCCGGCTCCTCGCGCAGCAGCCGCGCCTTGAGCGGCTCCCGGTGCGCCGCCTCTGCCGCGGTCACGCCGTAATGGTCCAGGCCGAGCGGCTCGTCGGAGGGCAGCGCGGGCGCTGTATCGTCACGCATCCGCCCCTCCGGCTCGTCGAAGGCGGTGGAGGTGTCGTCGGCGACCGAGGGCAGCCCTTCCGCGTCCGGGTCGAGCCGCTCCTCGTCGCGTGGATACGTCATAGCAGGTCAATTACCCAGGGGTGGCGGTCAGGTAACGGCCGCGTTGCTGAATTGTTATCGCCGACAACAAACCCAAGGCTTGCGGAAATATGCGCCACGCACATACGTTGTCGCTCACAACAAAACCCTGTGTGACCCGTCACAAAGCACACATACCTGCCTTGCAAGTCCCCCTCGAAAGGATCGAGCAAACATGCGCAAGACGATCCTGGCTATGACCGCGGCCTTGCTGGCCATCGGCGGTCTGGCCGGCTGCGGCAAAGAGACAGAAACCCCGGGCAGCACGCCTAAGAAGCCGAAGATCGGGGTGATTCTCCCCGACAGCAAGTCTTCCGTCCGCTGGGAGACCGCTGACCGCAAATACCTTGAAGCCGCATTCAAGGCGGCCGGCGTGGATTACGACATCCAGAACGCCCAGGACGACAAGAACGCTTTCCAGACCATCGCCGACCAGATGATCACCGGCGGCGTCAACGTTTTGATGATCGTTAACCTTGACTCCGGTTCTGGCAAAGCGGTTCTCGACAAGGCGAAGGCCCAGGGCGTCGCGACCATCGACTACGACCGCTTGACGCTCAACGGCTCCGCCGAGTACTACGTGAGCTTCAACAACGTCGGCGTGGGCAAGCTTCAGGGTGAGGGCCTGGTCAAGTGCCTGGCCGACAAGAAGGTTGCCAACCCGGTGGTGGCCTACCTCAACGGCTCCCCGACCGACAACAACGCCACTCTGTTCAAGCAGGGCTACGACGGTGTCATCAAGCCGAAGTTCGAGAGCAAGGAATACACCAAGGGCGGGGACGAGTCCGTTCCCGGCTGGGACAACAACACCGGTGGCACCATCTTCGAGCAGATGCTGACGAAGGCCGGCGGCAAGATTGACGGCGTGCTCGCCGCCAACGACGGTCTCGGCAACGCGGCCATCACCGTGCTGAAGAAGAACGGCCTCAACGGCAAGGTGCCGGTGACCGGCCAGGACGCGACCGTGCAGGGTCTGCAGAACATCCTCGCCGGCGACCAGTGCATGACGGTCTACAAGGCTGTGAAGCAGGAGGCCGACAAGGCCGCCGAGCTGGCCATCGCTCTGGCCAAGGGCACCAAGCTGCCGGTCTCGGACAAGGTCACCGACCCGGAGTCCAAGCGTGAGGTGCCGTCGGTGCTGCTGACGCCGCAGGCCATCACCTTCGCCAACGTGAAGGACGTCGTCGCTGACGGCTATGTCACCAAGGAGGAGCTGTGCACCGCGGCCTTCGCGGCCAAGTGCACCGAAGCCGGAATCAAGTAAGTACGCTGCCCTTCATACCGGCCCCTCCATCCCGGAGGGGCCGGTATGAGCTGGAAGGACCCCCTCATGCAAGCTCCCTTCCTCGAATTGCGGGGAATCAACAAAAGCTTTGGCGCCGTGCAAGTGCTCCGCGATGTGGCGATGAGTGTTCGCGCGGGCGAGGTCACGGCTCTCGTCGGCGATAACGGCGCTGGTAAATCCACACTGGTCAAGTGCGTCGGCGGCATTCACCCGATGGACAGTGGGGAGATGTTCATCAACGGCAGCGAGGTCCACGTGCACAGCCCGCGCGAGGCCGCGCAGCTGGGTATAGAAATCGTCTACCAGGACCTGGCGCTGTGCGACAACCTCGACATCGTCCAGAACATGTTCCTCGGCCGGGAGCGCACGAGCGGATGGGTGCTCAACGAGCCGGAGATGGAGCAGCTGGCCCGCAAGACCCTGGACAGCCTCGCGGTGCGCACGGTGAGCACGGTGCGCCAGCCCGTTTCGAGCCTTTCCGGCGGTCAGCGGCAGACCGTTGCCATCGCGAAAGCCGTGCTGTGGAACAGCAAGCTCGTCATCCTCGATGAGCCGACCGCCGCGCTGGGCGTGGCCCAGACCGCCCAGGTGCTGGAGCTGGTCCGGGCGCTGGCCGACAACGGTCTGGCGGTTGTCCTCATCTCCCACAACATGAACGACGTCTTCGCCGTCTCGGACCGCATCGCCGCGCTCTACTTAGGACAGATGGTCGCTCAGGTCAAGACCACAGATGTCACCCACGCCCAGGTCGTCGAGCTCATCACGTCTGGCAAGAGCGAAGGACAGCAGGCATGAACGAGTGGCTTGCCTCGATCCGTAAGGGCAATCTCGGCGCCCTGCCGGCCGTCGCCGGGCTGATCGTGCTCTGCGTCGTCTTCTCCGTGATGCGCCCCGTCTTCTTCACCGCAGGTAACTTCGCCAACCTGTTCACCCAGGCCGCGCAGGTCTCCCTCATCGCCATGGGCCTGGTCTTCGTCCTGCTGCTGGGCGAGATCGACCTCAGTGCCGGCTTCACCTCCGGCGTCTGCGCCGCGGTGCTCGCTGTGACGATGGACCAACAAGGCTTTCCGTGGTACGTGAGCATGGGCCTGGCCATCGTGACTGGTTCTGTCATCGGTCTGGTGCTCGGCTTCCTGGTCGCGAAGGCCGGCATTCCGTCCTTTGTGGTCACGCTGGCCGCGTTCCTGGCCTTCCAGGGCGTGGTGCTGCTGGTGGTCAAGGCGGGCAACATCGTCCCGATCCGCGATCCCATCATCATCGCGGTGGCCACGAAGAACCTCACCCCGCTGCTGGGCTGGGTCTTCTTCGGTATCGCCGTGGTCGGCTACGCGGCCGTTCAGGTGCGCAGCACCATCTCCCGCCGCAAGCAGGGCGTGACGGCCGACTCGTGGAACACCGTGCTGCTCCGCGTCGGCGCGGTAGCCGTGCTGCTCGGCATCATGGTGGCCGTGCTGAATCAGGAGCGCAGCCGCAACGCCCTCATCGTCTCGCTCAAAGGCGTGCCCATCGTCGTTCCGGTCATCGCCTTCTTCCTGGTGCTCGGTACGTTCCTGTTGGGGCGCACCGCTTACGGCCGCCACCTCTACGCGGTGGGCGGTAACAGCGAGGCGTCGCGGCGCGCCGGCATCAACGTGGACTGGATCCGCATGTCGGCCTTCGTCATCTGTTCCACGATGGCGGCCGTGGGCGGCATCGTGGCCGCGAGCCGCAACGCGTCGGTCGACCCCAACACGGGTGGCTCCAACGTGCTGCTCTATGCGGTCGGCGCCGCGGTCATCGGCGGCACCAGCCTCTTCGGTGGCAAGGGACGTGTCCTGGACGCGGTCCTCGGCGGGCTCGTGGTGGCCGTGATCGATAACGGCATGGGGCTCATGGGCTACACCGCAGGCGTCAAGTACGTGGTCACCGGAACGGTGCTGCTGCTGGCGGCCAGCGTGGATGCACTGTCCCGCAAACGGGCGTCCGTAAGCACGTGACCGTGAGCACCAACAGAAACATGCGGGCTGGAGCACCGAGCCAGGAGGAGATCCGCCGTCAGAATCTCGGCGCGTTACTGCGATTTGTGCATGAACGTGGCCAGATTTCGCGGGCCGAGCTCACCTCCGAACTCGGGCTCAACCGCTCCACCATCGGGGCGCTCACCGCTGATCTGACCGAAGCCGGCCTGGTCACCGAGGAGGCGCCGCGCGAAACCGGCCGGGCGGGCCGGCCGTCGCTGGTGGTACGGGCCATGTCCGAGTCCATCTACGCCTACGCGGTCAGCGTCGAGGTCGACCAGATCCGCGTGGCACGGATAGGGCTCGGCGGCGTCCTGCTCGACCAGCGCAGCATCCCCCGCCCGCGCGGCTCGATCGCCGGGACCATCGATCCAATCACGACGTTCATCAAACAGATGGCCGGCGAGGGCCGCTGTGTGGGCGCGGGGATAGCGGTCTGCGGCATGGTGCGCCGTGAGGACGGCATGGTGCACCTGAGCCCCTACCTGGGCGGCGCGGTCGATGAACCGATCGCCGACTCGCTGCGGGAACGGTTGCCGGAGCTGCTTCCCCAGGTGGCCGTGGCCAACGTGGCCGACCTGTGCGCGCTGGCCGAACACACCCGGGGCGTGGCGGCGGGCTGCGACAACTTCATCTACATGTACGGCGACGTCGGTGTCGGAGCGGGCATAGTCGCCGGTGGGCACCGGGTCACCGGTCACGGCGGCTACGGCGGCGAGGTCGGCCACATGGTGGTCAACCCGGTCGGCCGCCCCTGCGGATGCGGCTCGAAAGGCTGCTGGGAGACCGAAATCGGCGAGCACACCCTGCTGAAGCTGGCTCAGAGCACCGACATCGGCGCGCAAGCGGTGCTGGCTGTGGTGGATCGCGCCTCCCGCGGCGACCATATCGCGCAAGCCGCTGTCCGCCAGGTTGGTGACTGGCTGGGCTTCGGAGTCGCCAACCTGGTCAACATATTCAACCCGGAGCTCGTCATCTTCGGTGGCACGCTGCGTGACGTCTACCTCGCCTCGGCGGCCCAGGTCCGCAGCAAGCTCAACAGCATCGCGCTTGCCGCCACCCGCGAGCACGTCCGCCTGCGCACACCCGCCCTGGGCAGCGACGGTGCCCTGATCGGCGCCGCGGAGCTGGCTTTTCAGCAGCTCCTTAACGATCCGCTGGCGTAGCCGGGCAATGTTTCAAACGACCGCGCGCAGGGTAGAGCGCGATACGTGAGGGTTGTTTGATCATGGCTGATGCTGCACAGCGTTCCGATCGGATAGTGCTGGTGGATCTCGAGTTTCGTCGCGGTGACCTGCATAGGATTCGCACTGCGACAACGTCGTTCGCCATGCGGCACGGCGCTTCCGGCGGCCAGGTCGACAAACTCGTGCTCATGGCCAGCGAGCTGGTCGTCAACGCCGTCTCGCACGGCGGGGGCCGCGGCCGGGTGCAGCTTTGGCGGCTCGGGCACCATCTCTATTGCGAGGTAAGCGATGTCGGCCACGGCATCCCCCACCCCGACGAGGTGGGCATGGCCGCGCCCCGCGCCGGGGAGCCCGGTGGACGCGGGCTGTGGGTGGTCCGCTCGCTGGCCGACACCGTCCAGATCTACAGCGGTCCGGCGGGCACCACCATCACCATCTGCGTTCCCCTGCACGGCTGACGCCTTCAGATCTGCCGATCTCCCTATCCAAGCATCGATAAGGTACCGTGTCCGCGTTGACGGATTTGTTATTGCTTGGGGAGGCGTCCTGCCATGTATGGCGATGAGTTCAAACTCGCCAGCCTGGATTTCATGGGCAGCACAGCGGAGCTTGAGAGCAAGGCACGGGCCGCGGTGCTGGCCGCCGGCACCGGTTTCAGCCCGCCAGATCGGCAAGAGGGCGCCGACAGCACCGGCTCGGTCCGGGTCACCGTTGACCGGCAGGCAACAGTCATCGACATCCAGGTCAGTCGTGAGTGGAGAGACCGGGTCAAGCCGGCCGAGTTTCCCGCCGCGCTCTTCGCCGCCTACCAAGCCGCGATAACCCGCGCTGTCGAGGCCGAAGGGCTGGCGGCGCTGGTGAAAGACCAGGGCAAGAGCCAGCATGAGCGCGAGCGCGATGAGCACCGGCGTTCCGTGCAGATCCAGGACGACCTGAGCTATTCGCCCCCCGAGGAGGACAGGGCCTGGCTGCGCGCCACCTGGGACAAGCTTTACGACCTCGATGAGAAGCTGCACCACCTCGGGCGCAAGGAAGCCGCCGAGCCGGAAAGCAAGGTGCCCAGTCCCTACGGGCATCTCGTGCTGCGGCATCAGGGCACCACCATCACCGGCATCACCGGCGACGCCGAGCGCATAGCCTCGGCCGACCCGAGTCGGCTGCGCACCGAGGCTCTAGCCATTTTCCGCGCCGCCAATCACGAGGGGAAGTGAACCCATGGCCGAAGAGGTGGTCGTCATCACCGAGGCAGTGGTCGACGAGGCAGCCAAGTGGCGTCGCCTCGCCGGTCAGATGGAGCCGATCAAGTCGTCGGCCGATGGCCTCGACCTTGCCGGATCGGCTTTCTACATCGGCGACGGCCTGAACTTCCTCATCTATTCCAACTCCTACAACGACTTCCAGAACTTGATGGTCACCGCTCTGGGCGGCGCCGTAACCGAGTTCGAGCAGATCGGCGGGGCGCTCGACAAGATCGCGGCTGCCTACGATCAGGCCGATCAAATCGTTTCGCTCGACCTCAACCAGATCTGGCGGCCGTAACTCTCACCTGCTTCGGAAGGACCACAGCATGGCGTCGGAAGCGGAGCTGGTTGATCCCTTCAACCAGGCCTTCGACAGGATCAAAGAGGGCATCAAGCAGGCTGTCGAGAAGTTCAACGAGCTTGTCGGCAAGGTCAAGGACAAGTGGTGGATGTTCAGCCTGGCCGGCGCTGCGGGCGCCGCGGCCGCGCTGTACATCAAGCACGGGCTGGACCAATGCCGCGATGCCCTGGAGCAGCTAATCGAGAAAGTTAACTACGCAATTGAGCATCAGACTCCGGTGCTGTCGCTGATCATCGCCAGCTACCGCTGGATCAGCCAGGTCGAGACGCCGGTCTCGGAGATGTCGACCCTGGTCAGCCGGCCCGAGAACGAAAACCTGGCCAAGTGGACAGGCGACGCCTCGACCTCCTACCGCATCTACAAGCTGCCCGAGCAGAAGGGCGCCGTGGACGACGCAGTGGCCAAGGCGCAGTTCATCAGCAAGTGGCTGTTCACCATCGCCAAGTCCAATGTGGACTATGCGATCAAGATGGCCGAGATCGTCGTCAAGTTCGTGGAAAGCCTGGTGGCACTGGTGGTCAAGGCGGCGACCGTGGTCGGCATCGCCGAGGCCGCGGGCGAGCTGGGCGACCTCGCCGGGCAGGTGGTCAAGGACGGCTTCACGCTGCTTTCCGAGATCGGCAAGAAGCTCCTCAACACGCTTGGCGATGTGCGCGACCTCTGGAGCGAGGTGGGCAACCATTCCAAGCTCCTGGGCGGCAAGTGGCCCGAGGCCGTTGTCGGATAACGCTATTTGACGCGCCAGGAGTCGTCGACCGTCGCGAGGGTGTTCTTGAGAATGGCGAGCACCTTCGCGGCGAGCGTCTCTTTAGGAATGAACGCGGCGGCGCCGATGGCCAGCCAGACGTCGAGCACCAGGTTGGCGTTTCGCGCTTGGATCCGGTACTCGCCATATTTGAAGCCAGGTTTCGGCTCTGTCTCGATGGCGAAACCCTCCGCCTCTTCACCCACTCCGCTTACCGCTGTGTCGCGGGTCATTCGCGTGCCGCGCTGGGCGGCGTACATCCGCTTGGCTTCCTCCACGGTGGGCGGGGCCAGCGCCTGAACCTGAAGCGTGGCAGGCAAACCGTTCGCCTGATCAAACTCGAAAAGGCAGGACTCACCCGAGCCGAGGAAGGGTGAACGCGGGTCGGTCGAGCGCACCTTCAGCGAGAAGTCTTGCAGCGGCGCGAGATCTGTCCGCTTGCACAGGTCGAGCACGTTGAGCCGGTACGGCACCGTGACCTCTGCGCCCGGTGTCGCGGACCCGGTCGGCCTCGGCGGAACAGGGGGAACGGGATCCGGCAGCGGTTTGGTGCATCCGGTGGACACCAGGGTCAGCGCCACTACGACCGCAAGCAGAGATAGACGAGCCACACGGTGAACCTACCCTTTTGTAGGGTGGCTGGCATGTCTGCACCCGATGCCGTGATAACGGCCGCCGCGGTTCTGGAAAACAAGGTCGACCTGCGCGCCTATCCCTACCGCTACCTGTCGGTCTACACCTACAACAAGTTCCGTGGCGACGGAGTGCGGCAGGTGCTCGCGGCAGCGGAGGTGTTGAGCCATCAAGGGTTTGACCTGGTCAACATCAGCGAGTTCAGCGGTAACCAGATTTACGCAATAATGTGCCGGCGGTGATACCCGCCGGCACATGGAGTTTGAGAATCAGGCCTGCTTGATGGCAGAAATCTCGAACTCGAGCACAATCTTGTCGCTGACCAGGACGCCGCCGGTCTCCAGAGCCGCGTTCCAGGTGATGCCATAGTCCTTGCGGCTGATCGCGACCGAGCCCTCGAAACCGACCCGCTGGTTGCCGAACGGGTCAACAGCCGCGCCTTCGAAGGCGAAGTCGATGGTGATCGGCTGGGTGACGCCGCGCACGGTGAGGTCGCCGGTCAGCTGGAAGGTGGTGTCGTCGAGCTGCTTGGCGGCGGTGGAGACGAAGGTGATCTCCGGGAACTCCTCCATGGCAAGGAAGTCGTTGCTGCGCAGGTGACCGTCGCGCTGCTCGTTACGGGTGTCGATGCTCGTGGCCTTGATGGTGACCGAGACCGTGGACCGGCTCGGGTCGTCGCCGTCGAGGTGGGCCGTTCCCTCGAAGTCGTTGAACGCACCGCGCACCTTGGTCACCATGGCGTGACGGGCGACGAAGCCGATCCGCGAGTGCGCGGGGTCAAGGCTGTACTGGCCGGTCAGCTCGGAAAGCGTGGGGGCGACAGTGGTGGTCATGTGAACTCCTTGGATAGTTGCGTTTTCAACTACCGCTAGCTTAGCGCCGATTGTTGAACCGTCAACAACCAACACTCATAGCGTGACACGGGTCACCTCAACCTCTATGTTGCCGCGGGTGGCGTTCGAATAAGGGCAGACCAGGTGCGTGGTGTCCACCAGTTTCTGGGCCGCTTCGTCCTCGATCGTGGCCGGCAGGGCGGCCCGCAACGCGACGGACAATCCGTACCTTCCCTCCCCGATCGCGCCCAGGCTCACCTCCGCGGTCACGGTGGCGCCGGTCGCGTCGAGCTTCATCCGGCGCGCGACGGTGTGCAGCGCGTTGCTGAAGCAGGCCGCGTATCCCGCCGCGAAAAGCTGCTCCGGGTTGGTGCCCACGCCGTCGCCGCCGGCCTCAACGGGAGGGGACATCTGCAGGTCGAGTTTGCCGTCGCTGGACGTGGTGCGGCCCTGGCGGCCACCGATCGCGGTCGCGGACTCCGTGTAAAGCGGTTTCATGTGATCTCCTCCGGGGGTAGAACGATCGTTCCACTGCTCGCCCGACAGTAGACCGAACGTTCTGTTACTGTCAAAGCCGTGAGCATCACGGCCAGCCCAGCCCGCAGCCGCCTGCTCGACACGGCAGCCCGCCTCTTCTACACCGAAGGCATTCAGGCTGTCGGGGTTGACCGGCTGGTGAGCGAAGCGAAGATCACACGAGCCACCTTCTACCGCCAGTTCCCCGCCAAGGACGAGCTGGTTCGCGCCTACCTCGAACGGACTCACCAGGCGGTCCGCACCAAGGTGGAAGAGCTTGCGAAGCAAGCAAAAACCCCGCGCGATCTGATCAGCGCACTGGTCGGCTGGCTGGTCGAGCTCGCCTGCACCCCGGGCACACGTGGCTGCGCGTTCATCAACGCCGCCGCCGAGTACCCTGACCCTGACCATCCGGTGCGCGTGCTCATCGCCGAGCATCGGCGCTCGGTGCACCAAGGGCTCCGCCAGCTCTTCGCCGACGCCGGGCACCCCCACCCCCAGCAGGCCGCCACCACCCTGATGCTGCTTCGCGACGGCGCCATGGTCGGCGGCGCCCTCGATGATCCAGCAGCTACCCGGGCCGCGCTCAAGCAGGCAGTCTCCACGCTGCTGGAGGAATATTCACCCCACTGACATCGCTGGCCTCGATAACCACCCCTGTCACACGGACCCAATAGAATTGCGCAAGCCGCTTGGAGGGACCGCCGCACATGTCACACGATCTCATCGACACCACCGAGATGTACCTGCGCACCATCCTTGAGCTCGAGGAGGAAGGCGTGCCACCGCTGCGGGCGCGCATCGCGGAGCGGCTGCACCAGAGTGGTCCGACCGTCAGCCAAACCGTGGCCCGCATGGAGCGTGATGGCCTGGTACAGGTGGTCGAGACCGACCGGCATCTCGCCCTCACCGAAAACGGCCGTGCCCACGCCGTGGCGGTGATGCGCAAGCACCGGCTCGCCGAGCTCTTGCTGGTCAACGTGATCGGCATGCCCTATGAGGAGGCGCACGATGAGGCCTGCCGCTGGGAGCATGTGATGAGCGACGCGGTGGAAAAGCGGGTCTACGAGATGCTCAACCGCCCGACCCGTTCCCCTTATGGCAATCCGATTCCCGGTCTCGACGCCCTCGACACCGCCGCCAAAGACGCGCCGGCCCTTGGCCCCACCGAGCGAAACCTCGCCTTCCCCGGCCTGACCGGCCCGGTCGTGGTGCGCCGCATCTGCGAAAGCGTGCAGACCGATGCCGAGGTGCTGCGCCAGCTGCACGCGGCAGGCATCGATCCGGGCACGACGGTCACGGTGGCTCAGGAGCGAGACGGCGTCCGCATCGACCAGGGCAGCGATCAGATCAGGCTGCCCCGTGAGGTCGCGTCGCGGGTCTTTGTCACCGCCCGCTGACAGTCCATACCGGACGCCGGCCGGCCTCCCCATTCGGGTGAGACCGGCCGGCGTCTTGGCATGTCAGGGATGCCTTGTCAGGCGCACCTCCAGGCCGATGCCCTCCGTGTGGATCTCACAGGTGCGAAAGGGGCTCGCGGCCACCAGCTCGCGGAACCGCTCGGGCGAGTAGGCCCGCCGCCTCAGCCCGGCCAGGGCCAGCCTGGTCATGAAGGCGTTGAACCCGCTCAGGCGCATCCCGCCCACCTCTGCGGCGATGTCCGCGCGTGACGCCTCCCGGCTCATGTCCTCGATGATGGCAAGGCCGGCTGGGCGCAGTACCCGATAAATCTGAGAAAGAGCCCGGCCTGGCTCGGCGAAATTCTTGAACGCGGCCTGGCAGATGACGAGGTCGAATGATTCTGCCGCAAACGGCATTCCGGCGACATCGCCCTGCCTGAAGTCCACCTTTACCCCTGCCCGCTGAGCGTTCTCCGCGGCGATCTGCACGAAGGTGCGGCTGACATCCAGCCCGGTCACCTCGATATGGTCGTGCCTGGCCAGCTCGACGGCGAAATAGCCCGGCCCCGGCGCGATCTCCAAAACCTTTGCCCCGGCAGGCAATGTTCCGGCCAGACGCTCCGCCTGGATCCGGTAGGCGTCGAGCTGACTGCGCGTGCCTCGCTGCCGCGCATACCAGCGCGCCATCGTGCCCTCCATCTCGGGCATCAGCTTGAATCGCTTCTTTTCCATTGGCCTACACCGTTTTCTGATAGGACCGGAAGGTGAAGGTCGATAGCCAGACCATGAGCGCCGCGAGCACGAGCAGCCAGCCGCCGGCCAGCGGGAGGGTGCCGCGGGCCATTTCCAGGGCCCAGTTCACCGGATTCGCCGTGGCGATGGCCTGCATCCAGCCCGGCATAAGGCTTTTGGCCATGAACGCGGTGGACAGGAAGGTGAGCGGCAGCAGGAGGAAGATGCTCAGGCCGATGATGCTTTCCCGCTGCCGCAACGTCATACCGAGCACATTGGACAGCGCGCTGAAGACGATGCCCAGCAGCATCGAGGCCAGCACGAGCGTGATCGAGCCGGAGACGCCGCCTGTGTAGTGCGCGCCGGCCGCCGAGCCGATGAGCACTATCAGCGTGGACTGGATACCGGTGCTGACGGCCTGCACGATCACGTTGGCGTTCATAATCGCCGCCCGGTTGACCGGGGTGGTGAGGAAGCGATTCATGGTGCCGCGCTCGATCTCCTCGATGGTGCCCATTCCCGCCCACATGCTCGCCGACACGGCGTTCATCACCACCACGCCCGGCACCAGATAGTCCAAATAGGACGCAGTACCGAAGCCGGGCAGCTCGACCACGCGCCGGAACAGGTTGCCGAACAGGAACAACCAGACCATCGGCTGCACGAGCGTGATGACCAGCACAGCGGGCTGGCGCACCAGCGCCTTGAGCTGGCGATGGGTCATCCACCAGGTGTCGGCGATCATCTGATCCCTCCCGCGTACTGCAGGTACACGTCGTCGAGCGACCGCTCGCCCTTGAGCTGCGCGGGAGTGCCGCTGACAACGACCCGGCCACTGTCCACAATGGCCAGACGATCCGCCAGCCGATCGGCCTCCTCGAGATAGTGGGTGGTCAGCAGGATGGTCAGGCCCTCCGCCCCGGCCAGCTGCCCGATCTCTTGCCACAGGGCCGTTCGCGCCTCGGGATCCAGACCCGTGGTCGGCTCGTCGAGGAACAGCACGACCGGCCGGTGGACCAGGCCCATGGCCACATCGAGGCGGCGCTGCATGCCGCCGGAGTAGGTGCGCACCGCACGTCCCGCCGCCTCGGCCAGGCCGAAGCGGTCCAGCAACTCGTCGACACGCCGCTTGAGCGCCACGCCCCGCAGCCGATGGAGACGGCCCTGCAGGGTGAGGTTGTCGCGGCCGGAGGCCATCGGGTCGGCTCCGGAACGCTGCGCCACCACGCCGATCGCGCGGCGCACCCGCTCCGGATGGCGCGTCACGTCATGCCCGGCCACAGAAGCGCTGCCGCTGTCGGGCCGGGCGAGGGTGGTCAGGATTTTGATGGCCGTGGACTTTCCGGCCCCATTCGGGCCCAGCAGCCCGAAAACTTCGCCGGCTCGCAGAGCCAGGCTCAGTCCGTCGAGCGCACGCACGCCCGATGGATACGTTTTGACGAGGTTGGTAGCCTCGACTTGCATGACAAATCTCCTCTTCACGGGTGATGTGTTCGTGCTCTGGTCCCGGCCGTGGTGCTGCAACACCGCGGCCGGGCTTCTTCGTCATTCCTCTTCCAGCAGCCGCTCCCAGTCGCTGATCGGCTCGCCGGTCTCGTGGTAGTCGCGCCACTGCTGAATCCCGGCAAGCGAGCCATCCATCAGCTCCTTGCGCAGCCCGCTCACCCACGCGGCTTCGGCTTGGGTCATCGCCAGCGCGTACTCGGCCTCGACGAGGAACAGGCGCGGAACCTGCTCGCTCTGTTTGAGCGCTTTGCGCTGTCGCGCAATGTTTTCGTCAAGCGCGCGCAGCCGCGCCGCCAGCAGCTCGATGACCTCGTCGGGTGGCAGCACGCCCAGCACCGATAGCGCGGCTTCGAACCTGTGCAGCTCCGGCTCCGGCTCGGCGACCAGCTCACGCAGCCAGTCGCGCACCTCGGCCCGCCCCGCGTCGGTGATCGCATAAACGGTGCGCTCGGGTCGTCGGCCTTCCCGCTGACTGCCCGTCTCTTCGATGAGGCCGTGCTTCTCCAGGTTCTGGACGACCGTGTAGAGCGAGCCCCACTTGATCTTCATGTCTTGCTCTTTGCCCGTGCGGCGAAGAATCCCTGCCATTTGGTACGGATGCATCGGCCGCCCCGGCGCAAGAAGGGCAAGCAGCGCCAGAGCGAGCAGGTTGCCCACCTTCCGCCGCTTCGCCATGACACACTCCTCGCGCCCGTATACTCGTCTACGAGCATACAGCAAGGACGAAAAAACGGCCGCCCGGTTCTTGGCTACCGGGCGGCCGTTCGGCTTAGCTATCTCAGCTGCAGCCGCTGGTGGAGCCGCACCCCTCGCACACGTAGCAGCTGCCCGCCGGGCGCATCTTGGTGCCGCAGGTGTAGCACAGCGGCGCGTCGGAAGCCTTACCTATCAAGGCTTCCAAGGCCTCGGTGGACGAGCCCACCCGGCCCGACGGCAACGCCGGTCGCTCCTCATCCTGCGCGACGGCAGACGGCTGATACTCGACCCCGGCCTCTTCCGCCTCAAGGCGGGCCCGGCGCTCCGACGCCGTGAAGACGCCGAGCTCCGCGCGCTGCTCGTAGGGAAGGAAGTCGAGCGCGAGCCGCCGGAAGATGTAGTCCATGACCGAGTTCGCCAACCGGATGTCCGGGTCGTCGGTCATCCCGGCCGGCTCGAACTTCATGTTCATGAACTTCTCGACATAGGTGCGCAGCGGGACGCCGTATTGCAACGCCACCGACACCGCGATCGAGAACGCGTCCATCACCCCGGCCAGCGTCGAGCCCTGCTTGCCCAGCTTCAGGAACACCTCACCCAGACCATCGTCCGGGTAGGACGATGCGGTCAGGTAACCTTCCGCGTCACCGACCGCGAAGGACACCGTCTGCGACGGGCGCTTCTTGGGCAGGCGCTTGCGCACCGGCCTGTACTCGATGACCTTCTCGACCGCCTTCTCCGGCTCTGCGGGCGCGGCTTCCTTCTTCTTGCCACCCACGCTGAGCGGCTGCCCCACCTTGCAGTTGTCCCGGTAGATCGCCAGCGCCTTGAGCCCCAGCCGCCAGCCGTCGAAGTACATCTTCTCGACGTCTTCCACCGTCGCCGTCTCGGGCATGTTCACCGTCTTGCTGATCGCGCCACTGATGAACGGCTGCACCGCGGCCATCATCAGCACGTGCCCCATCGGCTCGATCGACCGCTCACCCATCGCGCAGTCGAAGACCGGATAGTGCTCGCTCCTCAACCCGGGTGCGTCCACCACATGCCCGTGCGCCGCGATGAACTCGGTGACCGCCTCGATCTGCTCCTCCTGGTACCCCAGGTTGCGCAGCGCCCGCGGCACGGTCTGGTTGACGATCTGCATCGATCCGCCACCGACCAGCTTCTTGAACTTCACCAGCGCCAAATCGGGCTCCACACCCGTCGTGTCGCAGTCCATCATGAAGCCGATGGTGTTGTGGCTGACGAAGCCGCCGGCCACGTAGGTCACGTTCTCCGGAACCGAGAGGTCGTAGGTCGGCTGGATTCCGCCGTCCTCGTTGGCCTCCACGGTCTCGAACAGGTAGCCCAGAGCGTGACCCAGGCGCGGGTCGAAGGTCTCCTCAAAGACCCGGCGGGCCACGAAACGGCTGACCCCACCGGACTTCTTCAAGGACAGCTGCGCGGAGTTGCGCAGGCGATGCCCAGCCGGGATCAGCTCCTCCCACGCCGCGGACGGGAGGTAGACCCTGTCCCTCTTGTAGCCGGACGGATCCGGCTCAAGCCCGGCCAGCAGCGAGTTCTTGCGGTCGCCGAGGAACCCTACCGTCTCGTCGAAGTTCAGGGCGTGATCCAGGTTGCGCACCCTTACCTGATGGATGTCGCCGCCCCAGCCGCTTTCGGTCCTACGAGTAGTGGTCGCGATGCCCAGCGCCAGCAGCATGGTGGACAGCTCCGCCGCGAACCGGTCGCTTGCCGTGGACAGCGCCGGAACGTGACCGGTCACCGAACCGTCCGCCTCGAACAGGCCGCGCAGGAACGCCGCGTAGACCTCGGCGTCGTTGCTCTCCAGCACCGCCGACGGGACCCGTGGCGTCCAGCCCTTGCCCGAGTGGTCAAGGCCCGGCAGGTCCTTGGCGAAACCGGCGGCCTGCCACCAACGGGCAAGGCGCACCGACTGCAGCACGACCTCCTGGTAGCCCTCAGCCTGGGTGACGACCGGCTCGAGCCCGAACAGGCTCTTGCTCAGAATCCGCAGCCGCTCCACCACATCGAGGTCGGCGTCGGCAACGGACAGCCTGATTCCCTTGGCGTGCAAGCTTCCGTCGCCCATGAAGTAGCCGACGAGCTCGGCCAGCTCGCAGTCCATCGCGTCCGGCACCCGGATGCCACGATCGCCGGTGTAGTAGGCCTGATCGAGAACTGGCAACGGCACCCGCCGCGGCCCGCCGACCAGGGTCTTCATCTGCATCGGCACGATGTCACCGGCGGCGATGTCGGCAAGGCGCTTCCACACCCAGCTTCCCGAGTCACGGTCGACCACCTTGATCCGGTGGGCGAGCGTGCCCTGGATCCGGTAACCGGCCTGCGTGACGATGCGCCGCGTCGGCTCCTCGCCGTTGACGAAGAACTTCGTCGCCTGGCGCGGGCCTTCGTCGGTCGAGACCTGCATGTCCAAGCTCTGCCAACGGTCGCCGTAGACATCGCCGATCTCGCTGAGCCGCATCAGGCCACGGTCGGTGGTCACCAGGGTGTCGCCGGTCAGGCAGCCGGTCGGCGCGAGCACGCTCGCCTGCGCGTTGCGCCAGCCCTGCTTCTCACCGAGTTTGTTGCCGGCCTGCCATTCGCGTTGCGCCGCCTTGGCCACTGCCGCCGCGACCGGGCCGTGGGGCTTGAGCGCCTGGGCGGCCTCGGCGTGCAGGGTCATGACCTTCTTGTGCGGCAACGCATTGCGGGCGTAGCCGTCGTAGGCGCCGACCACCGCGGCCAGCTCTGCCGAGCGGCGATAGGCCGTACCCGTCATCAGCGCCGTGATGCCGGCGGCCAGCGATCGACCGCCGTCGGAGTCGTAGGGCAGCCCGGAGGCCATCAGCAGCGCGCCGAGGTTGGCGTATCCGATACCCAGCTGGCGATAGGCTCTGGTGTTTTCGGTGATTTTCACCGTCGGGAAGTCGGCGAAACAGATGGAGATGTCCATCGCCGTAATGACCAGCTCCACCGACTTGGTGAACTGTCCAATGTCGAACGTGCCGTCGGCCTTGAGGAACTTCATCAGATTCAACGACGCCAAGTTGCATGACGTGTCGTCCAGATGAAGGTACTCGGAGCAGGGATTGCTTGCGGTGATGCGCCCCGTTTCGGAGCAGGTGTGCCAGTGGTTGATGGTGTCGTCGTATTGGATGCCCGGGTCGGCGCATTCCCACGCCGCCTGGGCCATGCTGCGGAACAGGGTCTTCGCGTCGACGGTCTTGATGACGCTGCCGTCGAGGCGCGCGACCAGATCGAAGGGCTTGCCCGCCTCGACCGCCTTCATGAACTCGTCGGAGACCCGCACGGAGTTGTTGGCGTTCTGGTATTGGACACTGACGATGTCCTGACCACCGAGGTCCATGTCGAAGCCGGCGTCGCGCAGGGCCCGGATTTTGTCTTCCTCACGGGCCTTGGTGACGATGAAGTCCTCCACGTCGGGATGGTCCACGTCGAGGATGACCATCTTCGCCGCCCGCCGGGTCGCGCCGCCGGACTTGATGGTGCCCGCCGAAGCGTCGGCGCCGCGCATGAAGCTCACCGGCCCGGAAGCCGTGCCGCCGGAGGAAAGCAGCTCCTTGCTCGACCTGATCCGGGAGAGGTTGATGCCCGAACCCGAGCCCCCCTTGAAAATCAGGCCTTCTTCTTTGTACCAGTCCATAATCGAGTCGACAGAGTCGTCAACGGACAAAATGAAACACGCTGAGACCTGCTGAGGCGAGGCGGTGCCCACGTTGAACCACACCGGGGAGTTGAAGCTGAACACCTGGTGCAACAGCATCCAGGCGAGCTCGTGCTCGAAGACTTCGGCGTCATCGGCGGTAGCGAAGTAGCCGTGCTTCTCACCGGCGTTGCGATAGGTCTTGACGACCCGGCCGATCAGCTGCTTGAGGCTCCACTCGCGTTCGGGGGTGCCCACCGCGCCCCGGAAGTATTTGGTGGTGACGATGTTTGTAGCGTTGACGCTCCAGAAGTCCGGAAATTCCACACCGTGCTGTTCGAAATTGATCGATCCGTCGCGCCAGTTGGTCATCACGACATCGCGGCGCTCCCAGGAAACCTCATCGAAGGGATGGGCGCCCTCAGTCGTCCATACCCGCTCGATGCGCAGGCCACCACTTGCCCGGTTGCGCTTGGCACTTGCAGTGTTGCTTTCCCCCATCATTCGCCCCCTTGCTGACCGTCGTCTTTTTTGGATGCTCGGAGATTGTCTATTTCGCGGATGAAGTCGTCCGCTGATTGGAAGTCCTGATACACGCTCGCGAATCGCAGGTACGCGACCTCGTCGAGCTCGCGCAGTGGGCCCAGGATGGCCAGGCCCACCTCTTGACTGGGGACTTCGGCGGCGCCGCGGGCCCGCACCACGTCTTCCACCCGCTGCGCCAGCAGGGCGATGGCGTCTTCGGCCACCGGCCTACCCTGGCAGGCCTTGCGCACCCCATTCATTATCTTCAATCGACTGAAGGGCTCGGTGACACCGCTGCGCTTGACGACCGCGAGCACCGCTTCCTCAACCGTGGTGAACCGTTTTCCGCACTCGGGGCAGTGCCGCCTGCGCCGGATCAGCGCGCCATCATCGGCTTCGCGCGAGTCGACGACCCGGGAATCCGGATGGCGGCAGTATGGGCACCGCACGTCACACCCACCCTTCGCTTGTGATCACAGATAGTGACCATCCCACGACGCTAACCCCAATCTATAGAGGATTAGCCGGATGTCACCACAAGATGTTGTGGCTTGACCCTAGGCTCGGATCGCATCCGATTCAAGTCGCGACACGGTGTGTCGCGCGCCGCACTTTAGGACGCTAGTACGATTGCACTAGGTGTCGTACAGATGTTTGAAAGTTGAGTCATGTCCGGTTAGAGTCATGCCGTCACGAAGATGCGAATGGGAGTCTGCGATGTCCCCAGTTGATCGAGCGCGCCCTGGACGGCCGCCCTCCGCCCCTGTAGGCGCAGGGCCGATGCGTTCCGTGGCGCCCACGGCCGCCACCGTGAGCGACCTGGCCGAGTCAGATCTGAGCAGCCGGCAGCGACGGATCCTGGTGGTTATCCGGGAATGGGTGGAGCAATACGGCTATCCCCCGACCGTGCGCGAAATTGGTGACGCGGTGGGCCTGGTCTCCCCGTCGTCGGTGGCTTATCAGCTCAAAGAGCTTGAGCGCAAAGGCTTCCTGCGCCGCGACCCGTCCCGCCCGCGCGCTGTCGACGTGCGCGGACCGTCCGATGACGACGATGGCGCCCGCATCGCCCGGCCCACGCCGGCCTATGTGCCGCTGCTCGGCCGCATCGCCGCCGGTGGCCCGATCCTGGCCGAGGAGCAGGTGGAGGATGTGCTGCCGCTGCCTCGCGAGCTGGTCGGGCAGGGCACCCTCTTTTCGCTTCACGTCAAGGGCGACTCGATGATCGAGGCGGCAATCTGCGACGGCGACTTTGTGGTTGTGCGCCAGCAGCCCACCGCGGAAAACGGCGACATCGTCGCCGCGATGATCGATGGCGAAGCCACCGTGAAGGTCTACCGCATCCGCAACGGGCACGTTCAGCTGGTGCCGCGCAACACGGCCTATCAGCCGATCCCGGGCGACCAGGCCACGATCCTGGGCAAGGTCGTCGCGGTGATGCGGCGGCTGCCGTAGCTCAAGCTCACCGATACTGCTGCGGGGGCTGCCCGTAGCCCTGGTCGGGGTACTGGTACTGCTGGGGCTCCTGATACGGCGGCGGTGGCTGCTGCCCGTAGCCGTAGTTGGGTTGCTGGCCGTAGCCCGGCTGGCCACCGTAGTTCGGCTGCTGTCCGTAACCGGGCTGCGGTGGGTAACCCGGGTCTGGCTGCGGATAGCCGCCCTGATCCGGATAGCCCTGTTGACCCGGATACCCCTGCTGGTTCGGCTGCGGGTATCCCGGCTGCTGGTTGGGGTAGCCATAGCCCGGCTGCTGGTAGCCGTAGCCGGGCTGTTGCCCATAGCCCTGGTCGTAGAATTCGCCGCCCTGCGGCGGATAGCCCTGATTCGGGTGAACGTTGCGGATCAGGCGCGTCTCCTCGGCCAGCTCCTCGTCCTCGTCATCGTCGCTGCCCCGCTTGCGGGAGCGCAGGATGCCGAAGACTCCCAGCAGCACCAGCAGCAGGCCGACCACGCCCACCGAGCCGATGAGCAGGTAGAGCCGATCGGTGCTGGAGACCAGCGAAGACCACCAAGCCTTCTCCGCGGCGGGAGCTTGCGGCGCCGCGGCCGCGGGCGAGGTCTGGGTCGCGGTGTTGGGGACGTAGCTCAGCACATCGGGCTTGCGCTTGTCCTCGGCAAGCCGATCGGTCTCCGAGACGGTGAGGAACTTGGTGCCGTCGGCGGAGTAAGCGATCGACTCGCCCAGCGGCTCCATCGGCAGCGGCGTGATCCGGGGCTTGCCTTGGGTCAGCGCGCCGATGATGTCGCCGTTGGTCACGGTCCATTCGAAGGCGTCGGCGTAGGTGCGCAGCGCGACCTTGGTCTTGTCCGTCGACATGGCCGCACCGGTGACGGCCACCCGTCCCGCCGCCCCGAACACGTTTTCCGTCTCGGTCTTGGGCAGGGTCACCTCGCCGGCCAGTTTGAGGGGGACGCCGGCGGGGGTGCCTTTCTCCAGTGGCTTGGTGGCAACGTAGATCTTGGCCGGGCCGCTGGTCGGCTTGGTGATGATGATGGGCAGACCGTCGCTGCCGATCAGGAGCGCTTCCGCGTTGGGCTTGGCACCGTCCGGATAGGACATACGGTACGGCCCGTCGATCTTGTCGTCGACGATCTTCCACACCGCGACGGTCGCCCGCACCCCGGTGTTGTCACCAATGTCACCGATCCAGATCGTGCCGTCCGGCCCTATCGCCAGGTCCTCGGGGTCGGCCGGGCCGGGCGTGGGGAACGCCAACGGGGTTCCCACGAGCTTGCAGTCGGCGCTGTCGAACTTGAAGACGCGTTTGCGCGCCGCGGTGTCGGAGCTGTCGTTGACCGCGTAGAGGAAACCGTTGGCCACCACCAGACCGGACAGCTCAATGGCGTTCTTGTCAGCGATCGTGCAGACAGTGCTGCCGCGTTTGGCGTCGTTGGCCCCAGCCACGGCGGTGGGGGTGGGCGCTGGCGTGGGCGCAGCCGCAGCGGCGCTGACAGGCACCGCAGCGAGCAGCGCGCCTGTCAGCGCAACAAGAACGACCCGAGCTCCCGTGAACTGCATCGGGACAGTCTGACACACCGTTGTGGCCAGTTGCCTACCCCAGCGTGCCCACCTTGATCCACTCCTCGCCGGTCAAAGCGAACGGAGCCAGCTCAGCGGCCAGCTCAGCGTCGACCCGCGCCCGCAGTCGGGTGCCACCTTCGGCATGAACGGATTCAAGTACCTCACCCTTGCGGTGGATGCGGTCGACCAGCTCACCCCGGTCGTAGGGAACCAGGAGAAGCAGCTCGATCGCGGGGCGTGGCAGCCTTTCCTCGATCGCCAAACGCAGCTCGTCGAGCCCCACCCCGGAGCGGGCGGAAACGAAGATCGCTTCTGGCCAGTCGTGTTTCAGACGCAAAAGCGTTTCCTGCGCCGCGGCGTCGACCTTGTTCACGACCAACAGCTCGGGGATGCGTTCAGCGCCAACCTCGGCGAGCACCTCGCGCACCGCGCGCACCTGCTCCTCCGGATCGGGGTGAGCGCCGTCCACCACGTGCAGCACCAGATCGGCCTGCGCCACCTCCTCCAGCGTCGAGCGGAACGCCTCGACGAGCTGGTGCGGCAGATGCCGAACGAATCCCACGGTGTCCGAGAGCGTGAACTCGCGGCCGTCGCGGGTGGTGTCGCGCCTGGTGGTGGTGTCAAGAGTGGCGAAAAGCGCGTCCTGCACCAGCACTCCGGCCCCGGTGAGCTGGTTGAGCAGGCTCGACTTTCCGGCGTTGGTGTAGCCGGCGATGGCTACAGCCGGAACAGACTTACGCCTGCGATCGGCGCGCTTGGTTTCCCGTACCGTCTTCATCTCAGCGATCTCACGCTTGAGCTTGGAGATACGGGTGTGAATGCGCCGCCTGTCCGTTTCGAGCTTCGTCTCACCCGGCCCGCGCAGACCCACGCCTCCACCGGAGCCGCTGGCCGAACCACCGGCCTGCCGGGAAAGGGCTTCACCCCAACCCCGCAGCCTTGGTACCAGATACTGCAGCTGCGCCAGCTCGACCTGCGCCTTGCCCTCCTTGCTCTTCGCGTGCTGGGCGAAGATGTCCAGAATCAGCGCCGTCCGGTCGATCACTTTGACCTTCGTGCGCTGTTCCAGGTTTCGCAGCTGGCTCGGTGAAAGCTCACCGTCACAGATGACCGTGTCGGCGCCGCTGGACTCCACCGCCGCCCGAAGCTCATCGACCTTGCCACGACCGATGAAAGTCGCCGCGTCCGGCTGCTGACGCCGCTGAATCAAGCCCTCCAGAACCTGGGAGCCGGCGGTCTCGGCCAAGGCGGCAAGCTCGGTGAGGGAATTCTCAGCGTCGACGATGGTCCCGGTGGTCCAAACCCCGACCAGAACTACGCGCTCGAGGCGAAGCTGCCGGTATTCGACTTCGGTGACATCGGCCAGCTCGGTGGACAGACCGGCCACACGACGCATCGCGTGCCTTTCCTCCAGCTCGAGCGAGACCTCATCCGCTTGTTCCTCTATTTGATGATTAGTACGCAAGTTTGCCTCCTCACCCTCGATGCTGGCATGTGGTAGGTGTGGAGCGCGACCGCATTCTGCAGACACTTTCTTTCAAGAGGGGTGGCACCGTGGCCTCCATCCGGCTCCCGAGCGCTGGATTTTCGATCACCATCCGCGTCGCGGTGACGGCTGACGCCTCCGCGATCGGCCGGGTCACCACCGCCGTGGGCGAGGCGGGGGCGATCGTCACCGCGCTCGACGTCGTCGACTCCGATCATGTTCGGGTGGTCGCCGACCTGACCTGTGACACCGCGGACAGCAAGCACGCCGACCAGGTCGTCGAGGCGCTCAAGGCCCTCGCCGGGGTGGAGGTGCGCAAGGTCTCGGACCGCACGTTCCTCCTGCATCTAGGCGGCAAGATCGAAGTCACCCCGAAGATCGCATTGCGGAACCGGGATGAACTCTCCCGGGCTTATACCCCGGGCGTGGCCAGGGTATGCCAGGCCATCGCCGAGAACCCGCAGGACGCGCGGCGGCTGACCATCAAGCGCAACACCGTGGCCGTGGTCACCGATGGGTCGGCCGTGCTGGGGCTGGGCAACCTCGGCCCGCTCGCCGCGATGCCGGTGATGGAGGGCAAAGCCGCGCTGTTCAAGCGGTTCGGCGGGGTGGACGCCTGGCCGGTCTGTCTGGACACCCAGGACACCGACGAGATCGTCAATATCGTCAGGGCCATCGCGCCCGTGTACGGCGGTATCAACCTCGAGGACATCGCCGCCCCGCGATGCTTCGAGATTGAGGCGCGCCTTCGCGAATTGCTTGATATTCCGGTCTTTCACGACGACCAGCACGGGACGGCGATCTGTGTGCTCGCCGCGTTGACCAATGCGCTTCGCGTGGTGGGCAAGAAACTCGGCGACGTCACCGTCGTCGTTTCGGGCGCCGGGGCCGCCGGCACCGCCATCATGAAACTCCTTCTGCGCCAAGGGGTTGGCAACATCATCGCGAACGACCGGCGCGGCGTCCTGCACCGCGGGATGCCCGATCTCACGCCGAACTGGGCGTGGCTGGTCGAGCACACCAATCGCGAGAACTATTCGGGCGATCTGGCCGGCGCGCTCGTGGGCGCGGATGTCTTCATCGGAGTGAGCGCGCCCAACATCCTCACCGGCGACGACATTGCCCGGATGGCCCCGCGCTCCATCGTTTTCGCGCTAGCGAACCCGGATCCAGAAGTCGATCCGCGCGCGGCACGCGAGCATGCCGCGGTGGTCGCGACGGGAAGGTCGGACCAGCCCAATCAGATCAACAATGTGCTGGCTTTCCCCGGTGTGTTCCGGGGCATGCTCGACGCGCAAGCCCGCGAGTTCACCATCGACATGGCGCTGGCCGCGGCGCAGGCGATCGCCGACGCCGTCGGCGAGGACAAGGTGAACCCGAGCGTGATCGTGCCGAGCGTCTTCGACCCCAAGGTGGCTCCGGCGGTGGCTAGCGCTGTGCGCGCTGTCTCCCTTGCGGCCACGGGTGCTCCGCTGGACTCACAGGTCGACCCGTCAAGCTAGCCGGGTCGGCCTCACCGGTGGCCACCAGCACCGCCGGCCCGGCCAGCCAGGAGGTTTGCTCATCGACGGTGACCCGCAACCGGCCGCCGGGGACATCGACGGTTACCGCACCCGTGGCGTCGCCCAAATGGTGCAGCGCGGCCACCCCGACCGCGGTGGCGCCGGTGCCGCAGGAGAAGGTCTCGCCCGAGCCGCGCTCGTAGACCCGCATCCGCACGTGTCCCTCGCCCACCCGCTCGAAATAGGAAACGTTCACCCCTTCGGGGAAGAAGGTATCGTCGTACGCGGGCTGGCGGGACAGGTCTATCTTGTCGACACTGTCCACTTCGTACACCAGATGCGGGTTGCCCATGGAGATCGCGAGCCCGTCCCGGGAGATGCCCAGAATCCTTGGCGCGCCCATGTCGACGCGGATGCCGTCCCACTCCAGGTAGGCCGTGCGCACCCCGGCCCGGGTCGCCACCTCGATCTGCGAACCCGACGCAAGACCGGTCTCCCACAGGTACCGGGCGAAAACCCGAACGCCGTTGCCGCACATCTCCGACAGGGAGCCGTCTGAGTTCCAGTAGTCCATGAAGTAGCGGGCGCCTTCGCGCGCCACGCGCAGCACGCCGTCGCCGCCGATGCCGAAGCGCCGATCGCAGAGCGCCACCACGAGATCTGGGCTCAGCTCAACCGATTCGTCCACGATGACGAAGTCGTTTCCTGTTCCGTGCCCTTTGGTAAATTTCATTGCGAATTTCCTGCCGCCGACTTCTGCGCTAGTGCGAGAGCCTGGTCGGCCAGGCCGGCCGCCATCCCGTCAAGCCAGACTATCGAACTGTCGCGACGCAGCCACGACCGTTGCCGGCGCACGAAGCGTTTCGTGCCCTGAACCGTCGCCGCGTGCGCCTCCTGCTCGGTGCACTCGCCTGCCAGGTAGGCCAGGACCTGCTGGTAGCCGAGGGCGCGGCTGGCGGTCAGCCCGTCGCGCAGACCCTGGGCCTCAAGCGCCCGAACCTCATCAACCAAGCCCTGCTCCCACATCAGATCCACCCGACGCGCAATGCGTTCATCAAGGTCAGCGCGATCGACTGCCAGCGTCAGCACCTTATATACCGGTGTCGGCGCGGGCAGCGAGGCCGTGAACGGCTGCCCGGTCAGCTCGATGACCTCGAGCGCCCGCACGATCCGGCGGCCGTTGGTGGGCAGGATCCGGGCGGCGGCCGGCGGGTCGAGCCCGGCCAGCCGCTGGTGAAGGACGGCCGGCCCGGTCGTGGCCAGCTCCGCTTCGAGGGCGGCGCGCAACTCGGAAGAGGTACCCGGAAAAATGAAATCTTCGAGAACGGCGCGCAGATAGAGTCCTGAGCCGCCGACCAGCAACGGCACCCGGCCCCGGGCCAGAATGTCATCGATGGCGCGACGGGCCAGCACCTGGTACTCGGCGACGCTGGCCGGTTGGGTCACGGGCCATATGTCCAGCAGGTGATGCGGAACACCATCTCTTTCCGCCACACTTAATTTGGCTGTGCCGATGTCCATCCCGCGGTAGAGCTGCATAGAGTCGACATTGACAACTTCACCACCCAAGGCGTGGGCGAGCGCCAGCGACAGCGAGGACTTTCCCGCGGCTGTTGGCCCGGCGACCGCGATCACACTCATTACGTAAACGTAACCGGATCGTGCCCTTGACTGGACTCCTGACCTGATGCGTGCCGACCATATACGCCGTAAGGTCGCATGCGGTCACTGCTCAAACATGGGTCAGGGCAGAATGGGCTGCGGGACCACTGTGCTATGGCGGCGAGCTGTTACAAAGCAGACGCCGGGAAGAACGAGGGATCGAAGATGAGCGACTGGGCGAGCTACGGCCGGGTGGACGCCGACGGAACAGTCTGGGTCAAGACCTCCGCAGGCGAGCGTACCGTCGGATCATGGCAGGCGGGCACGCCCGAAGAGGGTCTCGCTCACTTTGTCCGGCGCTACGAGGACCTGCTCACCGAGGTCGTCCTGCTGGAGACACGTCTGGGCTCGGGCGCTGCTGACGCGGCGCACACCCTCACCACCGCCAAGCGTCTGCGCGGCGGGCTCGACGAAGCCCACGTGGTAGGCGACCTCGACGGTCTCGGCCAGCGCCTCGACCTTCTGATCAGCGTCGCCCAGGAGAAGGCCGCCGAGGCCAAAGCGGCCCGCGACACGGCCCGCGCCGAGGCGGTTGCCCGCAAGACCTCGCTGGTCGAGGAGGCCGAGAAGCTCGCGGCCGAGTCCACCAGCTGGAAGGCCACCGGCGACCGCTTCAAGGAGATCCTCGACGAGTGGAAGACCATCCGCGGCGTCGACAAGAAGGCCGACGGCGAGCTGTGGAAGCGCTTCTCCGTCGCCCGCGACAGCTTCACCCGCCGTCGCGGCGGCCACTTCGCCACCCTCGACTCGCAGCGCAAGCAGGCCCAGTCGGCAAAGGACGAGCTGGTAGCCGAGGCAGAGGCGCTGTCGGAGTCGACCGACTGGAAGGCCACCACCGATCGCCTGCGCGAGCTGATGGACCTGTGGAAGGCCGCCCCGCGCGCCTCCAAGGAAGCCGAGCAGAAGCTGTGGGAAAGGTTCCGCGCCGCCCAGGACGTCTTCTTCAACCGCCGCAAGCAGATCTTCTCCGAGCGTGACGCCGAGCAGAAGCAGGCGCTGACCCGCCGCCAGGAGCTGCTCACCAAGGCCGAGTCGCTCGACATCGAGTCCGACCCCAAGGGCGCCCAGGCCGCGATGCGCGAGATCCTCGGCCAGTGGCACGACACCGGCCGGGTGCCGCGCGAGTCAATGGCCAGTCTCGACCGTCGCCTGCGGGCAGTCGAGGAGCGGGTGCGCGAGGCCATGGACGCTGCCTGGCGGCGCACCGAGCCGTCGGCCAACCCACTGCTCACCCAGATGCGCGACCAGGTTGCTGAGGCCCAGGCCCGCCTCGAGCGCGCCCAGGCAGCCGGCGACGCCAAGCGCATCAAGGAAGCCGAGCAGGCCCTCAACACCAAGAAGAAGTTCCTCGAGCTCGCCGAGAGTTCTAACTAGACCGAAAGCGAAGCGCCGCAGCCTTTCTTGGGCTGCGGCGCTTTTCTTTGCCTATCTATATATTTTTGCGCCGGTCCGTGGTGGTCGTTCGCCGCAACTCCCGTGCGGCGAACGACCTGTCCGTGCTTCCAGCGCTAAAAGCCGTTACAGCTTGGCGAAGCAGGGACCTTCTAGCTTGTAGGCCTCGGCGGTCTTGCCGACCTTGAGGTCCTGGACCATCACGCCACCGGTCGGGGCCGTCTTGTCCGGCTTGTAGAAGGCGGTCATCTTGAGCTGACCGGCCGCGCCGGCCTTGTAGTTGCCGGCGGTCGCGGGCAGCATGCCCTCGTAGTCCACCGACTCCAGGGACTTCACCGCGGCGAGCAGGCCCGCCCGGGTCAGGTCCTTGTTGGCGGCGGCCTTCGCCAGTGCAGCCTTCAGCGGGTAGGACCAGACCCAACCCGAGGTGTAGCCATCGCTGGGCGTCACACCGGGCAGAGCCTTGCGCATCGCCTCGTGGCCCGGGGTGTTGGTGGCCCAGTTGTTCCACGGCGCGCTCTGCTCGTAGAGGGCGGCCAGGGCGGGCGCCGCGGCGCTGGCGTTCAGGGCCGGGTTCCACGTCGGGCTGGTGCCGATAAAGCGGCCGGTGAAGCCGCGAGCGGCAGCCTGGCCGACGATGGTGGCCAGCTCGGTCGGGCCGGTGGTGACCAGGACGAGATCAGGCTTCTTGGCGATGATCTCGGCGATCGCGCCAGCCTGCTTGTCGGCACCCGAGTCGGTCTTCAGGTGAGAGAAGGTCATGCCCAGCTTCTCGGCGGCGATCTTCGCACCTGCGGCCGCGTCGTCGCCATAGTCACCGGCGTAGTGGATCGACAGAACGCTCTTGGGCTTGTACTTGTCCGCGGCGTAGTCCATGGCGTTCATCGACTCGATGCAGTAATTCGCACCGGATTCGATGATGACGTCCTCGAACGCGTAGGCCGACGTCCACGCGGCCGGGGCGGCCACGATGTTGCTGGCCTTCATGTCGGCCAGGATCGCGGCTGTCGTGGGCGAGCCCAAGGTCTGCGCCAGCGCAAGGATGTTGCCCTTGATCTGGTCGTAGACCTCCTTGTGCACCTGCGGGTTGTACTTGTTGTCCCGGATGTAGGTGGTGACGTCGACCTCGTAGCCGCCGATGCCGCCCGCGGTGTTGACCCGCTTCCAGAACGCCTTCTGCGCGTCGGTGATCGGCACGGCCAGCGCCTTGAACGGGCCCTCGGTCAGGTCGGAGATGATGCCGAGATAGATGCAGCCCTTGGCCTTGTCGATGGCGTCCTTGCACGGTTCCTTGGTGACGCCGATGTCGGTCTTGATGCCGCCCGCATCCGTGGTGGTGTCGCCACCACGGCATGCGGTGAGCGAGACCGCAGCAACTAATATCAATGCCGCTATTCGCTTCACGATGTTCCTTTCTAGTAGGAAAATGGCCAGCTCTTCCAGTACGAGCGGATCCGGATCCAGATCCCGAATAGGCCACGCGGCTCGAAGATCAGGAAGCCGATGATGAGAACGCCGTAGAGGATCGTCTGCAGCTGCAGCAGGTTGGGGATCCGGTCCGACGACTCGCTTATGAAGGGGAGCAACGGCATCAGCTGCCGAGTCAGCGTCGGCAGCAGCGTGATGAAGAACGCGCCGGCGATCGCGCCGGAGATGGTTCCGGCACCACCGATCAGCACCATCGCCACGTACAGCACCGACATGCCCAGGTTGAAGGAACCGGGCTCGATGAAGCCGATGAGCGGGTAGAGCAGCGCACCGGCGCAGCCGGCGTAGAACGAGGAGATGGCGAACGCGATCGTCTTGTAGCGCGGCAGGTTCACGCCGATGACGCCGGCGGCGATGTCGCGGTCCCGGATCGCGGTGAAGGCCCGGCCCACCTTGGAACGCGCCAGGTTTCGGGCCGCCAGCGCGAAGACGACGAGCAGGATCAGCATGAGCCAGTAGGCCTTCTGGTCCTTTGTCCCCACTGAATCGGTCACCCCGACGTGATAGCCGGCGACGTCGAGGGTGGCGGGGGGACGCCCCACCCCGAGCCCGCCGGTCACGTCCGACCACTCGGCGAAGATGTGCTCGCCGATGACGACCAGGCCCAGCGTGACGATGGCGAGATACAGACCGCGCAGCCGGGTGGCCAGCGGCGCGACGATGATGCCGGCGACCAGCGCCACCAGCCCCGCCGCGGGCAGCCAGATCAGCATGTTGGTGATGCCGAAGCCAAGTGTGCGCCCGTTGGGATCTCCACTTAGGACAGCCGCGGTGAATGTTCCGATGCCGATGAAGAAGGCGTGCCCGAGCGAGACCTGCCCCGCGTAGCCGGTGACCAGGCCGAGCCCGATCGCCCCGATCGCGGTGGCGGCACAGATCGCCAGCAGGCTGAGCCATTGGTCGTCGAGCACGAACGGCAGGACCAGCGCCACCAGGATCATCAGCCCCACCGAGAGCTGCTTGGCGCGGGTGTTGAGCAAACCCATCTCGCCGGCGTAGCTCGTGTAAAGCAGCGGCCGATTCTTCATACCCGCTCCACCTCACGCGTTCCGAACAGCCCGTAAGGCTTGACAAGCAGAACCAGCAGCATCACCACATAGGGGGTGATGATCGAGACGTTCTCCCCCAGCCAGACCGGGGCGTATTCGGCTTGGTAGTTGGCCGCCAGCTCCTGCAGCACGCCGACGAGGAGCCCACCCACCACCGCCCCGGGCAGCGAGTCGAGCCCGCCCAGAATGATGACTGGCAGCGCGACCAGGGCGATGCGCCACATCAGGCCGTCTACGTTCTCCCCCGCGGCGACAAAGGTCCCCGCGACCGCGGCGAGCCCGCCCGCCATCGCCCACGAGACGGCGAACACCGAGCCGACCGAAACCCCTTGCGCCAGCGCGGCTTCCTGGTCGTAGGAGGCCGCCCGCATGGCCAGACCCATCCGGGTGAACCGGAAATAGGCGAACAGGCCCGCGACGAGCACGGTCGTGGTGAGCAGCACGGCGATGTGGCGCTGCTCCACGCGCAGCCCGGCCAGCTCGACGGTCTTGAGCCCCCACGGGTCGTCGACCTGCCGCACATTGATGCCGAGGAAGGCGTTGACCACCACCCGGACCGCGATGTCGACGCCGAGGGTGATGATGGCCACCACGAAGGCGGGCCTGCCCACCATCGGCCGCACCGCGGAGCGCTCCACCCCCAGCGCGAGCAGGGCCGTCAGCAGCGTCGCCGCGATCAGAGCGCCCCAAAACCCGAGCGGCCCCACCAGGAAGGTGACGAGCACCGCCCCGGCCAGCATGAAGGCGGGCTGCGCGAAGCTGATCACCCGTGTCGCCTTGAAGATGATGACGAATCCCAGCGCCAGCAGGGCATAGATACTGCCCCGGCCCAGGCCGCGGATCACCGCTTCCAAAAGATCAACCATAGATATCTTCCACCAGTTCAGCGAAGAGCTTGCCGACGGCTGATCGCTTGACCTTCATGGTCGCGGTGAGCTCGCCGTCCTCGTGATCGAGCTCCTTGGGCAGCATGCGGAATTGCCGGATCTGCTCAACCGGGGCGTGCTTGGAGTTGACCTCGTCCACAATGGACTGCACCAGCTTGAGCACCTCGGGTTTTTCGCCCAGATCGCGGTAGGTCGTGTAGGCGATGTTGCGCCGCTGCGCCCACTCGCCCACCGTCTCGAGCTCGATGCCAATCAACGCGGAGAGGAACTTGCGCTGGTCGCCGATGACGATCGCCTCCTTGATGAAAGGAGACGCCTTCAGCCCGTTCTCGATCTCCGACGGCGAGATGTTCTTCCCGCCCGAGGTGATGATGATGTCCTTGGCCCGGTCGGTGATGCGCACATGGGTTCCGTCGATCCACTCACCCACGTCGCCCGTCTTCAGCCAGCCGTCGGGCGTCATCGCCGCGGCCGTGGCCGCCGGATCGCGGTAGTAGCCGACGAAGGTGCCGCCGTGCCGGGTCTGAATCTCGCCGGTATCGGGATCTATCCGAAGCTCGGTGTTGTTCTGCGGCTCGCCCACGGTGCCCAGCTTCACGCGGCCGGGCCGGTTACCCGTGGCCACCGCCGTGTTCTCGGTCATGCCGTAGACCTCGTGCATCGGTACCCCGATGCCCATGAAGAATTTGAGAACCTCCGGCGCGATCGGGGCGGCGCCCGAAGCGGCGAAACGCACGTTGCTCATGCCGAGCCGTTCCCGAAGCGAGCGGTAGTAGAACAACCAGCCCAATGCGTAGCGAAGACGCGAGCCGAAGGTGTGGTTGCCGCCCGTGCGCACCAGGGTGTCGGCGATCCCGTTGGCCACGCCCGTCCAAAGCTTCGCGTTGAGCCGCTTGAACCATGACGCGGAGGCCAGCCTGATCTGGACCCCGGCCAGGATCCGCTCCCAGATCCGCGGGACGCCGAACAGGATCGTCGGCTGGATCTCGCGCAGGTTGGGCTGCACCGTGGCGACCGACTCGGCGAAGTTCACCTGCACCCCGGCCCCGGCGTTGTACCAGGTGGTGAAGATGCGTTCGGCCACATGGCAAAGCGGCAGGTAGGAAAGCAGGATGTCGTTGGGCCCGGGCGGGGGCGAGGTGAAGCCGCCGCCGTCGACCAGCGCGGAGATCGCAAATTCCACATTGGACACACTGAGCATCGCGCCCTTGGGCGGACCCGTGGTGCCGGAGGTGTAGACCAGAGTCAGGATGTCGTCGGAGCCGGCGGCCGCCATCCGCTGGGCCACGGCGTCGGGATGTTCCGCCATGTGCTTGCGCCCGAGCGCGAGGAACTCCTCCCAGGCCATGAGCTTCGAATTCTCGTAGCGGTGCCGGATGCCGCGGGGCTCGATGTAGACGATCCACTCCAGCTCGGGACAGCTGTCGAGCACCTCGAGCGCCTTGTCGACCTGCTCCTGATCCTCGGCGATGAGCACCCGGGCACCGGAGTGCGACAGCAGGTAGCCCACCTCGGCAGGCGGGTTCGTGGGATAGAGGCCGACCGTGATCGCCCGGACCGAAACCGCCCCCAGATCGGAGTAGAGCCACTCGCGCCGGTTCTCCGAATGCACGGCCACCCGGTCGCCGTGCTCGATGCCCAGGGCCAGCAGAGCGTGACCGACCTCCTGGATCCGCTGCCAGTACTGGGCCCAGGTCACCTCGCGCCAGATGCCGAAGTCCTTCTCCCGCATGGCCACCGCCTTCGGCGTGGCCAGCGCCCTGTCTCGGACCCGGGTCGCGATGGTCGTCGTCGTGGTGGTGTTGATCGGCGTGGAAGTAGCAGTAGCAGTCATTAGTTGCTCACCCCCAGATAGGCGCGGATGACCTCGGGATGGTGCTGGATGTCCGCGGGGATACCGGTGGCCACCGGCTGTCCGAAGTCGACCACCATCACCCGGTCGGCAAGGTCCATCACCAAGCCCATGTCGTGCTCGACGAGAATCATTGGCAGATGCAGCTCGTCGCGAATGTCGAGGATGTAGCGCGCCATGTCCTCGGTCTCCTCGAGGTTCATGCCCGCCACCGGCTCGTCGAGCAGGAGCAGCTTGGGTTCCATGGCCAGAGCGCGGCCCAGCTCCACGCGCTTCTGCACCCCATAGGGCAGCAACCCGACCGGGACCTTGCGCCACTGCTCCAGCTCGAGGAAGTCGACGATCTCCTCGACGCGTTGCCTGTTCTCAATCTCCTGCCGCTTGGCCCGGCCCCACCACGCGATGGCGGCCAGCGACCCGTAGTGCAGGTGGTGATGCCGGCCCAGCATCAGGTTTTCCAGCACGGTGAGGTTGCTGAACAACTCCACGTTCTGGAAGGTGCGGGCCAGGCCCAGCTCGGCGATCCTATGTGGACGCTTGCCGATCAGGTCGACGCCGTTGAAGGTGACCCGCCCCGTCTGCGGCCGGTAGACGCCCGAGAGCACATTGAAGATGGAGGTCTTGCCCGCCCCGTTCGGGCCGATGATCGCGAAAAGCTCCTTCTCGCCGACCTCGAAGGAGACGCCGTCGATCGCCTTCACGCCCGCGAAGGCGAGGCGGACGTCGTGGAACTCCAGCACATTGCTCACGACAACCACCGCTTCCGGCGCTGGTAGTGCTTGACATCCCTGAAGGACTTGGTGTGGGACCCGAGGTAGAACTCCCGGATGTCCTCATCGGCCAGCAGCTCGCCCGACGGCTTGTCGAGCACGATCTTCCCGTTCTCCATGACATAGCCGTGCGAGGCGATCGACAGCGCCATGGTCGCGTTCTGCTCGACCAGCAGCACCCCTGTCCCGCTCGCGTTGATCTGCACGATGAGGTCGCGGATCTGCTCGACCAGCTTCGGCGCGAGGCCCAGGCTGGGTTCGTCGAGCAGCAGGTACTTCGGTGAGGCCATCAGCGCTCGTCCCATCGCGAGCATCTGCTGCTCTCCCCCGGACAGATAACCTGCCGTGCTTCGTTTTCTCGTGGCCAGTACCGGGAAAAGGCTGTAACAACGCTCAAGCCGCTCCTTGTGCGACCCTGAGCTGGTATGACCGCCGAGGCGAAGGTTCTCCTCGACCGAAAGCTCGGCGAAGATGCGCCGGCCCTCCATCACTTGCCCGATTCCCATACGTACCACTGCGGCTGGCCGGAGCTTGTGGATGGGGGTGCCGTCCAGGGACACCGATCCCTTGGTGATTTCCCCTTCGTGCACATCAAGTAGCCCGGTCACCGCGCGCAGCAAAGTGGTCTTGCCCGCACCGTTGGCGCCGAGCAGAGCGACGATCTGACCGGGCGCCACCCGGATGCTGATGCCGCGAAGCACCAGGGCGACGTCGTCATATACGACCTCTAGGTTGGTTACCTGCAGCAAGCCCACTCCTGTGTGTCGCGCGTCACAAGTTACCGATGATTAAACAAGGTGTCACCGCCAGGTCAATAGCCGTGACAGTCAGAGCACACGCCGGAAGCATCACAGTTCGGTTACGGGCAGTGCAAAAACATTGGAAGGCCCGCCGCAGTGATCATCTTGACCTGCACCGGAGCCCAAAACACCGGCAATACAGCACATACCGGCCACACAGCCACCGGCACGGCAACAGAGCGATCGCCAGGCGCCGGCATCGCCACCGGCGTCCAGCGACCGCAAGACCATTGACCAATGTCGACCGCGAGTGACTATTGACCTATGTCGATAACAAGATCTGTGTCGGGATAACGCTGGGGCGTCGCCGTCAGGAGGTAGCAGTCGTCCCGATTGATCGCGACGAGGAAGGGCGCGGCATGCAGCACACTGCCCATCAGCTTGGTGAGGTTTACCAGGTCGCGCCATCGCTCCGCAGAGACCGGAATGACGGCCGCACGTTGGTGACTCGCGAGTAACAGCAAGGATTCCGGGCTCACGGCAGCCAGGCCAGCCTCGGCGAGACAGGTCACCGGCACCGCGAAACGAACTTCCGCTGCTTCGTCGTGGAGCTCGGCGAGCAGCTCCCCAACGTGGATCGAACCCTTGACATACTCTGCGACCGCAGAGGTGTCGAGGATTAGCCGAATAGTCATGACAGACCGAGCTGCTTTCGTAGCTCCTCGCGCCGCTCGGGGGTCCATTTGGCGTCTAGTTCGGCTAGACGCGCGCGCCACCGGGCCTTGCCCTCCTCGGTGACCGGGATGTGCGCAAGGAGCTCGTCCATGGAGCCGGCTTTGACCTCATCGCCCATGACGTGAATAGTACGCCAGTACTAAGACAAAAGCGGTTCCGGTTGTTCGACCCGTCTTTGCCAAGAGGTCGCACGGGCGACTCCCCGCGGACTGGTGATCTTCATACGGTTTCGAGCATGCGGGTCGTGATCATCACGGAGTCCTACCTGCCCGAGGTGAACGGTGTCGCCAACTCGGTGGCGCGGATCGCGGGTCACCTGACCGCGCGTGGGCATGCGGTGCTGGTCATCGCGCCGCGTCCGGTGTCGCTTGTGGACAGTGCTGATCCGCATCCCGTGGTGAGGCTCAGATCCATCCCGATGCCGGGGTACTCCACGGTGCGGCTGGCGTTGCCGACCCGGCGGCTCGGGCGGATCCTGGCCGCTTTCCGGCCCGATGTGGTGCACCTGGCTAGCCCGTTCGTGCTCGGGGCCTGGGGGGCCAAGGCCGCGGCCGAGCTCGGGTTGCCGATCGTGGCGATCTATCAGACCGATGTGCCGGGCTACGCCCGCGCCTACCGCCTGGGTCTGACCGAGGTGGTGTCCTGGAAGGTAATCCAGCGCCTGCACGCGCGCGCCACGATGACGTTGGCGCCGTCCACCTCGACCGCCGCCCAGCTGGTCGAGCACGGCGTGCCCAGGGTCGGGATGTGGGGCCGGGGCGTGGACACGGCCCTGTTTCACCCGGGCCGCCGCGATGACGAGCTCCGAAGATCGTTGGCGCCCAACGACGAGGTGCTCGTCGGATATGTGGGCAGGCTCGCCCGGGAGAAGCAGGTGGAGCTGCTCGAAGACGCGGCGAAGCTGCCCGGCGTCCAGCTGGTGGTGGTGGGGGACGGCCCGATGCGGGGGGCGGTGCAGCGAAGGCTGGGCAACGCACGCTTTCTCGGGCCGCGCCGGGGCGCCGAGTTGGCCAGGCTTTACGCGAGCCTGGACGTGTTCGTCCACACCGGACCCTACGAGACCTTCTGCCAGACCGTTCAGGAGGCCATGGCCAGCGGCGTTCCGGTGGTGGCGCCCGCGGTCGGCGGGCCGGTGGACCTGGTCAAGCCCGGCCAGACCGGCATCCTGGTGCCACCGGGCGACGCCGCCGCCTTCGCCCGCGCGATCGCGGAGCTGGCCGCCGATGAGCGGATGCGCAAGGAGTACGGCGTGGCCGCCTTCGACGCGGTGGCCTCAAGAACGTGGAGCGCGCTCGGCGACGAGCTGATCGGTCACTACCGGGCCGCGGTCGGCGCGGCATGAGGATTGTGCGGCTGGCCAACTTTGTCATGCCCCGCTCCGGCGGGCTGCGGACAGCCCTGCGCGAGCTGGGCAAGGGTTACGCGGCCGCGGGTCACGAACCCGTCCTGGTGATCCCCGGCCCCGATCACGCCGATGAGCTGACCGAACACGGCCGCGTCGTCGAGCTGCCGGCCCCCCTGGTTCCCATGATGGGCGGATATCGGTTGCTGCTCAACAATCGGGCGGTGTCGCAGGTGCTGGGCGAGCTCAAGCCCGACCGGATAGAGGTTTCCGATCGGACCACCCTGCGCTGGACGGGCCGCTGGGCCAAGCGGGAAGGCGTGCCCTCGGTCATGGTCTCGCACGAGAGTCTTGACGGCCTGCTGCCCTTGCCGGCCCTGTCGGCCAGGCTGAACCGGGCCACGGCCCGGCACTACGACCGCGTCATCTGCACCACCGCTTGGGCGGCAAGGGAGTTCGCGCGGATCGGAGCCGGCAACGTCACGCAGGTTCCGCTCGGGGTCGACCTCGACCTGTTCCATCCGTCCAAACACGACAGCTTGCTGCGGGCGAGCTTCGCCAAACCCGATGAGCTGCTTATGGTGTGCTGCACCAGATTGTCGGCGGAAAAGCGCCCCGCGCGGGCCTTGCGCACCCTCGAAACCCTTCTCGCCGATGGGGTGGCGGCCACGCTCGTGATGGCCGGTGACGGGCCCCTGCGCGGCCGGCTGGAGGCGGAGGCGGCCGGATTGCCGGTCACCTTCACCGGATTTCTCAGCGACCGGTCGGCCGTGGCGAGTCTGCTGGCCACCGCCGATCTCACCCTCGCCCCGGGCCCGATCGAGACCTTCGGGCTTGCCGCGCTTGAGGCGCTTGCTTGCGGTACCCCGACAGTGGTCAGCTCGTCAAGCGCACTCCCAGCGGTGATCGGCCAAGCCGGGGCGGCGGTCGCCGGAGAGGATCTGTCCGGCGGCGTCTACGAGTTGCTGGCGCGGCCCGAGCCGCAGCGGCGCGCTGCGGCGCGAGCTCGGGCGGAGACCTTTGGCTGGGATGCTGCGGTGAGCGGTTTCCTTGCGGTCCATGAGTCCTTATCCTGACCCGCGCTCCTGCCGGTGGCTTGGCGTGGCCGGCTCGGTGGCGTTGGCCGGCGGCGGCCTGGCCTCCGGCGCGCTGCCGGTGCTGACGCTGCGCCCGCACGCCGACGCCGGGCTGATCGTTGTCTACTTTGGACTGATCGTGCTCATCTCGGCCTGGTGGGCGCTGGGCAAGGCCCTGCCGAGCAGCGAAAGCTGGCTGCGGCGCACCCTGCTGCTGTGGTTGCTGCCCTTGGCATTGGGGCCGCCGCTGTTCAGCCGCGACGTGTACAGCTACCTCGCGCAGGGCGCGATGGTCGTTGCCGGGATCGACGTCTATCGCTTCGGGCCATCGCATCTGGGCGGCCCGCTGGCCGATCAGGTGCCGATGATCTGGCGGGACACCCCAGCGCCCTATGGGCCGGTGTTCCTGCGGATCGCGGCGGCGGTGGCGCAGGTGGCGCAGTCAGACGTGATCGCCGGGGTGGCCGGGTTGCGAGTGGTCGCCCTGGCCGGCCTTGGCCTGCTCGTGTTCTTCCTGCCCCGGCTGGCCCGGATCTGCCAGGTCGACCCGGCCGCCGCGCTCTGGCTGGGCGCGCTGAACCCGTTGGTGCTGTTGCACTTTGTGGCCGGAGCGCACAACGACGCGGTGATGATGGGGCTTCTCGTGGCCGGACTAGCCGTGGCGGCCCGCTATCCGATCCCGGGCGCTGTCTTGGTGGCGCTCGCCGGATTGGTCAAAGCGCCTGCCGCGCTTGGCCTGCTCGCGGTGGCCTGGTGCTGGGCGGACCCGGCCGGCATCCGGGTCAAAGCTGCATCAGATCAGGCAAGCCACCAAGGCAAAGCTGTTGCCCGGCTGTGGCCGGGGTCGGCGGGCAGCCGTGTCAAGGCGGTGGCGGGCACAGCGTTCACACGGCTATGGGCCGGATCGGCGGGCAGGCGCGTCAAGGCGGTGCTGGGCACGGCCTCGGTCGCGCTGGCCACCGGGGTCGCGGCGACCTTCGCGGCGGGGACGGGATATGGCTGGATGTCGGCTCTGGACACCCCGGTCTCGGCCAGCAACTGGTCGTTGAGCAGCGCCATAGGCAGGCTCACCGGGGAGGTGTTGCGCTCGCTCGGCTCCGACCTGGCCGCGCTGGCCGTGCCGACCTGGCGCTGGATCGGCATTGCGGCGGCTGCGGCGACCGCGCTCGTGGCGTGGCATCGGCACAGTCCCGTCTACGCGCTCGGCCTCAGCCTGGCCGGTTTCGCGCTACTGGGTCCGGCGACGCGGCCCTGGTACCTGTTGTGGGGACTGATCCCGATCGCCGCGGCGGCACCGCCCGGCGCGGCCCGGCGTTACTGCGCCGCGCTTTGCGCCATCTTGGCGATTGTCGTGCTCCCGGATGGGTATCCCCCGACCGTGGCACAGCTTGGACTGGCCGCCGCCGGCAGTGCGCTGGCTGCGGTCACGCTGTGGCGGGCCGGGGTGCGATGGCCGGCATAACGCGACGACACTGGATTCAGGTCGCCCTGCTGGCATTGGCCGTGACCATCTTCATCACGATGGTCCCCGGCAAGCGCGGATGGTTCGACGTCGGCGTCTACTACGGAACGATCCACCACTGGATCCACGATGGCGGCCTTATCTACGACTATGTTCGTCCGGGTACCCATTACGGCTTCACCTATCCACCCTTCGCCGCCCTGTGCATGCTGCCGATGCTGCTGTTCACCTGGCATCAGGCGGTCGCGGTCAGTGTCGCGCTGACCGTTGCCGCTTCGGCGGCGCTGCTCTATTGGCTCGTCGATCCGATCGCCAAGCGCCAAGGCTGGAATCGCTGGTTCACTTTCGTGCTGGCCGCCTGCCTGTTCGCCATGCTCGAGCCGGTCCGCGACACCGTCAGCTTCGGCCAGGTCAACCTGCTTCTGGTGGCGCTGGTCTACCTGGATCTCTGGCTGCTGTCCACGGGCCGGCAGCGCTGGGCCGGGATAGGGATAGGGCTGGCCGCGGCGATCAAGCTGACCCCGGCCATCTTCATCGTCTACCTGCTGGTGACCGCGCGCAGGCGGCCCGCCCTGGTGGCAACGGCGGTTGCGGTCACGGCCACCCTGTTCGCGGCCAACGTGGCGCCCACCGAGTCGCTGGTCTACTGGACAGACGCGTTGTGGGACACCAACCGGATAGGCGTGCTCTATTACGTCTCCAACCAGTCGGTGCAGGGCATCCTGGCCCGTCTGCACCCACCCTCGCCCGGCGGCGTCTTCTGGGCGGGCGCCGTGCTGGCATTGCTCGTGGTGTGGGCCCGTCAGGCCCGCCGAGCCGCGCTCGCCGCCGACGATCGCGCCGGATTTGCCGTCACCGGCATCGTGGCCTGCCTGATCAGTCCGATCACCTGGGTGCATCATCTCGTCTGGTTCATCCCCGCCCTGATCGTGCTGGCCGACACCGGAACCCGCCGGCATCGCCTCGCCGCGGCCGCGATGTATGCCGTGCTGTGCAGCAGCCTGGTTTGGCTCTGGGCGGTCCACTTCTCCGGCATCGACGGCTTCCTGGGCAGCAACGCCTACGTGTGGGTCGGACTGGCCCTGTTGTTCCTGGTGCCCGTTCCACAACCGGCCGAGCTGGAAGTACCAGAACGTCCCAACCTGGCCCCGCAGCCAGCCCTACTGGGGGCGGGGCACCATAATGGCCAGTTGTGACTGTTCTTCAGCGGATAGCCAATGAGCTCGGGGTGCGCGAGCGCCAGGTGCAAGCAGCGGTAGAGCTTCTCGACGGCGGGGCGACGGTGCCGTTCATCGCGCGTTACCGCAAGGAAGCCACCGAGGAACTCGACGACGCGCAGCTGCGCACGCTCGAGGAGCGGCTTCGTTACCTGCGTGAGCTGGAGGAACGGCGAGGTGTCATCCTCGAATCGATCCGCTCCCAGGGCAAGCTGGACGAGGCGCTGGAAGCGCAGATCATGGAGGCCGATTCCAAGGCCCGCCTTGAGGACATCTACCTGCCTTACAAGCCCAAGCGGCGTACCAAGGCACAAATAGCGCGCGAGGCAGGGCTTGAGCCGCTCGCTGACGCGATTCTCGCCGACCCCGGCTATGACGTCACCGCCCACACCGCCGAGGAGCTCGACGGCGCCCGTGCCATCCTCATCGAGCGCTTCTCCGAGGACGCCGACCTGATCGGCGCTCTGCGTGAGCTGATGTGGAACCGCGGGCACGTCACCTCGAAGGTGCGCGAGGGCAAGGAGACCGAAGGCGCGAAGTTCTCGGATTATTTCGACTTCGCCGAGCCGTTCACCAAGCTGCCCTCGCACCGGATCCTCGCCCTGTTCCGCGGCGAGAAGGAGGAGATCCTCGACCTGGTGCTCGAGCCGGGCGAGGAGAACTACGAGGAGCGCATCGCCGTCCACTTTGGCTGCGGCGGTTCATGGCTGCTCGACACCGTGCGGCTGACCTGGAAGACCCGGGTGCTGTTCCGGATCGGCGCCGACCTTCGCGGTCGCCTGTTCGCCACCGCCGAAGACGAAGCGGTGCGGGTCTTCGCGGCGAACCTTCGTGACCTGTTGCTGGCCGCTCCGGCGGGTACGAGGCCCACGCTCGGTCTCGACCCGGGTTTCCGTACCGGGGTCAAGGTGGCGGTGGTCGACGCGACCGGCAAGGTGGTGGCCACCGAGACGATCTACCCGCACGTGCCCGCGCACAAGTGGGACGAGTCGCTGGCCGTGCTCGCGGTGCTGTGCCAGAAGCACAAGGTGGAGCTGGTCGCGATCGGCAACGGCACCGCCTCACGGGAGACCGACAAGCTGGCCGGTGACCTGATCAAGAAGTACCCGATGCTGAGCCTGACGAAGATCGTGGTCTCGGAGGCCGGCGCTTCGGTCTACTCCGCTTCCGCCTACGCCTCAGCAGAGCTGCCCGACCTCAACGTGTCGCTTCGCGGAGCCGTTTCGATCGCACGCCGGCTGCAGGACCCGCTCGCCGAGCTGGTGAAGATCGATCCCAAATCCATCGGGGTCGGCCAATATCAGCATGATCTCGCCGAGAGCAAGCTGTCGCGTTCGCTTGACGCGGTGGTGGAAGACTGCGTCAACGCGGTCGGCGTCGACGTCAACACCGCCTCTGTTCCCCTGCTGACCCGCGTCTCCGGCATCGGCGAGAGCCTCGCCATGAACATCGTGGCGCACCGCGACGCCAACGGGCCGTTCCGCACCCGGACCGCGATCAAAGAGGTCCCGCGCTTGGGGCCCAAGGCTTTCGAGCAGTGCGCGGGCTTCCTGCGTATCCCCGACGGCGACAACCCGCTCGACGCGTCCGGCGTTCACCCCGAGGCCTACCCGGTGGTGCGCCGCATCATGCAGGCCGCCGGGACGGAGGTCATCGGCAACTCGACCGCGTTGCGCAAGCTCAAACCGGCCGACTTCGCCGACGACACCTTCGGCATCCCGACCGTCACCGACATCTTCAAGGAGCTGGAGAAGCCGGGACGCGACCCGCGTCCGGCCTTCCAGACCGCGACCTTCGCCGACGGCGTCGAGGAACTCAAGGACCTCGTGCCCGGACTCATCCTGGAGGGCGTCGTCACCAACGTGGCCGCCTTCGGCGCCTTCGTCGACATCGGCGTGCACCAGGACGGCCTGGTGCACGTGTCGGCGATGTCGCGCACCTTCATCAAGGACCCCCGCGAGGTCGTCAAGCCCGGCGATGTGGTGCGGGTCAAGGTGCTCGAGGTCGACATCCCCCGCAAGCGGATCTCGTTGACGCTCCGCCTCGAGGACGACCACACCACCGCGTCCGCCGACAAACCCACCTCCGGCAAACGCGAGCCCGGTGGCCGCCCTCAGCAAAACCGCGGCGGCCAACGACGCGAATCCACCCCCGCCCCCGCCAACAGCGCCATGGCCGACGCCCTCCGCCGAGCCGGCCTCAGCAAGTAGTCCAACACCCTTGCTCTGCACCCATAGCCGCACACCGACCCAAAATTGCGCCTATGGGTGCAGAGCAAGCACACCAGAATCGCAGCGCCGCTTTCCTAGCGGCGCGGCAGCGCGTTGCTTGCACACCCATGTTGCAGCGCCGCGCCGCTGTC
>NZ_BONY01000051.1 GCF_016862955.1 Rhizocola hellebori | reverse complement strand
TTGCCAACCTTCGTCCTCCCGAGCGGCGGCGGTGGCCAAGCGTTCAGTGGGGGGCTCGGCGTCCCAGGGATTGGTGGGTGGGATCGCCGGAGCGGCTGGAGGTTCAGGCGTGGAGTCCCAGGAGGAGGCGAACAGGGGTAGTTGTTCGGTGGTCTCGGCGTCCGGGGAGGGGGCCGGGGTGGGCTCGTAGGAGCCGGGCGTGGCGTCGAAGAGGGGGAGTTGCTCGTCGCGGTCCTGTGGGTGGCGCGGCTGGTCGGTCACGTCGAGTCAGCTCCTCACGCCCGGAACAGGTGCCGGCGGATGGCGGCCACGTTGCCGAAGATGCGTACGCCCAGGACGACCACAACGCCCGTGGACAGCTGGGGGCCGACGCCCAGCTGGTCACCGAGGTACACGATGAGTCCGGCGACGAGGACGTTGGAGATGAACGAGATGACGAACTGTTTGTCATCGAAGATGCCGTCGAGCTTGGCTCTCACCCCGCCGAAGACCGCGTCGAGCGCTGCTACGACAGCGATGGGCAGGTAGGGCTGCAGGGCCAGCGGCACGGTCGGCTCCAGCAGGGCGCCGGCGACGACTCCTACCAGCAAAGCGAGCACTGCGATCATCTGCCACCTCCGGTCGGCGTGGGTGTCGGGGAGCCTGCAGGTGGCGGCACCTTGGCAAACCTCAACTCGGGCATTACAGCGGCAGGCAACAGCAGATCGTCGCGTTGGTTGATCTTAAACCCAAATCGGTGCTCGGGCCGCTCCTGCCAGGCCCGGTAGACCTTCGCGGTGTCCGATTTGGAGAAGTCATCATAAAGGTCGGGTGGCCCGATAGCCGAAATCTCGTACGGCCCGGCCACGAGCGCGTCGCCCACATAGATCGCTTCGCCGCCCTTGCGGATCGGGGTAAGCGAGGTCAGGCGGCGGCCGTTGATGGAGATGGCCTCCGCGCCCAGGTACCAGAGCGTGTTGACGATGATCTGCAGATCAAAGTCGATCACACGGTGACCTGTACGGGTGGCGGCCTCGGGCCCGTCGGCGAGCCGCACCACCAGGCCGTCGCCGGAGACCCGGCGCATGCCGGTGGCGGCCTCCAGCTCGCGTGCCTGCTGGATTTTGGCAGGGTCGCCGAGCACGACTTCACGCAGCCGGTTGACCTCGTTCTGAAGTTCCTCGGCCTCGGCGGCGCGGGCGTTGGTGCGTTCCTTCTGCGCGGTGATCCGGCTGATCAACCCGGCGCGCACCTTTTCCCGCTCCGGCGCCCCGCGCACGGCCTGCTTGTAGGCGACCGCGAAAAGCATCCCGATCGCGACGAGCAGAATCCAGGCCACGACCCGACGGCCGGCCTTGTTCCAGGCGGGCAGCGGGCCGCGCTTGGCCCTGTCCTCGGCCGCCTGTGCGTAGGCCGGGTCGAGTGGATCCCGAAACAGCTGGGTCAGGAAGTCCACCTGATAGATCCGCGGTTTCATACGCGGGTCAGTCATGCCGACCTGACCTCGCGCATGAGGGCGAAGAACTGTCTGAGGTAAAGCAGGCCGGCCAGCCAGTAGAGGACCAGCCCCCACCAAGCCAGCGCCCAGCCGGACGAATAGGCGAGGGTGTCGATGACCCCGGGCGAGATCGCCCACGCCAGCAGCAGCAGCGGGAAGGCGAACAGCAGGATGAAGGTGGCCGCCTTGCCGAGATAGTGGACCGGCGGTGGGCCGAAGCCGCGCTGCCGGAGCATCACCAATGTGATCAACAACACCGCTTCCCGGGCCAGCAGGGCCACGGTGAACTGCCAGGGCACGACATCACGCGCGGTGAACGCGAGCAGCGTGGCCAGAATGTAGAGGCGGTCGGCCAGGGGGTCGAGCAGCTCCCCCAGCCGGCTGACCTGACCCAGCCTGCGGGCGAGATAGCCGTCTATCCAGTCGGAGGTGCCGCCGATGGCCAGAACCACTACGGCCCAACCGAATTGGTCGGCCACCAGGAACAGGTAGAGGAACAGCGGCACCCCGGCCAGGCGCGCGAAGCTGATCAGATTGGGCACGGTGAGGATACGGCTCACGCCGTTACCGGGCGCGTCATCAGTCACGCCAGGCCTCCCCTCCGCCGACGGACTTTCGGCTCTCCCGGTCGGGCTCCGCGGTGGTGACGGGCCGAGGGTCAGGCCGGAGTTTGCGGCTCGATCGACGATGCAGTTTTATCACGCTCGCCCTTTCGGGTGATCCGCCAGGCTGCCTCAACCGTTGCGGGCGGCGGAAATGAGAAGCACCAGCAGCACCGCGACGGCCACAATCCCGACGATCGCGGCAATCAGCGCCATGGTGGCCGGTGACATCTGCAACGCGACGCCCTGGGGCGATTGCTCCGCCCGCGGCGAAGGCGCCCATTCGGTCAGCTCCGGATGCGCCGGCAGATAGGACATCGTGCTGAAGGGCCTGATAAATGCCTCTTCTATGACGGGTACCAGAACAGTGTCCTCCTCGATCGGCCTGGGCACCGTCAATTCGACCGGGGAGAGCGGTTTATCCGGCAGCGGATCGCTGCCGCACAGGTGCCGCTCGGCCGCGGGGGCGAGCGCCGCCGCGGCGAGCAGCTCATGGATCTCAGGACCCAGCCCGGCGGCGTTCGCCCGGGCCTCGGCGAGCAGGGCGTGAGCGTGATCGAAGTCGCCGCAGTCGCGCCACATCGCGGCGAGCCGGGCCAGCATCCGCACCCCGACCGGATGGGCCGAGCCGTATGCCTGCTGATGTTCGGCCACCACGTTGGCCAGGCGCAGCCGCGCGGTGACGCACTGCCCACGGGCGTGTTCCACGGTGGCGAGGTCGGCACGGGCGGCGAGGGTCTTCTCCGACTGGGCGCCCTCCAGCTCGGTGTAGATCCCGATCAGCGTCTGGTACTGCTTGGCCGCCCGCCCATGCGCGCCGACCCTGGTCAGCACGGCGCCGAGGAGCCCGAGCGCGTGCAGGGTGCGCCGGTCGCGTTCGCCGTAGAGCCGGCGGAACGCGGCGTGACCGTATGCCGCCCAGCCGCGGGCGGCATACGGCTCACCGAGGCTGAGCAGCACACCGGTCTGCAATGCCACCGACTCGGCTTCCACCGGCCGCGCCCGGCGCGGGTCGGTGGGCAGCCCGGAGAGCAGCTCGCTCAACAGCTCCAGGGCAGCGGCGAACTCACCGGCGTCGACATGTTCCCGAGCGCGGGTGAGAACGGCAACGCCAGCGCGGCGTTGGAGGGGCATGGCAACAGACGATAAAGGGTCACAGGTAGTTGTTGCGAAGGTAGCTGAGCGAGAAACTGCCTTCGTTGTTGAAATAGGCCGAGACGAGCTTGGCCGGATCGGTGGCCAGCAGGCCGCGTTGCAGGTCGGAGCCGTCGTTGCCGTCGTCCCATCCCCACGCCGTGTTGGCCGCGTTGTCCTGGCCGTTGTCGCCGCGGAAGGTGCCCCAGCCGGCGAAGGTGAGCGTGTCGTTTCGATGTGCCCACAGGCCGGCTGTCGCAAAGGTGTTCACCAGCTGGTACCCGACAGAACGGTCATTGCCTGAAGAAGGAACCTCACCCGTGCCGGTCGGAAAGTAGACCACCGCGTCGCCGGGGTCGGCGCCGTTCCAGCGGAAGATGCCGTGCCCCTTGGCTTCCTGGAAGGTGGTGGGGCGCGACACGCCGTTGTAGGTCTGCATGACGATCGTGCCGTCGATGGTTTCCCGGCCGTTGGTGTAGGTGCCGCCGGGTGGGATGTAGGAGTAGAAATCGCTGTGCGCGACGGTCACCATGGCCTCGAACTTGCCGAATTCTGTTCCGTCCTTGCGCACCACCAGCAGCACGCCCTCCATGTCGTTCTCGTGGGTGTAGAGGCTGAACGGGTCGGGGAAGTCTTCCCAGTCGCGCGGGTGGTAGAAGGAGTAGACCAGGTGCCAGTGGGTGCTCGTCTCCACCACCGAGTAGTAGACGGTGCCGGTCATCCGGGCGAGGTTGTCATCCTGGTGTTCCCAATTGTTTCTGGCGTCCCAGTCCGCGTCGAAGTCCACCGCCGACAGGTAATCGGCGTCGTAGTCGGAGCTGTCGGTGTCCTGATAGTGGATCGGCGCCCAGTGCGAGGCCAGGGCGGCATCGGTGGGCACGGCAAGGGCGGGCTGGACGCCGGCCAAGCTCACGGAGATCACGATAGAGCTAAATATAGCGATGCGGGCCAACATGCCCACACGCTAGGCGTTACCGGTAGCCGGTTGGATCCACCGGTCCGTCTGTTCTGTGATCGGCGAAGTAACGGAAGATGTCCGGACGCGACCCATCCACATCGGTCAGCTCATATTCGCGTGCGAGCTGCGCGCTCGACAGCGTCTGACCCGACCAGCGCACCGCCTGCGGGTCGGCGGCCAGCGCGGCCACCCCGCGCCCGAGATATGAAGGCGACTCGGAGAGGGCGAAAAACGGATCCTCCTCGACCGCGTCACGCCAGTTGGCCTCTTGCACGCCAAGGCTGTCGAGCATCGCCTCGGACCGCAGGAACCCAGGCGTGACCGCCACAGCCGTTGACCCGTAAGGCTTGAGCTCATGCGACAGCGCGAAAGCCAGCCGGTGCACGGAAACCTTGGCCAGATCGTAGAAGAACGAGCCGCGATAGTTCTCCGTGTTGTACTGCTCGGTTCCGTCGGTTACCTCGACGACCAGCCCGCCCGGCTGGCGGATCAACAGCGGAAGCGCCGCGTGACTGGTCACCAGATGCGTCTCGATGCCCAGCCGCAGCAACCGCAGCCCGTTGTCGAGCGAATGCTCCCACAGCGGCTTGCCCCACTGCGTGAACATGTCACCGCCCCAGATGTCGTTGACCAGAACGTCAAGCCGGCCATGGCCGGACTCGATGCGCCGCACCAGAACATCGACCTCGGCCGGCACCAGGTGGTCGACGCGCACCGCGATGCCCTCGCCACCCGCGGCGGCGACCAGCTCGGCGGTCTGCTCTATCGTCTCCGGACGGTCCATCTCGGAGCGATGAGCCCGATCGGAACGGCCGGTCACGTAGACGGTGGCGCCCGCCCGGCCCAGCTCGACGGCGATCGCCCGGCCACAGCCCCGGGTCGCCCCCGCCACAAGGGCCACCTTTCCGTGCAAACTCATGGCCTCATGATGCCGACCGCCTCCGACAGATCGTCATGAGGTGTGAGCTCGATCCCAGCAGGCTCGGCTCGGTTTCGATCCGGCGCAGCCAGCGCAGCCTCTCCTCGTCGTCGATCCAATCGGCCACCCGATCCCCCATGATCCACAACGGACCTTCCACGAACGCGATCCGGTCCAGCTCCAGCCCCGCCTCGGCCACCTCGCCCGGCAGCTCGTCGGGGTGGTGGAAGTAGGCCGTGGTGAACCAGGGCGTGCCCTCGGGCGGCTGGTGCGCGCCGGTGGGCAGGGTGGTCTCCAGCATCCCGGCGAACCGCGCGTCGCTTACGTAGCCTTTGACGAAACCGTCCAAGAGCGACGCGAAACGGCTGATCGTCGCGGCCATCACCACGCCGCCGGGCCGCACCACGCGGGCCGCCTCCCGCCACGCTGCGAGCCGGTCTGCGCGCTCGGTCAGGTGGTAGAGCGGGCCCAGCAGCAGCACAGCGTCGACGCTAGCGTCAGCGAGGTCGAGCCGGCGGGCATCGCCGACGGTCGCCGTCACGCCCGGCAGCAGCGCCGCCTGTGCCACGTGTTCGGCCATCGGATCGACCAGCTGCACCCGGTACCCAGAAAAGGCAAGAGGCCCGGCGTAGATGCCTGCTCCCCCGCCGACGTCCAGCACGTCGGCCGGAGCTTCAGGCAGGGTTCTGGTCAGCAGATCCCAGGTGCGCAGGAATTCCAGCCGCCCCCAGGGCGTCGCCTGCAGGCGAGCGGCCTCGAGCCCGCGCTGGTAATAGGCGGTGATCTCAGTGCGCATCCCGGCATGCTTGCACATCGCGAACCGACCCTGGCAGCGATTTTCTCCGGCACCGGGGGCTTCGCTGGGCCTGGCTGACCTCCGGTGCGATAGCGTCTCCAGATATGCCTATTCGCAAAGCATCCGCCCGCTGGGAAGGCACCCTCAAAGAGGGTACCGGCACCATCCACACCGGGCTCGGGGAAGGAAACTACTCCTTCAGTTCCCGATTCGAAGAGGGACCTGGCACCAACCCTGAGGAGCTGATCGGCGCCGCGCACGCCGGCTGCTACTCGATGGCGCTGTCCGGCAAGCTGGTCAACGCCGGATTCACGCCCACCTCGATCGAGACGACGGCCCACGTGCACCTGGACAAGACCGACGCGGGAATGACAGTCACCAAGATCGACCTTGTGACCGATGTCGTCGCTCCCGGCTTGGACGCCGACGAGTTCGAAAAGCTCGCCGCGGACGCCAAGGCCACCTGCCCGATCTCCCGTCTGCTCTCACCTGGCGCAGAGATCACGCTTCAGGCGACACTAGCCTGAGAAGACGAAGGTGCCGCATTCCGCGCTGGGGCGGATGCGGCACCTTTCCTTATCGATTACGCGACGCGATAAGCCTTCTCCTCGTTCGGAACGATGATCCACAGCGCGAGGTAGATGACGAACTGCGGTCCGGGCAGCAGGCAAGAAAGCAGGAACAGGATGCGCATCATGCCCGCTGACATGCCGAAACGCTGTGCCAGACCGGAACAGACACCGGCGATCCATCGGTTATCACGAGGGCGGACAAGACGGGGACGATTCGCGTTCATGACTCCACGGTAGAAAGCCCACGCACCCCCGCCCTCAATCCCGCGGCCGAGCAGGCCCCGTAGGGGTCAGCGCGCCCGGCTAAGGGCTCAGGCGGCGGGGATGAGCGGGTTCACCTTGGCGGAGATTCCGGCGGCGTCGCTGTCGGAGGTGACCGAGAGGAAGGTCACCTTGGGATAGCTGGCCTTGAGGGAGTCGGCCGCCGCCGCCTGGGTCTGGCCGACGGCGACGATGATGCCGCAGCGCTGCTGCACCTGGGTGTTGAGGAACTGCTTGGCATTGGCCTCGGTCTGCTCCCCGCTGACGGTCAGATAGGACAGCCGCACGCTGTGCCGTTTGGACACCTCCTGCAGCGCGGCCCAGGCCGCCGAGGCGGGTTTGGCGGCGATGCCGTTGCTGTCGGTGAGGATGCACATGTCGAAGTCGCGGTATTCGCGGGCTCGCGACGGCTCGGGCGTGGTCGGCGGCGGCCAGGCGATCCACGCGACGACGGCCAGAATGACAGCCAGACCGGCGATGCCACCCCAGCTCCACCAAGACAGCTTCGTCATAACCCATCTCCCCCATGTGTTGAGGGCAGGAGCATATCGCCGATCGGCAATCGGCGCGGGCCCTGGCGGCCCGGCTGCGTCACTCGGGGGAAGAGGCCTGGCGAGGGATCTGCGCCAAGGCGGCTGCTCGGTAGTGGGCCATGGAGCGGGCCGCGAGTTCCTTGGTGGCGGAACGGTTGGCCCAATGGCCGAGGATCACGGCGGCCCCCGGTACCACCTTGGCGAACAATCGTTTGAGGGCCCGCACGCCGGCCATCCGGGCGAGTTTGACGGTGAGCTCGCCGAACAGGCGGGTGGTGGTGCTGGCTCGCCCGGCCCCGGCGGCGACCACCGCGCCGATGGTCTCCCGGCCCTGCGCCACGCCCAGCGCCGCCCGCGCGGTTTGGGCTACTCGGTGAACCCGTTGCAGCACAAGCAGATCGGTCGCGCGATCGGGGTGGGCCGGGTCGAGACCGTAGGCGGCGGCGATGTGCAGGACCATGCGGGCCTGGGTCCAGGCGAGCACGCCGAAGTCGACGACGGCGCCGGGCAGGCCGGCCGCGCCCGAGACCGCACCGGTAAGGCCGGCGATGTTGGTGAACTTCTTCGCAGCGATCTGGGCGACCTGCTCCCCATCCAGGCCCGGCTGGCCGCGGCGGACATAGTCGACCCAGGCGGTGGCCTGCGGCCCTATCCGGCGGACGGCTTCGACGGCGAGATGCTCCGGCGCGTATTGGGGATCGGAGCGCATCCTGTCCCACAGTCCGGTGGGGACACCCGCGTTGGCATCAAGGCTGGCCTCGGTCACGGGTCGGAGAGTACCCGCAACTGTCCATTCAGAATCAGAGGTGCTTCGGCCAGACTCGGCCCGTACCAGGTCAGGTGGCGTCCGGAGACCAAAGCGTAGGGCACAGGCCGGAATGGCCCGTCGGCAGAAGTGAACTTATAGGGCTCATCCGGCAACACGGCTAGTTCGGGCTTGCGGGCCAGAATCTCCGAAAGCGACGGCCGCGGATACCGCTGAGGATCGGCGCCGAAGACATTGCCGATGCCGAGCCGGAGCAGCATGTCCCCGGCGAAGGTGTCGCTGCCCAGCACCACCCAGGGTTTGCGCCACACGGGCACCACCGCGGCCCGCACCGGCGTGATCGGCGGGAAGTCCCACGCCGCCACCGCGTCGTCGAGCCATCCCGGCCGGGCCACCCCCAACACCTCGAACAGCTCGCCGAGCTCGGCCAGCGCCTGGTCGACGGTGCGCGGATAGGTCACGTGCAGGCGCAGCCCGGCCGCGCGCAGCGCCTCGGCATCGGACTCCTTATTCTCCTCGACGTTCATCAGCACCAGATCTGGACGCAGCGCCAGCACCGCCGCAAGGTCCGGGTACTTGCTGCCACCGACCCGGGCCACGTCCAGGCCGGCCGGATGCACGCACCAATCGGTCGCGCCCACGAGCATTCCGGGCGCGGTGAGGGCGACCGCCTCGGTCAGCGAGGGCACCAGCGACACCACTCGCAGCGCGGCCGTGCTCAATGGGGCCGGTTCGGCTGGATCTGCAGCAGGCTCTCCCCGGCGTGGTCGACCTGAAGCGTGGTGTGGGTCAACTGGTAGTCGCGCTCCAGCAGCCTTTCCAGCTCGATGCGCGCCGCGTGGCAGTCGGCCGAGGGCTCGACCAGCACGTGCGCCGACAGGGCGGGCTGGTTGGAGGTGATCACCCACACGTGCAGGTCGTGAACCTCCACAATGGACGGTTGGGCGAGCAGCCTGTCGGCAAGCGCGTCGGGGTCTATGCCGGCCGGGGCGGCTTCGAGGAAGATGCGGCCGGAATCCTTCAGCAGGCCCACTCCCGCCTTCACCATGAGCGCCACCACGACGAGGGAGGCGATCGCGTCTGCCCTCACAAAACCGGTCACCATGATGATCACACCGGCGATCGCGGTCGCGATGAAGCCGTAGAGGTCGTTGAGGATGTGCTGATAGGCGCCCTGGACGTTGAGGCTGGTGCGGTTGGCTCGGCTGATCGCCCAGCCGGCCGCCACGTTGACCCCTATTCCCGCGACCGCGGTGACCACGACCGGCCAGCCGATGACGTCGGTGGGCCGCAGCAGCCTTTCGATCGCCTCATAGGTCAGCCAGGAGGCGAGCAGCAGCAGGGTCAGCCCGTTGGCCTGAGCCGACAGGATCTCGGCCCGTTTGAACCCGTAGGTGAAGGTGCCCCTGGCGGGCCGGCTCGCGAGCTTGATGGCGACCAGAGCCAGCACGATCGAGACGGCGTCGGTGAGCATGTGCGCCGCATCGGAGAGCAGGGCCAGCGACTTGACCGCCACGCCGACGACGACCTCGACCGCCATGAACCCGACGATCAGGGTGAGCGCCAGGCGCAGCCAGCGGCGGTCGGACTCACCACTCACGCCGTGGCTGTGACCGGCGTGAGCATAGGTGTCGTCGTGCCCGTGCCCCACTCGACTGAGACTACCGGTTACGCACCGGCGTGTGGATCAGCTCACGGGGAGGACGGGGTGATCTCCATCAGGTGGCGCAGCCAGCGCTGCGGCGAGGCGAGGAAGCCCTGCCACGACTGGACCAGATCGAGCTCCTCCCAGCGCGCCTGCCGCATGCCCCACGGGCCGACCTCGATCAGCGTCGCCCCCGGCAGCGCCGCGAGCACGGGTGAGTGGGTGGCCATCACGACCTGAGAACCCTCCTGGCGCAACGAGTCGAGGATGACCAGCAGGGCGAGGCTGGATTGGAACGACAGCGCCGACTCCGGCTCGTCGAGGAAGTAGACCCCGCGATCGGCGAAGCGGTGCCTCAGTACCTCCAAAAAGGACTCTCCATGTGAGCGCTCGTGCAGCTGCTGATCGCCCCAGGCCCGCCCTTCCGCGGGATCGGCGTCTATCTGGCTGAGGTAGCCGTGCATCGCCTCGGCCCGCAGGAAGAACCCACCGGGCGCGGCGAGGCGGTGCGTCTTGGCCCGCAGGTGCCAGCGCAGCGGCGAATCCTCCTGCATGCCCGCCGGACCCGTCACCGGGATGCGGCTGGAGCTTTCCGCGCCCCGGCGCGGGTACACGGCGGCAAACGCCTCGATCAGGGTGGACTTGCCGGAACCGTTCTCCCCCACCAGAATCGTCACGCCCGGCGCGACCTCGAACCCGCCTTCGGAGATGAGCTGGCGCACGGCCGGGATAGCAAACGGCCACAGCAGCGGGTCAACGCCGTCGCGCGGGGCCCAGACGAAGCGTTCCAGGTGTCGTGGCAGCACCGACCCAACCTATCGCGATGGCTTAGGCTCTCCAGCATGCTGGGGATCAGGGCCGCCCGCCTCTTCAACGGCGTCGACGCGACACCGGTCGAACACCCGCTGGTGCTCATCGATGCGGGCAAGGTGGTGGCGGTCCAGTCCGGCGGTGACCCGCCCGCCGAAGCCGAGCTGATCGAGCTGGGCGACGTCACGCTGCTGCCCGGGCTCATCGACGCCCACGTGCATCTGGCCTTCGACGCCGGTGACGATCCCGTCGGCCGGGTGACCACGGCCGGCGACGACGAGCTGTTGCAGGGCATGCGCCTAGCCGCGGCGAGGGCGCTGGCCGCCGGCATCACCACCCTGCGCGATCTGGGTGACCGCGGTTATCTCGGGGTGACGCTGCGCGACGAGCTGGCCGGGAAGGGGCCGCACATCGTGGCCGCGGGGCCACCCATCACCGTGCCGAGGGGACACTGCTGGTTCCTCGGTGGCGAAGCCCAAGGGGTGCAAGGGGTTCGGGCCGCCGTCCGAGAGCACCACGAACGCGGCGCCGACGTCATCAAGGTGATGGCCACCGGCGGCGAGCTGACCAAGGGCACCCGCTCCACCGAGGTTTCTTTCACGCCGCAGGAGTTACGGGCCATCGTCGAGGAGGCGCAGCGCCTCGGCCTGCCCACCACCGCGCATGCCCATGCCGCACAAGGGATCGCCTACGTGGCCGAAGCCGGCTTCGACATGGTGGAGCACTGTTCCTTCATGACCGGCCACGGCGCCCACGCCGAAGACGCCATCGTCGAGGTGCTGAAGCGTTCCGGCATCATCATTTCCGCCACGCTGGGCTCGGTGCCGGGTATGGCCAAACCAACCCCGTTTCAGGCGATGATCCCCCAGTTCGTGGCGGTTTTCACCCGGCTGCGCCAGGAGGGCCTGACCATCGTCTGCTCCAGCGACGCCGGGATAGGCAGCGCCAAGCCACACGACGTGCTGCCCTATGCGGTGGCGATGATGGTGGAGATGAACGCGTTCCCGCTCATCGACGCGCTGCGGGCGGTCACCTCGGTGGCAGCATCGGCGTTGCGGCTGGGCGACCGCAAAGGCCGCGTGGCGGCCGGCTTCGACGCCGACCTGCTCGCTGTGCGGGGCAATCCACTGCACGACGTCCACGCGCTGCGCGAGGTGGAGGCGGTCTTCGCGGGCGGGCGGCGGGTTCGCTGAGACCGACCGGATCGTTCCGGGCCCAGGCCCGATGATGCCTTACCCTGCCCTCAACTGCCAGGCAGGATTGGCTTATGACGAAAGCACTCATCGTGGTCGACGTTCAGGAATCGTTCCGGCAGCGGGCCAGCTGGGAGACCGCCAGCAACCCGGCGATCGCCGGGCCGGTCGGCAAGCTCGCCGACCACTTCCGCGCTCAGGGCGATCTGATCGTGTGGGTGCTGCACATCGAGCCGGGAACGGGTGACGTCTTCGACCCCGAGCTGGGCTTCGTGCGGCTGATGGACGGCCTGATCGCCAAGGACGGCGAACCGACCGTGCACAAGACCTCCCACAACGCTTTCACCACCACCAACCTGCATCAGCTGCTCACCTCCCGGGGCATCCGCGAGGTGACCATCTGCGGCATCCGCACCGAACAGTGCTGCGAGACCACGGCCCGGGTCGCCTCCGACCTCGGCTTCGAGGTGGTCTTCGCGATCGACGCCACCGCCACCACCCCGATCGAGCTCGGCGGTGACGTCCTGAGCACCGGCGAAATCATGCGCCGCACCGAATTCGTGCTCGCCGGCCGGTTCGCCACCATCCGCACCGTCGCGGAGCTGACCGGATCGTGACCCGCGTGGTCTTCCTGCTCGTGCCCGGCCTGCACCTGCTCGACCTGGCCGGGCCCGCGCAGGTCTTCTCCACCGCGGCCAACCTCGGGCTCGGTTATCAGCTGTGCTTCGTCGCCGAACGCGAAGACGTCCTCAGCGCGCAGGGGCTGCCGCTGCGCGCCACCACGACCTGGCCACCGCTTTGTTCCGATGACCTTATTCTGGTACCGGGATGGCGCGGCCCGACCCTGGCCAAGTCACCCGCGCTGAGCCCGGAAGCGGCCAGACGCCTATGGCAGCACCATGACGCGGGCGGCACGGTCGCCAGCGTCTGCTCCGGCGCCGAAGCGCTCGGCCGAGCCGGGCTGCTCGACGGGCGTCGCTGCACCACCCACCACGATCTGCAAGATGAGCTGGCCCAGCGGTACAAGCGGGCGAACGTGGTGCGCGATGTGCTCTACGTCGTCGACGAACGCGTCGTCACCTCGGCCGGCATCGCCAGCGGGATCGATCTCGCGCTGCACCTGATCGCCACCAGGCACGGCCCTGAACCGGCCGCCCGCATCGCCCGGGAGATGGTGGTCTTCGCCCGCCGCAACGGCGACGAAAGCCAGGACAGCGCGATGCTGCGATTCCGGTCGCACCTCAGCGATGTCGTCCACCGCGCCAGGACTTCATCGACACCCGCTTCACGCAGCGGCTCCCGCTGGGCGATGTCGCCGGCCATTGCCGGGTCAGCGAACGCACCCTGACCCGCCTGTTCGCCGAGTCCGCCGGGCTGACGCCGCTGCGCTACCAACAGCTGCTGCGGGTGGAAAGAGCCGAGCACCTCATCGGGCAGGGCGCCACGGTCGAGGCCGCCGCGCGCAGCGTGGGCTTCTCCGACGCCCGGATGCTGCGGCGCTTGCGCGCCCGTACCCAAATTTCTTGAAAGATTCGATGGTGGCGTTTAAGGCCATGCAGGCCGGGTACCAATCCGTCCACAAGGCTTTTCTTGCTGGTGGGGAAAAGGCCGAGACCCTAAGGGGTGGTCTCGGCTGGTAACAGGGGCGGTTGCTGTCGGGCTGGTGGCGACCGCCCCAAACTATGTCTGGAGGACGAGATGGCTCAAGGTGAGAAACCGGGCTCTCCCGGGGACATGCCCTCCTCGGTCAGCGGCGAGATGACCTTCTTCGATCGCTTCGCCGAGGGGGCCAGCAAGTTCGCCTCCCGGCCGTGGTTCTTCGCCATGTGCCTGGCCTTGATCGTGATCTGGGCGCCGTCTGTCCTTATTCTCAAGGACGTCGACACCTGGCAGCTGATCATCAATACCGCCACGACGATCATCACGTTCCTGATGGTGGCTTTGCTGCAGAACAGCCAGCGCCGCTCCGATGAGGCCACCCAGCACAAGCTGAACGCCATCGCCGATGGGCTTGCCGACCTGATGCGCTCGCTGTCCAAGGGGCACCCGGAGCAGACCGAGCTGCAGCGAGACCTCAAGGAGCTCAAGCAATCCGTAGGGCTGGAACATCGCGAGAGCGCCTGAACCCGGTGGAGCACAAACGAATGGGCGAGGCGACCCAGGTCGCCTCGCCCGTTGGCTAGATCAGGTCAGAGGGCGTCAATTGAAGATGCTGTAGCCGCCAGGCCCCACGGCGAGGCCAACGACGATCAGCACGATGCCCCAGAGCACCTGGCTGCGGAACAGCGCAAAGATGCCGGACACCACGAGAATCACGGCGAGAATCCAGAGAAGAGTGGTCATCTCTACTTACCTCCTGTAGGCCTGCACATATTGGTGCCCAGCGACCCGGGTCCTTAAACGCAGGAAACTATTTATTGGGCGGGGCTTCGCTGATTTCGGACAGCGCCGAATGGGGATCCTGATCCATGGCCAGATCGCCAAGGGTGACGACTCCCATCACCTCTTGCCGCTCATTGGTGACCGGAAGGCGGCGCAACGCGTTGTCGCGCATCAGGGTTACCGCTTTGTCCACCGAATCGTCCGGGCCGACGGCGACCCATCCCGGCGAAGCGACCTCGGCCAGGTTGGTGATCCGGGGATCAAGCCCGGGCGCGATGGCCCGCACCACCAGGTCGCGATCGGTCACTATGCCGGTCAGCGCCATCCCATCGACGACGAGGACGTCGCCGATGTTGTTGGCCCGCATCTGTTCCGCCGCCTCGACCACGGTCGCTGACGACGGCAGGCAGACCGGGTTAGGGGTCATGATCTCGCGGACTGTCTGTCCGGGCATGGCCACCTCCTTCTTCCGTCCCGTGTGTTACCCGCGGGACGGAGGCGGCCAAACTCAGCCGCGAGGCGCGCCCTCATAGGTCAGGAACGACGGCACGGCCAGAGCCAGGCCGACGGTCAGCGCGACCACCAGCGCACCACCGACGACGACCGTGGTGCCGGCCCCGATCGCCGGGGCGGCCAGGCCGTGCACAAAGTCGGCCACCCGCGGCCCGCCCGCCACCACGACGGTGTGCACGCCCTGCATCCGGCCACGCATCTCGTCGGTGGCGGCGGTCTGCAGGATGGTTCCGCGGAACACCATCGAGACCATGTCGGCGGCCCCCGCGGCAGCCAGGAACACCACCGCCAGCCAGATCGTGTTGCTCGCGCCGAAGCCCACAATCGAGGCGCCCCATGCGGCCACCGCCAGCACCACCATCAGCCCGTGCCGGGTCACGGTGGAGAAGGTGCCCGACAGCAAACCGCCCACGAGCGAGCCGATCGGGATAGCGGCGAAAAGCAGGCCCAGCGCGAAGTCGTTGCCCACTCCCGGGTAGCCGATGGCGGCCATCTCCGGGAACAGCGCGCGGGGCATGCCGAACACCATCGCGATGATGTCCGCGGCGAACGACACGAGCAGCAGCTTGTGGGTGGCGATGTACTTGAACCCGGCGAACACGTCGGCCAGGTTGGCGCGGCGGGTCTCGCCGTTCAGCGGCGGCAGCGCCGGCAGCCGCCAGACCGCCCACAGCGCCACACACAGCGCGAGCGCGTCAAACAGATAAAGCAGGGACAACCCGGCCACCGGGATGAGGGCACCGGCCAGCAGCGGGCCGGCGATCCAGCCGGCCGTCATCACCGTCGAGTTGAGCGCCAGGGCCGCCGGGAGCTCGCCGGGCGGCACCAGACGGGCCACCGACGCGGTGCGGGCGGGCATGTTCATGCCGAACAGCGCCTGCTGGATAGCGACGAGCCCCATAAGCAGAGGAATGGAGCCGAAGTCCAATGCGGACTGAAGCCAGAAGACGATCATGAGCGCGGCGATGCCGGAGTTGGTGGCGAGCAGCATCTTGCGCCGGTCGACCGTGTCGGCGATGGCGCCACCCCACAACGCGAAGACGATCAACGGCGCCAGCCCGACCAGACTGGCCACCCCGACCCACGCCGAGCTGCCGGTCATGTCATATATCTGTTTGGGTACGGCGACCGCCGTGAACTGGCTGCCAACCGCCGTGACGATTGTGGAGGTCCACAGCCGCCGGTATGGGGCATGCCGAAGCGGCCGGGTGTCGAGCAGGATGCGCCGTCTGGTGGGGGGTGCCGTGGTCACGCAGCGACCTTAGCCCGCCCTCACCCGCTCGCGCCTGTCCAGTTCCGCGTCAAGTTCGGCCCCGAGCAGGATCACATAGGCGGAAAGGTAGAGCCAGAGCATCAGAATGATCACTGCTGCGAGCGTTCCGTAGGTCTTGTTGTAGCTGCCGAAGTTGCCTACGTACAAAGAAAAACCGATCGATCCTAGGAGCCAGATCACCAGCGCGATCACCGCGCCCCAGCTCATCCAGCGCCACCTCGCGGAAGCTTGGCTGGGGCCAACTCGATAGAAGACTGACAATGTTAAGGCGATCAGGGCGGCCAGCAGCAGCCACCGCCCCAACTCGGCGGCCAGCCGGCCGGCCGTGCCCAGATTGAGCGCGTCGACGACAGACGGGAAGGCCGCCACCAGAAGCAAAGCCAGCACCACTACCACCACCGCGCCCAGGGTCAGCGTGAGCGCCAGCGCCTTGAGTTTGACGAACCCGCGCTGCTCCTCCTGGCCGTAGACGGCGTTGATTCCGGTGATGAGAGCGCCGATCCCGCCCGACGCCGCCCAGAGCGCCGCCAGGACGCTCACCACCAGACCTATGGTCAGGCTGCCCGTGTTCGACTCGACGATGGCGGTCAGCTGTTGCTCCACCAGCTCCGCCGCCTCCTGCGGCAGCAGGGAAGTCACCGGCTCGATCTGCTCGGAGATCTTCGCCGGGTCGGCGGCCAACGCGTACACGGTCACCAGAGCGATTAGCGAAGGAAACAACGCCAGCATGGCGTAGAACGCGACTCCGGCGGCGAGCAGGGTCAGGTTGTCTTTCTTCGCCTCCGCCCAGACCCGCTTGGCCACCGCCCGCCATCCCATACCGCGGTTCTACCCGGTCGATGACCTTCGCACACCCCGAACGCCATGCTTACGCCTCGGCCGCGCGGGTATACCAGCCTTATGGCTGACGTATCTGAACTGTCTGCCGCCCATCTGGTACGCCAGGCGGCCGAGCAGGTTTCCACGCTCGTGCGCGACGAGCTGAGGCTTGCGCAGGCGGAGTTCATGGAGAAGGGCCGCCACGCCGCGTTCGGCGTCGGCATGTTCGGCGGCGCCGGGGTGACGGCGGTCTACGGGCTTGGCGCGCTTCTGGTAGCGGCGGGGCTGGCTTTGGCGCTCGTGGTGCCCGGGTGGGCGGCGGCACTCATCGTCTCGGCCGTGCTGTTCCTGATCGCCGGGCTACAGGTGCTCGGCGGTCGCAGGCACCTGCGGCAGATCACGCCGCTCATGCCGGAGCAAACCATCAGCAGTGTCAAGGCAGACGTCGATGCCCTCAGCGTCGCGGTCGAAGAGAGGAATCGGCGATGACCAACTTGCCAGCCAACGGCCCGGGGGCCACCACCGCGGAAATCGCCGCGGAGATTGAGGCGACCCGGGCCGCCTTGGGCGAGACGGTGGCGGCCCTGGCCGCCAAGGCCGATGTCAAAGCACGCATTGCCGAGAAGGTCGCCGAGACCGGATCCGGCATCGCCGAGACGGCCGGCCGGATGGCCGGGGTGGTTGAGGCCGTTGCCAATCGGGTCCGCCGCAACCCGCTGCCGTGGGTGCTCATGGCAGCCGCCGTCCTGATCACCTTCGTCGCCACTAGGAGTCGCAGACGATGAACAAGCTCGCCTACAAACCCATCGGCCTGGTCGCCGGAGCGATCACCGGGGCCGTCGCCGGTCTTGTCTTCAAACAGATCTGGCGGCTCGCCACCGACCAGGACGACACCCCCAACGCCACCGACGAGGACCGCGGCTGGACCGAGATCCTCGTTGCGGCGGCCCTCCAGGGCGCCATCTTCGCCATCGTCAAGGCCGCGGTGGATCGTGGCGGAGCCGCCGGCGTCCGCCAGCTGACGGGCAAATGGCCCACGGACTAAGGAGACCCCCAATGACACCCACCGGGATCGCACTCATCCTTTTTGGACTCGCCGTTGTCATCCTGGCGGGTCTGGCCGGCTACATATACTTCCGGCGGCAGAACCTACGGCAGCGCTTCGGGCCGGAGTACGACCGGACCGTGGCCGAACAGGACAGCACCCTGGCCGCTGAGAGAGAGCTTCTCGACAGGCAACGGCGCCACGCCCAGCTCGATCTCAAGGAACTCCCAGACGACGCGCGGCAGTGGTACACCGAGCAATGGCAACAGCTGCAGGCTCGGTTCGTGGAGTCGCCCGAGGAATCCATCGGCGCGGCAGACGAATTGGTGACCCGCTTAATCGCCGATAGGGGTTACCCTATAAAGGATTACGACGAGCAGGTCACGCTGCTCTCTGTCGAGCATGCCCGTACGATCGGCGACTACCGCGAGGCGCATGACATCGCCCAGCGGCACACCGATGGAGCTGCCGACACCGAGGAGCTCCGCCAGGCCATCGTTCATTACCGGGCCCTGGTAGCCGACCTGCTTGGTCAGAATCCCGTCCCCCACCAAGCAGAACCCACGAACAGGAGTCGCCGTGGTGCATGAGACCCACCCCCGCCAAGACGAACGCGACAACTACACGGCGCCATTGGACGATCTGGCCGACACCGGCCAGCCCGCAGCCGACGAGGACATCTACTCCGACAGCCTGCCCAATGGGCAGGCTGCGTCGGTTGAGTCCCTGCCCGAGCCACAACCGGTCCCCGACGCCGAAGGCCTCTACCTCTCCGAGGCAGCGCAGGACCACTCACCTGACGCCATAACGGATCCCGCCGCCACAGACGGAGCCGGCCCGGAAACGTTCGCCGGCTCCGACCCCGCAGCGGAGCCCTCCTCCCCCGCCACCGATTCCCTAGCGGCCACCGATTCCGAAGCGGCTGATGATTCCCCAGCCGCCGAAGACACCGCCGCTGACACCGATTCCCTGGCAGCCGACGACTCCCCAGAGGCCGCCGTCGATTCCCCAACCGCCGAAGATTCCCCCGAGGCGGCCACCGAAGCCGAAGCCGAAGCCGTGGCCGATCCCGCCGATGCGGGCGACCCCACCACGGATGCTCCGGCCGACACCACCGCCGAAGCCGACTCAGACACCACCGCCGAAGCCGTGGCCGAAACCGACTCCCCGGCCGAAGCCGTGGCCGAAACCGACGCGGACACCACCGCCGACGCTGTGGCCGAAGCCGACTCCCCGGCTGACACCGACTCCGTCGCCGATGGCTCTGCCGAAGGCGATGCCGTGGCGGAGGAGGACGCCTCACCCGACTCGGTAGCCGTCACGGACCCGGGCGAGCAAGAGCAGCCGGTGGCCGACACCGACCCGATTGCCAACGTGGAGACTGCTGAATCGTCTACAGCCGTCGATGGGGCCGCGGACGCCCCGGAAGCCGAAGCTGTCGCTGACACCGCTGTCACCGAAACGGATGCCGCCACCGCGGTCGATGGCGTCTCCTACGAGCCGATCACCGCCGCCTCCGACGAGGACGACACCATTACAGCGGAAGACGTCGATGCCCCAACCGACGCCGCCGCTGACCCAGCGCCAGAAGCCGCCGAAGCTGAGACCTCAGACGAAATCTCCGGCACCACAGCAACCGAAGCCGCCGGCGACGCGGCCGAGGTTGAGGCGGTCGCCGCCGACGACACCGCCGAAGCCGAAGCCGCAGGGGACGCGGCCGACGTTGAAGCCGTGGCCGCCGACGCTGAAGCCGAAGGGGACGCGGCTGAGGTTGAAGCCGTGGCCGCCGTCGAGACAACCGAAGCCGCGGGGGACGCGGCCGACGTTGAGGCTGTGGCCGCCGACGCTGAAGCCGAAGGTGACGTGGCAGAGGTTGAAGCCGTGGCCGCCGACGAGACAAGCGAAGCCGAAGCTGCGGGGGACGCGGCTGAGGTGGAGGCTGTGGCCGCCGACGAGACAACCGAAGCCGAAGCCGCGGGGGACGCGGCCGACGTAGAGGCTGTGGGCGCTGACGCTGAGGCTGCGGGGGACGTGGCTGAGGTGGAGGCTGTGAGTGAGGCGGGTGCGGGTGATGATGAGTCGGTGGAGGCTGCGGCGCCGGTGATGGTGCCTAGCCAGGCTCAGGGGTCGCACGATGACGCTGCGGTGCCGGGGCTGTGGCAGGCTGCGGCGGTGGATGACTTCCACGCCAGGTGGGACGCCATCCAGCTGAGGTTTGTCGACGACCCAGCCGGTGTCGCGGAGGAGGCCAGGGCGCTGGCAGCCGAAGCGGCGCAGGCTCTTCAGGCCGCGATCGCCCAGCGCACCGACGAGCTGTCGCAGTGGCAGGCCGGCGACGACACCGAGGAGCTGCGCCAGCTCGTGGCCCGGTTCCGCCGCTTCTTTGAAGTGGTCATCCCCCGCTAGCCGATGATTGTTGATTGGCGACACAGGCCGCCGTTCCCGGGTTCAAGAGCCGGGGACGGCGGCCGAAATGTAGGCTCGACCGGGGAAAGCGCCATGGCGTTAAGGCATGGAGGTCGATGAGCCAGGATTGGCCCGCACGTGTGCGAAGGCTGGAGGAGGAGGTCGCCGGCTTGCGCCGGGCGATGCGTGCGCGTGGCCTTATCGAGCAGGCCAAAGGGATGCTGGCGGAACGGCTCGGCTGCGACCCGGAGGCCGCGTTTCAGGTGCTTTCGGCGCAATCGCAGCACACCAATACGCCACTGACCAGTGTGGCCGCCGACATCGTAGGAGTCGCGCCCCCTGCCGAACCCGTGTATACAGCCGAGCCGGGCCATGCCGGGCCGGAGCCGGTTCGCCTCACCGATCCTATGAACGCGCCTCAGCTACGAGCTGTCGTTGAGCCTGGCGAGTGGCACGGCTCGCTGCCCAGACATCAAGCACGCGGCCTGCGGCTGACCATGGCCGCCCTTGACGCCGCCGGCAATCTCGATGAGCTGGTGCATGCGCTGGCCCTCACCGACCTGCACGAGGAGAAGGACACGGCCGCGGCCATTTTCGTCGTCGAAGTCGATGGGGGGCTGCGGCTGCTGGCCGCGGTCGGCTGGCCGCCGCAGATCGTGAGCGCTTGGCGCAGAGTGCCGCCGTCGATCAACAGCACGGTCGGTTCGGCTGTGCGCATGGGCCGCCCGGTGGTCACCGATGGCGCCCCGCCGGACGACTACGTGTGGATCGGGCCGGGCACAGCGCGGATGGTGTTCCCGCTCGCCACCGATGGACGGGTGGTCGGGGCGCTGATGTTCGCCTGGCCCGACGGACGCAAGCTGGGCGAGCTGACCCGGCACTGCCTTTCCCTGGCCGCTGTGGAGGCCGGACGGGCGGCCAGCCGCCTGTGGCCCGCGTTCACGGCCGACAGCGCCGGTTCCAGCATCGATCTTGGATGGGTGAGGTCCATTTTGGACGGTATCACGGGCGATGCCCACCTCCTGCTGCCGCTGCGCGACGCTCAGGGCCGGGTCGCCGACTTCGTCGTCGAGGCGGCCAGCCGCAGCGCGGCCGAGGGCGACCCAGGCATGCTCGGGCGCAGGTTGCTGGACAGCGCACCGCAGCTGGCCGTGGACGGTATCTTCGACGCCTACGTCGAGGTTCTTGCCAACGGCGTGATCTGGGAAGGCGTCCACGGCGGCATAAAACGTAGAGCCATTCCAGTCGGCGGCGCTGTGCTCGCGTCATGGGAGCCGGCCGACCCCGACGGCGCGGATCGGCTGACCCGCCTGGAAGCCATGGGCGGCTTCGGCTGGGCCGAATGGGATCTCGACGGCGGCGAGACGACGTGGTCGGTTGGGATGTCGCGCATCTTCGGCCGCGTGAACAAGGCTCCGGTCGCGTTCGACGCCTTGATAAAGCTGGTCGAAGAGTCCCACACCGCGCGGATGGAGGCGTTCCAGGCGGAGCTGCTTGCCGGGCGCGACTCGGTGGTCGAGCTTCGGCTGACGCCCGCCTGCAGCTCACGTTGGGTGCGGTTGTTCTGTGAGGCGCCGAAGTCCTCTGGGCACAGCAAGCTGGTGCAGATGCTCGCCCAGGACGTCTCGGAACGCTACGCACGCGAGGAACGGCTGCGCAGCGTGCAGTCCCAGGCTGCCGCCGGAAGGTTGCGGCTTGCCTCCGAACAGGAGCTGACGGTAAGACTGGCCCAGACGCTGTATCCGCGGCCGCGCGTGGAGGCGGGAGGGCCGCGGGCGCGCGTGCTCGGCCAGCACTGGCATCCCAGCTCTGGACCGTTGCTGCGGGCCGATTTCTGCGAGGCGGTGCAACTGCCGGGCGGCAGGATAGTCGCCGTCATCGGTGACGTGTTCAGCACGGGAACGCTGGCGGCGGCCACGGCGGTGCGGCTGATCCGGCCGGTGATCGCCTTGGCCCGCGCCGAGCTGAGCCTCAAGCGCATCCTCGACGTCATGAACGCGGAGCTGCGCCAGGATAGGGATCCGTCATTGGCCAGCCTGCTGGTGACCGTCCTCGAGCCCTCCACCGGCGACTTTGCCTGGGCAAGCGCCGGGCACCTACCGCCGATTCTGTTGCGGGAAAACACTTCCCGCCAGCTATCCGGTGCCGCTGGACCGCTGCTTGGGCTGACCGAGACCGGCTACGTGCAGAAACGGGTCCGGCTCCAGCCCGGTGACACCGTGGTATGTTATACCGACGGCTTGGTCGACCAGGCCGCAGAGCACCCGCTGGCGCAGCTTCAGGAGGAGCTGTCGCAGACGCACCGCGAGGGCGGGGTCGAGGCGCTGTTGAGTGCCGAATTGCCAAGGCCGAATGTCGAGGCGTGCTTACTCGTGGCGGAATTTCGCGGCTGACCATTGCGCATGGCAATGGCAATGTCTATATACCTGCATGCCCGATGGGTGGAAAAGGCTTTATGAGATAGGCGATCCACTACTCATCGAATAGGAATAGCCCAACCCGCATGCTGCGCGTTTACCCAGTGATTGGCAACCCAAACATGACGGAATCGATTAAATGGCCGACGACTTGGGTAGGTGTTCAACATTGTGAGGAATACAGCCGCTGAGGATCCTGAGAAACCCCTCCGAATTGCACTGGTCGTGCCCCCCTACTTCGATGTTCCGCCAAGCGCATACGGAGGCGTCGAAGCTGTCGTGGCTGACCTCGCCGACGGCCTCGTCGACCGGGGCGAGGACGTCACGCTGATCGGCGCGGGCAAGGACGGGACGAAGGCCCGTCTGCGTACCGTATGGGAGTCAATAATTCCCGAACGCCTCGGCGAGCCATACCCGGAGGTCATGCACGCGATGCTGACCCGGCGGGCGGTCGAGGATCTGGTCGCCGCCCGCGAGATCGACGTGGTGCACGACCACACCTTTTCCGGCCCGCTCAACGCCGCCGTCTTCGCCCAGCTCGGGTTGCCGATGGTGATCACCGTGCACGGCCCGCTGAACACCGATCTGAGGCGCTACTACCGGGCGCTGGGCACCGACGTTTCACTGATCGCCATCAGCGATCGGCAGCGCAGCATGGCGCCGGAACTCAACTGGATCGGCACGGTCCACAACAGCCTGCGCCCGGCCGCGTGGCCATTCGCCAGCCGCAAGGACGACTACGCCCTGTTTCTGGGCCGGTTTCATCCAGACAAGGGAGTGCACCTCGCCGTCCAGGCGGCGCACGAGGCGAACATGCCGCTTGTCCTGGCCGGAAAATGCTCGGAACCGCTGGAGAAGCGGTACTTCGCGGAGCAGGTGGAGCCGCTGCTCGGGCCGAACGACAAGGTGGTCGGGATAGCCGACGCCACCCTCAAGCGCAAACTGCTGGTCAACGCGCGCTGTCTGCTGTTTCCGGTGCAGTGGGAGGAACCGTTCGGGATGGTGATGATCGAGGCGATGGTCTGCGGAACCCCTGTGGTCGCGCTGCGCGGGGGCGCCGTGCCCGAGGTGGTGGTGGATGGCGTGACCGGCTTCATCCGCGAACGCCCCGAGGAGCTGCCGGCCGCGATGCACGCACTTGACCAGATCGATCCCGCGGCCTGCCGCCACCATGTCGAGCAAAACTTCAGCGCGCCCACTATGGCGGCAGGATATGCGGCCGCCTATCGCTTGGCGCTCAAACACTCGAAGGTGATGCACGCAACGGCACGACACACGACAACGAAGCGCCGCAGCCTCGTCACTGGACGATGATGGAGGAATGACCACCCAGAGCCAAAGCACACCATTCAACACCGGCGAGCCCGTGCCCGTCGCGCTGGCGGGCCGGGAGCTGGTGACCATGGTGGAGGGCACGACCTTCTGCATCTGCATGCCCAGTGGCGACATCGAACCCGGTACCCCACAAGGATTATTCTTCAGGGATTCCAGGGTGGTGTCGCGCTGGCAGCTGCGGCTGGACGGGCTTGCGCCGCAATCGCTTTCGGTGGCCAACCCGGATAGCTACCACGGCCGGTTCGTGCTGCGCCGCCCGCCGTCGCCGGGCCAGGCGGACTCAACGCTTCTGGTCATCCGCCGCCGGATCGTCGGCGCGGGAATGAAAGAAGTGATCACACTGAGCAATGTCGGCCGGGAGGCCACCATGGTGCGGGTGGAGCTCCAGGTGGCGGCCGACTTCGCCGATCTGTTCGCGGTCAAGGAGGGCCGGGCCGCGGTCGCTGACGCCTACACCACCGCCATGCCGGGCAGCGAGCTCGTCTTCAGCCGCACCGACGGCTCCCGCGGCCTCTCCATCCACGCCACCCGCGAGCCACAGGCCAGCCCGGTCGGCCTGACCTGGGAAGCGGTCATCCCGCCAAGGCAGGAGTGGTCGGTCGAAGTGCTGGCTCAGCCGGTGGTGGACAGCCAGCCGGTAGAGCCGCGATTTCGCGACCTCACCGACAGCGGCCAGCCGACCGGCAAGTCCCCTTGGCTCAGCAGCGTCACCACCTTCAAGACCCACCATGCCGCTCTGGGCACTGTGCTGCAACGCAGCCTGCACGACCTGGACGCGCTGCGCATGGAGAGCCACCACGATCCCCAGCGGGTCTACATGGCGGCGGGCGCGCCCTGGTTCATGACCCTGTTCGGCCGCGACAGCCTGCTGACCGCATGGATGGTGCTGCCGGTGGACCCGAGCATCGCCATCGGCACCCTGCACACGCTGGCCGCCTTACAGGGCAAGGAAAACGACCCGCACACCGAGGAACAGCCCGGCCGCATCCTGCACGAGTCCCGCCTGGGGCCGGACAGCGTGACCGCGCTAGGCGGTCGAACCTATTACGGAACCATCGACGCCACACCGCTTTTCGTGGCGCTGCTCGGCGAGGCGTGGCGGTGGGGGGCCGACGAAGCCGACATCCGCGCCCTTCTGCCGGCCGCCGATCGGGCGCTGTCCTGGATGGAACGCTATGGCGACCGAGACGGTGATGGTTTTCTTGAGTACCAGAGAGCCACCGACCGCGGTCTGGCCAACCAGGGCTGGAAGGACAGCTGGGACGGGGTGACCGATGCCTCGGGCCGGCTCGCCGATCCGCCGATCGCGCTGGCCGAGGTGCAGGGCTACGCCTACGCCGCCTGGCTGGCCCGAGCCGAGATCGCCGAGTCGTTCGGCGACCGGGAGACCGCGAGCGCCTGCCGTGAACGGGCGGGCAAGCTCAAACAGCTTTTCGCCGAACACTTCTGGGTCGCCGACGGCGACTATCCGGCGCTGGCGCTGGACGGGCACAAGCGCCAGGTCGACTCGCTGACCAGCAACGCCGCCCAGGCCATGTGGAGCGGGATAGTCAGCGACGAACACGCCACGCGGCTGGTCGAGCGGCTGAGCCAAGCCGACATGGACAGCGGTTTCGGGCTGCGCACCCTCTCCGAGCAGGCGACCGCCTACAACCCGATGAGCTACCACAACGGCTCGGTGTGGCCGCACGACACCGCGCTCGGGGTGGCCGGCCTGATGCGTTACGCCCACATCCCCGGTGCGGTCGACCTGGCCCATCGCCTCGCCGACGGACTGATCCGGGCCGCGATGTCTTTCGAGGGAAGGCTTCCCGAGCTCTACTGCGGTTTCGAGTCGGACAGCTTCGGCGCGCCCATCCCCTACCCGACCTCCTGCTCGCCGCAGGCTTGGGCCAGCGCGGCGCCTTTCATGCTGGTGCGCAGCTTCCTTGGACTACACCCCGACGTGCCGCGCAAACATCTCCGGCTGACGCCGGATCTGCCCGCACACTGGGGTTCGCTGAGCCTGGACCGCCTCACCGTCGCCGGGCAGCGGCTGCGTTTGAGCGCCACACAACGGATGGTGCAGGCGATCCAGGTCCCGGATGGGTGGACAGTCGAATGACCGCCGCCAGGTCCTAGTCGGTCAGCAGCATCTCCCGCAGCTCCTGGAAAGCCTTGGCCAGCAACCGAGACACGTGCATCTGCGAAACGCCGATCATCGTGGCGATCTCGGCCTGGGTCAAGTTGTCCATGAACCGAAGGCGAAGGATCTGTTGTTCACGCTCGGGCAGCCTGGCCACCACCTCGTGCAGCGCCAGCCGATCGGGCACCAGCTCCAGCTCCCGGTCTTGTTCGCCCATCATCTCGCTGAGCTCGATATCGCTGCTTCCGGGCACCAGATCGCTTAGCGAGCGGGTCGAATAGGCGCCGGCGCAACGCATTCCCTGACGTATATCTTCCTCGTCGATCTCCAGGAATCCGGCGAGGTCGGCCGTCGTCGGCGTGCGCTGCAGCCGCTGGCTCAGGTCGGGGATGGCTTTGATGATGCGCAGATGCAGCTCCTGCAACCCGCGGTTGACCCGCACTGTCCAGGCCTTGTCGCGGAAATGGCGCTTCAGCTCCCCGATCATTGTCGGGACGGCGTAGTGCACAAAGTGCACGCCGCGTTCCGGCTCGTAGCGATCGACGGACTTAATCAAACCGATCAGCGCGACCTGTACCAGATCTTCGAGATCCTCGCCCCGGCGCTGAAACTTCAGCGCGGTGCGGCGCGCCATCGGGGTGAACGCGGCGATCGCTTCGGTGCGTAGCCGCGGCAGCTCCGGGTCGTCCGCCTTCGCTTCACACAAGCGTTGCAGCGCTTCGTCCGCAAGCAGATCTGCCTCATGCAAAGTGTCGATGGAAACGGAAACCACTTTCCATTCACCGCCATTACTTGGCCTAGCCGTGATGACATGACTGGACGTGTATGGACAGCAGCTGCACCCCTCTGCTGGAGTGCCCTCATGATCGGCGGGCGACTTCACCGCCGTCTCCCGTCAGTCTATGGCGGCCAGCCGACTCCACACAACTTTTCCGTGCCCCACGGCGGCCCAACCCCAGCTGTCCGACAGCTGCCCCACCAGCTGCAGCCCGAAGCCCCTCGGATCGGCCTGGGGCGGTGGCAGCACCCGGGGGCTGAGGTCGCGCACGCTCAACTCCAGCGAGCCGTCCCGCAGCCGCACGGTCACCATCAGCTCTGTACGCGCGTGGGTGACGCCGTTGCCGACCAGCTCCGAGATCAATAGCTCGGCGAGGCGCTTGGGGCGGCGCAACCCCCACTCCTGACAGGCTTGCGCCACGAGTTCGCGAGCGCGGGCGCACGAGTCCGGATGCGGCGGCAGCGCGGCCTGACGACGTTCACCCGGGATGAGGGCGCTGCGGGCGGCCAGCGCGCTGTCGACCGAGGCGAAGCTGGGGATCAGCAGCTTTTCCTGCGCGGTGCTGCGGCCGCCGGCCAGCGCCACCTCGGCACCGGGCCAGTCGCCGGCGCGCTGGTGAAGCTCGCCGAGCCAGCGCCACCCGTCGACGTCATAGATAAGTTCAGAGCATTCGATGATCATCGCGGTGGGCATCTCCGCCAGGCAATCCCACAGGATCGAGTCGGCGGCGGCCGTCGACTGCGCGTCGAGGCTTCCGGCCAGCACCACCACCGCCACCGGGAAGCGCATGTCCACCCGGGACTGCAGGGTGGACATCAGCCTTCCTTTGCCAGATCCATACCTGCCCTGTTCCCACGGATCATGGCGGATATGCCAGGCCCATGGATTTTCATGTTGCCGGGTTGTCATCGGCCGGCGGCGCCAGCAGCGGACCTACCCCGGTCACGTCGAGGACCTTGGCCACCCATTGCCGGGCGCCGACAACGTAGAACACTCCGCCGCGACCCTGCGACGAGCGGTACGCCTGAACCAGCGAGCGAATTCCGGTGGAGTCCAGGAAGGTGACCTCGGACAGGTCCACCCTCACCTCCGCGGCCCGCACGACCGCCTCCTCCAGCGACTCGGCGAGTTTGTCGGCCGTGGCAAGGTCGATATCGCCTGCCACCTTGACAATGATGCGGCCGCCATCAGGCACGTGATCCACGCTGAACATGCACACTAAAGTACGCTGTCCGCGGTCGCGGCCGGTCGCCCAGGGCCGATCTGACCCGAACGCCGCAGCGGGACGACCCATACGGCGGTGCCGTAGGCGCACACCTCGTTCCACACATCGGTCACGGCCCGGTGGTCGAAACGCATCGCCACCACGGCGTTGGCGCCCGCGCCCGAAGCCTGGTTGAGCATGTGCCGAATGGCTTCCACCCGGCACCCGGCCATCAGGTCGCGCCGATGCTCGGCGTCGGTGGAGTGGCCGTCTGTCAGCGACTTGAGGCCTTCCACGTAAGGACTTCGGCTTCGGGCTGCGACACCAAGGACCGGCCCCAAAACCCTTTCTATGCGGTACCCAGGCATGGCTTCGGTCGTCGTCACGAGAACGTGGGAGGCCTTCACAGATCGCCTTTACCCGAATGCCAGAAATGTCAAACAAGCCGTTTTGGCTGGGAAGGGTCGGGGTACCACCAGGTCCGAGCAAGGAGAAGGGAGAGCAGGATGTTTGGTAAGCGAACTCAGGACATCAACGGCGTCGCCAACGAAAAGTGGCACGAGCTCGTCGAGACGCTCGGCTCCACGGAAGCGGTCCGGCGCGCATCGGGCGCCTGGGATGTTCTTGCCGGCCGGCCCACCCCCACCCGGGCCTGGCCAGTGCTACGTGCGGCTGCGCTCGGCGTCGCCGCCGGCTGGGTGGCCTCCGAGTTCTATCGCCGCCGGCAACCACAGATCGATCAAACCATCGAACAGACGATGGACAAGGTCGGCAACGAACTCCGCGGAGCGAAGCACCAACTCGACGAGCGGATCGCGAAGGCGAAGGCCACCCCCGGTAGCCCCATGGACAAGGCCAAGGCCGCCGTTGGCCGCACCAATGCCAGCAACGGCATGACCGAATCCGGATACCTCGGCTGAGGGTAGCCACCCCAAACCGTCCCGGGGCCGCCGGTCAGGTCCGCCACGTAGCCGGCCGGTGGTCCCGGGACTTATTGTGCCGCAACAACAATCAGCCGTCCGTGCCAACGGTCTCGGGTGCCAGGCCCAGATGATGGACCAGGACGAGAAACGCTGCCGCGTAAGGAGAACTCTTGGTGTCCTGGCGCACCTGCACCCAATTGATCTTTTCCCGCAGCGAGCGCGCCATCTGCAGGCCCGGCGCGAAATCGCAGTAGTGCTGGTCGTAGGTGAGCAGCTTGTGCACCATGAGCTGGGTGGCCGAGAGCACGGGCAGGCTCAGCGGCCCCACGCTCATCATGCTCGCCTGTTCCAGGGTCTCGTCGCTGACGGGGATCTCGATCGGGCGGTAGATGAGATCGACGAGCTGGCCCCCGTCGTAAGCCTTGACCAGCCAGTCCTCCGGCGGGTGCTCGATGCGGAAACCCGCGTCGGTGAAGGCGGAGACGATGGTCTCCAGATCCTGGTGCCGGACAAGGAAATCGACGTCATGGTCGCTGGAGGCGCCGCCGTGGGCGTAGGCGGCAAAGCTTCCGGCCAGGGCGAAGGGGACGCCGGTCGCCTTGAGGATGCTTCCCGCCCGTTTCAGGGTGAGCAGCAGTTCATCCGCGTATGCCTGTTTCACCCATGGGGGATACCCGCATGGTGGAGCCGGTACACGCCAGGACGCCGGGGTAACCGGCCAGGTTTAGGGATCTATGTTCACGGATATCACGGGACGTACTCGATGAGCGCGCATCACCAAAGCCGCCGAGACCGCCAAGGACTGCGCAGAGCCCGCGGTGGTCTCGGCTTAGTTCGCCGCGCCGGCCATGTCCCCAGTCGGCGCGGCGAACTCCCCTTGCTCCAGCAGCCTTTTGGACTAACGTGTCCGCATGGCTCTCGGGCGGACTGTCGTGCTGGGGGCGGCCATGATGGCCACGTTCAGCGCGTGCGGCTCGCAGGAGCCGCCGTCGGACCGGCTCGCCAACGTCGCCTGGCTGCCCTTTCTCGCGCATTGCCCGATCGGCGAGGCACATGGTTTCGGCATGAAGATCGATAGCGTCGTCAAGGGCGAGCTCACCGGCGATCAGGTCCCGGACACCCTGGTCATTGACAGCTGCGACTCACCAACCGGGTCGAACCCGCAGACGGTCGAGGTCTTCGACGGCGCTTCAGATCCGGCCGCGCCGGCCAGGCTCGGCATCCTGATGGCACAGGACCCGGACTATCCGCGCAAAATGCAGGTGACCGTGCGTCCGGACCGGACAGTCGTCGTCAAGGCGCTCGGGCTGCAACCCGAGTCGCCCCGCTGTTGCCCCGACCTGGAGATCGTGGCCGAATTCGCCTGGCGTGACGGCACTTTTGTCACGCTCACCCGGCAGACCAGACCCGTCTGATCCGCGGCACGGGTGCACGGCCGCCGTTGCCCATCGCCATGGGATGGGCAACCCCCGTATCACCGGCGGTCGTCGCTTGCAGATTGTCGGGCATCGCCCTTGCCAATTTCTTGCCATCGGTGGCTGGGCATCTCTAATTTTCTTGCCACCCCTTTCGCCGCGTCGCTACCATTCGCCTCGACCCGGCCCCGGCGCTCGTGGAAGGACGTCAACGTGGTCGAGTTTGCTCTGCTCGGAGCGGTTCGAGCCAGCCACGACGGGCAGCAGGTGGAGCTCGGCCGTCGCCAGGAGAGGTGTGTGCTCGGGCTGTTGCTGCTGGAAGCGGGCAAGGCCGTGCCCACCGAGCGGCTCATGGATCTGCTTTGGGGCGACCCGGCGCCGGCCGCGGCAAGGTCCACATTGCACAGCTACCTGGCCCGGCTGCGGTCGCGTTTGTCGCCCCTTGGGGTGCGGCTGGTGACCCGAGGGTCCGGCTACCTGGCCGATGTCGATCCGCAAACCGTTGACGTGCACCGCTTCCTGGCCGCGCTGGGCGCCGCGCAGCAGCACGCCGACCCGCAGGCCAGGGCGCAGATCCTGGGCGATGCCCTCGACCTGTGGCACGGCCCGTTGCTGGGCGACGTCGCCGACGAGCACCTGCGCAACCGGGTGGGTGCGCGCCTGGCCGAGCAGCGGCTGACCGCATTGGAGCTGTGGGCCCAGGCCGAGCTGGCCATCGGCGGGCACGCCGCGATCATGTCCCGGCTCACCGAGGTCGTGCAGGCCAACCCGATCCAGGAAAAGCTGGCCGCGCTGCTGATGCGGGCCCGTTACCAGGGTGGCGACGTGGCCGGGGCGCTAGCGGTCTTCGTCACCCTGCGCGACACCCTCGCCGACCAGCTCGGCCTCGAGCCCGGCCGGGAGCTGGACGAGCTTCACCTGGCCATCCTCAACCGGCGCACTCCCGCGCCGGTGCACGCCGCGGTGCGGGTCGCGGCCGCGGCGCCGCCGCGCCAGCTGCCGCTGGACGTTCCGGTCTTCACCGGCCGGGCCGCCCAGCTCAACCTGCTGGACGATCTGCTGCCTGGCGTCACCGCGCCAGCCGCGGGCACGGCACAGCGGACAGTGGTGATCACAGCCATCGCCGGAACTGCCGGTGTGGGTAAGACCACATTGGCCGTGCACTGGGCGCACCGGGTGTCGGGCCGGTTCCCCGACGGCGAGCTCTATGTGAACCTGCGCGGCTTCGATCCGGCCGGCAGCGCCATGCGGCCGGAAGAGGCGGTGCGCGGCTTCCTTGACGCGCTCGGCGTCGAGCCCCACCGCGTGCCGGCCGGGCTGCAAGCCCAGTCCGGCCTGTTCCGCAGCCTGCTGGCAGACAAGCGGGTGCTGGTGATTCTCGACAACGCCCGCGACGCCGATCAGGTCAGGCCGCTGCTGCCCGGCTCACGCGGCTCGGTGGTGCTGGTGACGAGCCGCAACCAGCTCACCGGCCTGGTCGCCACCGAGGGTGCGCACGCGATGACACTCGGCTTGCTCAACCCCACCGAAGCCAGACAGCTGCTGGTCAGCCGGCTGGGCCAAGCGCGCATGACGGCGGAGCCGCAGGCAGCGGCGAAGCTCATCGAGCTGTGCGCGGGGCTGCCGCTGGCACTGGCGATCGTGGCCGCCCGGGCCGCGGCCCAACCCGACTTCGGCTTGGCGGCGCTGGTCACCGACCTGTGCACGGCGCCGGGCAGCCTGGACGCCTTCACCGGCAACGACCTTGCCACCGACATCCGTGCGGTTTTCTCCTGGTCGTACGAGTCACTCAGCCCCGACGCGGCCCGGCTGTTCAGGTTGATGGGGGTGCATCCGGGGCCGGACATCTGCCTTGCCGCAGCGGCGAGCCTCGCCGGGTGGAGCACCGTCCACACCCGACAGACGATGGATGAGCTGGAACGGGCCCATCTGGTCAGCAGGCAGCCGCCCGGCCGCTACAGCTTCCACGACCTGCTGCGTTCCTACGCGCGTGAGCTTGCCGCCGCGGTGCAGTGGCGTGATGATGCCCACACCGCCCTGCACCGGCTGCTCGACCACTATCTGCACACATCGCATCGGGCCGACCTGCTGCTGGATCCCTTCCGCGACCCGATCCAGCCCGCCTCGCCGGTGGCGCAGGTGTCACCGGAACAGCTTGCCGATCATCAAGGGGCTCTTTCGTGGTACGCGGCCGAGCACGCGGTGCTGCTGGCCGTCATCGAAGCCGCCTCTTGCCACGGCTTCGACACGCATGCTTGGCAACTGTCCTGGACCCTGGCGAACTATCTGGAGCGCCGCGGGCATTGGCAGCACTGGGTGGACACGGTCACGGCCGCCCTGGGCGCGGCGGTCCGCCTGGGCGACCGGTCGGCCCAGGCCCGCCTGCACCGAAGCCTCGCCCGAGCGGACGCCCGGCTGGGCCGGTATGACAAGGCGCATCAGCATCTCACCAACGCGCTGCGGCTCTATCGAGCTCTTGACGACCGGGTGGGACAGGCCTACGCGCACCTGAACATCAACGTGGTCTTCGGCGCGCAGCAACGCCATCATGAGGCGCTTCACCATGCCACGACGGCATTTTCTGGGTACGAGCAGGAAGGCCACCTGGTGGGGCAGGCCCTGGCGCTCAATTCGATCGGCTGGTGCCATGCCCAGCTGGGCGACTTCGAGCAGGCGCTCAAGCACTGCCACGCCGCGCTCGAGCTGCACGACCAGCTGGGTGATCATTCCGGCGAGGCTGACACCTGGGACAGTGTCGGCTACGCCTACCTCGGTCTGGGCGACCTGCACCTGGCCGGCCACGGATACCACCGGGCGCTGCGGCTGTTCCGCTCCCTCGGCGACCGGTTCAACGAGGCCAGCACCCTGATCCGGCTCGGCGACATCGGCCAGGCCCAAGGCGATCCGGCCGCCGCCCGCGACTCGTGGAAAGCGGCCTGGAAAATCCTTGATGCGCTGGACCATCCCGACGCTGACCTGGTGCGCAGGAAGCTCACCACGCCTTTGAACGCGACCGTATGAGCCGACCCACACGGTGGCCCGCGTTCGCGTAAAGGTTAGGCTCAAGGACATGCGCAGCCGCGTTCGCCGGTTAGGAGCCGTAATAGCCGGAGCGGCCCTAGTCATCGTAGGTGGAGGCTTCGCCGCCTCGGTCGCACGGGATGTTCCGCCCGTGCCCTTTGTCGAACATCCCGTCATCCGGCCCACGGCCTCCCCCAGCAACAAGCCCGACCTGCGGCCGCAAGGCCCGCCCTGCCGAGCCCGTGACCTGGAGTCGCTGTGGCCCGAAGGTGGATCCACCATTGTCGACACCGAGCGGGCTGACACCCTCGGGCTCGCCGTGCTGGTGCGCAATGTGGGGCCGGTGCCGTGCACTCTGGACGGTCATCCCAGGGCGCAGGGCGTCGACCGGATGGGCAAGCCGATCGGTCCCGCCGCGCAGGCCGGGAAGTACCTGCCCAACGCGGGGCGGGACAACGGCTACGCCACCATCGAGCCGGGCGAGCCCGCCAAGTTCATCCTGAGTATCGGCTCAGCCGGCTGCGGCGGCCAGCCCATCCGATATCAGGGGGCCGATCTGGTGCTGAGCAACGGTTTCCGGTTCACCATCAAGAATGCCTGGCTGACCGGGAGCTGCCCGCTCAAGGCGAGCGCGTGGGAGCCGGTCACCTCCGCCGCGGGGCAGTACTGGGCGCTGGAGGCCAGGCTGGAAGCTCCGTCGTCGGTGGAGGCGGGCGGCGAGCTGGTCTACTCGGTCGAGTTACTCAACGTCACCGAGGCGACGGTGTCGCTGAACCCTTGCCCTGTCTACACCCAGGTGCTCGCGCCCGAGCAGCGCTTCGACCTCGACGAGCTGGCCGGTCTCTACCACAGCACGCATCGGCTCAACTGCACCACGCCCACCATCGGCCCCCGCGGCGCGATCCGGTACGAGATGAAACTGCCGGTGCCACAAGCGTTCCCGACGGGCAAGACGCTGCTGCACTGGATGGCCGAGAGCAGCCCGCGCCCGTTCGGGACGGTCGAGCTCACCGTGAACTGAGGTCGAAACGCCAGTCGTTGCTGGTCATCACGGTGCCGGGTGGGAACTCGAAATCGCACTCCCCCACCAGCTGGAAGCCCGCGCCGCGGCACAGCGCGTTGGAGGCAACATTTGCCGACCGCGGGAACGCGTGCAGATAGCGGTGCTTGCCGTGCTGCCTGGCCTCGTCGATCACCTCGGCCACCGCCGCCTTGGCCACGCCCCGGCCCTGGAACTCGGGCAGCACCCCCCAGCCCGTCTCGTAGACGGTCTCGCCCTGCCAGGTGCGCTCCCAGAAACCGATGCTGCCGGCCTGTTCCCGCTCGGGGACGATGAGCACCGCGAACATCTGGCCGCTGGCCATGGTCAGATAACGCTCGTGGCGCTCCAGAATCTTCTCCTCCGACTCCGGACCGCCGAGGTGCTTCTTCATCGCTGGGGCGTTGGTGCGCTTGAGGAGGTCGAGATGGTGATCTGCCCACGGCTCGAGGATTACCTTCACCCACCCATTTAACCGGTCCTGCGCACGATGGCGGGCTCCAACGAGATAACTGGGAAACGGCGGGTGGTCTGCTCCTGGTAGGTGACGAAGGTGGGAAACCGCGACGCCATCATGGTCCACCTGGGCCCACGCTCGTCCTCGGTGACGATGCGCGCCTTGGCGGCGAAGACCTGCGGCCCGACCTGCAGGATGACCTCGGGATTGGCGACCAGGTTGAGGTACCAGCACGGGTGCATGGGCATGCCCCGATAGGAGGCCACCACTATGTACTGGTCCCCGTCGCAGCCGTACATCACCGGCGTGCGGCGCAGCCTGCCGGTGATCCGGCCACGGGTGGTGATCAGCAGGACGTCGTTGTCGAACAGGCGCGAGCCTTCGGCGCCACCGGTCCGCACATAGTTGCGGATGTGCTCGGCCACCCAGGTCGAAGGGCTGTCCACAATTTCTTCCATCAATTGAGGCTAATCAGGGCGGTCGAAGACGGGTGGAGGCGGGCCATTTCCGCGCTACGGCTAGGTTGGAGCCATGTGCACGGTCGTGATCAGTGTCCAGCCGGCCTCGGCCGTGCCAGTGTTGCTCGCCGGGGTACGCGACGAGTTCTCCCAGCGCCCATGGCTGGCACCGGCCCGGCATTGGCGGCGCTGCCCCGAGCTGATCGGTGGTTTGGACCGCCTGGCCGGCGGCACCTGGCTCGCGGTCGACGACGGCCATCGGCGCGTGGCGGCCATCCTCAACGCTTTCGGCCGCCACACCGACCCCGGCGCCCGGCTCTCCCGCGGCGAGCTGCCGTTGCTGGCTGCTTCCGGCGGCCGGGTGGACGAGGTGGACCTGCCCCGCTACGACCCCTTCCATTTGGTCTCCGCAGACCTGGAGACGGTCACAGTGTCCACATGGGACGGTTATCAGCTGGTCGAGCACCGGCTCGGCTCTGGCTTGCACATAGTCGTCAACAGCGGGATAGAGGGCAAGGGCACCATCGACGAAGCACCGGCGGGCGCGGTGGACGAAATATCGGCTCGGCTGCACCACTTCCGGCCGCTCCTACAGGCCGCGGCGCGGCCCGAACCGATCGGCGGGACGGCGGCCCAGGCCTGGGGGCAATGGCTGCCCCTCGTCGACGGCGGTGGGCTGGACATGGCCGACCCGCGGGCGCTGGTGGTGCGGCGCGACTTCGGCGAGCGCGGCATCTGGGGTACCAGCTCCATCTCGCTGGTCGGGCTGCGCCCAGGCGGCGTGCGCTACGACTTCGCCGCAAACCCGGGCATGCCCGGCGACTATCTGCCCGTTGACCTGGAGATGTCACAAAGCTAGGGCTGCGGGGTATAGCAGCCGTGCTGACGTGAAATTTCTAGGGAGGACCCCATGGGCAAGACCTCGGACGCGGCGAACAGCTTGCCGGCTCAGCTGGAGCAGGTTCGCGAAAAGCTGACCGACTCGGGCGAAGCCGTGGCGGCGAACGCCGCGCAGGTCAAGGACCAGATTCTGGCCACGGCCGCGATGGCCAAGGACCGGGCCGTGGATGCGGCCAAAGACGTCGCCAGGGACGTGGCCGACCAGCTGCCGAGCAATCAGCGGGAGCTGGAGGACGCTGTGCGGACGCTGGTGGACAACATTCGCAAGAACCCCAAGCCGTGGGTCATCGGCGCCACCGTTGCGGGCGTGATCTGGTTGCTCGGCCGCAGCTCCAAGCGATAGCCCGGGTGCGTGCGGCGGGTCAGGCTCGAAGACGCCCGACCCGCCTTCGTTTTGCTAGGCGCGAACCACGTCGGCGCCCGACACCTTGACCGCAACAGGGACAAGGTTGCCCAAAGCCGGGCCGTCGACACGCACCCCATCGCTCGCGCGGAACTTCGACTGATGGCCGGTACAGGTCATGATGCCGTCACTATCAGGTGGCCGGACCAGGTAACTCTGATGTGGGCACACGGCGCTGTATGCGGTGAACTGACCCTCGTGGAGCTGCAGCACAAGGACCCCGGTCTGGGTGAGCAATCCCCCGCCGACCGGCACCCCGGAGGTCGGGGCCAGCACGTCACCCGGCTTCGGCCCAGGTGGGGACTCCTCACCGCGCGAACCGCAAGCTCCCAGCATGGCCAGGGCCGCGCACCCGGCTCCGACCAACAGGGCTCTGCGGCCCATCTCCTCTTGCGACATGCCTTGAAGAGTCTCACCTTCGCCGCGCGGGTCCTAATGACCCGGGGTAATTCCCGTCCAATCGACGGTCTCGTCGGTCCGCTTGGTGGAGCACGGTCAACGTCTCCGCCACAGCGGGCGGGGCGACAGGGCGGCCCGCCATCGTCGTCCAAATCGGAGGGAGTCGCGCAGCCGGCGGCGCACGTGCCCGGCGTGCCGCCAGGCGGTGGCGGCGTTGGTGGGGCCGTGCCGGGTCGGGCTGTAGGCGGCGGCGTCGTGCAGAGCCGCCAGGCGCAGCGCGTCATGCGCGAGGTCCTTGGCGAACCGGTTCGCGGCCGACTGGGCGATCTCGGCGGGGGTGGCCGAGGCGGGCAGGGCCAGCCCGGCTTCGGCGAACCGGTCCACCGTGTCCAGCCACGCCCCGAGCACCTGAGCGTTCGGATCACCCCGGCGACGGCGGCGGCGCCTGTTCACCTTCGCCAGCGGAACAGCCCCCACCACCACGACGACCACTGCCAGCACGGCGGCGGAAAGCCTAGCCGCGTCGGCGATCTGGTTCTCCGCCTCGGCCCGTGGCCCGTTCGCGGAGGCGTCCTGGAGCGGGGGCGCGATGGCCGACCGGCTGAAGCTGGGCGTGGGTTCCGGTTGCGCCACTGGGGCTTTGGGCGGCTGCGCCGCACCCGAGCGCTGGCCGGGTGTCGGGTAGTAGGGCACCCAGCCCAGACCGGCGAAGCGCACCTCCGGCCACGCGTCGATGTCGCGGCCCACCACACGGTAGGCCGAACCCTCCTCGCGCGGCACGAACCCCACCACCACCCGGGTGTCGTAGCCGAGCGCGCGGGCCAGCACGGCGAACGCCGACGCGTACTGCTCCGCGGTGCCGCGCCTGGATTCCAGAAGCTGGCGGATGTGCAGCAGGCCGTGCCCGGAGCGCGACTGCGCCGGATCGTCCAGCCCGTAGCCGCCCTCCTGCGCGAAGTGGGTGGCGAGCGCGGCGAGCGCCGGATGGCCGAACTCGCCCCGCACGAGCTGGGTCGCCTTGGCCGCCAGATCGGCGGGTACGGGAAAGGCCCGTTGCCGGGGCGGGGAGGCCGGGGTGGCCAGCTCCACCAGCTCGGGGTCCCAGATCGGCACCCGGCTGCGCACCGTGTACCGCGCGGGAACCGGCCGGTCCTGCGGCACGACCAGCTCACCGGTGCCTTCGTCCACGCCGAGGCCGGTCACGGACACCTCCACCGGCCGGCCCGAAGCGGGCAGCCAGCCGAGCGGACCGGGCCGGTCGACGGTGATGGTTTCGGTGACCGTCCAGGCTTCGGTGGCGGGCGGCGGCTCGGGCAGCCGGTGCCCGGCCCGCCGGTACAGCGCCTCGCTCGTCCAGTACTCGCCGTCGAACCGGTCCATGGACAGGTAACGCATCCGCCCCGAGGCGGCGTCGGCCTCGATGCGCAGCGACAACGCGAGCCGGCCCGAGCGGATGGCAGCGAACTGCGCCAGCGGGCTGATCCCGACCAGTGGCCGAACAGGTTGCTGGAACAGGCTTCGCCCATCGACCGGGGCGGCACGGCCGGCGGCGGCCACCCAGGGGGTCAGCGCGACCGTGGCCACCACAGCCAAACCCATGGCGGCGGCGACGAAGAGGTGCTTTCCCCGATGCAGCAAGCCAACCGCCACTGCCACCAGCGCGAAGGCGAGCCAGACCGGCGGCGAGGCCACCGAGGCGCTCAGGGCGCAACCGGCCGCGGTGAAGGCCAGCGGCCCCACCATCGCCAGCAGCGGCGCGCGCCGCAGCAGAGCCGCCTCCACCGCGCAGATGGTGGCGATGCCGCAGAAGGCGGCGACACCGGCCAGCTCGGGACCGGCCGGGTCCAGCGGCAGCGCCGAAGTCACCAGCCGCCGCGGCCCGCTGAGCGCCTCCGCGCCGGGGGCGAGCACGACTGCTATATATAGGCCAAGCGCGGCCAGCACGGCCAGCGCTCGAGCCGCGGGAACCAGCCCCTTCGCCAACGAGAACAGCAGCGTCGCCAAGGCCGTCACCGCCACCGCGCCCGCGGTCGGCATCAGGTATCGCGGGTCGCCCAGGCCGCCGAAAGCCGGGGCGAAGGCGACCACCGGCGCCAGCCCGAGCAGCGCCGCCAGCACCGCCCTCATTCCAGCCTGCCCCGGCTCAACCGGCTGAACAGCACGGCGGCGTCCTGCGCCCGCGACGCGGTGATCACCACGACGCCGGAGCGGCGGTGCAGCCCGTCCTCGCGGCCCGAGCCGAAATGGGCCACCACCATGCCGGAGAACCTGCGCTTGCGGGTGGCGATGGCCGAGGCGAACGCCTCCGGGGTGTCCCCGGTGACCACGATCAGCAGACCACCGCTGCCGGTCTGGTCCACCAGCGTCAGCACCGCCGAGGCAGGCGTGTCGCCGCAGAGCCGAAGGGCGGCAAGGCGATCCATCAGATCGTGCCCGCCCGCCTGCGCGACGGCCCCGCTGTTCTCGTCGACCGCGCCCAGTGTCACCGGCCTGCCCGCGCGCTGGAAGGCGTGGCAGACCGAAGCGGCGAACTCGACCCCCTCATCGAGCGACTCGCCGGTGAACCCGTTGGAACGGTTGTCCACCACCAGGTTCACGGTCGGCTCGCGGGTGTCCACCCGTTCCCTTACCACCAGCGTGCCCAGACGGGCGGTCGAGCGCCAGTGCACCGCCCGCGGATCGTCTCCGGGCCGGTACTCGCGCAGCGAGGAGAAGGCGGTCGACCCGGCGCGCTCGGCCAGCCGCCCATCGAAGTCAAGGGTCAGGCCGACCGGCAACGCGTGTGTGGCATGCACTTTCGGATGCACCCAGAGCCAGGCCACCTCGGTCAGCGGCGCGCTTCGCCGGGCCAGCCCGAACGGGTCACGCCGATCCAGCGTCACCGGCCCGAGCCGGATCAATCCTCTTTGGACGGTGGGTACCGGATAGGCCAGCTCCCTTGGCACGCCAGGCCGCAGCCCCGGCACGGCCACCCGAAGCGGCGCGCCGTCCACGCTGTCGACGGCGTCGAAGCCGAGCACGGGCAGCCTTCCGGTATTGGTGATCACCAGTCGGCCACTGGTCTGCTGCCCCACCGTCACCCGCATCGGCACCACCCCACGGCTCGCCCGCAGCCGTGGCCGCGGCGCGACCGCGGCCACCGCCAGAGCAACCGCGGCCACCCCGGCCAGCCCGAGCCCGGTGAAGACGGGATACCCGGCGAGCAGGCCGAAGGCCAGGCAGATGACGCCACCGGCAAGGGCGGCCCACCCGGATCCGGTCAGCCTCATGGTGTGCGCGCCGGCACCGGAACCGCCACCGCCGCCAGCACCTCCGTGAGCACGTCGGCGGCGGAGACGCCGCGCACCTCGGCGTCGGGATGCAGGATGAGCCGATGCCCCAGCGCCGGCACGGCCACCGCCTTCACATCATCGGGCACCACGTAGGCGCGGCCCTGTCCGGCCGCCCACGCCTGCGCGGCCCGCAGCAACGCCAACCCGCCGCGCGGGCTGACACCCAGGCGCAGCCGCTGCTGCACCCGGGTGGCGTGAACCACCTCGGCGATGTATCCGGCCACCGCGTCGGCCACGTGCACGCGGCCGGTGTACTGGGTCATCCAGCGCACCTGGTCGATCGAGGCGACCGCTTTCAGCACCGGTGGCTCCGCCGCGGCGCGGCCGGTGAGGATCTCCTTCTCGTCGAGCAGGGCTGGGTACCCGATGGAGATGCGGAACAAAAAGCGATCGAGTTGCGCCTCGGGCAGCCGATAGGTGCCCTCGAGATCGACCGGGTTCTGCGTCGCGACCACCAGGAACGGCTCCGGCACGGGATAACCGCGGCTGTCCACGGTCACCTGGCGTTCCTGCATCACCTCAAGCAACGCCGACTGCGTCTTGGGCGAGGCCCGGTTGATCTCATCGGCGATCACGAGATGGGCGAAGACCGGCCCGGCCCGGAAGTCGAAGGTGCTGTCCCGCTGGTCATAGACGGTGGTGCCGGTGATGTCGGAGGGCAGCAGGTCGGGCGTGAACTGGATCCGGTGGCAGCTCGCGTCGATGGAGGCGGCCATCGCCTTGGCCAGGGTGGTCTTGCCGACCCCGGGCACATCCTCGATGAGCAGGTGTCCCCCGGCGAACAGACAGGTCAGGGCGGTGCGCACCACTTCCCGCTTGCCGCTGAGCACCCGCTCGATGTTGGCCTGCACCGTGGCGAATACCTCGGCGAAGTACGCGGCCGAGTCCGCTATCCGCTCGGTCGTCATGGGGAGCCCTTTCCTTTTCCGTCGGCGGCCAGGCACACCGCCGGCCCGTCGGGCGGCTTGGGCTGGTCGGTAATGACCAAAGCCGCTACCTGGTAACAGTTTTTGGTCTCCGGATGGCGGCCGCTGACGAAGTAGGGCGGGGCCTGGCCGGGTTGGACCTGGGCGTAGAGACCGGAATCCAAATAGATGACGTAGCTTTCGAAGCCGGGAAGCTTGGTGGCGTCAGCGAAGTCGAGCCGCACGGTGCCCAGCGCCGGGCTGGTCGCGGAGACCGGAAGGAACCACAGCTGGCCTTTCACCGCCGTCGTCGGGGTGGGCGTGGGGGTGGTCACCGGCGGGCCGCTGCGCCCGGCCCACAGCCCGGCGCCCCACCCGGCAATGACGACCGCGATGCCCGCCGCCACCCACCAGATCCACCGCTTTCGCCGTTTGGGCGGCGGTGGCGGGGCCAGCGGCGCGGGCCGGGAGGCCCCGATCGTCGGCAGATCGATCGCCGGCTCCGCCGCCGCGGGATTCGTCGCCGCGGGATTCGTCGGCCCGGGATTCGTCGCCGCGGGATTCGTCGGCGCGAGATTCGTCGGGCCGGGCTTCGTCAGAGCGGGCGCGGTGTCGAGCACCACGAACTCCGGGATCACGGCCGGCATCGCGGGCAGCGGCGGTGGAGCCGATAACGGAAGCGCCCCAACGGATCCGGTCAGCAGCGCGAAGCGGCCGGCCAGCTGCGCGGCGGTGGGCCGCACGGACGGATCCTTGGCCAGGCAGCCGGAGATGGTCTCCCACGCGGCGTCGCTGATCGCGGCGGGCCGCACCGGCTGTGCCTCCACATGCTGGCGCAGCATCGCCAGCGGATGGTCGGCCGAAAACGGGCGGTGCCCGGCGAGCAGCTCGTAGGCGGTGATCCCCAGCGCGTAGACGTCCGCGGGCGGGCCGGAGGGACGGTCGAGCGCGATCTCGGGCGCGATATAGGAAGGGGTGCCAACGATTTCGCCCACCCGGGTCAGCGTGTGCCCGCCGGTGATATGGGCGATGCCGAAGTCGGTCAGCTGCGCCCAGGGCTGCCCGCCTCGCCAGGTGATCAGCATGTTCTCCGGCTTCACGTCGCGGTGCACGATGCCGGCCGTGTGGATGTGCGCCAGCGCGTCGGCCACCTGCGACAGCACCGCCGCGGCCCACTCCCGGCTGATCGCGCCGGTCTGCGCGGCCTGGCGCAGGTTCTGCCCGTCGACCATCTCCATCACGATGGCGCGGGTGTCCCCGGTGCTGACCAGATCGAGCACCCGTACCAGATGGGGGTGGCTGAGCAGCTTGAGCGTCGCGTGCTCGCGCACGAAGCGGGACAGGATCTCCTCGTCGGCCGAATATTGGGGATGCAGCACCTTGATCGCCACGACTACCCCGTCGGCGGCGCGCCTGCCGCGCCACACCCGGCCCGCCGAGCCCTCGCCCACCACCTCGTCGATGAGGTAACCGGTGTCGAGTGGACGGCCCATCCTCAGTGGCGCGGCCGTTTCCAGCTCGTCCGGACTCGTCACGGCCGCACCATAGCCCGCCCTCGATACCACGTCTACCACTGGACCCGCCCCGGCAATCCGGCCGCTGCGGTGACCTGCATCGTTCCCGCAACCGACCCGCGCAAAACCAGCAAGGCCCGCCCGGGCGGCCATCCGCCGCCGGTGCCGGTGGATCGCGGCAAGGCGAGCTCGAAAAGCTCACCGTCCACCCGCGACGCCGGGTTGAGCAGCAGCCCGCATCGGTTGCGCCGGATCAGGTTCAGCCAGCCACGGTAGCGCTGCAGCTGCAGATCGTCGGTGGTCCCGGCGGCGATCGCCACCGAAGCGGTGTCGCGAAGTTTGCGCACGAACTCCTCCAGCGCGCCCGCCTCGGCCATCAGCTCCGCGTCATCGACGAACACGGCCAGCGGTCCCGGCGGCAGGGGATGCGAAAGATCGGCCGGGTCCAGCACGAGCGCGTCGTCGAGCTCGCGCAGCGGTGACGGGCGCGGGCAGAGCACAGCCTTGCGGAAACCGGTCAGCGATCGGGCGATGGCCAGCAAAGCTGTGCTGCGCCCCGACATCGGCGGGCCGGCGATGAGGAAGGAATTGCAGCACGCGGTCAGGTTCAGGTCCACCGGCCCGAGATGGTCGCCGCTCACGCCGAGGGTGCATGCGCCTACCTCGGCCGGGCGCGGTCCGGCGCGCAGCACGGCCAGCTCCGGTTCGGTGATCTCGGCCGGCAGCGGGTCGACCCGATGCGGCAGCAGGTGCGCATCCATGCCCTCCCAGCGGTGCGCCAGGCGGGCCGCCGGATCCTCGATGACCATGGCCACCTGCACCTCCACCGCGCCGGGCAGCACGATCGCACGGCCCGGCGGCATGTTCTTGGGCGCCTCACGCGGGTTCAGGCCGTAGGCCGCCAGGTCTTCCACGTCGGAGTGGCGCAGCACCAGCCTGCAGCTGACCGCGCCGCCCAGGCGGTGGCCGAAACCCGAGCGGTCGGTGGCGAGCACCACCACCACGCCTACGGCGGGTCCCCTGCGCAGCAGCGCGTCGAGGGCCTCCACCAGCCGGCCGCCGTCGGCCTCGGCGAACCGGTTGGCGAAGGACTCGTACCGGTCGAGCAGCAAAACGAGATAGGGCAACGATTCCAGCGTCGCGCTCTGGTCGGCCAGGCGCCGGCCGCGCTGCTCCACCTCGCCGGTCAGGTAGCCCAGGATCCGCTCGGTACGCTCGACATCCTCGCCGTCGGCGTAAGCCCCGCAGTGCGGCAGCCCGGCCAGCCCGGCCAGCGCCCGGTTCCCCTGATCCAGCACATAGAGGTGCACGTCGGCCGGGCTGCTGCGCTCGGCCAGCCCGGCCGCGATGGTGCGCAGCACGGTCGAACGCCCGCTGCGCGCCATGCCCACCACCGCGACCGGCCCGGTCTGCGCCAGGTCGAGCAGGAACGTCCGCTGCGCCTGCAGCGCGGGCTGGTCGGACAGTCCAATCGGGACGGTGACCCGGGAGCCCGCCCCGGCCGCCGCCAGCTCCCGGGTGGTGAGCTGCTCGGGCAGCGGGGGCAGCCACGGGCTCACCGGGGTGGAGAAGCCCGCTGTCCGGGCGGCTGCGGCGACCACCCCGGCCACCACGGTCAGGTCGGTGTCGCCGTCGTGCCCGGCCTGGCTCGCCGTCGCCGGCTGGCGGCCCAGTTCGCTTATGCGCCACGGGATCACCGTCACCTCGTCGGCGTCACGCTCGGCCGGCCGGGGCCAGCCGATGCGCGCGGCCTGCACTTCGGTCAGGTCGCCGTGGCCGGAGCGCAGGTAGCCGCGGCCGGGGCGGTGCCGCGACAACCGGCCGGCCTGCGGCACATCGATCACGTCGTTGCTCTCCTCCGCGCTGTTGACCCGCAGACACACCCGCAGGTTGAGGTTGGCGCGCAGGTCGGCCCCGACCTTCCCGCCCGGCCGCTGGGTGGCCAGAACCACGTGCACGCCAAGGCTTCTGCCGCGGTTGCCGATGCCGACCACACCGCTGACGAACTCGGGCACCTCCTCCAGCAGGCTGGCGAACTCGTCGATGACGATGACCAGCCGGGCCAGCCTTCCGCCCTTTGCTTGATAGTCGTCGATATCTTTGGCCTCCGCCGCGGCCAGCAGCCGTTCCCGGCGGCGCAGCTCGGCCGCGAGCGAGGCCAGCGCGCGGTGCACCAGGTGACCGTCGAGGTCGGTGACCATGCCCACGCAATGGGGCAGGGTGCTGCAGTCGGCGAAAGCGCTGCCGCCCTTGTAGTCCACCAGCACGAAGTTCAGCGCGTCGGGCGGATTGGCCAGGGCCAGCGACACCACCAGGGTTTGCAGCAGCTCCGACTTTCCCGCGCCGGTGGTTCCGGCGATCAGCGCATGCGGGCCGTCGCGGCGCAGATCCACTTCGACCTTTCCGGCCGGGCCGACCCCCAGCAGCGCAACCGCTCCCCGCTCGCCGCTCCAGCCGTCGATGATGTCTTCGGCCGTCGGGTCCGGCCCCAGCCCGGCCAGCTCCAGGTAGCGCACGGTCGAGGGCAGCTCCGCCCCGGCGCCGAACCGGCCGCCCAGCACCCGAAGCGGCGCAAGGGCCCGCGCGATCGCGACGGCGTCCACGGCGCTCAGCTGATCGACCAGCACCTCCTCCTGCGGCACCTGCCCGGCTCTGGTGACTTTTGCCCGGGTACCAGACAAAGCCACCGTGGCACGGCACTCGTCGGGCAGGTTCTGCTCGGTCGTGTCCAGGCAAAGCGCGTAGACACCCGCCTCGGGCCCCTGCGTCAGCAGCTCGGCCAGGCCGGGCAGGGCCCGCGACTGCCGGGCGCCGTCCACCACCACCAGCATCCGCCGGCCCGCCGGGCCTGACTGGCGCAGGGTGGACCGGCGGTCGGCCAGCCGTTCCTCGACCAGCTTGCCCAGCTCGCCGAAGCGCGCCGCCGCCTGGTGTCCGTCGGTGGCCAGCAGCCGGCGGCACGCGAAGTCGGCCGTGTGCGGCAAGGTGTGCGGCAGCCACGCGGCCCATTCCCAGTCGTGCGCACGGTCCTGGCCGGTGACCACGGCGATGCCGAGATCGTGCGGCGCGTGCAGGGTGGCCAGCTGGGCGATTGCCGCGCGGGCGGCGGCCACGACCGTGTCGCGCTCGCCCGCCAGCCCGACGACGCCAGCCTCGGCGAGGCTCACCACGATTGGCGCGTAAGCGATTTCGGGGACAGCCAGCTCCGCCGCGCCCGGCCCGGTCAGCCGGGCCGTCACCGGCTGGGATCCTAGGCCCACCCTGAGCCGAAGGAAGTCGGCGTCGTCCGGGCGTCTTTCGAACAGCCGCCGGGTCGGCCCGGTGGCTATCCGCTCGACCAGGGCCGGATCGGGCTCCTCACGCCGCCTTACCCTGCCCTGTGCCTGTGCCAGCGACGCCAGCTGCGCGGCGATCTCGCCGTGGCGTGCCTCGAATTCACGTACCGCGTCGCGATGCTCCTTGCGCCCACTGCGCCGATCGCTGATCACGTTGGCGATCAGCAGCACCGGCGACAGGGCGAGGAAGATGAGGAAATACCCCGCGTTCGGGAACAGCCACCACACCACGGCCCCGAGCAGCAGGGGCAGCGCGGCGGCGATCATCGGGATGCGCACCCCGCGCGGCTTTTCCGGCCGGCCCGGCGCGGAGAACTCCGGAACCTGTTGCGGCGCTTGCATTCGTGGCGGCCGGTTGTAGTGCAGCACCCCCTGCGCGGCCGGCTCCACCGGCGCGTCGGCCGCATCCACCCGCCGCAGCGCCACCACCGTCTCGCCCACTCCGAAGGCATCCTCCGCCGCCAGGGCCGCCTCCCCACGCAGCCTCACCCCGCCCCAGACCACCCCGTTACGCGACCCCATGTCCCGCAACAGAACTCCCGCCTCGTCGAGCCTCACCTGCGCATGAATCCTGCTGACCTCCGGATCGGCCAGCCGTAACCCGCACTGCGCCGACCGTCCGATCGCGAGCGAACCGCCCAGCGGCATCTTGACGCCCGCCCCGCATCCCCCGATCGCGGCGAGCTCCCATTGCCCGGCGGTCGCCGCGGCTTGCGGCGCGGCCGGGTTCAGCCTGGCGGCCGTGACCAGGCCGGCCTGCGCCAGTTTCGCGGTGTCGGCAAGGGACGGCAGCGGCGCGGCATAGCCCGCCTCGGCGAAGGCCCGGCGCAGATCGCCCACGGTGGCGGCCGGCCCGGCGCGGACGATAACGGCCGCCGGCCGGCCCGTGCCGTCGACGGCCGTCAGCTCCCATTCCATGGCTGTGATTCCCCGCGGCGGCTCAGCCGCCGGCCTGCTCGAAACGGTCGGCCTGGTTGCGCACGTGCATCGCGGCATCCTGAAGCGCCGCGGACAGTTTGGTCAGGGCCGGCTCGTAGAGGCTGGCCCAGTCGGCGCGGAAGCGTTCGGCCGCACCGCCTTTCCAGTAGGTCCCTTCGATCTGGCCGCGAAGCTCGCGCAGGAGCCCGTCGACGGTCGAGCTGTGCCGGTTGAAGCTGCCGTTGAGGGAATGCAGCTGGGTGATCTCACCACCGATAAGGGTCATGGGCTCAGGCTAGGAACGCGGGCCGCAACGCGATATCGGAAGCCCTTCCCAGCGCCCGGGGACCTTTGGTATGCCTGTGCAGTGAATGATCCCTATGGCGTGTTCGGCCGGGGCTACGTGCACCGCCGCCGCACCGACCCGCGCATCGCCGCGCTCATCGAGTCCGCTTTGGGCGACGCCCGCACCGTGGTCAACGTGGGCGCGGGCACCGGCTCCTACGAACCGTTGGGGCGCAAGGTGATCGCGGTCGAGCCGTCGCCGGTGATGATCAGGCAGCGTCCTCCCGGCTCCGCCGCGGTCGTTCGCGCCTTCGCCGAACACCTGCCGTTGCCCGACCAGGCCTGCGACGCGGCCATGGCCATCCTCACCATCCATCACTGGCGCGATCCCGGGCGCGGGCTGGCCGAGCTGCGCCGGGTCGCCCGCCGCCAGGTGATCGTCACCTGGGATCAGGCGGTGATGGCCCGCTTCTGGCTCATCGCCGACTACCTTCCCGAGATCGCCGAGGCGGAGCGCGACCTCACCGCCTTCGACGCGATCCAGGCCGAGCTCACCCGGCAGGGCGCCCTCCTGAACGTGATGAACGTCGACGTGCCGGCCGACTGCCACGACGGGTTCCTGGCCGCCTACTGGGCCAGACCCGAGGCCTACCTGGACCCGGCGGTGCACGCGTCGATCTCCTCGCTGGCCAAGCTCAGCCCGGCTCGGCTCGAAGAGATGACCGCGCGCCTCGCCGACGATCTGGCCGGCGGCCGCTGGCAGGAGCGGCACGGCGCGTTGCGCGACGCCGGCTCGCTCGACGTGGGCTACCGGCTGATCATCGCTGAAGCAGGCTGAGGTCCTCACGGGTGATCAGGCCGCGGCTGATGGCGTACTCGGCCAGGTTGGTCAGCGCGGTCCACCCGGTCATGTTCGGCACCCCGGCCGCGTCCAGCCGGCTGCGCAGATATTCGATCCGCTTGACCAGGGTGGTACGCGGCCAGCCCAGGCGAGCCGCGGCAGCGGCGTAGCTCTTGGGATGCGGATCATAGCGAGGCGGATCTTCGATGTAACCGGCGAACAGGGCGACCATGGCGAGGCGGTCCGCCTCGCTGATGAGCACCTCCTCGCCCACCGCGGTCGGCAGCCCCGGCGGCTCCGGCAGCGGCGAGACCGTCCGGGCGAGCTGGCCCACCGGCTCGATGAGGATGCTGTGCGGCTTGCCCTGCGAGCCGTCGACAAGCACCCTGACCGCGGCCTCCACGGCCGCGCGCCTTCCCGGCCCCAGCACGCTGCGAAACCCCAGATCGTCCACGATGGACAGGGGACGGGTGGACGAGCTGTTGCGCACCCACCAGGTTCCGTTGTCGAGCTCCACTGTCCCCGCCCGGCGCGAAATGCCGACATCCTCCGGATCGAGGCAGATGTCGCAGTCGCGCGCCCGCCCGAAGGTCAGCGCGGCCTCACCGCCGCTGACCAGGACGGTGTCGGCAACAGTCACCCGTACCTGCGCCGTCATCTCGTTGGCAAACCCTTCCCATTGATCATCATGAACACTCGCGTCTTCGCTGACCTAATGTCTATCAGGTGTGGGAGTTGTTCATCTCGTGGTTCTCAGCGCATAGATTCGCACGGATCGCCCTCGCCGCCGTGGTGTTGGTGGCGGCCGCCGCGGTCAGCTTCGCCTCCGGCTACGACCACTCCGGCTCGATCCTGGGCGACGGCAGCGCCTACCTGCAGAAGGATCATGCGGTGGTACGAGTCAACGGCGACACCGGTTTCGCCGACTCCTCGGTCGACGCCGACGCCGCGCGCAAGCTAGCCACCGGCACCCAGCGTCTCGAGGTGGTACAGGTCCGGCCGGGACTGGTCTATGTGGTCAACAACGAGACCGGTGAGGCGTTCAAGCTGCCCACCGACACCATGAAGCCGGAGCAGATCGACAAACGCCCCGAATCGGTGGGCCGCCTCAAGCTGGAGACCGGCGGCGACAACAGCTATCTCGTCGACGCCGAACGCGGCAGCGCCTCCAAATTGGACGGTTCCAGCGGGCCCGGGGTCGAGGTCCAGTTCCCGGCGAAGATCGACCAGCTGGCGGTGGACAGCTCCGGCACCGGATGGGCCTACGCCCCCGAAACCGGCGAACTTTTCGAGCTCAATGGCGACCGGGTGCGTTCCCGACAGCCGGTGGCGGGACGAGGCGAGCGCCTGGTGCTGACCCTGGCCGCGAACCAGCCGGTGCTCTACCGGCCGGGCAACGGGCAAGCCTCGATCTACGGCCGCGACGGCCTGCTGCGCCGCCTCGACCTGGCGGCCGAGAACGCGATCGTGGCCGCGCCCACCACCGAGCCGGTCATCGTGGTCTTTGTGCCGCGCACCGGCGAGCTGGTGGTCGCCGGCACGGTCGACGGCGACATCCGGCGCACTGTCCTGCAAGACCGCCGCGGCGACCACACCCGTTTCGGGCGGCCCATCGTCTTCTCCGGCCGCGCCTACCTTCCCGACTACATCTACCATCACGTGGTCGTGATCGGATTGGCCAAGCCCGCCCTGAGCGCGGCCGAACCGGTACCGGGAACAACCCGCCAATTCGAGATCTTCCTCCGCGACAACCGGGTCTGGGTCAGCGACCCCTACGACAAGACCGTCATCACTTTCGACCGGGACGGCCGCAAGGCGGAGTTCCCGGTCGACGGCGGCCCGCCTCGGCCCACCGCCACCCCCGCCCCGACGGCCACCCGCACCGCGGTTCCCACCCAGGCGCCCGGCGCTCCCACCCCACCCAGGCCGGAGACCATGGTGGTGCCCAACGTCATCGGCCAGGACCGGGCACAGGCCTGTCAGCGGCTCAAACCGCTGCGCTGCCAACAGGTTGCCCAACCCGACGGCGACGGCCGCACCGGGATGGTGCTGTCCACCAACCCGCCACCGGGCTCACGGGTCAGCGTCGACAGCCGGATCACGGTCTTCTATCGCGGCCCGGCCGAGGTTCCGGCCGATCTGGTCGGCATGACCGCCGCCGACGCGTGTGCCACCATCCGGCGCGCCCAGCTGAACTGTGTGGAGAACGTGACCGGGGTGGCCCCCACCGCCCCGCAGGCCTTTGTGGTCACGGCGCAGCAGCCTGTCCCCGGCGCCAAGGTGAACACCGGCTCCGATGTCACCATCACCTACGCGGCCAACGTCGCCGTGCCGTCGGTGGTGGGGGCGGCGGTCGACCAGGGTTGCGCCCAGCTCGAGTCGCCCACCCACGCCTTCCGTTGCGTGCGGCGTGATCTGGGCTCGGCCGCCGGAACCGGGCACCCGCCCGGCGTGATCATCGCGCAGACCCCGGCCGCCAACGCCAGCGCGGCACGCAACGCCGACGTCGTCGTCGACTTCTACGGCAACGCCAACACCACCGTGCCCGCGGTGGTGGGCATGGATCCGGGAACGGCGTGCGCCACCCTGGCCGCGGCTTTCCTCGGATGTGCCCAAAGCGATTACGAGGCAACGCTTCAGCTCGGTGTGGTGCACGCGCAGAGCATCGGCGGCGGGGCGGTGGTGCCCGCGGGCACGGGTGTGACCATCGTCTACGAGACCACCGGGCCGGTGCAGCTGCAGCGGTGGAAGGCGCCCGGGGCCAGACGCGCCAACTTCATCGCCGCGACCGGCAGCAACCAGGTTCCGCCCGCCGGATGGAGCTCCCAGCCCAGCTCGCCGATCGCCGTCTACCTGCCCGCAACCGAAGGCGTGCCAGGGATCGCGCCCATCTATAGGTCGCGTTGCGCCTCCGGCTGCGGCGAGATCGGCGGCTACTACTATTCCGGCAACCCGGCCGCGCAGGCCGGCTATGTCATGGAGGGCGAGGCGTTCCGCTGCTTCGACCCCGCCGCCGCCCCGGGCGGGACCAAGGATCTGCACGCCCTGTTCATGGACAACTTCAACACGTGGGTGTTCGCGGTGCCCGGAACCTATGAGTGGGATTACTTCCACGCCAACCCCATCAAGTTCGATTTCGTCATCTGCAGAGTGTGGTGAGAATGCTAGCCAGAGACAGTGCAGGCGTTGACGCCAGCCGGTACGCCGAATACGCCACGACGGCGTCGACCAACGCGGCGGTGCTGCGATCGGTGGCGATCCGCATCTCCGGGACAGAAGGCCGCATCGGGCGCGCGGTGGCCCTGGCCAAGTTCCAGAGCCCCTCCGCGGCCCGGTTCAAGGACCGCACCCAGGATCTGGGCGAGGGTCTGCGCGAAACGGCCCGCCGCCTCAGCCAGACCGCCGAGGAGCTCGACCGGCTGAGCCGCCAATTCCAGCAGCGCTATGACGAATGGCGGGCGGGCCATGCTTGAGAACAACGCGGTCGCGCGCTACGTCTTCGACCTGGACGACATCCGCGGCATCGCGGTGACCCTGAACAGCGCGGCGGGAGCGCTGAGCGAAGCGGCGGGCAGTGTGCGGGCCGCCGGCCGGGACTGCGCCGGGTTGCCCGATGCCGGTGACGAGGTGGCGCAGATCTGCCAATCGCTGGCCGGCAAGCTGGTCGCCGGCACAGCGGGCCTGCGCGCCGATGCCCGGTGGCTCGCCGGGGTGGTAACCGCATTGGCGGCAACAGATGCCGCGGCCTGGACGACCAAGAAACTCAACACCGCCATCCACTTCGCCCGCGACGAGCGGGAGCTGCGCCGTCAGCTCGGGCAGCGCGACTCCCATGCCCGGCGCGGCACCCGCATCACCGGCATCGGGGTGGACCTGTTCGGCGAGGACCTCACCGGCTCCAAACTGCCGGGCATGGCCCGCTCCTACTATCGCAACCTCACCACGTTCAAGCGCATCGATCGGGCATCGTGGCAACTGCGCTATGTCGTCAACTGGTACACGATCAAAGTGCACGACAAGCTCAAAATCCCGCCCAGGCCAAAGGTTTCCAAGCCCGGCTGGGCCGAGCGGATAGCCGGCAACGGCAAGGGCGCAGGCCGAGCCCGCCGGCTGGTGGCCTATGCCGTGCCCGGTGCTTCGGCGGCAGCGCTCGTCGTCGATGTGCGGGCGCTGAAAACCCAGCAGCATCACGGGGTACGCGGCGTGCTCGAGTTCGCGCGCGACGCCACCTCGACCGGTTCCTCCTCCATCCACCTGGCCAGCGACGTGCTTCTGGTGGCGGGGCCGCCCGGCGCGGCCGCCGACAAACTCGTCGACGCGAGCGTGCTGGCCACTTTGGACACCGCGGTGCTCACCGCCGACGCGATCGACTACGTGGTGTTCGAGAAGGGCGACGAGATCGTGCACGCCGCGGGCGACGCCGTCGACGCGGCGGGCGATGCCCTCAGCGCCATCGGCGGCCTGCTGTGAACACGTTGCACGCCACCGCCGATGAGCTCGACGCGCTCGCCTTCGGGCTCAGCGGCGCGCCATTTCCCGACACCGGGCCGACCCTGGTCGCCGCGGCGCCCGAAGAGCATCGGGGTCTGGTCGCCGCGCGCCTGCTCCGATCGCTGGCGCTACGCGGAGTTGTGGTGGACGGCCCGCACGGCCCGGCGGTGGCGCCCGTCTTCCAGCCGCTGCTGCATTGCCGGCTGGCCGCGCAGGTCACCGTCATCGTGCGGGTGCGCACGCCCGGCTCCTCCGCAATGGCCGCGGTCTGCGAGTGTGACGGCTCAATCGTGGTGCACAGCGCCGATCCCGACGGGGTCCACCACCTTCGCGAGGTCCGGCTCCCGCTGCTCGATGCGGTGCTGGCCCAGCTCGATCCGCCCCCGCTCGCCAAGCCCGGTGACCGCCCACTGCGGATGCGCTACTCCGAGCTCGACTCGGCCGACAATCCTTTTGTGTCAGCGGTTCGCGATTACTCGTACGCAGCAAAAATCATCAAAATCTCGGTGGAGATGGCGACCGCGGCTCTGGTCGTGGGCAGGTCGGGCCAGGCCTGGCTGGCCAGTGTCGAGCCCGACGGCGACGGCCTTGACGGCCGGCTATACGCTCGGCCGGTCGGGCAGCTGCGCGAGGCGGTGGCGAGCGTCCTCACCGGAAGCCCTTCCCATTCCGTTGCGGGGCAGTGACATCCGACACTTGGCAGATGAGCACATCCCAGGAGTTCGAGCGCGGCGCGCAGCGGCTTCGCGTCGAGGTCAGGCGGCTCACCGATGTTCACCACGATCTGCGCCAAGCCTTAGCCCACCGCGTCTGGCAGGGCCCGGCGTCGGAGCGCTTCGAGCGCAGTGTGCGGCGCCGCGAAAGCGAGATTGCCGAGCAGCGCGATCTGCTCGACCTGCTCGCCCGGCGTCTGGAGGACGCGGCGGCCACGGCTGCGCGGCATGAGGCCACGGCATGAGCGCCGCCTACGCCACGGACGAGTTGCGGCTCCTGGCAAGGCTTTCCGGCACCGCCCTGCCACCCAGCCTCGACAGCACCTGGCACGCCGGCGATGAGATGGTCGCCGACGTGGTGGCGGCAAGGGTTCTGCTGGCACGCGGCGCGGTAAGTCTCGGCGGCCCGAATGCCTTACGGGTCACCGCCGCTGTCGACCAGATCTTCTCCCCGCTGCGCCAGGCGACCACAATCCTGGAAATCGAATGCCGGGTCGCCGGCAGTGGGACCCGCCGTGAAATCGCGGCCTGGTGCGGCGAGGGCGGAGTGCATCTCGTCGAGCGCGAGCCCGATGTCTGGCAGCTGAACGCGTGCGGGTCCCGGCCGGAGCTGGCCGACCTGCTGCCCGCGGCCGACGTCGCGCTCGACACGGCTTTCACCTTGCCCGCCTTCGTCTTCGACCGCGTCCGCCTGCACCACCAGGCCGGCGAGCCGCTGGTGGCCGCGGATCTGCTCAATGGGGTAGCCGAGCGGGCGGTCTTTCTGTCCGCATTGGACAATCAGCGCACCGAGGTCGTCATCCGGGCCGCCCACCGCATCGACGACGACACCTTCGCGCTGGACGAGCTGTGGTGGCTGGACTGCGGTGCCGCCGGGCTCTGGCGTCTGATCACCTCGCCGGACGGCGACAACGCGCCCACCGTCGCCGTCTGCGCTGTCCGTGTCGAGGATCTGCGCACCGCGATCGCTGAATTGGAGACGCCGGTATGAAAACCCTCAGCGATGTCGCCATCGCCGAACACGCTCACGCGGCCGGGTTCCGCGGCCAGGCGCTGGTGACCGCCGTCGCCGTCGCGATCGCCGAGTCCGGCGGCAGGCCGGGCGTGCCGGGCGATGTGGACATACAGAACTCCAAATGGGGGCCTTCCATCGGGCTTTGGCAGATCCGGTCGCTGCATGCCGATCTGGGCACGGGACGGCAGCGCGACGCCAAGGCCAACCTCGACCCGCGCACGAATGCCAAGCACGCCTTCGAGATTTACAGCGAAGACCACAATTTCATGCCATGGGCGGCCTACAAATACCATCGCCACGTTCGCTTCCTGCCCCGCGCCCGGGCCGCGGTCCAGCATCTCGGCAGCAGCCCCGGCCCCAGCCCGTCCGGCAAACACCACTCGGCCACCTCCGGCGGGCGCATCGTCTTCTCGCTCAAGGAACTGGCCAAGTTCGAGTCCCTTATGGACACCAGCCGCACCCGCGTCGCGCACAGCCTGCGCCAGGTTCAGGACGTCGCGGGTGACCTGCGCCTGACCGGCGTCCACGCCACCTATCTCAACGCCCTGTTCGGCGCGGTCACCGGCCCGGCCGGGCTGCCGCTGGTGATGCGCCACCTCGACTGGGAGGCCCACCTCATCCAGCGCATCCGCCGCCTCGCCGCGGCCGTCGACGGCGACAACCACCGGCTGGGCCTCGAGGACATGGTGCTGTATCTGAAGAACCTCCACGGCCGAAGCGGTCTGCCCGAGGCGGCCGTGCTCGAGGCGCTTGTCGCCGGTGGCTTCCGCACCGCGGCGGGCGCGCCCCGCCAGCGCCACCACGACCAGCCGAGGGTGCCCGCGCTACCCGCGCCGAAGCAGATGAACTACGGCGACATCGTGCCGCCGGGTTTGCGCCGCTACCCCAACGGGCGTCTGCCCGAAAGCAAGCTGGTCGCGGTGGGCCAGGGCGAGAAGCTCACAGCCGTTGCCGCCCAGCACTTCCGGCGCATGGACGCGGCCGCCCGCGCGGACGGCGTCGATCTGCGGGTCAACAGCGGCTACCGCACCTACGCCGAGCAGAGCTACTACTACGACCTCTACCGCAACCACGACGGAAACCGGGCCGCCCCACCGGGCGCGAGCAACCACGGCTGGGGCCTGTCGGTGGACCTCGATGTCCGGGGCGAGGCGGACGCCTCGCGATGGCTGCGCAACAACGCCGCCCGCTACGGCTTCTTCAACGACTACACCCCCGAACCCTGGCACTGGACCTACCGCCCTCGGTAACGCTCGCTCACCCGGTCGCCTCCGGGCGGCGGCGGCCGGTGAGCATGCCGATGATGCCGACCACGAGCAGCAGCAGACCCGGAATGAGCAGCACCAGCGGCAGGGTCTTGGAAAAGGTGTTGATGCTGCTGCTCTTGTCCTTGGCATCCTTGGCCGCCGCGGCCACGCTCGCCGCGTTGAAATGGGTTTCCACGTCGTAGACCGGGGCGGCCAGCTGGCCCCCGGCGAAGGTGGCCTTGCGGACCTCTTCGCGCTGGGTGTCGACGACCAGGCCGGTCGTGGGCTCCACCCAATAGGTGGACTTCACCTGGTAGCTGTAGGTCAGCGGCACCGGATCCCCGAGCAGCGGCAGCGCCTGCGCCAGTTGGGATTTCACGGCGTCCGGCAGCGGGAGGCGGCCCGCCAGCGCCGCCAGGGCCGACGCGCCCAGCGCCTTGGGCAGGGTGGCAAGGGTTTGCTCGTCCTTGATCGGCGAGGCCGGGGCGTCGGCCTCGTAGACGTAGGTCGAGACTCCGGCCTTGTCCTCCTCGCGCACAAACTTGACCGGTGTTGTCGACTTGGTCTCGTTGACCCATGCCGTGTAGTCCTGCTTGCCCGCGCCGATGGGCCAGCTGACGGTCAGCCCTTCATGGGGCGTGACCTGCCAGCCTGAGGGCGGGTTCGCCACCGCCTCCAGCGACTTGCGGTCGACGGCGTAGGTGACCTCGCTGCTGCCGACGGTCTGGCCGTTGGCGGTCATCAGCACCCGCGTGTCCGAGACCTGCGCCGCGCTTCCATCGGTGGCCAGCACCTTGACCGTGCGGTCCGCCTTCACCGGCAGGTTGGCCAGCAGCGCGCCGCCGAGGTCGCCCGAGGCGAGCGCCTGCGGGTTGAGCAGCACCCGCGCCGTCCCCTCCAGCTGCCGGGTGGTGTTGGTGTCGGCCGGCATCTGCTTGCGGTTGGGAACCACCACCCAGTAGAGGATCCCTGCCGCGACCACGAGCACAGCCCCCAGGATCGCGACCGGTATAGCCCATCTGTTCCCCCGTTTAACCTGCCCATCGGTCTGTTGCACTGCGCCCCCTCGCATCCATGTCCCAGATAGACATCTTTGAGGAGGTTAGCCGGTAATCGCACAGTTATCTGGTAAACGGGGCCGTCAGCAACGCGAGCAAACTGCGATAGGCGGCGTCGGGCTGGCCGTGCTCACTGGCGATGAGCTGGGCATGGGGCCGCGTAGCCAGGAAAGCGAGCAACCGGTCGTACATGGCTGCCAGCTCCTGTTCGTCCACCGGCTGATGCCCGGGCACGAGACGGTTGCGTTCCGCGAACCGGCGCAGGGCGTTGGGCTTGCTGTCCATCAACACGATCTCGTAATAGCCCACGCCCATCTCCCCGGCCAGCTCCTGCAGCTGGTCGGGGAACTGAGGCCGGGCCACCAGCTGCGGGACGATCACGTCGTGGCCGGCGGCCAGGTGGGTGCGCGCCCCTGCCAGCGCGATCGCCCGAGCCAGCAGGCCGGCCGCGGAGGGGTCTTCGCGCCAGCCTCCGATCAGGTCACGAACCCGGTCGACGTCGAGGTTCAGCGCGGGCGCGAACTCGTCGGCATGGCGCTTGGCCAGCGTCGACTTGCCGCACCCACCCGGGCCATTGAGGAAGATCAACTTTGGCACGGCTGAACCTTTCGACACCGGTTGCGGGGATGGGTTCCAATGTAGACCGACAGCGACACGGGGGAGGTTCGCATGCGCAATTCTGTGCTCAGACGCGTGCTGTCAGTAACCCTCGTCTTGCTGTTGCTGGTGGTGCTGACCGAGTCCTGGATCCAGGCGCTCACCCACACCGAATCCCTCAAAACCATCAAAAATGGAGTCTATCTCCTCCTGCTGGCGGCCACCGCCACCCTGATCACCAGGCAGCGCAGGTGGCGGGAATTCCGCACGGGCGCAGACTTTGCGCTAGCCGCCCTTGCGGTCGTCATCGTGCTGTCCGGAGTCGCCGGATCAGCGGCGCCTCTTGTTATCGGGCAAGCATTTTTTGTGTACCTCAGAAGCGTCATCGTCTTCTATGCCATCCGCGCCCTCGCCCCCTCGGCCACCTGGATCCGCGCCGTGCTGTGGATAGCAGGCGGTTGGGCAGCGCTCAACTGCGTCATCGGCGTGGTGCAGGTGACGCTCGGCCCACCCGCCTACACCGCGCTCGGCTGGACAGATCTGAGCACGGCCCAAATCCATCGCGCCCAGGGCCTGTTCGCCCATCCCAACGACCTGGGCCACCTGGCCGGGCTGGCTCTGCTCGCGGTGCTTGCGGTGGCGGACAAACGGCGTTGGTGGGCGCTGGCCGCGCTTTTCGCCGCCGGCTTGGCGGTGAGCCAATCGCGTGAGTCGCTGTTCGGGGTGGCGGCCGGCTGCGTCATCATCGCGGCGATGAGGCGGCTGCCGTTGCGGCACCTGTGCGCGGGGTTCCTGGCGGTGGTGGCGCTGGCCGCGATCCCGATCGTCTTGTCCCACGGCGTGCGCACGGAGGTGCAGCGGCGCATGTGGGGTGTGGTGGACGCGATGGGTCTGCCCATCGCCCACGAGCGACCCGAGCCGGACCCGGCCCTGCCCGTCTGCGGCCCGCCCCAGCCCAGACAGGACGGTGTCGTGGGCAGCCCGTGCCGGCATCCCGGGCCGGACCGCGAAATCCGGATTCTCTATGCGCAGCAAAGCTTCCGGCTGCTGGCGCGACGCCCGGTGCTCGGCTACGGGGCGGGCACCTTCGGCGGAATAGTGGCCCTGCAAACCGACCCTGACTGGCACCGGCACCCGCGGCTGGGCCCGAACGGGTTCGACCTGTTCGGCTTTCACGGCAAGACGGTCGACTCGTTCTGGCTTCACCTGATGGTGGAGCTCGGCCTGGTGGGCCTGGGCTGTTACCTGCTTTGGCTCGCGATGCTCGCCCGCCGGCTTCGGCATCGCCCGGCGGCTGTCGCCGCGCTCGCCTTCGCCGTCGTGGTGGCCGTCTTCTCCCCCGCGCTGGAAAGCCCCATGTTCGCCCCATTGCTGTTCGGCCTCCTCGGCCTCGATACTATCCGCACCCATCTATATCGAGGAGGATCGCTTTATGCGAACAGCGAAGCTACTGACCGTGGTGGCGCTGGCTGGCGCAACATTCCTAGCCAACCCGGGCCAGGCTGCCGCGCAGCAACCGGAACAAGCGCAGGTGACACAGATCGGCGAGGAGAAGGCGGCCAATGTCGTCATCGAGTCGCAAGCGTCCGGTCATGTGATCCATGAGCCCGGCGCGACCTACATCAAGGTGCACTTCAGCGCCGTCAACCTGCGCCCCGACGAGTTCATCACGGTCTCCAATCCCGCGAAGACCGAGGTGCACACCTATCACGGCGTTCCGCAAGCCGGCGACGCCGACTACACGATCCACGGCCGTAAAGGTTTTGCCGCACTTTCCATCGATGGCGACACCGCGGTGGTGACCCGCAGCGGCAAGGGCGAGGTCCGCATCGACGGGTACTGGCGCGGGTACACCTCTGACGAGATCCTTGCCCACAACCCGGGCATTCTCAGCGTGTGCAGCACCGACGCGCGTCGCGACGTGGTCTGTTACCAGACCAGCCACCCCACCGAGTACGCGCGTTCGCGTGCCGTGGCCAAGCTGCTCATCGGCGGCGGTGGCTCCTGCACGACGTGGCGGGTGGGCGACACCAACCGCATGCTCACCAACAAACACTGCTTCTCCACCCAAGCCGTCGTCGCGGCCAGCGAGATGCAGTTCAACTTCCAGTGCGCCACGTGCGGCGGCAACAACCCGGGCGCCGGCACCAAGGTGAGCGGCGCCCAGCTGATCCAGGTGAGCGCCGGTGGCTCGAGCATGCTCGACTACGCCCTCTATTCGGTGAATAATTTCGCCGCCATTCAGGGTTTTGGCACCCTCTACCTTGAGACGCGGGCCGCCACCACCGGCGAGCGCATCTACATTCCCGGCCACGGCGACGGCACCGCCAAGCGTCTGTCCATTTACGACAACACCCAGGGCGGCGCCAACTGCACCGTGCGCAGCGGGAACTTCAACACCTACAACATGTCCTACTCGTGCGACACCTCCGGCGGCAACTCGGGTTCGCCCGTGCTGTCGGCCAACCACCGCGTGCTCGCCCTGCACCACCTCGGCGGCTGCCCGAGCAACCAGGGCGCCAAGGCGCACCTCATCTACAACGAGATCGCCAGCCTGATCGACAACACCCCGTAACCCGTAAGCGGGCCGCCGGCATTCCGGCGGCCCGCCCCCAGCATCGAAGCGGTGTCACGGAATTCTGGCGATCGCGTCGATCTCGACCAGAATCCCGGGGCGGGCGAAGCTGGCCACCGATATCACCGTGATGGCCGTGGGCTGATCGCCCCAGACCTGCCTGGTCGCGGCAAAGCCCGCGTTGACGTCAGCGCCGGCCACCAGGTAGACATTCATCTTTGCCACATGCTCAGGACCGGCCTTGGCCGCGGCGAGAACCGCGAGCAGGTTCTTCATGGCTTGCGTAGTCTGCTCGGCGATGCCCCCGGCGACAATGTTGCCGTCGGCGTCAACGCCGTTCTGGCCTCCGATGTAGAGGGTCGGCCCAGCCTCGACCAGGGTGCCTTGGGAGAAGGCCGGATTGGTGTGCAACTCTGGCGGATTGATGTGGGTGACGGTGCTCATCAGGAGACCTCCTTGTGTTTGGAACGGTGAACACGAACCTTGGTGCGGTTGCCACAACGCTGCATGGAGCACCAGCGGCGTGAGTTGGGCCGAGAGGTGTCAAGGAAAATCAGCGCACAGTTGCCGGCATCGCAATGCCTTACCCGGCCCGGCCCGGCGCTGAACACCGCAACGGCGTCCCGAGCGATCGTGGACAGGGCACGGGCCACGCTCGGCGGCCCCTTCTCCCGGATGCCACCGGGCAGGAACGGCGCGATGTCGGCGCCGGAGCCAATCTCGTTTATCAGATCGATGTCCGGCGGGCTGGGCTGTTCATCGCCGGCCAGCGCACGGGCGATGCCGGTGATAGCGGCTCGCAGCACCAGCGCCCGAGCAAACTCGGCCTGGGTAACCGGACGCGACAGCTCGCCGAACCGCTCCGTCAGCCACTCGGTGAGATCGCCGGGCTGATGCAGGTGCTCCCACGCGGCCACGCCATAGCCGTAGTCGCCGGTGTAGCCGAAATCCAGCGACAGCGCCCCCGACTCGAAGAACCAGCGCGTCCCCGCCTTGTCGACCAGCCACGTCCCTCCCGCCATGAAACCACTATAACTGGTTACATCCTTTCGCGCGGCTAGCCGAAGGCGGCCAGGTGGCGTTCGCGGGCGGCGGTGAGGTGGTCGCGCATCGCCGTCTCGGCCGCTTCCGGGTTGCCCGCGCGGATGGCCGCGGCTATGCGCTGGTGCTCTTCGCCCGTGGTCTCGGTCTGGGCAAAGGGGAAGTAGAGGCGGTGGATGTGCAGGTGCGAGTGCAGGCGAGCGATTCCGTCGCGCAGCAGGGGGTTGCCGGCCGCGGCGGCGATCAGGTCGTGGAACTGGGCGTCGAGCTTGGTGAAAGCGGCGTGCGCCTGCCAGCCGTCGGCGTCGTCGCGCAGGGCGGCCGTGGAGGCGGCCTCGCCGACGATGCGGTCCCGGGTGGCTTCCTCGGCGCGCGAGGATGCCCATCGGGCGGCGGCACCTTCCAGTACCAGCCGCATGTCGAACATGTCCATGAACTCCTCGCGCGTCAGCAGCGGGCTGACCGTGTATCCAGCGAGGGCCCGCTTGCGCACCAGGCCATCCGATTCGAGGCGGGCGAGCGCCTCGCGAACCGGGGTGGCCGAAACCTCAAGCTGACGGGCAAGGGCGTCTATGTTGATGCGGTCGCCCGGGGCGAGGGTGTGCTGCATGATCAACGCGGTGATCGTCTCGTAGACGTCATCGCCCAGGGTGGATCGACGCAGGCGCGGTATAGGCGCGGAGCCCGGGGTCAACGGTGCCATGTATATATCCTATAGGATAAAACCGCTGTTCAGCGCCCGGGTCGCCACGCCTCGCCGTCTGGGAACTCGTAACGGGCAAGCGACTCCGGCAGCATCTGCGCGGAGAAGCCCGGCGCTTGGGGCACACGATAGCAACCATTTTGGATGACCACCGGCTCCACGAAATGCTCGTGCAGATGGTCGACATATTCGATCACGCGATCGGTCATGTCCCCGCTGACCGCCACATAGTCGAACATGGACAGATGCTGCACCAGCTCGCACAGCCCCACTCCCCCGGCGTGCGGGCAGACCGGACGGCCAAACTTGGCCGCCAGCAACAGGATCGCCACGTTCTCATTGACCCCGCCGACCCGGCACGCGTCGAGCTGAACGAAATCGATCGCCTGCGCCCGCAGCAGCTGCTTGAAGACGACCCGGTTGGCCACATGCTCGCCCGTCGCCACCCGCACCGGTGCGCCGCCCGGGCCCGCGGTGGCCAGGGCCGCGCGGATGTCGGCATGGCCGAGCACATCATCGGGGCTGGTCGGTTCCTCTATCCACCAGGGGTCGTAGGGGGCCAGCGCCGTCATCCACGCGATCGCCTCGGCCACGTCCCAGCGCTGGTTGGCGTCGACCGCTATCCGGATCTGAGGGCCTACCGTCGCGCGGGCCAGGGCCAGGCGGCGCACATCGTCGTCGAGATCTGCGCCCACTTTGAGCTTTATCTGTTGGTACCCGGCATCGACCGCTTCCGACGCGAGGCGAGCCACCTTCGCGTCGTCATAGCCCAGCCACCCCGGCGACGTGGTGTAGGCCGGATAGCCAAGGCGGACAAGGGTTTCCGCGCGTTCCGCCCGCCCCGGCTCGGCGGCCTTGAGCAGGTCGTAGGCCTCGGCCGGGGTGAGCGCATCGGTGAGGTAGCGCCAGTCCACGAGATCGATGAGTTCCTGCGGGCTCATCTCCGAGAGCACCCGCCACACCGGCTTGCCCTCGGCCTTGCCGCGCAGGTCCCAGGCCGCGTTGATGAGGGCGGCCGCGGCCAGGTGGATGACCCCCTTTTCCGGGCCGAGCCAGCGGATCTGCGAGTCGTGGGTGAGCCGCCGCGCGAACCCGCCGAGGTCGTCCACACCCTGTCCGATGACGAACGGGGCCAGCGTGTCGATGGCCGCCCGGGCCAGCTCGTTGCCGCGCCCGATGGTGAAGGTGAACCCGTGCCCCTCCACCGGGCTGTCGGTTCGCAGCACCACATAGGCGGCCGAGTAGTCGGGATCGGGGTTCATCGCGTCGGAGCCGTCAAGCTCGAGTGAGGTCGGGAAGCGGATGTCATAGGTGTCGACTGCCACGATTTTCATTCGGCCTCCAGCCGGTAGACACGCACTGCTGTGCCGCCGAAAACGCCGGCCGGCCGGCCGCCGAGGAGGGTCTCGAACATTTCGGCGACTTCCTCATAGGTGGCGGCAAGCTCGCAGACCGGCCAGTCGGAGCCGAACATGAGCCGGTCTTCGCCGAACAGCTCCATGGCCGTCTCGACGAAGGGCGCCAGGTCCTTGACACTCCAAGTGTTCCAGTCGGCCTCGGTCACCAGGCCGGAAAGCTTTGCCACGACATTGGGGCAGTCGGCTACCAATTGGATACGTTCCCGCCACTCGTCCAGTCCCTCGCTTCCCGCGGCTATCCGCGGCTTGCCCAGGTGGTCGAGGACGAAACTGGACTCGGGCAGCGCGCGAGCGGCGCGGGCCACCGCGGGCAGCTGGTCGCAGCGCACCACAAGCTCGTTGACCAGACCCGCGGAAGCTATGTGCCGCAAGCCTTTCTGAACCTCGGGCCGGTCCAGGTCGCCCGCCGCGTAGTTCTGCACCTGGTCGCGGATGCCGGCCAGCAGCCCCCCGCCCGGGCCCGCACGGTGCGCGGCAAGCTTTTCCGGCAGCGCCGGATCGCTCAGCGATGCCCACCCGACCACGGCCGCGATCTCGGGTGTCTGTTGCGCGAGCGCGAGCATGCGGGTGGTTTCCACGTCCTCGCACAGGGCCGCTTCGACCAGGACGGTGCGGTGAACGCCTGCCGCGCCAAGGTGCGCGCGCAGATCTGAGACGGTGTAGTCACGCCGGATGGCCTGCAGCGCCGCATCGCTGAGCCACGGATAGTCCGCGGTCCAAAGATGGTGATGCGCATCAACAATCATGCATTCGCCTCCAGCTCACCAAAAGCCAGGGCTGATCGCCGCGCCTAAATGCATGGCAGCAGCCGGCGCGGCGATCAGCCCGGGCGTCTTGTTTATCCTATAGGATATTTCATAGATGTGCACCGCCGGGACCATCCCATAGTCAAGTGTGCGTCCCGATGGGACACTTCTGGCCATGTCCCCTGCCGAAATGCTGAGCATCGCCATGGGCGCCGCCGCCCTGCTGCTTTCGATCCCCGGAACCCTGCTCGCCCTTCGCCAGCTGCGCACGCCGGCCCCTGCGGCCACCCCCGCGCCACGCCCACTGGTTTTCGCGCGGCTCGCGCTATTCGCGTATGCGGCAACAATGCTCGTCCTCATCGCCGCCGTCCTCGGCGGGCCCGACGAGGCAGGCGAAGCCGTCGTCTTCTTCGGAGCGCTGGCGCTGATTGCCGTGGTTTTGGCTTTCTCGCTAAAGGCCGGTCGCGGTTTGGCCAGCCGGCTGGCCCAGCTGTTCAGCGGACTGAGCGCGCTGTACTTCTTGTTCCTCGCCGCCTCGTCCATCGAAGGCGGCGAGGTTGGCCCGCTGCTGTGGGCCGTACCGGTGGTGGCCGGGCTGTGCGTGGCTGTGATCGCGCTGCTGGCCGCCGCCGGACGGCGTCCCCTGACGTGACCATGATGCCGCCGTAAGAGGCGGGCCGCATGGTGATGGCGCGACCCAAACCGGGCCGCCCTTCACCTTGAGGAGCAGCAATGAAACGCTCGCAGAAAGCAGGCCTCGTCCTCGCCGCCGCCCTGGCGTCCACCTTCGGCCTGGTCGCCCCCGCCCACGCCTCGACCACCAGCAACGGCTGCACCGTCACCCCGATCAAGCCGTACCACAACGGCGATTTCAGCGACAGCGGCATCAAGCGGATCGCCTGGGAAATCGACGTGACCTGTGTCAGCGGTGTCGAGATCGAAATCGAGCAGCACCGCTGGGAGGCCGACAGCGGCCTGTCCGCCGACGACTACCTCGGCGATAGTGTCCTGAACAGCAGCTTCCTGGGCGGGGCGGGAAGCATCACCCGGACCGTGACCACCAATCTGTCCGACACCGACGACTTCACCGACATGTATGAAGAGGTGTTCCAGCGGGTGCGCTTCCGCGTCACCAGCGGCCCGGTCACCTCGGCCTGGACCTCGTGGGAAACCGGCCCCACCCGGTCAATCCACGTCTGAGATCCCCCACTGCGGCCGCCGCTCTCCCGCGAGCGGCGGCCGCTCTCCACTTTGGACCCACCGCCCGGCGGTCAATCTCGCAGCGCACCGGGAACCCCGGAAGCCATGATTCATGACAGCGCCCGGTCATCCCGCGCACCTCGAGAACCCCGAAGCCCAGGGCGCACCGACAACGCCGGCCATCCAGGCTCGAGAACCTCGAAGCTCCAGGGGTGCACGACGGCGGCGCGGTAATGACGTCGAGTTCCTTGGCGTCTAGTCGACGAGGCAACGGCGATGGCGGCTATGGCGGTTCGGGGCCGATGTGGTAGATACGGCCGAGTGGGCTGAGCCAGATGAAGTGGCCTGGTTTTGGTTGGTGCAGTTGCCAGCCGCCCTCATCTTTCATCGGATGATGGCGGCCGCACAGGGCCGCGAGGTCGTCGTGGGAGGTGCGGCCGCCATCGGTGTATCTGATCGTGTGGTCCAGGTCGCAGCGGCGGGCCGGGACT